>NZ_GG700631.1:0-1101 GCF_000162875.1 Slackia exigua ATCC 700122
CCCGACAAGGAATTTCGCTACCTTAGGACCGTTATAGTTACGGCCGCCGTTTACCGGGGCTTGGCTTCGGGGCTTCGCTTGCGCTGACCCTTCCGCGTGACCTTCCGGCACCGGGCAGGCGTCAGACCCTATACGTCGCCTTGCGGCTTGGCAGAGTCCTGTGTTTTTGGTAAACAGTCGCCTGGGCCTATTCGCTGCGGCCGCCGCGGGCTCGGGGGGCTCGCCCCTCCACCCCCGGCGGCGCCCCTTCTCCCGAAGTTACGGGGCGGTTTTGCCGAGTTCCTTGGCCATGGTTCTCCCGAACGCCTCGGTATGCTCTACCCGCGCACCTGTGTCGGTTTAGGTACGGGCGCCGCCGGCCCTGCCTAGGGGTTTTTCTCGGAAGCATGGAATGAGCGGCTTCGCCTCGAGGGCTTCGTCTCGCGTCTCAGGCTTTCGTGGGCCGCGGATTTGCCTGCGGCCCGCCCTACGCGCTTTCACGGGGACGTCCAGAACCCCGCCCGCCTATCCTCCTTCGTCGCCCCGTCGGTCCTAGCGGTCCGGCGGCGGTGCAGGAATGTCCGCCTGCTGGGCATCGGCTACGCCTTCCGGCCTCGCCTTAGCGCCCGACTGACCCTGGGGGGATTAGCCTCGCCCAGGAAACCTCGCGCTTACGGCGGAGGGGTTTCCCGCCCCTCTCTCGTTACTCATGCCTGCATTCTCGCTTCCGCGCGGTCCACCGCCGGTCGCCCCGGCGGCTTCGCCCCTGCGCGGAACGCTCCCCTACCGGCCGCGCCTTCTACGGCGCGGCCCCGCCGCTTCGGCTCCGCGCTTAGCCCCGTGTATTGTCGGCGCATGTCCACTCGACCAGTGAGCTGTTACGCACTCTTTGAATGCATGGCTGCTTCTAAGCCAACATCCTGGTTGTCTAGGCAAACGCACATCCTTTGCCACTCAGCGCGGAATTGGGGGCCTTAGCGGGCGGTCTGGGCTGTTCCCCTCTCGGCCGCGCGGCTTAGCCCGCGCGGCCTGACTCCCGGGGTGTCTGGTCGCGGCATTCGCAGTTCGGTCGGCTTCGGTAGGCGGTGAAGCCCCCTCGGCCGTCCGGCGCCCTACCTCCGC
>NZ_GG700631.1:1201-2553 GCF_000162875.1 Slackia exigua ATCC 700122
AGGCCCGCTTGTGCTCTTGCGCTCACAGGACGGTTGCCGACCGTCCCGAGCGGACCTTGCGCGCGCCTCCGTTACCTCTTGGGAGGCGACCGCCCCAGTCAAACTGCCCGCCTGGCACGGTCCGCGCGCCGGATGGCGGCCGCGCGTTAGGCCGCCGGAGCGATGGGGGCAGTATTCCAAGGGCGCCTCCGCGGGGGCTTGCGCCCCCGCTTCGCGGGCTCCTGCCTATCCTCTACGCACCGAACCGTCGGCCAATGCCAAGCTGCAGTGAAGGTTCACGGGGTCTTTCCGTCCTTCCGCGGGTAATTCGCATCTTCACGAATAATGCAATTTCACCGGGTCCATGGCCGAGACAGCGCCCAGGTCGTTACGCCTTTCGTGCAGGTCGGAACTTACCCGACAAGGAATTTCGCTACCTTAGGACCGTTATAGTTACGGCCGCCGTTTACCGGGGCTTGGCTTCGGGGCTTCGCTTGCGCTGACCCTTCCGCGTGACCTTCCGGCACCGGGCAGGCGTCAGACCCTATACGTCGCCTTGCGGCTTGGCAGAGTCCTGTGTTTTTGGTAAACAGTCGCCTGGGCCTATTCGCTGCGGCCGCCGCGGGCTCGGGGGGCTCGCCCCTCCACCCCCGGCGGCGCCCCTTCTCCCGAAGTTACGGGGCGGTTTTGCCGAGTTCCTTGGCCATGGTTCTCCCGAACGCCTCGGTATGCTCTACCCGCGCACCTGTGTCGGTTTAGGTACGGGCGCCGCCGGCCCTGCCTAGGGGTTTTTCTCGGAAGCATGGAATGAGCGGCTTCGCCTCGAGGGCTTCGTCTCGCGTCTCAGGCTCCGTGGGCCGCGGATTTGCCTGCGGCCCGCCCTACGCGCTTTCACGGGGACGTCCAGAACCCCGCCCGCCTATCCTCCTTCGTCGCCCCGTCGGTCCTAGCGGTCCGGCGGCGGTGCAGGAATGTCCGCCTGCTGGGCATCGGCTACGCCTTCCGGCCTCGCCTTAGCGCCCGACTGACCCTGGGGGGATTAGCCTCGCCCAGGAAACCTCGCGCTTACGGCGGAGGGGTTTCCCGCCCCTCTCTCGTTACTCATGCCTGCATTCTCGCTTCCGCGCGGTCCACCGCCGGTCGCCCCGGCGGCTTCGCCCCTGCGCGGAACGCTCCCCTACCGGCCGCGCCTTCTACGGCGCGGCCCCGCCGCTTCGGCTCCGCGCTTAGCCCCGTGTATTGTCGGCGCATGTCCACTCGACCAGTGAGCTGTACGCACTCTTTGAATGCATGGCTGCTTCTAAGCCAACATCCTGTTGTCTAGGCAAACGCACATCCTTTGCCACTCAGCGCGGAATTGGGGCCTTAGCGGG
>NZ_GG700631.1:2653-4163 GCF_000162875.1 Slackia exigua ATCC 700122
GGGGCGCTCGACTGCTTGTGGGCGCACGGTTTCAGGCGCTGTTTCACTCCCCTCTCGGGGTGCTTTTTCACTTTCCCTCACGGTACTCGTCCACTATCGGTCATCCGGGAGTGTTCAGCCTTGGAGGGCGGTCCCCCCAGCTTCGGCCCGGGTTTCACGTGCCCGGGCCTACTCGGGGACATGCCGGGGAGGCCGCATGCGCTTCGCGTACGGGGCTCTCACCCGGTATCGCCGGCCTTCCCATGCCGTTCCGCTGCGCGTGCGGTTTGCAACCTCCCGGGAGGGCTCGACCCCTCCCCTCGCATGCCCCGCAACCCCGGCGGGCCAGCGCGTCGAGGCTCGACGGCGCCGCCGGTTTGGGCTCGCGCGCTTTCGCTCGCCGCTACTCGCGCGTTCTCGTTTGATTTCTCTTCCTCGGGGTACTTGGATGTTTCGGTTCCCCCGGTTGCCCCGTCCCGCCCTATGCGTTCGGGCGGGCGCGCCCGGGCATGGCCCCGGGCGGGTTCCCCCATTCGGAGATCCGCGGATCGAAGGCCGTTTGCGCCTCCCCGCGGCTTATCGCAGCTTGCCACGTCCTTCTTCGGCTCCGGATGCCAAGGCATCCACCGTGCGCCCTCGACATCTTCCGGTTCCCCGGAATCCGCCGAAGGGATATCTAAATTAAGGTCCACATGCAGTAACTGACGTAAGTCTTCGTTACGGATAGAGCTTCATGTCTCATGAAGCGTTGGTTGTTGCATCTTCGCGATCTTACGATGCGGATCACCCTCGCGCAGTCACCGCGCCTCGCGGCGCGGGATCTGATGGAGATGGTGATTTCGCATAGTGAAATCGACGCTATGCGGCTTTCAAGGTGCCCCCAGGGGGACCCCTGGAGGCCGGATGCCGCGACGCTTCGCGATGGTGCCCCGGACTCGGGCCGCCGCGCCCCGCCCGCGGGACGGCGGGCGGGGGCGGCTCGGTTCTCTGCGTGGATTCGCTAGGTCTCCCTAGAAAGGAGGTGATCCAGCCGCACCTTCCGGTACGGCTACCTTGTTACGACTTCACCCCCCTCACCCTCCACACCTTCGACGCCTCCCCCCCTTGCGGGTTGGGCCGGCGGCTTCGGGTGCAGACGACTCGGGTGGTGTGACGGGCGGTGTGTACAAGGCCCGGGAACGCATTCACCGCGGCGTGCTGATCCGCGATTACTAGCAACTCCGGCTTCACGGAGGCGGGTTGCAGCCTCCGATCCGAACTGGGGCCGGCTTTAAGGGATTCGCTCGCCCTCGCGGGTCCGCTGCCCGCTGTGCCGGCCATTGTAGCACGTGTGCGGCCCAGGGCATGGGGGGCATGATGACTTGACGTCGTCCCCGCCTTCCTCCGGCTTGGCGCCGGCGGTCCCGCATGAGTGCCCAACTGAATGCTGGCAACATGCGGCGTTGCGCTCGTTGCGGGACTTAACCCAACATCTCACGACACGAGCTGACGACAGCCATGCACCACCTGCGCGGGCTCCTTCCGGCCACGG
>NZ_GG700631.1:4263-47210 GCF_000162875.1 Slackia exigua ATCC 700122
CCTCTCAGCCCGGCTACCCGTCGTCGGCACGGCGGGCCTTCGCCCCGCCGTCTACCTGATGGGCCGCGACCCCGTCCCCTCCCGCCAAGGCTTTCCCGGAGCCCCCATGCGGGGGCCCCGGCGTATCCGGTATTAGCCTCGGTTTCCCGAGGTTGTCCCGGTGGGGGGGGCGGGTTGGTCACGTGTTACTCACCCGTTCGCCACTCTATGCGCCCCCCGAAGGGGGCCTTAACCGTTCGACTTGCATGTGTTAGGCGCGCCGCCAGCGTTCATCCTGAGCCAGGATCAAACTCTCCGTTCGGAAGCCCGGGCCCGCAGGCCCGGGTAAGACGCTTCCGTGACGTCCCGTCGACCCGGCCCTTCTCATCTTCGGGGCCGGCCCCCCGAGGGGGGGGCGGGCTCCCGTGAGACGGGTCCGTCTCGTTTTCGGAAATGTGGTCCGAATGTCTAGGATTCCATGAATTCGCTTGCGTCACAGTATCCGGCTTTCAAGGTTCCCCGCGCCTCGGGGCTCGCCCTCGGCGCGAACGGTTATGTTACGCGCCGGGCCGGGCCGCGTCAATGGGAAAATGAAAGAACGCCGTTATAGTTTTTTACCTCAGGGCTTTTTCAGCCGGAACCGCAGATGACATCCAACGAATGAAATATGGATACGATTTCACATTGCCGCACGATGCGCAAAAGACAGTCATTCCCGTAGAAACACAAGCGAATCGGGTGCGGACGATGCCGCATCGAAGCGATACCCAAGGGCATCGAAGGCCGTAAGCTCTAAAGGATCGGAGATGCGCCTGGACGCCATGAATCGCACCATCTCGCCACGCGCCATCTTGCACCGCACGCCTTTCTGAACGAACTTGCCTTCATTCCCGACCTCGGCGAACGTGCAGTTCACCAACCTGTCGCGGGGCGACAGGAAGCGCTCGACGACACGTGAGTACTCCTTTGAAGCCAGGTTCACGATCGTGCAGCCGCATGCGTCGGGCGAAGGCGCTTCTCCCCGAGCATCCTGCGAACGACTAAATCTTTCCAGCTCGGACGGCCGTAACGAACGTTCCGATTCGCTCGGATCCTGCCCGACGGACGCCTTTGCGCCCGAGGGCTTGGACCCAGCCGTACTGGCGGGAATAGGAGGTGCGGCAGACGCCTTCGCACCCGAGGAGTCGAGGCACGGCGGCACCTCGCCGACGACCATGCGATACGGCTTATCCGCCCAGAAATCGTACAGGTCGCGCGTTCCGTCGATGCGGGCCTTCGCACCCATCTCGAGACGATACGACACGATGCCGTCGAGCGGGCGCAGCGCCCCGTAGAGCCCCGAAAGAATGACGAGATGCTCCTGAACGTACGCAAGCTCGTCTTCGTCGAACACCGCGGGAGCCATATGCTTGAACGCGATGCCGTCGTACGCGAGGATCGCGGGCGTGAGGTCGCGCCCCGGAATCGAGGCATGGACGATACTGTAGCTCTCACGCGCAAGCGCGTCGCTGCATTTCCAAAGAGCCTGGGCCTCGTCGAGCGCCAACCCACGCAACCAGGAAAGGATGCGACGCGCCTGGCGTTCGTAGAGAGGCACGGTCGCGCATGCCAGCGCGTCCGATCGCTTCATCTGCTTCGTCGGAGATACGATTATCTTCAAGCAGGATGCCTCATGCCCCGAATCCACGCAGACGACCTCCCTTCATTCATCTCTGCCTATGCAGCCGCATGCGGCGGATGCACCATGGAACGGAGGCCGTCCCGCGCAGAATGCGCGTATCACGCTCCGGCCCCGCACGGCGTCGGATCGAGAACGGCAGGCCCTCGAAAGCACGCATCATCTACGAGGATCTGCCGTCGAGCAGGTCGAAGAGCTCCTGACGCGAGCGGACGCCCGGCTTCCTGCAGATGCTCTTGCAATGGTACTTGACCGTGTTGTCCGCAATGCGGAGATTTTCGGCGGCATAGGGCACGCTGCAGCCTCCGCGCTGCAGCGTGCCGCCTTCGGCTTCTCCGCGCATGCGACGCGTTGCATGGCGGTCGGATCTATCGGTCTGTTGCGTCTTCGCCGGATGCGACGGATCCATCCGTCGCATCAGCGGCGTGATCTTCAGAACAGGGAGCCTTCTCGCCTTCGCCGTCCATCGTGTCGGTCGCATCGCTGCGCAGACCCGCAGCGGCATTGCCCGAACGTTCCCCGGACTCGTCGGCGCCGCCGATGTCTTCGGATGAACCATCGGATGCGGATGCCGCATCGTTCGAATCGAATGACGTCTCCTCGAGACCGGCCGTGCCCGCTGCAGGATTTCCGACCGCATCGTCTGCGACGTGTTCATCGTTCGCCGGCGCCTTCGCGCCCATGTCCTTGAACACATAGGTCTTGCCGTGGATGACGACCGTTCCATCAGGGTTGAACTTCATGCTGCTCAAAGGTGCAGCCGGAAGCTCGAACAGGCGATGCGTGAACTCGTCGGCGGTCATGCCGTACATGGCGCTGTACTCGGCGATGAGCTCCTCGTCGCTCTTCTGGCTTCCGCCTCCTTCGAACTGCTCGACCGTGATATCGGGATGCGCGGCGCTCGGATCGTTGAAGACGACCTTGGTGGACCCGTCGTCGTAATACAGAACCCAATAGGAACTCTGCTTCACGATGCGCACGACCTTCTTCTCATGCTGGGTTCCGGGCTTCTCTTCATCTTCCCTAGGATTCTGGGCCCCGGGCTCTTCCCCGTGCATTCCGGAATCGGCCTCTCCGCCCGGATTGTCGGAAGCGGCGCCGGCGTTCTCGCCCCAATCCTCCTTGTCCTTGGGACGCGCTTCGGGATGCAGCACGAGGTATTTGAGCGTTGCGACCACATCGCGGGCGGAGTAGCCGTGGAACTCGTTGAACGGCGGCTTCGAGAGCTGGATGATGGTCTCGATGGACGCATAGTGGAAGTGGTTCTGATGCGGGATGACGAAGCGTTGGTTCTCTCGATCGAACCTGGTCGTGTACGTCACATTCCCGTACGTGATGTATTCGAGGGGCACGATGAGCTTGGCCTCGACATCGTCGTAGGTGAACTTCTCGTTTTCGTCCAAAGGCTTGAAGGCGTGGCCGTGGTTCGCATCGTAATCTTCGATCTTGATATTCGGATACAGCGCGCTCGGATCGTCGTGGGTGACGCTTTCCGTTCCGTCGGCATGATGGATGTGCCAATGGTCCTCATGCTTCTCGATGCGCACGACGCGTTTGGGATCGTTGGGGTTCTGCTCGGCGGGCTTGGCGGGTTTTTCAGGCCGCGCTTGACCGCCTCCTCCGTGGCTTCCCTGGTATTCGCCGATCGCGATGTTGGGGAAGGCGCTGCGCGGATCGTCGTAGGTGATGTATTCGGTGCCGTCGGCCGTATAGGCATGGTAGTGATCGGCATGCTTCAGAATCTTGACGATGGGCTTGCGGGCCAGCTCGCGGATGCTGACGACCCGCACGAAATCAAACCCGGGAGCGGACGGCTCGTAGCTGCTGCCGCCGCCCCCGCCATTACCGCCGGGAACGTACGGAGCATATCCGCCGTCGTCACCGTCGGCGTCGGAGCCCGCATGGCTGGAAGACGAGTGCCGGCCATGATCGGCATGGCTTCCCGTATAGATGCCGATGCCGATATGGGGATACAGGGAGCTCGGATCGCTGTACGTGATGAATTCCCGTCCGTCGGCGGTGTAGATGTGGTAGTGGTCGCCATGCTTCAGGATGCGCACGACATCGTTGCCGTTGACGCGGCGCAGCTCGTCGGCAGATACGACCTTCGCGGTGTTGGTCAGGTCGGATGCGCTCGTGGCTTTCGTGGGATCGGTATACGTGATGATCTCGCGTCCGTCTTTCGTGAAGACGTGCCAATGGTCGCCATGCTTGACGATCTTGACGATTTCGTCGGACGATACTTCAGCGTCTATCAGGACCTCGGTCGTATCGTCGACCGCGTAGGCAGCCGGTTTCTCCGGAACGGCGGCAGGCCGGGGATCGCTCGGTGCCGGAGCTTCATCGGCCGCCGTCCTTCCCGTCAGGCCCGCCGCGAAGACAGCGCCGATCGCAAGCGACGCGGCAAGCACGCACGCCAACGCCGCTCCTGTTTTCTTTCTCATGTGAAAAGCTCCTTATCGAACCATCGCGCCATACGCAGGAGGCGCGAATCCTAACCGTAAACCGCATGGGCCGCCCGATGCGGCATGCATCACTCGAACGACCGCATCAACGCCTCCAGATTCAGCTCCATGAGCTTCAGGTAGCCCATGTCCGCCTCCTCTTCCGTCAGGCTTTCCATCGTGTACAGCGTGTCGGTCTTCGTTCCCGTGTTCTCGGCAAGCGTCTCGGCCACCTTGGGCGTCGCCTTGCCTTCGAAGAAGATGGTACGGATGCCGTGCTGCGTGACGTAGTCGGCGATGGTGGCAAGCTGGCTTGCGGACGGCTCGTCTTCGGGCGAGATGCCCGTGACGGCGACCTGCGTGAGACCATAGTCGTTCGCAAGGTAGTTGAACGCGGCATGCGATACCACGAAACGTTTCTTATCGGGATCGACTTTCGAAAGCTTCTCTTCGAACTTATCGTCGAGCGCCTTGAAATCGGCCTGCGCGGCTTCAAGGTTCGCACGGTAGCAGGGCTCGTTCCCGGGATCCATCGCGCTTAGCTTCTGATAAATGGTATCGAGTTCCGCCTGCGCGTTCTTCACGCTTAGCCAGGTATGCGGGTTCACGCTCGAGCGATCGCCCAGATCGGCGTCCTTGCTCTCGAGCAGCGTAAGCCCTTGGGACAGGTCGAGGAACTTCCCGTCATCCCCTGCCGCATCCTTCAGACCGTCGATGAAGCCCTCCATGCCGGCGCCGTTGTAGACGATCAGATCCGCTTGGGAGATCTTCGCCATCTCATCGGCCTGAAGCTCGAAATCATGCGGTTCCTGATTGCCCTTGATGACGGTGCGCACGTCCATCTTGTCCCCTGCGATGCGCTTCGTCAGATCGTACACGGGAAAGAACGTGGCGTAGACGACCGGCTTGTCCTGAGCCGCCTCCTGCCCGCCATCGTTCGCGGCCCTGGCTCCGCATGAGCAGAGCGCACCTGCGAGCACGCCCGCGACTAGAGCCGACACCACCTTCTTCGCTGCATTCCCCAACACGTCTTCTCCTTGCTCCTTTCGTGCAATAAAACGAATTTGAATATCGTTTTCAATTTATAACCCGCAAAAAGTACCATGTCCCTCACGAATAGTCATCCCCCGATATGAAAAAACCGCCCGGAGGTTATCCGGGCGGCGTACGCGAATCTCCTAGCCCAAGGCCTCTGCCGTCGCTACAGCTCTCCGTGCCATAGGGCGAGGCGCTCGTAGAGAATGCGCGTCGAATCCTCGTAGGCCGCGGCACCGGCCTCGGAGGTTCCTCCGAGCATGATGTCCCATCCCGATCCAAGCCCCTCAAGATCGGGCGAGAACGCATGGCCGGCACCGGGATAGACGTGCGCCTCGAAGCGTTCCGACTGTGCTGCCAGGCCCTCCGCCGCGACCTCGCTTTGCCACATGGCATCCTCGTCGCCGGCGAAGAACAGGGCGTTGCCTGTGAACCCCGAGAGGTCTATCAATGTATTCTCGTCGGCATTCGCGGCGGCCGTTTCGTAACACGCGCGATACGAGGGAGGATAGCCGGTGGCAAGATCCCACAGAAGAAGGGCCGTGATGCCGGCGTCGGCATTCCCCTGCGACACGAAGGGCACGGGATCGCCTTGATAGGTGAAGCTCGGAAGCTCCTCTGAATTCTTATAATCCAAGCCGAAGTAACTATGATCGGCCGGAGCGAAGTTGACGAGGTTGTCGATCGCGAAGCCGTGCGTAACGAGCTCGGCGCTGAATTCCGCTCCCTTCGACGAACCTACCACGGTGATGGGCCTCGGATGGTCTATGGAACCTTCGATATATGCCTCGACTTCGTTAAATTGCTCGAGCGGAACGTTCGCGAGCGTAGGGGCCTGGCCCTCCTGGCCCCAGAAGTAAAGCGCAATCACTTCATAGCCCTGCGCGCAAATCGCCTCCGCCTGGTCATAGGCCGGCGACCCTTCGGAACCGCCATAGACGACGACGGTGCCGGGATGAGTGCGCCGCTCGGGGATGAAATGGAACCCCTTGAGGTAATCGCCCTCGATCGCCCTGATTCCGTCGTTCGTCTCGTACGAGGCTTCCGCACCCATCGCGGCGATATTGCCCATAACCGTATACATGGAAGCGTTATGCCAGCGCAACCCGGCGATTGCGATTATGGTGAGCACCACGGCGAAGATGGTGGCGCCCATCGCTCGAAGCAGCACCACCTTGACCTTGCCCGTAGACCTTGCCTTTCCCATGACATCCTACCTTTCTCCGCCGCTT
The DNA here is from genome assembly GCF_000162875.1 of Slackia exigua ATCC 700122. Classification (GTDB taxonomy): domain Bacteria; phylum Actinomycetota; class Coriobacteriia; order Coriobacteriales; family Eggerthellaceae; genus Slackia; species Slackia exigua. Next base: position 10,632 of record NZ_GG700631.1, read on the forward strand.
CGATAACGCGCGAGCGCTTCGTCCAACGCGCGACGGGCATGCTTTTCCTTGAAATGGAACAAGATGCTCAAGGACACCAGAACGGCCAGGAAGACGACCGTGAACGTGGCCCATGAGACGACGTTTCCGATGGGGAACCATCCTGCCAGGATCGCGATTACGGCGAACACGGTATACAGGCTTATCCCGAAGAGAATCGTACGCAGGACGTATCCCATCCGCTTGATGACCGCAGCGGTGAAGAACACGAATTGCAGCCCTGCTGAGATAACGCACGCGCCGAGCGTCCCCCAGCCATACATGATGCCCGGCCGAGCCTCTTCGTCGCCGAAGACGAACCCGAGTGCCAGGCCTGTAGTCATGAAGATCGTGAAGAGCACGCATACCATGATCAGGAATCTCTTGACATGCTGTTTCGGCGTTTCTTCCTCATACCCTACGATATCGTCGCGATTCATGGCGCATTCCTTCCCATCGAGGCCGGCTAGCGCAGGCCGAGCTTATGCTTGATATCGGATGCATATTGACGCGATATCACGACGTCCTCCCCGTTCTCGAGCGTTGCAAGGAGGCGACCATTGATATCGGGTCTTAGCGCCTTGATGCATCCGAAATTCACGACGCATGACCGCGAGACGCGCAGGAAGTCGCATGCGCGAAGGCGCTCCTCGACCTCGTAGAGCGGCATCCCCACGTCGAGCACGTCTTGCTCCATGTAGGCGAACGTCTTCTTGTCCACCGACTCGACGTAGAGCACCTCCGCCGCCGCCGCGACGCGGGTGCGCCCATCCTCATCGACGCCGGTGATCTTGCTATCGCGCAGGCGCAGGCGCGTCACGATGCCGGCCACCTGCTCGTCGATCGCAGGGCAGCGAATCGACACCTCCACGTCTTGAAGACCCTCGTCTTCGATGATAGTTATCTTCATGGTCCGTCCTTCGTGCCGGTTTCCTTCAGACCGAGCGTTCCTTACGTTAAGGAGCATACGCCATGGCATCACCCGACCGCACGATGGCGAACCAAGGTGCATCCTACGCATCCTAAGGCGCGCGAATCGACGATGGCATGCCGACGACGCGATTCTTCCGTGCTATCATTCGTGGCCTGCACGCATGATTCCGCCTACAGCGAAGGGGGGTTCTTTTGGTTCGCGAGGTACTGGAAGAGAGCCCCGCCGTCGGGTTTCGCCTCGCAGCCTTCCCCTGCTTCTCCCTCGCGTTCTTCGGCATCGGCTTGACGAGGCTTTGGTATCAATACAACCTCTATAACCTGCATTTCTCCGCAGACTCGGGCATCGCCACCGTCGCCGCGAACCTCATTCGCGTCGGCGTCATCGTCGTTTTGCTCGTTATCGCGCGGAAGGCGGAGCTTTCGCAGAGGGCAAGGCGGATCCTCGTCTGGGGATCGATGGTCCTCATGACGCTCGCAAGCCTCTGCTACTTCGTCGAGCTGCATGTCGGAACGACCTCGTTCGAGTATCTGCGCTACGTATTCACAGGATTGGGTCTCGTCTGGGGCGCAGGCATGTGGATGGATTTCTTCGACAGGCTGAAACCTTCCGAGGCGCTGCTGTACTGCGCGGGAGGACTTGCGCTCTCCTGTCTGCTCTCGCTTGTCGCAGGCTACCTCACGACCGACGTCTTCGCGCTGTTCAACCTCTTCTTGCCGGCGCTCTGCGTGCTGGCTTGGCTCAGGGCCATGAAGGTGCTCGATCTCAGGGGCGATGCATCGCGCGCCCATCGTCCCTTCGACACGCTCTTCGAAGGAACCGAGAAAAGAGGCATCGCGCAGATCGTGGCAGCCCTCATGCTGTTCGCCTTCGCCTTGGGGATGGGGCTCGGATACCCCGACGGCAGCCTGAGAGAGCTGAGCCAGACGATCCGCAGCGTTCACCAGCTGCTCGTGGTCGCAGCCGTCGCCCTGCTGCTGTGGTGGGCGCTCGTCAGGAAAGGCCGTTTCACGTTCGCCGCTTTCTGGTGGTTCATAAACGTGCTTATGATATTCAGCATCCTGCTGCTCATGAGCGATTGGGGGCCCTCGATCGACGCGAGCGCGTTCCTCCTCACGAACGCGATCAGCTTCTTCTACAGCTTCGTCTTCTTCACCTGCTATATGATCGGGCGTCATTCCGCACGGCATCCCATGTACCTGCTGGGCATCGCCTACGGAGGAACGCTTCTTACGATGTCGCTCGGGCGCATCCTGGGATATGCGACCTACCAGATGCTGAGCGATTCGCTTCCCGTCGTGATAACCATGTCGATCGTTGTCGTCGCAGAGATGGTCATGGCGCTTCGGCCCGACATGCTGCACGGACGCGAGCTGTTCGGCACGAAGGAAGAATGGTCTTGGGATACGGGCGGACGCGCCTCGATCGAACGCGACGGAAATGGGCATGAAGACGCGGGCGCCAAGGACGAGCGTGCACGGAGCGGAAACGACGGCATGGGCGTTCCCGCCGATAAGAGTATCGACGGGTCTCGGCCGCAGATCGCGAGGTTCGCCGATAGATTCGGGCTATCGGACACGGAAAGGCGCATCGTGACGCTGATGTCCCACGGCCGAAGCCGGAAGATCATCGCGTCGACGCTCGGGTATTCCCAGAACACCATCAGAAACTACACCCGCAACATCTACGCGAAGGCCGGCGTGCATTCCAAGCAGGAGCTTCTCGATCTTCTGGATCCGGAAACCAGCGTATGACCGCACGGCAGCGGGCTGAGATGCGATTTTTCGTGTCTCGAGCTGCATGAATCGACGGCAATACGCCGACAATGCATCCATGCGAGAGGAACGAAGATCCAAGCCGGAGGTGCATCGCGGCATGCAAACCCCGCGCATCGAGAAAAGACGATGCGCGGGGACCGAATCAAGCGAATGCCGCCGATTTCGACGCGCCTCTCTGCGATCTTGGACGTACGTGCCCGTGATGTCGCGCGCCTAGGCGGTCGCGCCGGCGTATTCCGCGGCGTTCTTGCCCGCGTTGCGGCCGAAGGTCATGCAGTCGCAGATGGCGTTGCCGCCCAAGCGGTTCGAGCCGTGGATGCCGCCGGTGCATTCGCCGCAGGCATACAACCCTGCGATGGGATTTCCGCCGTCGTCGACCGCCTGGGATTCGACATTGATCTTGATGCCGCCCATCGTGTGGTGCACGGTCGGCACCTTCCTGCAGGCATACCAGGGCCCTTCGGTCATCTGGGCGTCGGCCGTGTTGTCGGCCTTGAAACCGAACTCGTCTTCCTGCGAGCCGTCGACGATGGCGTTGTAGGCGTCGATGGACGCCTTGAGCTTCGCGGGATCCATGCCCGTCGCCGCGGCAAGCTCTTCGAGCGTATCGGCTGCGACGATATGCTTCTGGGCAAGCATGTTCTCGATGGTGGCACCGTTGCGGTCGGGCGTGATCGGAGAAGGATAGCGCAAAACGTTCACGACGACCCAGTACGTCGATTCGGGCTGGGCGAAGATGGCCTTGCAGAGCGCGTCGCGCGCCGCGCCTTCGCTCACGAACCGGTCGCCATCCTTGTTGACGAAGATGCGATTGCGCCCTGACGTGCGAATATCCTCCATCAGGCCTGTACCGGGCGTTCCGCATGGATGCAGCTGGATGTCGGCCAGGCCGGTAAGCGCGGCGCCTGCCCCCTCGGCAAGCTTCAGGCCGTCGCCCTGCGCGCAGGGCTTGATATTGGTGCAGCCGATGCGGTCGTCAAGCACGACGTCCTTCCAAACCCCCGTATTGACCTCCTGGCGATACGCGACATTCGCTCCGAAACCGCCCGTCGCGATGACGACCGCAGGAGCCTTCACGGTGACCTCCTTGCCGCTGCGATGCAGGCCCATAACGCCCGTCACGGCACCGCTCGCATCGGTGACGAGGGTCTGGGCGGCCGTCTCGTCGACGATCTGCACCGTGGCGCCGGTGTCTTCGATGTAGCGCTGGAACGCCCGGATATACGCATTGCCGTACGGGGTTGCCGGATAGTGGCTGCGCTGGCCGAGCGAGCCGGTGGCCGAACCGACCTCGTCTTTGAAGCGGACTCCGACCGATTCCATCCAATGGACCGAATCGAGCGCATTGTCCGTAAGGAAATGGACGAGCTCGGGGGTTCCCTCGTTATGCCCTCCTTCGAGGGTGGCTTCATAGAAGGTCTCGACCGAATCTTCGATGCCCTGCTTCTCCTGACGTTCGGGATCGACGGCGTTCAAAGCGCCTTCCGAGACGTTGGTCGATCCGCCGAGGATGCCGCATTTCTCCATGACGACGACGCGCGCGCCGGCCTGGGCGGCGGAAATGGCTGCGGCGAGGCCCGCCCCGCCTCCTCCGACGACGCAGACGTCGGCCTCGTATTCATCCATGACGTCGTCGACCGGACCGGCCGCGGCCTCGAGCTCGGACGTGTCTCCGGCCTGCGACGCGCAATCCTTGACGCCCTGCAGGAGGGCCGCGCTCGTGATGCTCGCGCCCGTGACGGCATCGCATGCGAGCGACTGCGATTTCACGATCGCGTGGGAAAGCGTCCCGATCGCGCTTTTGCCCACGCCGAGCGATTCCTGACTGCCCGAGGCGTCGATGTCGCCCAACGCATGCTTCGTGAAGCTCACCTTCACCGTGAACGGAGCGTTATGCCCGCTCACCTCCGCCGTATAGTCGCCCGGAACGTACCCCTCGAACCCGCCGGCGCCGGATGTTCCGCATCCGGCCGCGAGACCCATGGCGCCGGCTGCGCCGACGAGCGCCGATCCTTTCAAGAACGAACGCCTGCTGTACTCTGCCATGCTTCATCCCTTCCCTTCGAAGAAAACCGGTCCGTCGTCGCGATGCGCGAAGCGGCGGACAGACGCCCGGGATTCCCTCTGCCCGAGCGCATGCCCTCGAAGGTAGCGGCGTCATGCGGGAAGAAACAGGCCCAAAGAGGCTCTTCCCTTCGTCCAAAATGTACCTACTTGGTATTTTCCCTGATTGAAACGTCCCGTCGAAACCTTGACGCGCGATCGGCGCAGCGGCGCCGACGCGCGCATCGTGATAGGATGCCTTCATCGGCCCTCGTGCGAGAAGGTGGTTCCATGCTCATCGTTTTCATCATCCTCGCCGTCATCGCGGCCTTCGCTGCGATCCTGCTCGTCAACGCCGCGCGCGTGAAGCCCACGCCCGCGCGCCATGCGCTGCCGCCGACCGCGGCGCGCGGCTCTGATGCGGCGGTCGAACGCTTCCGCGAGATGCTGCGCATCCCCACCGTATGGGATCGCGAGAACCCGCACGCCGACCACGAGCCCTTCGATCGGTTCGTTCCGCGCATGCGCGAGCTGTATCCGCGGGTCTTCGGGCAGCTCGAGCTCGAGATGGTCAACACCTACGGCATCCTGCTCGCATGGAAAGGCACCGATCCCGAGCTTGCTCCCGTGGTGCTCATGGCCCACCATGACGTGGTCTCCGCCGATCCGGCCGGCTGGACGCACGATCCCTTCGCCGCCGACATAGAGGACGGGCGCATCTGGGCACGCGGTTCGGTCGACAACAAGGCGCTTCTCGCCTGCCTCTACGAATCGACCGAGATGCTGCTGTCCGAAGGTCACGTCCCGAAACGCACCATCTTTCTCTGGTCGTCGAACTGCGAGGAAGACAATGGCGACACCACGCCCCTCGTCGTCGAGCTCTTCAAGGAACGCGGCATCCATCCCGCCCTGGTGCTGGACGAGGGCGGCGCCGTCATTGACAATGCGCCGCTGGGCGTGGAAAACGAATTCGCCATCGTCGGCTTGTCGGAAAAAGGCATCCTGAACGCTTTCATCACCGTGGAGGCGGATGGCGGGCATGCCTCCACGCCTTCGCCGAACGACTCGACGGCACGGCTCGTGGCGGGGCTGAACCGCATCCGGACGAACCCGCACCCCTTCCGCATGTCGTCCGTGCTCGATGCCATGCTGCGCGAGCTCGCAGCTTATGCAGGCTTCGGATACAGGCTCGTCTTCGGCAATCTCTGGCTCTTCCGACCCTTGGTCGTGCGCATGCTGAAAAACGATCCTGAAACCGCCGCCATGCTGCATACGACGACCGCCATCACCGAGCTTGAAGGGGCGCCCGCCGCGAACATCATTCCCCGCCGGGCGAACGCGACGGTGAACATGCGCATCGATCCGCGCGACACGCCCGAGGCGGCGCTCGCGCGCGTCCGGGAAGCCTTCGAAGGCGACGTCGCCATCCGAACGCGCGACGGCATCGCGCCTTCGCCGATATCGCCCGGTCCGGGAGACGCGGCCTACGAGTACATCCGCGATATCGTGCATGCGGCCTACCCCGATGCCGGTATGGCTCCTTACATCCAGGTCAGCAGTTCGGATGCCCGGCATTTCCATCGCGCGTTCCCGCGCGTCTACCGGTTCGCGGGCATACTGTTCCGCGGCGACCAGCGCACGCGCATCCATGGGCAGGACGAGAACCTCGACGTGGAAAGCTTCAAGCGCGGCGTCGGCTTCTACTACGAGTTCATCCGCAATCTGGATAGGTTCGGTGAGTAGCATGCGGGGCGAATCGGCACGCGAGGAAAGGCCCGGCCGCAGGCGCCCGTTCTACGGCTGGTGGATCGTGGCGGGCGGGTTCCTGCTCATGGCCACCTGCTATACGGTCTTCGTGAACTGCATCCCCCTCTTCCAACCGCGCATCGTAGAGGACCTGGGCATACGCGTCGGACAGTTCAATACCGGCGTATCGCTCTGCACGGTGGTGGCCGTGTTCGCATCGCTTGCCATAGGGCGCCTCATCGATCTGACGGACGTGCGCATCCTCGGCACGTTCACCGTGCTCGTCGCCTTCGCGACGCTGCTCGGCTTCTCGGCGGCTACGCAGCTCTGGCACCTCTATGCGCTCTGCATCCTGGCCGGCATGGTGGTCGTGGCAGGCACGCGCCTGCTTGCGAGCGTGGTCATCGCGAACTGGTTCACGCTCAAGCGCGGGCTCGCCGTCTCGATCGCGCTGTCGGGTTCGGGCGTGGGCGGCGTGGTCCTCTCCCCCGTGACGACGATGCTCATCGAGCAGACCGGATGGCGCGCCGCCTTCGCGACGCTCGCCTTCGTCTGCCTCGCGCTCGGGCTTCCCCTCGTGCTGGCATGCTTCCGCAATAAACCGAGCGACAAGGGGCTGGAACCCTACGGAGCCGGTCAGGTGGAGAAGACCAAGGTCGACCGCTCTCCCGATGTGCCCGTGCGCATCGCGCTCGGATGGAAGGCCCTGCGTCGCAGCGGCGCGTTCTGGATCATGGTCCTCGGCTTCGTGATGATGGGCATCGACAACGGCGCGATCATCACAAACTCGATCTCCAACATGACCTCCGTCAACCTGAACGGCGTCGACGTGGTGACGGGCGGGCACGATCCGCAATGGGCGGGAAACGTCTGGGCGTTCTATCTTGCCTGCGTCATCGCGTTCAAGATCCTGCTCGGACACATCTACGACCGCTGGGGCATGCGCGCAGGCACCGTTCTAGGCACGATCGCGTCTCTTGCCGCCGCCGTTGCCCTCTGCTTCCCGCAGACCGATGCCGGTCCCATCCTGGCCTGCCTGTTCTTCGGGTTCGGCACCTGCATGGGCACGGTGGCGCCGCCCATCCTCACGGTCAAGGAATTCGGCAAGGCCGACCTCGGCACCGTGGTCGGCATCGTCACCGCCTTCGAGATGTTCGGTGCGGCGGTCGGGGCCGTGGCGTCGGGCATGCTCTTCGATGCGTACCTCAGCTTCACCCCGGCCTGGATCATGGTCATGGGAGCGACCCTCGTCATGGGAACGGCGCTTCTCTGGTCGATCCGTGCATCGCGCACGCTCGTGGAACGTGCGACTGCCGAAGGCGCGCCGCTTCTCGTCGAAGACGAAGGAAGGGACTGAAGCAGGAAGGGCCGATCAGACGAGGAATCTGAGCCGGAAAGGAGCCGAGGACCCATGCGACGCACGACGACGGCCGCGCTGAAGCGCACGTTTTTCTGCTTCACGCTCTGCCTCGCCCTCCTTGCCGCGGGGTGCGCATGGGGGCCTTCGCAGACGCAGGAGCCATCGCGCGAATACGGAGTGTTCCTCGGCATCAACGCGACCGATATGGAACGGCTCGAAGGATACGACCTCGTCGTGATCGAACCCTCCGAATTCCAGGCGGAGCAGATCGAAGCGATGCATGCCGCCGGCCAGACGGTCTACGGCTACCTCAACATAGGGGCCATCGAGACATATCGGCCCTATTACGGCCGATTCCAGGGCATAACCCAAGGCGTCTACGAAGATTGGCCCGATGAGCGCTGGGTGGACGTGACATCGCCTGAATGGCAGGAATTCATCGTCGACGACCTGGGCAAGACATACGCCGACATGGGTCTGGACGGTTTCTTCCTGGACAATGCCGACGTCTATCATCACTACCCTTCGGAGGACGTGTTCGAAGGGCTGCGCCTCATCATGAAGGGGCTCAAGGAATACGGCCTGCCCCTTGTCGTCAACGGCGGCGACGACTTCGTCCTACGGTGCATCGACGAAGGCGCCGCACCGGGGCTCTTCGACGGAATCAACCAGGAGACGGTCTTCACCCGCATCGATTTCGAACAGGGAACCTACGGCGTGCAGACGAAAGAAGAAAATGCCTATTGGAAGGATTACCTCGCCACCGTCAAGGACAGCGGCCTTTCCGTCTACCTCTTGGAATACGGAGCCGACCGACGGCTTGCGAAGCGCATAGACGCATATTGCCGGGAACACGGCTTCCTCTGGTACGATGCGGAAGGCCTTGCGCTGCAGTAAGGATGTCGCCGAGACCCGGAGCGCAACCGCCCCCTTGTCGCCTACGCCTTTTCGGCGGGAATCGTCTTTATGGCGAAGACGAAATACAGCACGTGGATAACCCAGATCGCCCCGAGGATCATGCGCCCGATCGCAACGCCGTTCATAAGCACGAAGGCGACGCCCATCACAAGAGTCACGCTCGCCATGATGCTCAGCTTGGTCTTCATGGTCATGGACTTCGATCGCACGAAGCTCGCCAGATGCTTTTCGTACAGGCTCGTCCCTAAAAACCAGGCATGCAGGCGCTCGGAACCTTTCGCGAAGCAGAACGCGGTCGCAAGGTAGAACGGCACGGTGGGAATGAACGGCAGGAAGATGCCGATCGTGCCCAGGGCGAGGCAGATCGTCGCCAGTCCGACCCAGAACGCCTTGGTTAGCCTTCTCACGTCTCCCGCCTTCATCGTCCGATGACGCGTCCGGTGGACGCAGACACATTCAATAGATAGATGCGGGTAACTTTATCACAGCCCTTCGGTTTGCACCTGCGCCACTGCGTTATGCGGACATTACAAAATATCCTATTGCTTTATGTTCGCTAAGGTAGTAGATTAGGACATAACCTAATATTAGGATGTATCGAAACCACGGAGGAACACGCCGGCAAAACAGAAGAGACGCGCCTCGCAACAAGGAACCATGACTGCGTTCAAGGAGAGGCAATGGAAGAGAAGAAGCTTGGGCTTTTTCCCCTTGTCGCCGCGATCCTTGCCGGCATGATCGGCTCGGGCGTATACGACATCGGGTATCAGCTGGCCTCGGTCGCCAGCCCCGGCGGCGCGATTCTTGCATGGATCATCTGCTTCGTAGGCATGCTGTTTCTGGTCCTTTCTCTGCAGAATCTTCTCGAGAAAGAACCGGAAGGCGACGGCATATACATCTACGCGCGCAAGGTCGCAGGACCCATAGGCGAGTTCATGAGCGCTTGGGGCTATTGGGTGTCCGGCTGGATCGGCAACATCGCATTCGCAACCATCATGATGATCGCCCTGGGGACGTTCTTCCCCGCGCTCGGCGACACGGGAGCAAGCTGGCCCGCCATCGCCATCGCGTCGATCGTGCTCTGGGGAATCTTCTTCTTCATCAGGCAGGGCGTGGAAAGCGCGATGATGATCAACTCCATCATCACGATCCTTAAGATCGTGCCGCTTGCGGTGTTCGTCATCGTCACCGTCACGTCGTTCGATTTCAGCGTCTTCACGCAGGACTTCTGGACCAATTTCGCGGGCAATGCGGCCGCAGCGGGTGAAGGGTTCAGCTTGGAATCGGTCTTTTCCCAGGCCACGAATTCGATGCTCTCCATCATCTGGCTGTTCATGGGCATCGAATACGCGGCGCTGATGTCCAGCCGCGCGAAAAGCAAGTCCATCGCTTCCAAGGCGTCCATACTGGGTCTCCTCGTCGGCACGCTGCTTCTGTTCGTCATGTCGATGCTGCCCTACGGCCTCTACTCCGCAGACGAGCTGGTCGCCTTGGGAGAACCCTGCGTAGGAAAGGTTCTCGTGGACTTCATAGGCCCGGTCGGTGCAGGGTTCGTGGGAGGCGCGATGATCCTGTCCATCTTCGGCAGCTGGATCAACTACACCTACGGCCCTACCGAATCGCTGCAGACCCTTTCCGAGCACGGCCTGCTCACCGAACGCTGGGGCAGGAAGAACGCGCACGGCGTCGCATCGTTTTCGCTGCTCATCACGACGGTGCTGTGCCAGCTGCTGCTCATCACGATGCACTTCACGGAAGACGCGTATAACTTCGGTTTCAGCCTGTCCGGATCGGCCATCCTGGTCACCTGGACCTTCATCGTGCTCTATAACTTCGTGCGCGCCGTCAAGAACCCGCATGAGAAAGGCCGGACGAAAAACCTCGTTATCGGCGGCATCGGCACGCTGTACATGCTCTACGCGATGATGGTCTCGGGCTTCGCGTACATCCTGCTGCTCAGCATTCCGTTCGCGATCGGTCTGGGCTTCTATTTCAACGCCCGCAAGAAAGCCGGGGACGAGCACGTCTTCAGCGCCAAGGAGAAGATCGTCGTCGCTGCGGTGGTCCTCGTGGCGATCGGAAGCGCCATCGCCTATGCCGCAGGCCTCGTATAGAACGAACGTCACGAACGAAAGGAGTCGAAAACGATGGGTGCCATCAAGGTATATTCGGAGGTAGGAACCGTCGAAAAGATCTTGGTTTCGCGACCTACCCGCTACTTCGATGCCGTCCGACCCGAATCGCGCGAGTTCCAGCTGGTCGATGATGTGGTCTGGGGCGAACAGGCCGCGCGGGACCACGATGCGTTCGCAGCGCATCTGCGCAGCGTGGGCGCCGAAGTCGTCTATTTGGAAGACCTGTTCGAGCAGTCCCTCGGCGACGAGGCCGACCGTCGCAGGTTCTTGGATGAATACATGACCGAGGACCGCATCTACGATGACGCGAAACGCGAGCAGATCGCAAATTACCTGCTGCCCATGAACGCGCATGATTTCGCCACCACGCTTATGGCCGGCATAGAGAAGACCGACGTGGCGTCGGTGGAGAAACCTTGGAGCCTTGCCGATGTCCTGCCCGACGATACGCCGGACGATCCCTACGCGATGCATACGAGCTGCAACTTCATCATGTGCCGCGATCCCGGATGCTCCGTCGGCTCCAACTTCACCCTCAACCGTTTCGTGCAGCGCACGCGCAACCTGGAAACCGTCGTATGGAAGCACGTGTTCGAAAACGTCGAGGAGTTCGCTGGAGACGCCCGGCTGCTGCATACGAACGACCCGCACGGCGAAACCATCGAAGGCGGCGATATCTGCATCCTATCCCCCGAAGTCATCGCCGTAGGACATAGCTGCCGCACGCTGCCCCAAGCCATCGAACGATTCGCGAAAGCCGTGCTTTCCAGCGGCGACACGTTCAAGAAGGTCGTCGTGTTCGAAATCCCCAAAGGCCGCGCCTGGATGCATCTCGACACCGTGTTCACGCAGGTGGACATCGACAAGTTCACATACTTCCCCGGCATCATGGGCGGCCTGCAGCTCTTCGAGCTGACCTTGGATGCCCATGGCGGCCTGAAGGCCGAATTCACGCAGGAAAAGCTCGGAAAATGCCTGAAGCGTCTGCTGCACCTGCCTGCCGTCAACCTCATACCCTGCGCAGGCGGCGACCCGTACTGGGCCGCCTACGAACAGTGGAGCGACGGAAGCAACACGCTGGCCATCGCGCCGGGCGTCGTGGTCACCTACGATCGCAACCACCGCACCAACGCGGTGCTTGCCGAGCATGGGGTGAAGGTTCTCACCGTTCCCTCAGGCGAACTATGCCGCGCACGCGGAGGCCCGCGCTGCATGAGCATGCCGCTGAGGCGCGCCGACGTCTAACCCTCCCTTACAACCGATGAGGGCCGTCATGCCGAGCGGGAGACGGCCCTCATAGCACCGACGGAACACGATCGAAAGAATAGGACTGCCCATGATCACCAAGAAAGACTTCCTCGACGTGCAGGACTTCACCAAAGAGGAGTTCCTCGAAATGCTCGAGATGATCCGTCTGCTGAAGGAAGCCGACCAGAAGGGCATCCAGCTGCCGCTGCTTGCCCGCACCACGATCGCCCTCATGTTCGACCAGCCCTCCACGCGCACCCGCGTGAGCTTCGAGAGCGCAATGGACAAGCTCGGAGGCGATGCGCTCTATCTTGAGACCAAGACGTTGCACGTAGGCGAGAACCGCGAGACCCTGAAGGACACCGCGCTCGTGCTTTCAGGCATGGTCGACGCCGTCATGATCCGCAACGAGAGCCATGATGCGATCATCGAACTGGCCAAATGGTCGACCGTACCGGTTTTCAACGGCATGAGCAGCGCATGCATGCATCCGACCCAGGCGCTATGCGACGTGTTCACGATCATGGAGAACATGCCCGCTGGCAAGAAGCTCGAAGACGTCAACGTCATGTGGATCGGCGACAACTCCGTCGACCGCAGCGAAGACAACCTGCATATCGGAGGCGTGTGCCGCTCCAATGCGCTTATCGCCTCCATCATGGGCTACACCTTCATCAGCTGCGCCCCCAAGCCAGCTGAAATGCTCCCCCAGGACGTGGCGCTCGTGCAGGCGAACTACAAGAAGAGCGGCGGTCGGTTCATCCAGACCGATGACCCGTACGAATACATCGACCAGGTCGACTTCATCATCACCGATGCGTGGTGGTATCACGGCAGCGACCATCTCAAGGACAAGAAGCTCGACGAGTTCTTCCCCACCTACGCCGTGAACGACGAGCTGATCGCGGCCGCACCGGCATGGGCGAAGGTCATGCATCCGCTGCCCGGCAACCGCGGCTACGAGATCGCCGAAAGCGTCTGGGACGGGCCGCATTCGCTGCTCATCGAGCAAGCGGCGAACCGTTTCCATACCCAGAAGGGCCTGCTCGCCACGTTCATGTATCCGCGCGCGCGCGAGCAGAAAGAAGCGCTGGTGAGCTACTACACCGCACAGGTGGAGCAGGCGCTCACGCAGACCGTGGACAAGATCGCCGGCACCCATTACGACGCGTAGGCCTCGCATGCGGCCGACGTTCGTTGCGAGAACGTCGACTCCGAAACGCGCGTCGTGAATGGGAAACCCGTCTCCTTGTCCGTCATTCATGCGGAAGCAAGTCCCGTGCAGGGACCTGCTTCCGCATTTCCCTTATGGGGACATAGATCGAGGCGATCGGTTCGACAGAACGCCAGGACGTCCCTTATCGGACACTCTTCATCGACCTTTGTTCCCAAGCCCTGCTAGCTTCATCGTTTCCGCTGCATCGCAGGTATAATACGTGCGGTATGAATCAGCTTATCGACCGAGGTGCCCGCATGCTCATCGACGCAACGACCGAATCCCTCCACCCTCTTGAACAGATTTTCTTCGAATTGAAGTACAGTCCGACGATCGAGATGGCAGCAAGCCTGCATGCGATGGAATGCCCGAAACACTTTCCGTCTCAAAAGGACCGGGTGGACGCTACGCGTGCGAAAATGGGTCCCAATCTGCACTCGGAGTTCAATTACATCGTGCGGGAGACGCTTGGGTTCGCGCCCGTAATGGATCTTATCGACCATCTGGAACGAAGCGACATCGACAATATCGCGCTTTTTCTCGACCGCCTGGCCGATGTGGATCCCGTCGAATTCGCCTACGGATATTTCTCGGGGCTCATCCCCAAAAGAACGATCCGCGCATTGCTCAAGGACCCCCAGGCCCGCATCCCGGAAGGCGAGGCGCTCGGCCATTATTTTCCCGAGAAGAGTCTGCGTGCGTATTTCGAAATCCAAGACGAGCTGCGCCCGCGCATCGCTTCGTTCTTGAAAGCATACTGGACGGACGTGTTCGCCCGGGAATGGGACCATATAGGCGCGGTCGAGATCAGGCGGCTTTCCGAGGAGAAGCATGCGCTCGCGGCGATCGGGCACCGGGCGTATCTCGCAGGCTGCCATGCAGGAATCTCGGTCGACGACGATGCCGTGCGATTGCAGAAATCGATGGGATTCACCATCCCCTACCGCAGCATCAAGAAAGTCGAGATCGTCATTTCAGCGTACGTCCGTCCCCATCTGATGATGAACTGCTTCGACGACGTGCTCACCATCTATAAAGGCGTCGACATGGCGATAAGCGATCGGGAAACGTCGTTTGCCGAAGTGGAGAAATTCGTCAAAGCCATCAGCAGCGTCACCAAGCTCAAGATCCTCTTCGAGCTGAATCGCCAAGAGCAGACGACAAAGGAGCTGGCAGAACGATTCGACGTGGCATCGAGCTCCATCTCGGAGCATCTGAAAGCGCTGCGCGAAGCCGAGCTCGTCTATCCGCAACGCGTCCAAAACCAGGTGTACTACCGCTTCCTGCATGAAAACTACGATGCCCAGCTCACCTATCTCAAGGACGCATTCCGGGAACGCTAGAATCCACCGTCGGCATTCGCCCGATGCGCGGGCGTGCGCCACGGATCCTGCCGGGAGGCTCTGAGGTGCGCATGCACCAGGGCCTTCCGGCAAGGCCTTGGCGCGCATGCGCTTCGTCGGAACATCCCGACGCACGGAAAAGCGCGCGAGCCTTGTTGCAAGACCCGCGCGCACGGAGGGGAAGACTATTTCGAAGCCGGCGATTACAGCCGGAAACGACGGGGTTTTCAAACGACCGGCCCGCGGGCGGCTATTCCCATGCGGAAAGCGCCTCGATCTCGGTCGCAGCGATCTCGCCGAAGGCGAGCGCAGGGCCGAGCGTGCCGCCGCCTCCGACATAGCATGCGCCGCCGGCGCCGATGCCCGCGCAGTTACCCTGCGCATAGAGGCGTTTGATGACTTTTCCTTCCATGTCGCGCGTCTGCGCGCGGGCATCGGTCTTGATGCCTCCCATGGTGCCGAGCACCACGGGAACGATTTCGGCCGCATAGTAGGGCGGCGTGTCGATGGGCTTCAGCGTGCGGGCCGGACCGTCGTAATCCACGCTCGCATACGTGCAGTACTTGCCATAGTAGTCCTGGCCACGCCCGAAATCGGGGTCGACTCCCTGTTCGGCATTGCCGTTGTAGCGCTCGATCTCGGCGAGCAGGCCCGTCTCGTCGATGCCGCAGGCAGCGGCCAGCTCTTCAAGGGTCTCGTAGCGCGCGTAGCTCGTTCCGGGCGTGCCCTTCTCCCCTGAATTGAAGGGATGCTCGTCGGCGGCCGCTTGATCGATGATGGCCCAGGCGGGCAGGTGCTCCCATCCGCGCTCGCCCCCGTTGTTCTCGATGCTCGTGAAGCTGCGCCCGACGCAATCGTAGCTCGCGCATTCGTTCGTGAAGCGCTTCCCATGCTTGTTGACGAAGATGATGCCGCGCTTCGCGTCGTCGCGTATGATGGTCGAAAGCTGCGATTTCCCCTGTTCATGCGCTTCTTCGAATTCTTTTTTATAACCCGGTGACAGGAAGGATTCGGCCATGAGGTTCAAATCGGCGCCCAGACGCATGGCCATCTTCTGGCCGTCGCCTTCGTCCGTCGCGATGCCCCAGCTATAGCGGGCAGGAGTGCGCAGGAAGTTCTTCATCATGGACATGTTCCAGTCGAAGCCGCCGCTCGCCATGACGACGGCGCGACGGGCGCGCACGTTGATGGTGCTCCCGCCTGATGCGGCGGATACGCCGAGCACCTCGATCGAACCGTCCTCGGCCGTTCTGGACACGATATCCGTCACCCGGGTGCTCGTCAGGAACTCGGCGCCAAGGGAAGTCGCCGCCTCGATGACGGGCGTGTTGAGCTTGCCGACGCTCGTCTCGCCTTCCGCGACCTTGGGAAGGATCGAGCGGCCGAGCTCTTTCGCCCCGGGGAGAAACATGTTGTAGTCGATTCCCGACTTCCAGAGGGCCCATTCGACGCCGGCCATATCGGCCACGTTGCGGACGGCCGTGTTCACGTTGTCGACGAAGGCCGCGGCTTCTTCGGGCATGTACGTCTCGCCGGACAGGGCCTCGATATAGCGCAGGGCCTCTTCACGGCTGTCGTCGATGCCTTCCGCCACCTCGAGATCGTTCATGGGAGCCCAGACCACGCTCGAGCTGAAGATGGTCGAGCCGCCCGTCTGCGCATTCTTCTCAAGGACGATGACGCTCAGCCCGGCATGCGCCAGGCGCATGGCCGTATAGGATCCGGTGCCGCTTCCGATGATGACGACGTCGGCTTCCTTATCCCAGTTCATCTCTCCGGATGCGGCTTTCGCGCCCGCGTCCTTCGGCGTGCAGGCGGCAAGCGACGCGGTCAGAGCGCCAAGCCCCGCGAGACCGCCTAGCTTCAATGCGTCGCGCCTGCTCATTCCCTGTGCTTCCGGATTCATACGCACCCTCCCAAGTCGTGGCCGGGCGCTCCCCTCCTGGAGCATTCGGCCTGCATTGAGCGCACCATACGATGCGTCCGCCGATTGGGGAAGATGGCGCTTTTCAATAGTTGGATTCCGAAGTTTTACCTGTTCGGACTGCTTAATGACGCGAACATGGGCGAAGGTGTCGATTTTCGATACCTTCCGCTTCTCCGAACGTGCGGCGTAATACGGCTACGACAGCCTCGGCTCCTCGCGCGACGAGAGCACGGCGCGCAGGCAGGCGGCCGCGCGATACGAATAGGCCTGCCCGTCCACGAACCGCGACAGCAGACCTGCATCGGCAAGGTTTTCGAGATCGCCGCGCGCCGTGGAATATGCGATGCCGTACGTCTTCTGATGCGAGGATATGCGGAACGTCTTGTCAGGAATGAGCACCGCGCTGCGAAGCACGTCTCTCTGCCTATGGGCGAGTCCGGGGATGCGGTCGATTCCCGCCACGGCATCCTCGTCGACACGCGCCTTGACGGAAAGCGAGCGCGCGATCGAGCGCACTTCCTTCAGCATGAGACGCATGACGACATCGTAGTAAGGCGTCCAGTCCCCGTTTTCCTCGGCCGTAGCCAGAGCTTCCTCGAACGTGAACGCGGCCGCGTCCCCATACCCCCCTGCGCGCCATTTCTCGAGGATGCGTATCTTCGGAACATACCGGAAGACGGGATGGCCCTGCTGCAGAAGGTACAGGCGGCTCGCCACGCATCCCATGAGGTTGTTGCACGAAGGGAAGAGCGCCGCGCGCCAGAATTGGCAGTTGACGAGCATAGAATTCATGAGGGGATAGCGGGGCGGGTCGCTCGCGCAGCCTGTCGCCGCATCCACGACGATTCGAAGCGTGGGACGCCCGCACCCGTCCCGTCCGCACTCCATCGCGTAGTGCTCGAAGAGCGGGGAGCGAGGCAGGGCATCGGCCGCGGCAAGCGGGCCTTGCGTCCCCTCCGTCAGCTTTTCGTACAGCCCTTCCAGCGTCGCCTCGTCGAACGGGGCGTTCTCGAATTCGTCGAGCCCGTACATGATCCGATGGAAATTGAGGGCGAGCATCTCCGCGGCGTCCAAAGGCGGGCGGTCGCCCAGGATGACGGCGCGAAGATCTTCGTAGCCGACCTCGAAGCCGTCGAATGAAAGGTTGCAGACCATCTCCTCGACGTACTGCTGCGTGATGAACCCTCTGCCCTTGCGTTCATGAGCGCGCAGATCGAGATCGGATCCCTTCCGCGTAAGCGCAGAGATCTCATCGAGGGTCCGCTGAAGGCTGACCGGAACCGTATGCCAACCGTCACGCGATTCGATAGACGAACGCAACGCGCGAGGACTATGGAACGACTGCGCGTAGCGCACGGTGGTCAGCGCCTTCCATGCGTCTTCGATGCCGCAGCCTTCCGGCAGTTCGGAGACATCGATGTCCGCCTTGCGCAAGGGCGCGAGCCATGCGCGCCTCATCAGGCTTTGGAATGCCGTCGTATCGAGAATGCCCCTCATCTCCCTCTCCCTGCGATCTCCTCGCCGCGCTTCGCCCGTGCCCACCGAACCGTTCGGCATGCGGCAAGGCCGTCATCCGAGCGGACGCATCGGCATATATTACAGCCCGCGCGCCTTCAGGTCGCCGACGAGCTGCACGTAGAACTCGCGCACGTCGAACCCGGGTATGTTCTCGCGGTTGAGATCGACCATATCGCCGTGGCTTATGCCGCGCTTTCCCTCGATTTCCAGGAATCGGTACGAATCGCCCCAGGCGAACGACCGCTCTCCGACCAATCCGTCATTCGGGCCGTCGAAGTACCGTGCGATCAGATACGTGAGATTGAGCGGGAAGGTGCCCGAAGACGCCTTGTTCAGCTTCGAGCCGTAGCTTGCGCACCAGACGCCGTCGACCGTCGACGGAAGCTCCGCGTTCAGACGGGCCGCGCCCGAGGCCGTAAGATCCCTGACCGCAGATATGAAATCGGGCGCGGGGTCTCCCAGGGCATGCGCTGCAGTATCGTACGCACGCGCGACGGCCTGCTGCTGCGCCGCAGGCATGATGCCGAGCAGGTAATCTGCGAACTCGCACCCCCTATGCGGCGTGTTGATCGTGACGAGCGATGCGACGTGCTCAGCGATCTCGGGATCGGCGAGCGCGGCGCGGCAATCCAGGCCGCCCTTCGAATGCGCGATGAGATTGACCTTGTCCGCACCCGTCTCGTCGCACACCTCGCGAATGCGTCGCGCAAGTTCTCGCGCGCTTTCCTTGACGGGAAGGGCGGACGAATGGCATCCGTAGAAGATGCGCGCGCCGTTGCGCTCGAGCGCTTCGGGAATGCGGCCCCAGTAGTTCACAAGCTTGGAGTCGCGGAAGAACACGCCGTGCACGAGCAGCAGCGGATAGTTCGTCGCGCAGACGCGCAGAGCCGCGCGGCTCTCGTCGAGGACTTCCCTCTCGTACTCGAAGCGCGCCTCCGCATCCACGGTCGAGATGATTCGCGCGAGAAAGTACAGATGGACGAAGGGAACCAGGCCGAAAACGCCGCCAAGGACGCGCAGGCGCACGCCGAGCTGCATGCTGAATACGTAGGCCCTGATCATGCCGCACCAGAAGACGAAAGCTTCGATCGCGCACGCGATCCCGAGGCACGCCAGCCAGAACATCGGATCGATCGGCGCGCCTCTCATCGCGCCGAACAGAGCGGCCCCGAACGCGACGAAAGCTGCCGCGCACACGATGCCGCACGACATGAGGAACACGATGAGCAGCTCGCACGCCCCTCGGCATGCTTTGATCCGACGTATGCGAGACGCCTCGCCGTACGGCGCCGGCCAGACGCACAGCGCAAGCACCCAGCATCCCAGAATCGCCACGACCGCTCTCGGCACGACGGCATGCAGGCAGGCGCATGCCACGAACGCGCTTACGGCAAGCGTATTCGCGATGCGAAATGCCCATGCAACAGTGCGATTCATGCTGGCATCGCCTCGATGCAGTAGTCGGTGAAGGCCTTCATCTCAGGCGTGGGCTTTCGAGATGAAAGCTGCGCAATGCCGAAGCGCCACGTCACGTCTTCAAGAGGAAGGGCAACGACCGAACTATCGCGCGCGAACAAATCCATCTCTACCAGATGCTTCGCAGAGAACCCTAGCCCCTTGCCCGTACGAGCGAAGTCGAACATGCGGAAAATCTCGGCTGTCGCATAGACTTCGCCAAACTCGATCCCGGCATCCTTCGCCATGTTCCTCAGCGTTACATTGCATTTGAATTCCTCTCCGGGCATGGAAATCCTTCGATCGAGAAAGTCCTCGATGTGCAGGCGATCGTGGCTGGCAAGCTCGTCTTCGGCTGAAATCCAGAAATACATAGGCGTCGAATATAGCTCATAGGTCAAAAAATCGGGATTGTACGGAGCGACCGTCAAAGCAATATCGAACCGTCCCGCCTTCAAACCGATGTCACAGGCACAGTCGTTCAATTCTTCATAACGAACAGCGATGCGTGGATGCTTCCGCCTAAAGCGTTGGATGAAATCGGGGCCAAGGTACCCGAGAATCCCCAAGCCTATGCCGACGCGAAGTTCATGTCGCTCGGCCGCGCGCATAGCCTGGTATTCCGCACGAAGATTCGCATAATTATTCTCGAATACGCTCACGAAATCCAACAACAGATCGGCTTGCGGCGTAGGACGGAGACGTCCCGCCGAGTCGGACTCAAAGAGAATCACCTCAAGCTCGGATTCGAGGGAATGAACCGCTTTCGCCAACCCCTGCGATGACATAGGAATCTTCTTCGCAGCTGCCGAGAAACTGCGAAGCTGAT
Source organism: Slackia exigua ATCC 700122 (assembly GCF_000162875.1). Taxonomy (GTDB): domain Bacteria; phylum Actinomycetota; class Coriobacteriia; order Coriobacteriales; family Eggerthellaceae; genus Slackia; species Slackia exigua. Next base: position 31,097 of record NZ_GG700631.1, read on the forward strand.
ATGCAAGCGCGAAATACTGTAGTTGCTCCCGATACATGGCGTTTCCTCCTGAAGGAAAGATGCCATTGCACGTAACGAATCTATAGTACAACGTCGTGCTTCATTTCAACTGAAACTGATTCTTACACGCCTCTCGCTTCTGGTTGGCGCGTCTCCCATTGCCTAACCTCTATTCTTTCTGCATTCTAAAACCAGGTGAAGAGCTCTTTCGGGCTCTTCGACATGAGCTGAAGGAGGGGATTGCATGAAGGTGAGGGAATCGAGCATCAGTCGTCGCAACTTCATGGCGGGAACAGGACTCGCAATCGCGGGGCTTACCGGAGGAGCGCTTATCGGATGCACACCGGCTGACAAAGGGGCGTCTCGAACTGGCGACATGGGTGGAACCGCCGAGGGAGGAAAGAACGCATTCGGTTTGGATGAATCGGTATGGAAGCTCGACGAGATCGGAAGACCGACTGAAACCATCGATGCCGACGTCTGCATCATCGGCGGAGGCGGAACCGGCATGGCTGCCACCATCCAGGGCGCGGAACTGGGTCTGGACGTCGTGCTTCTCGAAAAGGGCAGCAATCTGGGCGGCGCGTTCTCCGCAACCGAGGGAATGTTCGGCGTGGAATCGCATTGGCAGAAAGAAGCAGGCGAAGGCGGTACGGTGGGCGAAGCGGTTCGCCGCTGCGTGAACTATCACCACTACATTCCAAGCACGCAGCTATACTACAACTTCTTCTCCCAAACCGCCGAGACCATCGAATGGTGCGAAGAGCACGACTGCCGCTTCCGCGCGGTCGTCGACTATGGCGGGAATCTAGCCTGGCACGTGTATTACTACGATGAAAACGCGTCGAGCCCTGGCGCATACTTCACGGACAGCCTCATCAAAGCGACCGAGAAGACAAGCGCCAAGATCATCACCGACTGCATAGCGAAGAAGATCCTGATGGAAGACGGCAAGGCCGCAGGTGTCCTCGCTGAAGCGAATGACGGCACCGTGTACCAGGTGAACGCCCCGGTCGTTATGCTCGCATCGGGCGGCTTCCCTAGCAACATGGAGTTCCTGCATGCTATCTCGCCATACACCGTGAATAAGAATCTCGTATCCCTTGGCGCACCCGGGCGCGATGGAGACGGTCTGCGCATGGGCGTAGATGCCGGCGTCATGCTGTCCGAAGGCTATGGAAGCGTCATGTGGTGCGGGCCTGCAGCTATCGGCGCGCTCTGGGCGACCGACGCCTATTCCGCGTCTGTCCAACCTACGCTCTGGGTGAATCAGGATGCCAAGCGTTTCATAGCCGAAGACCTTTGGATCGGTAATTTCGCCGCCGGCGGCATCGCCTGCCGCGACCAGGAACTTACCTACGTCATCTTCCGCGAGAAGGACCTCGCTGCCTGGGAGCAAAACGGCCCATACGGCACCGTGTTCACCTTCGGCACACCGGGTGTCGCCATGGATAAGGCTCGCGAACAGCTCAAAGGCCTCTCCTCGGTACATACCGCGGATACGCTCGAAGAGCTCGCGAAGAGCGTCGGTCTCGATCCGAAGGCGCTCAAGGAGACCGTCGATGAGTACAACAAGTTCTGCAGCGACGGTTCTGATCCCATCTTCGGAAAGGCAGCAGAATACCTGACCCCCATCGATGAGGGGCCGTTCTGGATCCTCGAAGTAGCCGATGGATACTACACCACGGTCGGCGGATTGGAAATCAACGAGAATCTTGAGGCGGTCGACTGGAATCGCAAGGCCATTCCTGGTCTCTATGTGGGCGGATGCGACACCGGTAGCCTATATGGCGATTCCTACGACGTAGCCACCGCACCCGGGTCCCAAGCATCCTGGGCCATCAATTCAGGACGTCTTGCTATGAAGAATGCTGCAACGTACCTCGGTAAATAACCTTAATCTGCGGCGCGGTCCCTATCCTCTCTTCCTGAGATCGCGCTATAGGGAAACGACGGGCCTTCCGATGCTTCGGAAGGCCCGTCGCACGTACACGGACCGCGACGACGCACGCAAGGACAATGGAGATGTTTCCGTTTGAGGAGAAGGTCCTCGGTTCGAACCGATCGCTGCAGGTTTCTGATTGAGGAGCGTTCGTTGTATACCTTTCACCGAAAAGGGATTTTTCTACCCCCCCCCCTCCCCCCCCGTTTCAAGCAGTATACGCTGTACCGCGGTTACATATCACGAGCAGAAGGAGAAGGGGCATTATGGACGGTTTCAGAAGACGGCATGGTCTGCATGCGATCGAGGCGGCGGTCGCCTTGCTTTTCGCGATGCTCGCAACGCTGGCGCTTACGACAGGAAGCGCTTGGGCGGCGGGCGCATCGATGTCGAAAACCGCGACCGAGCTTACCGATGACAATCGTACGAAGATCACGCTTTCCATCCCCTCCGAGGAGGAGCAGCTCGACACCATGGTCGTCTTCGTGCTGGATAAGTCCAGTTTCTCGGATACGAAGGACAAAGCGCTCGAGATGCTCGACGCCCTCAAGGCGCGGGCGGACGCCACAGGCGCGAACATCAAGGTCGGCGTGATCGAATTCAACCGGACCGCGCACCCTTCCGAGGTGCTCGACCTCACGACCCAGTACGACCAGGTTAAAGACCTTTTCACCAAGCAGACCTCGGGCGGCACGAACATGCATGCCGGACTGCTTGCGGCCAAGGAGATGCTCGCCGGCAACGCCGACATCTCCGACAATCGTAAGTACATGGTGCTCGTATCCGATGGGTCGACATATCTATACTGCCCCGATGGCGATTACACGAAGTGCTCCTCGCGCGCCTATGCACCCACCGAAGTCATGGGAGGCTACGCCATCGGCGGGTACTACGACACCGCATATTATCAACCGAGCCTCGCGGAGCACGGCAACATACCGGTACCGACCACGACCGACGCCGCATCATGGGAAGCCTACCTTAACGACGTCGCAGCCCGCGATGCCGCAAGCAACGGCGCGCAGTACGACTTCGCGTGGAAGTACTATGACGAAGATTGGCCGCACAATCTCGACCTGGCGAAACAGACCTACATCAGCATGGTCGAAAAGATTGCCGAGCAGTACCCCGACCCCGCCGGCGCCGATAAACCCGCATACGAAGCCGCGCTCGCCAAGACCGCGTCCAATACGGACATGTCGCGTCTGTACTGCAACCGGGTCTATCAGGAATTAGCGGCCAAGTACAACACGTTTGCGGTCGGTGCGCCGACCCTCAACCCCGACGGCGCCAACGACGTGAAGTTCGTGCAGTACCTCAACGGCGGCGCCTCGGCTTCCTTCGATCAGATAGAAAACGAGATCCTCTATGCCGTAGGCGCAGGATCGCGCATCGACGACTACATGGGCGTGGACTTCGATTTCGTGAACGATCCTGATTCCATGCAGGTCAAAGTCGGAGACGAAACGCTTGCGGCGGAAAAGACCGCCGAAAACGAATACGGCTTCGGCAAAACCGCCTCGGGATACCGGTATCTGCTCAGTTACGTTCCTGGCGAAGACGAGCACTTCACCTTCACGATGAACGAGCCTGTCACCAACTTCGCACGCGTGCAGCTCGTCTATGAAGAGAAGCTCGTGAACGTGCCGACCGAGCCGGGCGATTATACCTTCGAAACCAATGCGAAAGCCGTGCTGCATCCCATGGATTCTGCTGGAACCATGGGACCCGACCGCGAATTCGAGAAGCCGACCGTCAACCTGACGGTCAAGGCCGTCAAGCCGGGCCCCGACCCGACGCCGACGCCCGATCCGGAACAGAAGCCGACGCCTGCGACGAAGACCCCCGTCGCCTCATCCGTTAAGGGAGGCGCCCTGCCCAAGACCGGAGATACGCTTCCTGTCGGCATCCTCGGACTTATCGCTGTGGGATCAGCGGCTGCCATAGGAACCGCCGTGCGCCATCGGAGAAGTTCCGAACGCTAAGCATCGCGTTCAAAGCCTTGCACTCAGCCCGGCCCCGCGAAGCGTGGGGCCGGGTTTTCATTCGGACGGCTTTACTTCCTCTCGTTCCTCAGCGTCGGATGCAGCAGGCATAAGGCGAGACCCGCCACGAGCAGCACGATGACGAGAACGAAAGACGACAAGGGCGCCCAGCCGTAGAGAGATGTTGAAAGCACCGGGGCGATGATGTAAGTCGCACCGTTGTTCGCGCTGATCAGGCCGGCAAGGCCGCCTTGCTCCTCGTGAGCCATGTCCATGGTGGGGCCGGCATTGTACCCGGGCATGGCGAAGCCCACGCCCACGCCTATGGTCACGGCGGCTATCAGAAGCAGCGCCAACGTATTCCCCGCCAGAAACAGCACGCCGCTTATCGACAGCAAAACGAAACCGACGCGAAGAAGTCTGCGCGCCGACCACTTGAGCCGAGGAACCACGACCGCCTGGCACACGATCATGGTCACCGACATGACGATCATGATCAGCGAGGTATAGCCTGCGGTCAGCGTCTCATCGAGCGCCAAACGGTCCTGGACCGCGAAACCGATGGTGGTCTGCAAGGACGAGAAGGCCAGAAACATGAAGAAGCCGACGAGCAGGAAAGGAAAGACGCGCGGATCGAAATAGGATACCTTGGCCGGCTCGTCGACCGCCCTCGCATTCGCGGAGGGCTTAAAGGCCGCCGCGAGCACCGCAAGGGCTACAAGCATCATGAACGGCATGATGCTCAGGGGAAGCATCAGCCCTCCGATCATGGACAGAACGCCGCCGAAGACCGATCCGATCACACCGGAAAGCCCGTTCATGGCTCCTATTCCTCCGACGGCCTTCACTCGATCCTCTTCCGATTCGCATTGTGACACCAGGTACGACTGCGCCGCCGGCAGGACGGCGGAGATGGCCGAGCCGTACAGGATCCCGCGCGTGGCCACCGCGCCGAACACCAGCCAGAAGCCGGCAATCAGGCCGCGGCTGCCCGCATAGGCGACGAGGGCGAACGACCCTAGCGCCAGAAAGCCCAGAAGCATGGCGAATATCAGCACGCGCTTCGGCCCCACCTTTTGAGACCGACGGCCCCAGAACTGGCTGAGCAGCGTGAGCACCAGCGCGGCCATGGAGATGATAGCGCCCACGTGCCATTCCTCGAGACCGATCATACGCGCCAAAGGCGCCAGAATCGGATTGAGCATCATCTGGCCCATGAAAGCCAGCATGACCACAGCGAGCAGAATGCCCGTCTGACCCTTGCCCGTCGCAGAGGACGCGGCCTCGTTCGTACGTTCGTTCATTGGCGTCTATCGCCTTCCTTCCATAAGTAGAACAATGTTCTAGTGTAGTGTATCAGAAGCGAGCGGAAGGAACATCGAAACAGGGGGCGCGATGAGCGAGGAAAAGACGACGGGACGACGGCGGGGTCTCGACGCGAATAAGGTCGCCGAAGCGGCGAAGGGCATGGCCGCCGAGAAGGGCTTCGACGGATGGCGCATGCGCGACCTGGCGAAACGGCTCGATGTAGCCCCATCGGTCATCTACCACTACTTCCCCAACCGAGAAGCCGTCTGCGACGCCGCCATGGAACTCATCGCGCGTGACATCGCGCTTCCGCCAGAAGACCTGGCCTGGAAGGAATGGTTCCTTCAGACGGCACGAAACCTGAGAGCCGTGCTCCTCTCCTACAACGGAGCAGCAGACCGTCTGATGACGAATCGATTCCCCGCCGCCCTCATACCTTTCCTCGACCGATACATGGACAGGCTGCATGAGGCCGGATTCGACACGATGGCGCCTTTCGCCTACGCGATGTCGATCAACGTCGCGCTCGGCGCCATAGCGGGACGCGACCACCGATCCGCAAACGAGCGCAAATCGGCTGTGGACCTCAAGGAGACGCTCGAGCGCATCGAACGCATGGGAGAGGCGTCCGACGGGATGAAGGAGCTTGTAGAGGGTTTCATAGGCCCGCTCGCCGAGCAGGATGCGCAAGGATCAGGCGGAGGAATCAGCGACCGCTACTTCGAACTGCTCATGCGTTCCGTGCTCGACGGCATCGAGGCGACGCTTCCTCGAGAATGAGAAGCGATCTGCCGCATTTCAGAACGTTTGATGCAGCCTCGGATTGGCGCTGATGCGGTCGAACGACTGTTGCCCTTAATGGGCCCGACGTTTTACCGATCCGCGAGAAACCGTTTCCAACGGATTGACGTCAGTCGTCCAGATACGCGCCGGTCTGGCGGCTCCACAGATGGGCGTATTCTCCGCCGTTCTCGATAAGCTCCGCGTGAGGGCCGTCTTCGACCACGTGCCCGCCGTCGAGCACCACGATGCGATCGAGGCTCGCGACCGTCGAGAGGCGATGCGCGACGACGATGCTCGTTCTGCCCTGCATCAGGCGCTCGAGGGCGTCCTGCACGAGCTTCTCGCTTTCCGAATCGAGCGCGCTCGTCGCCTCGTCGAGCACGAGGACCGGGCAGTCGGCCAGCATGGCGCGCGCGATGGCGATACGCTGGCGCTGCCCGCCCGACAACTTCACGCCGCGCTCTCCCGTGACGGTGTCGAAACCCTGCGGCAAGCGCTCGATGAACTCGAGCGCATTCGCCTGGCGCGCTGCCTCGCGGATCTGATCCATCGTGGCATCGGGCCTGCCGTACGCGATGTTTTCGGCGATGCTTCTATGGAAGAGCAACGACTCCTGCGGCACGTAGGCAATCTGGCGGCGGAGGGATTGCTGCGCGATGTCGGCCACGTTCTGGCCGTCCACGAGGATGCGACCCTCCTGGATATCGCTCAGGCGCAGAAGGAGCTTCGTGAGCGTGGTCTTCCCCGCTCCGCTCATGCCGACGAGCCCGACACGCTGACCGGCGGGAATATGCAGGTCGAAGCCATCGAAGACCATGGTCTTCACGCCGCCGTCCGTATACCCGAACGAGAGGTCTTCGAAATCGATGGCGCCCTCGGTCACATGCAGGTCGGGAGCCCCGGGCGCATCCGCCACGAGGCGCGGCTCGTCGAGCACGACGGTCATGCCGCTCGCATCGCCAAACGCGCGGTTGAAGCGCTGCAGGCCGTTATTGATGAAGTTGAACTGGTTCGTGATCGTGTAGGTATAGGTGAACATCATCACGAGCGTGCCCGGAGTGATGCCGTACCATGCGTTTCCTCCCGCGATGAACACTGCGACCACGCTCATGATGACGACCGTGATGCATGCCGTGATGATGCCGCGCGTAAGCGACGCGTTCATGCGCTTGGAGTCGCGCTTGACAACTTCGCGATTCGCCTCGTCGAACAGGTTGCGTTCATAGTCTTCTCGCCCATAGGTCTTGACCGCGAGAATGTTCGCCACCGAATCGGAAAGGTCGCCCGACAGGTTGTTCTGAGCGCCTGCCGCCTGTTCGTTGAGCGAAAGGATCCGCTTGTACATGCGATACGACACGAACGCGTAGACGGCGAGCAGCGCCATGAGCACCGCTACGTACACGGGCACGCGAGGCGCGAGAATCAGGCAGGTGAAGGTCACGGAGCACAGAACCGGCATGAACGGGAAATTCACCGTTTCGATGAGCTGATTGTACGCGCTCATGAATTTGGAAGTCTGGCTGACGAGCGTGCCGCCGAAGCGGTTCGAATGAAACGCCATCGACTGGTTGCACAGCGCATCGAACGACATCGTGGCCAAATCGTAGGACGCGGCGATCTCAAGCTTGTAGAGCGTGTAGTCCTGCAGCTTGCTGGCCGCCTGTCCGACCACGTTGATGGCGACAAGCGCGAAGATATACGGTCCGAAGGTTTCGAAAACCCGATCGGGAGCGACCGTTCCCTCGCTCACGCGGTCGACCACGAGGCTCATCACGTAGGGATTGCCGTAGGAAAGCAAGGCGACGAATGCGAGCGTCGAGCACATGAGCCCGATGAAATATCCGAGATGGTTGCGCGTGACCTGCCAATAGTAATGAAGCGTGCGGCGTGTGAGCGAGGCCGTCCGCGCGGCGCGTGAATCCTTCGCCATGATGAATCCTTCTTCGTCTGCATAGCGTACGAGGCGAACGTACTCGACAACGTGCCGCGACGCCAGATGCGGGCTTCCAACGAACAGGAAATCCATCGAGAAGCGCGCGTACAGGGCGGCTCGGGCGCGCGGACGGAGCAAGCGCTCGCGCAGGCCGTGGATGAAATCGCCGGCCCCCATCACGATGAATGCCGGGTGGCAAGAAGGCTCATCATGCAGGCCGGCGCGCAAAGGAAAAGGGCCCTCCGTTCAAGGAGGGCCCTTTCAAACATCGAAGGAAACGCTGTTTGACAGCTCTTAGGCGTCGTTCCTGTTCTTGCGACGCAGCGCAACGTAGCCGGCGGCACCCGCAGCGAGGGCGGCGCCCATGGGAAGCGCGATATCGGTCGCGTCGCCTGTCTTGGGCATCGTCGCACGACCGGTCTTCTTAGAATCGGAAGACTTGGACTCCTTGTCCATCGCCTTCTTGGATTCCTTGTCCGTCTTAGCCTTGGAAGGCTTGTTCTGAGGATCCTTCTGGTCTCCCGGCTTTCCCGGCTTGGCGGGCTTCGCCGTCGCCTTGAACGTAGCCTTGTAAGTCACGTCACCCGTGACCGGCGCGACTGCGGTGTCCCAGCCGGCGAAGGCATAGGTGTACGTATCGTCTTCGGCCTTTGTAGGCTCAGGCGAGTCGAACGAGGGCGTCGTGCCGTACGGGACGCCGGCATCGGTCTCGATGACGGTGCCGTCTTCGTTCGCCCACGTGACCGTGTACGTCCTCAGCGTGCGGTTGAACGTCGCCTTATAGGTCGCATCGCCCGTGACGGGCGCGATCGGAGCATCCCAGCCGGCGAAGGTGTACGTGTACTGAGCGTCCGCGGCCTTCGTAGGCTCGGCTCCGTCGTAAGACGGCGTCTCGCCGCGCTTCAGGCCCGCATCCACCTCGAGCTCGGTGCCGTCGTCGTTCAGCCACTTGACCGTGTACTTCGCAAGAGGCGTGCTCGTGATGTTGAACGTGACGGTCTTAGTCGTGGGAGCCACCTTGGAGGACTGCCACGTCGCGAACGGAGTGCCCGACGCGTAGTCGTAGCCTACCGTGCCGCCGCTTCCCAGCTTGATGAAGATGCGGTAGTTACCGTTGCCCCTGAGCGCACCGTTGACGGCGGCGAACTCGTAGTTGTAGAACTGATTGGCCGGATGCATCGCCGGACCGTTGTAGTTCATGACGAGGTAGTTGTCCTCGCCGGAAATGGAGAGCGCGACGCTGTCGTACAGCGCGGGCTCGGTGTCCCACTTGAACTTGTCGCCCACATTGGTCGGCACGCCGTTTTCGAACGTCGCTTCGCGCGCGATGACGTTGTTGCTGGCATCGACGCCGAGCATGTAGGTCTTCCCTTCATGCTCGAACATGAGGGCGATGCCCTTCATGCCGGGTTTGAGCGCGTCGGCCTTGGTCCAGACTTCCTGCTCCGCCCCGGTGACGAGCTTCTCGCTCTCCTCGACGGCGTTGTCGAAGTCTGCGAGCGCATCGTTGCCGTCAGCATCGACGAGCGCGAGAACGCGGGCCGTATAGACCTTGGAAGGATCGAGCCCTTCCACGGTGGTGGGGCCACCGTTATAGGCCACCTCGTAGTTCCCGCCGACCTGGTTGCCGCCGTCGTCGAAGAGGCCGACCGTGAGCTTGTAGCCGCTGTAGTCGACCCCAGAGCCGGGAGCGCGCAGGATCATGCGCGTATCCTCGGCCTCCGCGGAAGATGCGGCCGCATCGCCCCAGGCGATGTCGGAGGACGTGACGCCGGTGACAGCGTCGGATTCGATAGCCTTGCCCGCAGGCTCATCGGCATAGGCCATGGCGGCGAACGCCATGGAGATCGCCACTGCAAGCACGGCAGCGGCGGCAGTGTTCTTCACAACATTAGATGCAGACATCCAATCTCCTTATCCCTTGGATCGCGGAAGCGTCCTGGCGCTTTCCTCGGCATGTTTCCTTCATCTAACTGGTTAACTATTGGAAGTTACCATACGCGTACATCGTTTTGTAAGATAAATCCTCACATTTCGGAAAATATCATCGGAGAATACCTGGGTAGCGTATCCCGTACGCATCATATAGGTCGACGACATGACGAGAACCCTGCGAAGAAGGCTCTCTCGGATGGCGAAAACGGGTTGGCCGGGTTGAAACGCCCTCTTACCATACCGTGAAGCTCGATTCGTTTTTTCTTCTATTCATCAGCCTCAACCCATATGATACCAATGGGCTCTTGGCCTTGGTCGCACGAGCATTGCTATGGCATGCCTTTACGCAAGCCATGCAAACGATGCATTCATTGCCGTCGGTTCGAAATTCTTGATCGATGCAGGCTCTAGGGCATTTCTTTATGCATACGCCGCATCGATTGCAGAGCTCTCGCTCGGTTCGAGGGACGGAGAAAAACCTCTTGCCGGTATGCAAGGGCTTCATGTCGGCCACCTGGCCAATGCACGTGCCAAGCAATCGCATATGCTGATCGCATTGCGTCGCATGCGCTCTCTCCAATGCATTCCTAAGATCTTTCCCGAATAAAAAGGCCGTATTGAGGTCGTCCGTATCGGGCCTGCCGATTGCAACGGGAATTTCTCTCGTTGAAAACGAATGCTCCCCAACGAAATCCCCATACCCTATTACTCTGCCGCTCCTCTCTTGTACCAGGGAAACGATCTCGCTCTTCGCACACAAGACGGTTGCATTCCCATACAGGAGACCTATTGCGACGGGTCTGTTATTGAAGTCTATGCACTTGATGTAATTCCTGAAATCCTTGTATAAAAAGCCTCCGTACACAGGAGCCCCTACAAGAACGAGGTCTTCCTTGCCGATGCCGGCATGGCCCTTTCGATCGATTGCATCCCTTTTGGTCAGGTCGATGCAGTCTAATTCCTCTGGACCGATTCCCTTGACTATGCTTTCGATTATCTTTTCGGTCGTTCCTGTAGGAGAAAAGTAAATCGCCTTCACCCTCATATGCACATCTGCCTTTTTCAGTAATCCGCCTTTTCCATATGGCGTAGATATTCGAATGGATCCCTAGGTTCTGGCCGCTCTCTGCTAACTTAGCATCATCTCTGTCTATTTTTTTCCTTATACAAGCATGTCATGGCAAATCAGCCGTTTTCTCCTTCATCCAAGCGAAGGAGAATGTTATGGTTTGCATATACGTAACACCGAAGCGAATACCCCTAAGGAGAAAGATGAAGACGTTCCGCATATGGCTCATGCTAGCGCTATCCGCAACGCTCGCAGCCTTCGCCCTCGCGGCCTGCTCGACGACGAGCGCGGAAGATGCGTCCGATGCCGATGCCCCGGCCGAGGCCACAACCCAGACGCATGACGTGACCGATGTCTACGGACGTACCGCCACCCTTCCCGCAGACGTGAAGAGCGCCGCGACGGTCGGCTCGGGCGCGCGCTTCGTCGTGTACGCAGGCGGCCAAGACAAGCTCGTCGCCGTGACCGAGATGGAAACAGAACCCTCCATGAGCCGTCCCTACACGGTCGTCCACGCCGACCTGTTCGCATCGCTTCCCGCGACAAGCAACGGCAGCCACCTCATGGAAACCAACGTCAACGCCGAACAGATGCTCGAGCTGAACCCCGACGTCATCATCTCGAGCCGCAGCGCCGAGGAATGCGATGCGTTGCAACAGGCCACCGGCATCCCCGTCGTCGGCATCTCCTATCAGAATCAGCTTTTCTCCGACGACGTGTACGCGTCCATCCGCGTGGTCGGCGAGGCGCTCGGCACCTCCGAGCATGCCGAAGCGACCGTGCGCGCGCTCGAAGGTTGGCAGAAGGATCTGGACGGCCGTACCGCGAAGATCGACGACGCCGACCGTCCGAGCGTGTACGTGGGCGCCGTGAACTACAAGGGCGCGAAAAGCTTCTCCGGCAGCTATTGCAACTACGCCCCGCTCAATGCCGTGCACGGCAAGAACGTCGCCGACGAACTCGGCGAGAAGGGCGCCGTCGACGTCGATCTGGAGCAGCTGGGCGCGTGGGACCCCGACGTCATGTTCCTGAACGCCGGCAACATGGACCTCATGAAGAAGGACTACGCCGACAACCAGGCGTTCTTCGACGGCCTTTCCGCCTTCGAGAACGGCCGCCTCTACACCCAGCCCACATACAACATGAACGGGACCAACGTCGAGATGGGCGTCTGCGATGCCTATTTCATCGGCGCGACCCTCTACCCCGAGGCATTCGCCGACGTGGACTTGGAGGCAACGTACTCCGAAATATTCACGACGATGCTCGGCGGCGACTTCCGTCCCGCAATGAAAGACGCCGGCATGGATTTCAAGACGCTTTCCTTCTCCTAGCCTTCTGCGAGGACACCGAGGAAGCGAACGGACTTAGGGCCTTCCCGTCGCCAGGCGTGAAGGCCCTCGAACGTGAGGCACGATGGAAGAAATCAGGCTGCAGCGCGCACGGGGGCGCCTGCGTGCGAAATCGGCATCCGCAGCTCCCGCAGGCGCGGGAGCATATCGTGGATACCTGCGAAAGAAGCGGCTCGCGGTCATCGGCATCGCGATCGCGACCATGGCGATCGCCTGCGCCTCGTTGGGCATGGGGACGATCGCGCTTTCTCCTGCAGACATCCTGAGCGTCATCGTCGGCACGGCCGACGCTCAGACGACCGCCGTCATCGTGAACATGCGCCTGCCCCGCATCCTTACGGCGCTCGTCGCGGGCATCGCGCTTTCGCTTTCGGGCTGCGCATTCCAAAGCGTGCTGCGCAATCCCCTCGCCTCGGCAAGCACGCTCGGCGTCGCCCAGGGCGCAGCGTTCGGAGCATCCGTCGCCATCATCCTGATCGCTGGCGGCGGAGCCTCAGCCTTCGAAGGCGCGACCTCTTCGGTTAATCCCGTCATGACCGCCGCCTGCGCATTCGCGGGCGCCATGCTCTCCACCGCCGTGATCCTCGGGCTCTCGCGCCTGCGCGAGATGACGCCCGAGAGCATCGTGCTCGCCGGCGTGGCGCTGTCGGCGCTGTTCACCGCAGGCACCACCCTCATCCAGTACTTCGCCGAGGATTCCCAGGTGGCAGCTGTGGTCTTCTGGACCTTCGGCGACCTTTCCCGCGTGAATTGGAGCCAGCTCGCCGTGATGGCGATCGTAACCGCCGTAAGCGGGACCTTCTTCCTCGCGCATTCGAGAAGCTTCAACGCCATAGAATCGGGCGAAGGGCTTGCCCACGGGCTCGGCGTGGCCGTGGGACGCACGCGCCTTGCCTGCATGGTCGCGGCTTCGCTTGCCGCAGCATGCGTCATCGCGTTCTGCGGCATCATCAACTTCGTCGGGCTTGTGGCCCCGCATATCACGCGGCGCCTGCTCGGAGCAGACTATCGTTACCTGATGCCCGCCTCGGCGCTCGTCGGCGCGAGCCTGCTGCTTCTGGCCGACATCGCCTGCCATGCCGTGGTCGCGCCGCTCATCCTGCCCATATCGGCCATCACCGCCTTCATCGGTGCCCCTCTGTTCATCTACCTGCTCTTCAAGGGGGTGAGCCGCTGATGCTGGAAGGTCGCGACCTGCGCTTTTCCTACGATGCTGCCCGGCCGCTGCTCCAAGGCGTGGGGATACGCCTTGAACCCGGGGAATTCCTCGCGGTGCTCGGCGTGAACGGAAGCGGGAAGTCGAGCCTGATGAACCTGCTCGTCGACATCATGCGCCCGCAGGAAGGATCGGTGCTGCTGGATGGCACGCCTCTCCCCCGCGTGCAGAGGCGCGAGCGCGCACGCAAGGTGGCCTATGTGGCCCAGCACAGCCATGCGACGCGCCTGAGCGTCTACGACGCAGTGCTGATGGGACGGCATCCCCATATCGACGCTGGACCTTCGAGCGAAGACCACGCCGTCGTGGAAGACGTGCTTGGACGGCTCGGCCTGGCCGACTACGCGCTGCGCTACGTCGACGAACTGTCGGGCGGCGAATACCAGAAGGTCGTCCTGGCACGCGCGTTCGCGCAGCAAACCGACACGCTGCTTCTGGACGAACCCACGAACAACCTGGACCCCGCGAACCAGCACGAGGTGATGCAGGCGATTCGCACGGAGGTCGATCGGCGCCGCATCGCGGCGGCAGCCGTCATGCACGATATCAACCTGGCGCTCCGCTATTGCGACACCTTCCTGTTCATCAAAGACGGGCAGGTGGATGCGCTCGGCGACGCGTCCGTCGTCACGCCTGAACGCATGCTGAGCATCTATGGATTGGAAACGGATATCATCGAACACAGGGGCCGCCGCGTCGTCGTGGCCCTCTGAAAAGAAAGGAATGGTTCTCATGAACAATATCGCTGCATACTTCAATGGACGTGCGGAAGAATGGGCCGGATGCGAGCCCGGTGCAAGCCCCGTCCAAGGAGCCGTGGCCGCCTTGGCCGACTGCGCGGACGGACGCGTGATCGACGCGGGGTGCGGAACGGGCACCATGGTCGCGCATTGCCTGACGGCCGGTGCACGTGAGGTCGTCGGCGTCGACGTGGCCGAAGAGATGGTGGCCCGAGCTCGAAAGCGATTCGCGGATGAAACGCACGTACGTTTCATCGCCTGCGATATCTGCGATGTCGCCGACGAAGAAGGCTTCGATGCCCTCGTCATCTACAACGCCTATCCGCACATGCTCGACAAGCACGCCGTCGTCGAAGCGGCAGCGCGCCTGGTGGTTCCAGGCGGACGTTTCGTTATAGCGCACGGGACGGGTCGCGACGAAATCAACCGGCATCATGCGAAGGAGCACGTATCCGATACCGTGAGCTGCGAGCTTCGCTCCATTGAGGAAGAGATCGAACCCTGGAAGACATATTTCGACATCGACACGATGGTCGATGCGCCCGGTTTCTACGCGTTCGCGGGACGGAGGAAGTAGCTCAGGGCGAATCGGATGCTGCATCGCGAAACCGGCTCAGCTCGCTCAGGCGATGCGCGGCATTCCGCCCTTAGATGCCATGTTCTGAGAGAATCCACGAGTCTTTCGCCTGCACATTCCAGTATTCGAAAGTTCTGAGAATCGCTTCGTGGGCTTCCCTACGTCATGCATCAGGTCAAAAAACCTGAGCCGAGAGGATGCAAACATCTCATTAACATGTAGAGCTGAAGATATTCAAACCGAGAAATCGACTTCGAGAAAATTCTCAGAAGGGGATGCGGACGATTTCTTGGACCGCCTACACGGCGTATCCGAGCTTCCTCCGATACTCGTCCGGGCTCAGCCACCCAAGCGATTCCCTGATCCTGTCCCTCCGGTAGTACTCGAGGTAGGACTCCAGCCTCGCGACGAATCCGTCGACGCTCACGCCGCGCCAGTCGCGGTAGTAGAAGAACTCGTTCTTCAGCCTGCCGAAGAACCCCTCCATCGCGGCGTTGTCGGGCGTGCACCCCTTGCGCGACATGGAGCGCGCCAGCCCGTGCCGCTCGCAGATAGAGACCCATCCCGGCCAGCGGTAGTGGCCGCCGCGATCGGAATGGACGGTCGTCCGCGCGCCCGGGCGCCTCTGGGCGAGCGCCGCGAGCAGGCTCGCGTCCGCGAGGGCCGCGTCGGGCCGCGGGCCCGCGGCCCAGCCGGCGGGCCTGCCGTCGAAGCAGTCCACGACGGCGCTCAGGTAGGCCTTCGAGCCGCACGGCAGGCGGAACTCGGTGATGTCGGTGAGCCACAGCTCGTCGGGGGAGTCGGCGCGGAAGTCGCGCCCGACCAGGTTGGGAGGGGCCTCCGAAATCTCCCCGGCGTAGGAGCTGTAGCGCCTGCGGCGGCGCCTCGCGTAGACGGCCCCGACGCCCTCCTCGCGCATGATGCGGCGCACGACCTTCTCCGAGACGAGGATCCCCCGCCGCCTCAGACGGGCCCATATCACGCGGTAGCCCCAGGCCCGCCTCCCCTCCTCGGACAGGGAACGGACCTCGCGCCTCAGGTCGGCGTACTTGTCGCGCCCGAGCCTCGCCCTGTGGTACTCATAGGAGCTCTTCGATATCCTCAAGAAACCGGTGATCGAGCGGAGGGGCAGGCCGGTCGCCCGCCTCAATCTCTCGCCGAGCTCGCACTTGCTCCTGTTCGAGATCGAAGCCGGGTCCCACCCGCCCGCTTTTAGGTCGGCCAACACCGCCCTGAGCAGCAGGTTCTCTATCTGGGCAGGCTCAAGGCCCGCC
>NZ_GG700631.1:47310-48157 GCF_000162875.1 Slackia exigua ATCC 700122
GAGGCCGCGTCGGGCCGCGGGCCCGCGGCCCAGCCGGCGGGCCTGCCGTCGAAGCAGTCCACGACGGCGCTCAGGTAGGCCTTCGAGCCGCACGGCAGGCGGAACTCGGTGATGTCGGTGAGCCACAGCTCGTCGGGGGAGTCGGCGCGGAAGTCGCGCCCGACCAGGTTGGGAGGGGCCTCCGAGATCTCCCCGGCGTAGGAGCTGTAGCGCCTGCGGCGGCGCCTCGCGTAGACGGCCCCGACGCCCTCCTCGCGCATGATGCGGCGCACGACCTTCTCCGAGACGAGGATCCCCCGCCGCCTCAGACGGGCCCATATCACGCGGTAGCCCCAGGCCCGCCTCCCCTCCTCGGACAGGGAACGGACCTCGCGCCTCAGGTCGGCGTACTTGTCGCGCCCGAGCCTCGCCCTGTGGTACTCATAGGAGCTCTTCGATATCCTCAAGAAACCGGTGATCGAGCGGAGGGGCAGGCCGGTCGCCCGCCTCAATCTCTCGCCGAGCTCGCACTTGCTCCTGTTCGAGATCGAAGCCGGGTCCCACCCGCCCGCTTTTAGGTCGGCCAACACCGCCCTGAGCAGCAGGTTCTCTATCTGGGCAGGCTCAAGGCCCGCCAGCGGCCCGCTCCTCGGCGGCTCGTAGGTCCCCTTCTCGCGCTCGCTCGGCCCCATCGCGGCATCCTCCTTCGGCGCAGGCTTCGCTTCCCCCGTCGGCAGGATCCTACCACGCCGGCCCTGGAGCCTGAGCGGGACGCCGCGGTCGTGCGGAAGCCTTCCGGCCGCCCAGTTTCCCACGCTCACGCGACCGACGCCGGCGATCGCGGCGGCCTCGGCCTGCGTCATGCCCT
>NZ_GG700631.1:48257-292494 GCF_000162875.1 Slackia exigua ATCC 700122
GAGGGCCGCGTCGGGCCGCGGGCCCGCGGCCCAGCCGGCGGGCCTGCCGTCGAAGCAGTCCACGACGGCGCTCAGGTAGGCCTTCGAGCCGCACGGCAGGCGGAACTCGGTGATGTCGGTGAGCCACAGCTCGTCGGGGGAGTCGGCGCGGAAGTCGCGCCCGACCAGGTTGGGAGGGGCCTCCGAGATCTCCCCGGCGTAGGAGCTGTAGCGCCTGCGGCGGCGCCTCGCGTAGACGGCCCCGACGCCCTCCTCGCGCATGATGCGGCGCACGACCTTCTCCGAGACGAGGATCCCCCGCCGCCTCAGCCGGGCCCATATCACGCGGTAGCCCCAGGCCCGCCTCCCCTCCTCGGACAGGGAACGGACCTCGCGCCTCAGGTCGGCGTACTTGTCGCGCCCGAGCCTCGCCCTGTGGTACTCATAGGAGCTCTTCGATATCCTCAAGAAACCGGTGATCGAGCGGAGGGGCAGGCCGGTCGCCCGCCTCAATCTCTCGCCGAGCTCGCACTTGCTCCTGTTCGAGATCGAAGCCGGGTCCCACCCGCCCGCTTTTAGGTCGGCCAACACCGCCCTGAGCAGCAGGTTCTCTATCTGGGCAGGCTCAAGGCCCGCCAGCGGCCCGCTCCTCGGCGGCTCGTAGGTCCCCTTCTCGCGCTCGCTCGGCCCCATCGCGGCATCCTCCTTCGGCGCAGGCTTCGCTTCCCCCGTCGGCAGGATCCTACCACGCCGGCCCTGGAGCCTGAGCGGGACGCCGCGGTCGTGCGGAAGCCTTCCGGCCGCCCAGTTTCCCACGCTCACGCGACCGACGCCGGCGATCGCGGCGGCCTCGGCCTGCGTCATGCCCTCCTCGAGCGCCCACAGCGCCAGCTCGACGACCTTCCTGTCGTACATGCGGACCCCTTCCCGGACCTTCGCGGTCCAACTTTTTGTCCGCATCCCCGAACTTAAGAAATTCGGCATCAGCGACAAGAAGGAGCAACAGAGAGACAGGCGAAGAGCGACAAGGAGACAGAGAGTGCAACTTGGCTGCAACGTTTTCGATGCTGCATCCGTACCATAGGTTCTGCAAGAAGAGGGGGCTCCGGACGAATCGTCCGGAGCCCCCTCGCATGACGCGTCTCCGTCAGGCGCGGGCAGCGGCGTCAGGCCCCTGCGGGCCGCGCCGGGCTATTCAGCCCTGCGCCCGCGGAAGGCGAGGCCGAGCAGGCCTAAGGAGAGCAGGCCCGCGAGGCCGGCCCCGAGCGCCATGGCGCCCGTGCCGTCGCCCGTCTTCGGCATGGCCTTCTTGCCGCCGCCGGGGGCGGGCGCCTTGGGCTTCTCGTCCTTGGTGTTGGTGACGGTGAAGCCCTTGGAGGCGTCGCCCGTGACCTTGGAGGAGTAGCCCTCCACGGCGTCCTCGGCCACGGTGTAGGCGATCCTCTTGCCGTCCTTGAACGCAGGCAGGCCGTCGAAGGAGCCCTTCCAGTTATTGCCGGCGTTGAGCTTGAGCGACTTGCCCGCGTCCTTGCCGTCGGCGAGCAGGCGCACCGTCACCTCGCCGCCCTCGCCGCCGACCCATTTCTTCTCGACCGGGACCGACACGGTCTCGGGCCCATGGGCGTTGGTCAGCGTGTAGCCCGCCTTGGCGTCGCCCGCCACGGAGGCCTCGTAGCCCTTCGGGACCGAAACCTCCTCGACGGTGTAGGCGACGTCCTTGCCGGCCTCCTTCATGAACAGGCCGGTCCAGGTGTGGGTCCAGTTATTGGCCTCGGAGAGCTCGACGGGCGCGCCCAAGGGCTTGCCGTCCGCGTAGAGCTGGGCCTTCACGCTCGCGGGGCGGATCCCGTCTTGGTTGTTCGCGTCGGCCCACGCCTTGGTCACGGTGACCGAGGTCTTGCCGGGCGTGTAGGAGTTGGTTATGTCCGTGCCGTTCACCTCGGTGGCGTAGTTCGGGACCGCCTCCTCGGTCACCGTGTAGGCGTACTCGTGGCCGTCGGCGGCGTACTTGGGAAGGCCGGTGAACGAGTAGGCCCACGCGCCGGAGGCGTCGGGCGTCACCGTCCTGGAGTCGGCCTTCGCGCCGTCCCTCATCAGGTTCACGGTGATCGAGGCGGGGCGGACCCCGTCGCGGTCGTCGTCGTCGTCCCAGGACTTGGTCCCGGAGACGTCCACGGTCTCCTTGTTCGTGTTCGTGATGGTGAAGCCGGAGGCCGCGTCGCCGGCCACGGCGGTGCCGTACTTGGAGCTATCCACCCCCGACACCTCGGCCTCGGTCACCGTGTAGGCGATCTCGGAGCCGTCGGCGTTGTACTTGGGAAGGCCGTCGAAGGAGCCCTTCCAGCCGTTGCCCTCGTTCAGCTTGAGCTCCTTGCCCGCGACGGGATTGCCGTCGGCGAGCAGGCGCACGGTGACCTCGGAGCCCTTGGGCCCGACCCACTTCTTCTCGACCGGGACCTTCACGGTCTCCTTGTTGGTGTTCGTGATGGTGAAGCCGGAGGCCGCGTCGCCGGCCACGGCGGTGCCGTACTTGGAGCTATCGACCCCCGACACCTCGGCCTCGGTCACCGTGTAGGCGATCTCGGAGCCGTCGGCGTTGTACTTGGGAAGGCCGTCGAAGGAGCCCTTCCAGCCGTTGCCCTCGTCGAGCTTGAGCGATTTGCCGGTATCGGCGCCGTCGGCGAGCAGCCTGACCGTGACCTCGGAGCCCTTGGGCCCGACCCAGTTCTTCTCGACCGGGACCTTCACGGTCTCGGTGTTCGTGTTGGTGATCGTGAAGCCGCTCGCGGCGTCGCCGTCGACGGAGCCGTCGTAGTTCGCCACCGGGTCTTCCTTCACGGTGTAGACGATCTCGTCGGCCGTGCCGGCCTTGTACTTGCGCAGGTTGTCGAAGGTGCCCTTCCAGCCGTTGCCGGCGTTGAGCTTGAGCTCCTTGCCGGTGTCCGCGCCGTCGGCGAGCAGGTGCGCGGTCACCTCGGAGCCCTCGGGGCCGACCCACTTCTTGGTCACGTCGACGTCGACCTTGACGGGCCTGTCGCAGATGGTCTTGAGCGCGCCGCCCGCAGGCGTGACCTCGAGCGTGTACTCCTCGTCGTTGAGCTCGTATCCGTCGGGAGGCGTCTTCTCCTTGACCTTGTAGGTGCCCTGCGTGAGGACGCCCGAGGTCACGGTGCCGTCGGCGCCCGTCGTGAGCTCGAAGGTGGTGCCGTCGGGCGCGGTCACCGTGAACACGGCGTTCTTGAGCGGGATGGAGTTGTCGTCGCCGTCGACCTTGGTCAGCTTGATCTTGCTCGCCAGGTCGCCGCCGGCAGAGCCGCCGGAATCGGAAGACTTATAGGAAGCGCTGAATTCCTTATGAACCGCTGACGAGTCGACGGTCAAGTTGTTCTTGAGGTTCGTGCCTTTATTGTATGTCGTCTTGTAAATAAGACGGTACTGCTTGCCGTTCACGTTCCCCAGATTGATGGTGAACGACCGGCCGTCGGGAGCTATCTGAAGCTTGTCCGACAGGTCGATCGTCTGAATCACCTTGGTGGTATCGCCGTATTCGTCAAACTCCACTTCGCGAAGCACGAAGCTGTCCGCGATATAACGCTCGTCCCCGTTGCCGCCGGACAGGCTGTCGGAAATCACCAGGTTGGGAAGATTGGCTTTCTTATGGTTGATACGCGCCCACCACTCTGCCTGATCGGCATGGCCGTACACGCTCTGACCCCACTTGGACACATATTCATCTTGGACCGGCTTAGGACCGACGACCTTCACGCCATCGCTGATCGTTTGGGAATGACCCGCCACATCGGAATTGACCGTGACCGTGAAGGTATTCTCCTTGTCCTTGGTCACCTTGTCCTTGTCGAACTGGGCGGCCAGGTACATCGTGCCCTTGACGTTGTACTTGTTCTCCGCCGCCTTGGTGAAGGTGACGTGAACCTTGCCGCCCGAATCATTCGGTCCGGGAGTGACATGGGCTTTCGCCACGACGTTCCCATCGTCGTCCGTCAAGTCGAAGTCCCGCGCGGTCGTATCGGACGGGAACCTCATGTTGTCCGGGAGGGTGATATCGAAGTAGTCGCCTTCGTGGATGTTCGTCCCGGCGGCGCTGGCGTCCCAGTCCATCGCGAGGTAGAACCTGTCGGAGATGAAGATCTCGTGCGCTTCGGTCTTGTCGAGATTCTGGATCTGGAACTTCGTGATGTTGACGTTCACGGGAACGCCCCCATCGGCGAAGGCCGTCTGCAACGCACCTCCCGAAATGCAGATTCCGAGCGCCAGAACGACACTCAGCAGATAACAGAGCTTCTTCTTCATACCCATCCCTTCCTCGAATGGTCGTACCTTGCACATGGCGCGCTTCCGCACGGCCACGGCCGTTGCCTGCAACACCCTGCCGACCGCCTTCCCTCAAGAAAGCGAATCATCCTTCGGGCCGCGCAGGGAGGCGGCCCGAAGGATTATGCCCCGCCCGATGCGGTGAGAACGGGGCGTGATCTCCGCCGACTCGCATCATGCCGGGATGAACGCCCGCGGACCTCCCCTGCCGCGCCGTAAACGCCGCGTTGAGGAAGAGGGCCGGAACGACAAGATCCCGTCCGGCACGCCGGGGGCGACGGCGCTGCCGGAGATGGAGGGGGAGCAATATAGGAAAGGCGCGGAAGCCTCGGAGAAAAGTCGAAATATGCGTTGAAGAAGCGAAGGCCCGGGAACGAAGGCCGCACGCGGCGAATCCGAAGCGACGCACGCGAGCAGAACGATCGACGCGAACACGATGGCGAACGCCTTCATGCCCCCTCCTTCGCAGTAAAACAAGCGGCAGCCAGCCGCAACCCTTGAGAGAATCGCAGCTGGCTGCCATGCGAAAGGCCCTATAGCTTTGCGTCGCCGTCTTTCGACGGGTTTGCCATTATATTTGTGGGTACTATACGCCATTGTTGAATGACGTACAATGTCCTCCGGAAAAATGCACAGAAATGCGCGCCGAAGCGGATCGGTATCGGCCGCCGTGCGCGTTCGATATCGGAATCCGGGGAGTTCATGGATCCATCACAGACCACGCAGCAGGGAAGCGATCCCATACGTATCCTTCTTGGCATCAATCGTCTCTCCGACTATGAACGCGGGTTCATTCTGGATTCGAACATGCATGTCGGCATCGCGTTCGCCGGCGTCCTCATGGCGCTCGAGGCGTTCATGTTCATCAACAGCTTTGCCCTCTCGAGCCGCCCTGGTGCGATCGAGCATATCGGCATCGCTTGGATCATGCATCATCGCCTCGGCTACGCGACGCAGTTCGTGAGCGCAGCCGTCCTTCTCGGCGTCAGCCTTCGTCATGTCCTGGTCCGGCCATGCAGCCACGCCGTCCAAACGTTCGCTCTTGCGCAATGCCTGGGAATCATGCTCGTGCTCGGCACGTACGCCGCATGCGGCGATGTGTTCCGCGGAAACGGCCTCTATGCGCTGATTACCCAGATCGTCGCCCTCACCTGCATCTTCGTGATCCGTCCCGCGATCACCGTTCCCCTCACCCTCGTATCCATCGAGATATGCTTCATGTTCGCGAGCTACCGCGGCGCGCTTTCCCACGGCCTGATCGTGAACCTGAGCATGTTCTTCGCGTTCATCGTGATCGCCGCGTGCGTGCGCTATCTGTTCGCCGTGCAGAACGCTCAGCGAAGCGAGGCGCTCCTACGGCAGTCCAAAACCGATTCGTTGACGCGCGTCGGCAACGTTCGCCTGCTCAGGGAGGAAACCCTCGAACTCGTAGGGAGCACGGCCACGATCACGATTCTCGATCTCAACGATTTCAAGTCATGCAACGATCGCTGCGGACACGACATAGGCGATCGCGTGCTTATACGCGTCGCAGACGGGCTCGTCCAATCGTTCGGGAATGAAGGACGCTGCTATCGCATGGGCGGCGACGAGTTCATCGTGACGTCGACGACCCTTTCATACGCCGAGCAGAACGCCCGGCTGCTCAGCGCCCAGGAATTCGCGCGCAAAGCGATCGCGGACGAGGGCATCTGCCCGAAGGACATGGATATCTCGTTCGCGTTCGGAACCATCACGAGGCACATCGCGACGACCCGAGATCTGCGCAAGCTCGAGCGCGACGTCGACCGCCTCATGTATGTGGCGAAGAAATCTGGGACGACCCCCCCCCCCAGGCTCTTGACGACAGGATCGAAGAGGGCCTTCCGCGTGCGTAATGCGAGATGGATAATCTGGGCCCTGCGTTCCGCACGTCGAATCGCCTTTCCAACCGACGCGGATCGATGCGCGGTCCGCGGGATGCCGATCCGCAAGATGGACGCAGAAGATTCTTCGGGATGGGTCCTGATAGGGCCTAGAAGGCGCGATACCGTCCGTATCGCTGCGTGACCAGCTCGTCGGCGGACAGGTTGGACAGGTCTTCGAGCGCGCGCTCCACGAACGCGGTGACGCCGCGCGCCGCATCCTTCGGATTCTCGTGCGCAGGAGCCGGCCCTTCGGACAGCACGTCGTCGGCCACGCCTAGATCGCGCGCCTCTTCGGCGCTCATGCGCATGACGGCGGCGGCTTCGGCGGCGCGCGAGCGGTCCTTCCAAAGGATGGAAGCGAACCCTTCGGGCGACAGCACCGAATACACCGCGTGTTCCTGCATTGCGACCCTGTTGCCCATGGCCAGCGCGAGCGCGCCGCCTGAACCGCCCTCCCCCACGACGACGCTGACGATCGGAACGCGCAGCCCCGCCTGGGAAACGAGGTTGTCGGCGATGGCGTTGCCCTGGCCGCGTTCCTCGGATTCGGCCCCGCAGTACGCGCCCTGGGTATCCACCAGGCACACGACCGGACGTCCGAATTTCTCCGCCTGCTTCATCAGGCGCAGCGCTTTGCGATATCCCTCGGGTTGAGGGCATCCGAAATTGCGCGCGATGCGCTGCGTGAGGTCGGATCCCTTCTCCTGCCCGATGATGGTGACGGCGCGACCTCCTATCCATCCTATGCCTCCGACGATGGCGCCGTCGTCGCCGAACGCGCGATCGCCATGCAGCTCCACGAAGCCGCGCACCATCGATGCGATGTAGAACAGCGAGGTCGGACGATGGATATTGCGGGCAAGCTGCACGCTTTCCCATGCCTTGCCGCCCGTATGCCCTCCTTCGACGGGTTTTACATCGGGAGCATCGGCCAAGCCCTGACGGCGCAGCGCGCGCTGCACGTCGTTCGCGCCGCCTGCGATGCCGTCGAAGATCCCGCGGATGCGCCCCATCAGACCCGTCGATCGCCCCTGCGCATCATCGAGCGCCTCCCGTTCGCGCTGCACGGGCGTGCCGCAAAGCGCCGCCTCCACCGATTCGAACGTCGGCGCCTGACGGCTCCCATCGGCGCAGGGAGCAGCGGCAGGCTTTCCGCCGTCCGATGCGGCGTCGCACGCCCTGGGACGCGATGCATGGATCGCCAGGATATGGGCGAGGCGGCGACGCAGAGATGCACGCGGCACGATAGCGTCGATGAGCCCATGCGCAAGCGCGAATTCCGTCGTTTGGAAGCCTTCGGGCAAGTCCTTGCGAATCGTGTCCTGGATCACGCGCCTTCCTGCGAACCCGATGAGCGCATGGGGCTCGGCAAGGATGATGTCGCCTTCCATCGCGAACGATGCGGTCACGCCGCCCGTCGTCGGATCGGTGAGCACCGACACGTAGAGCAAACCGGCGCGCCCATGGCGCTCGATCGCCGCAGATACCTTCGCCATCTGCATGAGCGATGCCAGGCCTTCCTGCATGCGCGCACCGCCCGAAGCCGTGAAGATGACCGTAGGCAGACGATCGTCGGTCGCGCGCTCCACCGTGCGCGTGATCTTCTCCCCCACGACCGAGCCCATCGATCCCATCATGAACGACGGCTCCATGACGGCAAGCGCGACCGGCATGCCCGCGAGCAGCGCCTTGCCGCAACGCACGGCCTCGGACCTGCCGCTGCGCGTGCGCGCCCGTTCGAGCGTCGATTCGTATCCCGGAAAGTCGAGAGGGTTTCGCTCCTCGATGCCGTCGAACCATTCCTCGAACGTTCCTTCGTCGAAGACCTGGGCGATGCGTTCGTCGGAATCGAGACGATAGAGTCCCTGGCACGTCGGGCACACGCCGCCCGCCTCCATGACGAGCGCACGGTCATGCGACAGCCCGCAGACCGGACAGGCGCTCCAGACGGGATCGCGATCGAGCGCGGCCGTCGGGTCGAATTCGAAGCGAACCCAGATTTCGAGCGATTTGTCGTTCGCGAAGGGCGTAAGCGCAAGCGCGCCGGCCTTATGCATGATCGCGCGCGCGAGAGGGCTCACGCAGGCGTCGCGATGCGCGAAGAGCACCGTTTTCGCGCCGCTTTCGGCAAGCGCGGATTCGAGGCAGCATTCGTTCGAGAACAAGCGCTCGTCGAACGCTTCCCCGATGACGCACGGCTCGGCGATGCCCCCGTAGGTGAACGCCTTACGCTTGTCGGCGGTCGCCGTGGCGAAGACGGCATCGGCGCCCGCCTTCTTGCAGGCACGCGCAACGGCCTTGGCGGCATTGCCGAAACCGACGATGAGCACGCTGCCCGAGCCGGGAGCGGCAACGCTTGAAAGCCGATAGATGACCTGGGCGCGAGGTTCCCTACCCTCGACGGACACCGCGACGGCGGATGCGTCGCGCGCACCCTGGCCGTCGAGGGCTATGGTTACGTAATCAGTGCGATTCGATGCCATGATACTTCCTTCAAACCTACCGAACGGCCGTTACCCTTGACGCGCGATGACGTATTTCTGCGTCGCTTGCGCAGCCAGCACGTCTCCGACATACGCCGAGACGTCGGCCACGGCCATACGTGAAGAATCGCGTATGATGCGGACTTCGAGGCGCACCGTGTCGCCGGGATGCACCTGGGCGCGGAACTTCGCTTTATCGATGCCGGTCAGAAAGCCGATCGTGCCGGCCCGGCCCCGTCCGGACAGCACGCAGCACGACGCCGCCTGGGCAAGCGCTTCCATGAGAATGACGCCTGGAAGCACGGGGTGGCTGGGAAAATGGCCGGCAAACAGCGGCAACGCCGGATCGACATCGAGTTCGGCCGTAATCGAGACGCCGGGCTCGCACGCAAGGATGCGGCTCACCCATATGAACGGATCGCGATGCGGCAGCAGCGCCTCGACGCCTGCGCGGCCGCAGGGAAACGAGACGGCGGGTTCCGAAGCGGGTTCCGAAGCGGGTTCCGAAGCGGGTTCCGAGCCGGACTCTCGAGACGCGGTGCGTTCGCGAGCCTCGACGCGCACCGAGGATTCGGCGGGCGCACCCTTCGCCTCCCGATCCGGCATTTCATCTCTCAAGCGGTTCTCTTCCATCGATAGGCCTCCTTGACCGGTCATGCAACGTACGGAGACAGGGCCAAGGTGGCGTTATGCCCGCCGAAGCCGAGCGAATTCGAAAGCGCGACCTTTTGGCGATAGCCCGTGACCGGCGCATTCGACACGCGCACAGGACATGCGGGGTCGGCGTCGCAAAAGCCGGCCGTCGGCGGCACGACGTCGTGCTCGAGCGCGCACGCCATGACGACGGCTTCGACGGCGCCCGTGCCACCGAGCATATGCCCCAGCGCGCCCTTGACCGACATGACGGGGATCTCGGACGCGCGATCGCCCGCCAGCAGGCAGAGCGCCGTCGCCTCGGTCAGATCGTTCGCATGGGTCGACGTGCCGTGCGCGTTCAGATGACCCAGATCCTCGATGCCGAACCCGCCCTCGGCGAGCGCCTGGGCCATCGAACGGGCAACGCCTTCGCCCGAAGGGTCGGGAGCCGTCATGTGGTGGGCATCGCCCGTCGAACCGAAGCCCGTGACCTCGCAGACGATCCGCGCCCCGCGCGCGCGGGCATGATCGAGGTCTTCGAGGACCAGGGCACCGGCGCCTTCGCCGGGCACGAAGCCCGAGCGGTTCGCATCGAAGGGACGCGAAGCGATGCGCGGGTCGGTCTCCTTGGTGATGGCCCCGAGGTTCATGAAGCCCGCAAGCGCCATCGGCGCGATGGATTCCTCGGAACCGCCTGCCAGGACCATGTCGGCGCGACCGGACTGGATCAGGCGAAACGCGTCGCCTATGTTATGGGTGCCGGTCGCGCACGCCGTCACCGTGGATGTGCAGGAACCGCGCAGGCCGTAGCGGATGGACAGGTGCCCGGCGGCCATATTCTCGATCATAATGGGGATGAACAGGGGGTTCACCTTGCGTGCACCCTGTTCGGCAAGCACGGCCGACTGCTCTTGGAAGATATGCAGGCCGCCGATGCCGCTGCCGAACGTGCAGGCGAAGCGCGTCAGGTCCTCGGCCTCGAGGTCGATCCCCGATGCCGCCATGGCCTCGTCCGCGGCGATGATCGCATACTGGACGAAGGGCGCGAGCCGGCGCGCCTCCTTCTTGGAAAATCCCGCCTCGATCGGGTCGTAGCCGGGGATGCGCCCGGCGACGGCGACACGGTATTCCTCGGCCATATCGCTCGGAAGCGCGGTGATGGCGGTTTCGCCCGACATCACGCGATCCCAAAGGGCATCGACGCCGAATCCTGCAGGAGAGACGGCTCCCATACCGGTCACGACCACGCGACGGGGATTCGTCAGATGGCGCGCGATGGATTCCTGGTCGCGCCGCGCACGGGCCATGATCTCGGCGCCGCTTGCGGCGTTCGGCGCCTCGGAGGCGGGAATGTTCGTTTCGCTCATGGGCGATTCTCTTTCTCTCAAAGAAGGACGTTCGATGGAAACGTTCGATGGAAACGCTAGACTGCCATGCCGCCATCCACACGAATGACCTGGCCGGTTATGTATCCCGCCGCCTCGCTTGCAAGGAAGGCGACCGCGGCCGCGACATCCTCGGGACGGCCGAACGAGCCGAGCGCGATGCGCGAGACCGCGCTTTCGCGGATCTTCTCGCCCAGATGCGCCGTCATGTCGGTCTCGATGAATCCCGGAGCGACCGCGTTCACCGTCACATGACGGCTTCCCAGCTCTTTGGCCAGGCTTTTCGTCATGCCGATGACGCCGGCTTTGGACGCGGCGTAGTTGATCTGCCCGGCGTTTCCCGCAATCCCCACGACGCTCGACACGTTGACGATGCGCCCCGAACGTTGACGTGCCATGATCGGCGCCGCATGGCGCATGCAGTTGAACGCGCCTTTGAGATTGACGTCGACCACGCGGTCGAAATCATCCTCCTTCATGCGCATGATCAAACCATCGCGCGTGATGCCGGCGTTGTTGACCAGGACGTCAAGGCGTCCGAAACGGGCGCGCACGGCCTCGACGAGCTCGCGCGCCTCATCGAAGCCCGCCACATCGGCAGCGAAAGGCTCGGCCGCGATGCCGTACGCGCCTTCGAGCTCGTCGCAGAGCGCCCGAGCGGCCGCGGCGCTCGAAGCCCCCGAATGATTGACGGCGACGTTCATGCCCGTTCGCGCCAACGCATGGGCGATCGCCGCTCCGATGCCGCGACTGCCGCCGGTGACGAGAGCCGTCGCGCCCGACGTTTCGCCGTGACCGCGCGATGCGGCGGGCGTGGGCGCGCCTGCAGGGGCCGAGCGGACATTCAGCGTCTCTTCCATGGATGCTTCCTTCCTCGCGTCGCTCACGCCACGAAGGCGTCGAGTTCGTCCCGCGTGCCCATGCGTTCGCGCATGAGCGTTGCGTCTATACGTTTCACCAGGTTGAACAACACACCGCCGAAGCCTGCTTCGATAAAGCGCGTCTGGCCGCGCGCTCTGAGCGTGCGGATGCCGTCGTCGAAGCGCACCGGAGAGACCAGATGGCGGGAAAGCCGATCGGCCGCCTCGCCGGCGACGAAAGGGGTCGCATCGGTGTTGCATATGACGGGGAAACGCGGCTCGGCGAAGGACGTTTTCTCGCACCAGGCACGCAGCTCATCGGCCGCCTGAGCCATGAGCGGGCTGTGAAATGCGCCCGCGGTGTTGAGCCGTCGCGCACGCATGCCGAACTCCCGCACCCGCGCCTCGGCCCGGCCTATGGCCGCCGCGTCGCCCGAAACGACGATCTGGCCCGGACAGTTGTAGTTTGCAGGCACAAGCACGCCGTCTTCCGAGCAGGCGGCGCAGAGGGCACGAACCGCCTGTTCATCGGCACCGATAAGCGCGAGCATGGCGCCCGGCTGCGCCGCGCATGCGCGCGCCATGGCATCCGCGCGCACTTTCAAGAGAGAGAACGTCTGCTCAAGCGACAGCGCATCCGCAAGGCAAAGCGCGCTTATCTGGCCGAGCGAGAATCCGATGGCGCCTGCGACGTCGAGCCCACGCGCCATAAGGGCGCGTCCGACGCCGACGGACAGGGCGACGGTCGCCGCCTGGGATGCGCGCGCCTCGTCGATGCGTGCGGCATCGTCGCCCTGCACGACGGCCGCGAGGTCGAGGTCGAACGCGTCGGAGGCGCAGGCGAAAGCCTCCTTCACTTCGGGCTCGTCGAGCAAGTCGGCTCCCATGCCCGGCTTCTGGGCCCCTTGGCCCGAACACATGATCGCTGCCACTTCTCGCCGCCCCCTATCCGCGCCATGAGCGCGTCGCATTGCGTTCCAGACGGGTGCCGAGCGCGCACGCACCCCATGCTTCGCATCCCGCCATCAGGTCATCCATGATCGCCGCGGCGCTCTGCCGCGCCTTCACCAGACAGGCCGACTGCCCAGCCATCATCGATCCATCGTCGACATCGCCGTCCACGGCGCGCTTGAGCGATCCCGCAAGGCGAAGCTCGACGTCGGCATCGGTCGCAGCGCGATCGAGCTCGAGCGCACGCACCTCGCGCGCCCACCGGTTCTTGAGCTGGCGCACAGGATGGCCTCCCCCGCGACCGGTCACGATCGTGTCCGAATCCTTCGCCGCGAGGACGCGGTCCTTGTAGGCATCTGCGACGAGGCATTCCTCGGCGCAGAGGAACCGAGTCGCGACCTGCACCCCTTCGGCTCCGAGCGCGAAGGCGGCGACCATGCCGCGGCCGTCCGCGATGCCGCCCGCCGCGATGACGGGAATGGATACGGCCTCGCAAACCGCAGGCGTGAGCACCATGGTCGTAAGCTCGCCGATATGCCCGCCGGCCTCGCAGCCTTCGGCCACGACGGCATCGGCGCCCAGACGCTCCATGCGCCGCGCGAGCGCGCACGAGGCCACCACGGGAATCACTTTGATGCCGGCCTCGTGCCACATGCCCATATAGGCAGACGGGCTGCCGGCGCCCGTCGTGACCACGGGAACCTCCATGTCGCAGACCAGGCGCGCCACGTCGTCGGCATGCGGATCCATGAGCATCACGTTCACGCCGAAAGGACGCTTAGTCAGGGTCCGCGCGAGCTCGATCTGCGCACGCACCCAATCGAGAGGCGCGCCGCCGCAGGCGATGATGCCGAGCCCGCCCGCGTTGCTGACCGCCGCGGCCAAGCGGGCGTCGGCGATACGGGCCATGGCTCCTTGGACGATCGGTCGTTCGATGCCGAGAAGCTCGGTCACGCGCGTACGCATCGCATGAGCCTCCTACGCGTTCAAGCCGTCGATGTAGCCGACCAGCTGGCCGACCGTATCGATGCCGTCAGGCTCGCCGAACTCGATGCCGAGCTCGTCTTCGATGGCGCAGACGACCTCGGTCATGTCCAGGGAATCGATGCCGAGCGCATCGAGCGTGGCATCTTCGGTCACCTTCTCGGGATCGATGTCGAGGGTGTCGCTGAAAACGGTCTTGAGAGTGTCGAGAGTGGCCATGAAGGCCTCCTTTCATGATTTTGAAGACATGCGCATCCAAGCCTCGGCGCACGGCGGGATTCAGGCTGCGGCCGGGCGGTGGATGGATGCGGTTTCGGTGCTGCAGTTCGGTGCTGCAGCTCTATGGGGAACGGAAACGAGATCGTGCAGAACGCTGGGGCCGGGCAACGCGCCAAGCGGCGCGGGTTTCGAAGACACGCATCGGACGGCGCACGTCCTTCATGGGCGAAACGCTAGCAGGCGACGTCCGCAGCATCGACGCGGTGCGCTGCCGGAGCGGTGCGCAGCATCTCGTTCTCCTTGTCGAAGAATTCCTTGATGCGGCGGACCGAGCGCAGAAGCGCGGCTTCCTCGTCGGCGTCCATGCCGTCGAGAATGGAATCGATCATCCGCGCATGGAACAGATCGTGCGCGCGCACGGCCTTGCGGCCGCTCTTCGTGAGGTGCAGCAGCACCTTGCGACGATCCTCCTGACTCGGAACGCGCTCGACGTATCCCTTGCGCACCAGCCTATTCACGGCTGCGGTGACGGTCGCCGCCGTCACGCTCAGGCGCTGGGCGACCACGGTCACGGGCGTCTTGTCGTACATGCCGACCGCAACGAGGGTATGCAGCTCGGACATCGTGAGACCCGCCGTCAGCCGAAGCTCGATCGAACGTTCCTCGATGCTCATGATGGAATTGAAGGTCGAGGTGAGAAGATCATTGACAAGCGCTCGATGCTCCTGCTCAGCCGTACGTGGTTCCATCTCGTTGCCAGCCCTTCCGATCGACGTCGCTGCGCGCGCCCGTTGCGCCCGCAAAGCGGGAAATGCACGGACGGTCATTCTACCAGGCTTTGCATACACCGACGCCCAGAGCCCCGATGCCGAGGTGCGTCGCCACGGTCGCGCCGCACGAGGCGCAGCCCGCATCCACGAAGGCGATGCCTGCATCCGCGAGCTCCCGTCTCACGCGTTCCACTCCGTCGGGATTGCGCGTATGGCAGAAGCGCACGATCTGCGTGCCTTCCGAGCGCGTGCGTTCGGCGATGAGATCGACGTACCCCTTGACCACCCCCTTCATGCCCTTGGCCTTATCGTGGGGCTTAAGGGCGCCGACCTCGTCGAACGCGAAGACGGGCTTCACATTGAGAAGGGATGCCGCGAAAGCGTCGCCCTCGGACAGACGTCCGCCCTTGATCAGGTTGTTCAGCTGATCGCAGGCGATGAAGAACCGCACGTTCCCGATGTTTCGTTCGACCTCCGCGCAGGCCTCGTCGAAGGATGCCCCCGAATCACGCAGGTCGCAGGCGCGACGGAGCACGAGCCCCATGCCTGCGCTCGCGCTATGCGTGTCGATGACACGCACCTCGATGCCGGCATCCGCGGCGGCCAGGCACGCGGACTGGTACGTTCCCGAGAGCACGCTCGCGATGGTGAGCACGACGACCTGACCGTACCCCTCCCTTGCCAGCGTGTCGAACGCTTCCGCGAACTCATGGGGCGAAGGCTGGGACGTCTTGGGCAGATGCTCGGCGGCGAGCATGCGGTCGTAGAAATCCTCGGTGGAGATCTCGGTCTGGTCGCGCAGCACCTCCCCATCGATCTCGATGTTCAAAGGAGCGAGGACCACCTGGCGTGCGGCGCATTCTTCCAGCGTCCAGTCGACGGTCGAATCGCTCATGATGGCAAAGCCCATAGAGCCTCTTTCTTACGTATCTGCGATGCATTCGAAGCGGTGTTTCCGGCGCCCCCATCGGGGTTGCACCGTATTCGCCGGATCGATGCGCTTCGCCGGACTCGTTTGCAACCGATCCCGATAGCCGCATCGCGCAATCATTTTTATTTGATTATTAAATATTTATACTGTCTAAACAATTAGGAATACTAGCATCGAACGAGAATCGCGCAAGCGAAGGATTCGTGAATATGGACGTTCCTTGGAGCGCACGCGTGCGGGATGACGAGCTCTGCCAGAACCGTAGCGTAATCCGATGCGGCTGGAGCACGGGCGTGCGGGAATGGCGAAGAAAGCCTTACACCGTTCGCCGAATCGCTCGATTCGGCGATTTCGACGGTCGTCAGAGAAACGCACTTGAAATACTATGTGTCCGTCCGTTTTTTCGCCAAAAGGAGGCTGGATCCATGACAGGTATACCGCTCATCATCGCGTTCGTCTGCGCGATCGTATTGATGATCGTGATGATTTCGAAGCTTAAGATCCACCCATTCATCTCGATCATGCTGGTATCGCTGGCGCTCGGCCTCGTGGGAGGCATCCCGCTCGTCAACGCCACCGCCGAAGACGGCACCGCCATCAACGGCATCGCCACGGTTATCGGGCAGGGCTTCTCCGGAACCTTCACAAGCATCGGCATCGTCATCATCCTGGGCGCGCTCGTCGGCGCCATCCTCGAGGCGACGGGCGGCGCGTTCAAGCTCGCCGACATGGTCATCAAGCTCGTGGGCGAGAAGCACCCCGAGATCGCGATGGCGATCATGGGCTGGGTCGTGTCCATCCCCGTGTTCTGCGACTCGGGCTTCGTCATCCTGAACCCCATCCGCAAGGCCATCGTCCAGCGCACCGCCGCATCGAGCGTCATGCTCACGGTCGCGCTTTCGGCAGGCCTGTTCATCTCTCATAATCTGGTTCCGCCCACGCCCGGCCCCATCGCCGCGGCAGGTGCCCTCGGCCTTGAGGACAACCTGCTGCTGGTCATCGGCATCGGCATCCTCGTGTCGATCCTCCCGCTCATCGCGGGAATCGCCTACGCACGCTATATCGGCGCGCGCGTGAAAGCCAAGGACGAGACCGACCCCGAGCTCGCGCATGAGCTGTACGAGCAGATCATGAAGGAAGTCGGCAAGCTTCCGAGCGGCCTTTCCACGCTGGCCCCGATCATCGTCCCCATCCTGCTCATGGCCCTGGGCTCGATCGCCAACATGGCCGGCTGGACCGGCATGCTCAAGAGCCTCTGCACGTTCTTCGGCACGCCGATCATCGCCCTGTCCATCGGCGTCGTCTTCGCCGTGCTCACGCTTTCCCAGA
This sequence comes from Slackia exigua ATCC 700122, assembly GCF_000162875.1. Lineage (GTDB taxonomy): Bacteria > Actinomycetota > Coriobacteriia > Coriobacteriales > Eggerthellaceae > Slackia > Slackia exigua. The sequence continues at coordinate 65,024 of NZ_GG700631.1, forward strand.
TGCATAAGCTCGATTCATTCTACGATCTGGTTCAGGATACGCTCAAGACGGTCGGTCCCATCCTGTTCATCACCGCTGCCGGCGGCGTGCTGGGCAAGGTCATCGCAAGCACCGATATGGTCCAGTTCATCAGCGACCACGCCAACGCGTTCGATGCGCTCGGCATCTTCTTCCCGTTCCTGCTGGCCGCCATCCTGAAGACCGCCCAAGGTTCTTCCACCGTCGCCATCACGACGACCGCCGGCATCCTCGGCCCCTTGATGGCGACCCTCGGCTACACCACCCCGGTCGGCGCCGCGCTCGTCGTCGCCGCCATCGGTTGCGGCGCCATGACGGTCTCGCACGCGAACGACTCCTATTTCTGGGTCGTCACGAGCTTCGGCGGCATGGAGCCTGAGCAAGGCTACAAGACGCAGTCCGCGGTCACGGGACTCATGGGCGTCGCCGGCATCATCGGTGTATTCGTTCTTTCCCTCGTTTTCGGCATCTAGCGTTCGGGCCGCGCGCCATGCAGGCCGCGCGGCCCATGTAGGCCACACGCGTCATACGGCTGTCGCCGTCCACGCCGGCCGCCGTATCGGACTCGAGCATTTTGAATCTCGATGCTGCGCGGCGCGGATCGTTCGAACCGTACGGATTCGCACGGGTTCTCGCATTCGATTGTCACGGACTCACCCTCTAGGATAGGAATCGCACGAGGTCAGGCATGTACACTACCGACTACAAGAGCTTTCTCATCGTTCCCGATTCGTTCAAAGGCACGATGAGCGCGATCGACGTCTGCCGCATCATGGAGGAGACGCTGCACGAGCGCTTTCCCGAGGCGAAGATCAAAAGCATCCCCGTAGCGGATGGCGGCGAAGGATCGGTCGACGCGTTCCTCGCCGCCATGCCGGGCATCAAGCGCACCTGTGTCTGCTCCGGTCCGTACGGAGAGCGAATCGAGGGATATTACGGGCTTCTCGAAGACGGCACGGCGGTCATAGAGATGGCCGCCGCGGCCGGCCTGCCGCTCGTCGGAGATGACCGCCGCGTCGAAGCGACCACCACCTACGGCGTGGGAGAGCTGCTCGTGGACGCCATCGACGCAGGTGCGACCCGTGTCATCATGGGACTGGGCGGGAGCGCCACCAACGACGGCGCCTGCGGCATGGCCGCAGCCTGCGGCGTGCGGTTCCTCAACGAGGACGGCGAGACGTTCGTGCCGGTCGGCGGAACGCTCGCGGACATCGCGCGCATCGATACGACGGGGCTTGACGAGCGCGTGCGCGAGATTCCCATCGTCACGATGTGCGACATCGACAATCCGCTATGCGGGCCGACGGGTGCCGCGGCGATCTTCGCTCCGCAGAAGGGCGCGAGCCCCGCGCAGGTTGACATGCTCGACGCGGGGCTCGCCCATCTTGAAGAGCTGTTCAAGCGCGATCTGGGAATCGACGTCGTAGAACTTCCCGGCGGGGGTGCGGCCGGCGGCATGGGCGCGGGCATGGCGGCGTTCTTCGGATCGCCCTTGCAGATGGGCATCCAGACGGTGCTCGACACCGCTCGGTTCGACGAACTTGTTCAAGAAGCGGACCTGGTATTTTCCGGCGAAGGGTGCTTCGACGGGCAGTCTCTGCACGGCAAGGTCGTCGTCGGCGTTGCCGGACGCTGCAAGGCGGCGAACAAGCCGCTCGTCGCCGTGGCGGGCGTCATCGACGACACCGTGGTCCCCGCCGCGCAGGAGCTCGGCATCGCGCATCTGTGCTGCATCAACCGCACGGGCATGCCGCTTGAGTTTTGCCTGCGCCACCCGCGATCGAACCTCGCGCACACGATGGGACTTCTGACGGAGCTGCTCGCCCAGACGCCCGAGGCCGAGATTCCCGCTCGAATCCATCTATAGGAACGGCAGGTGCGCGGCGGCGCATCATGCGGGGTCGCGCACCTGCATCTAGACAGCGGATGGACGTGTGCAATGTCGCCAGGACGGGGAATGTGCGTCGAACGGGGATATGCATCGGCGGTGTAGAAACGGCGTGCATGCGACATCGCACTTAGACGGGGACATGCGAAGCGCATCGCAGCGTCTGCGTCTAGACAACGGGTGCGCGGCGACGCAGCGTCCATGCCTGGATAGTAGGCGCGATGTACCGTACCTCGAATGTTGTCTGCAATCGCAACCGCAGCTGGTTGCGATCGCAGCCGCAGCTGTCAGAAATTCAATGCTTTGCGAAAAATCGCGTCTCTTTCTCGCGCAACTGTCAAAATAATTAAGCTTAGGGGGTATCCGAAGCGACCGGGAAATCCAATTGGCTTCCGCGCTCATCGCCTCAATATCGAAACACCAGTTCGCTGTCATGCGGCAACATCAGTTCGCAAAACACATCGCAACAATGACATGCAAAATGCCACTAAGCACCGATTTTCTGGCAATACGAGGGACGAAGCGACAAAACGGCAGACACCGCCCACGTCGCGTTTCCCAACTATATTCCGTCGAGATGCTTGAGCCGGCAACTTCCTCAAAGCGACACTCGGAAGCCGCCGGCCGCTTACATCCCGAAACCGTCCGCCTCAACCCCTCCGCACGATCCAACACGCCGCCGAACGACGCACGCATTATGGACCCCCGACGCAACGGCCCAGCCGTATAGGCGGCCGAAAGATCTCCGTGCATCTCCCGTGCCCATGAGGCATGCCATCGGCCAAACTCGAAGGCGGCCGAAAGACGGCCGGCATAGGGACCGGGGCTGCCGGCGTATAGATCAGACCACCGCCTTCGCAGCGTTCTCGCCGGAGAAGCGACCGGATGTATACGCCCAGTTAAGACCGCATCCGCCCGCGGGATACTCGTCATAGATGAAGGTGCCGGAGCAGACTTCGCCCGCTGAATACAGGTTCGGAATGGGCACGCCGTCGGTATCGAGAACCTGGAAGTCGGTATTCACGCGATAGCCGCCGAAGCTGCCGTGGCTCGTCACGCTCATCGTGAGGACGTAGAACGGAGCCTGCGTGATGGGCAGGAGATTCTCGGCCTTCTTGCCGAACTCGGTGTCTTCGCCGGCCTCGGCCATGGCGTTGTAGGCGTCGAGGGTCGCCTGGACCGTGGCGCCATCGAGACCGAGCTTCTCCGCCGCTTCGGCGACGGTGTCGCCTTGGGCGAACATGCCCTTCTCCATGCCGATCTTGAAATCGTTCGCAGGCACGCCTTCCAGCTTGTCGACCATGGCCTGGTCGTAGACCGCATAGAACTTCGTGCCGTCGAACTTCGCGACCTTGTAGAAGATGTCGTGCGTTTGCCCGGCCTCGTTCTCGAAGCGTTTGCCGTCGGGTGCGACCCATAGGGCCTTCTTGTCGATGAGCTTCGATTGGCCCGCCGCCGCGGGGCACCACAGGATGCCGTTCACGCCGCCGTGGCCGATGTAGTCCGCGCCGATATCCAGACCCATCCTCAGACCCTCGCCCGTGCTGCCGACGCCGACCTCGGTCGAGATCGAAGCGAAATCGGGCATGTATTCGGAAATCATCTCGTGGTTGCGGCAGAACCCGCCGGTCGCGACGATGACGCTCTTCGCGTTATAGCGGATGGCCTCCCCGATGTTCGTGCGCGCGATGACGCCGGAAACCGAGCCGTCGTCTTCGACGATAAGGGATTCGCCGGCGACGCCGTATTTCACCTCGGCACCCTGATCCAGCGCCCATTCATGCACGGCGGACAGCGCGTCCATGCCGCTGTTCAGGCAGCGCGCCTGACGCGGAACGGTATCGGAACCCTTGAGCAGCGGCTTTTCCTGAAAAGGAACGTTCAGATCCTCGGCAAGCCAATCGATGGTCTCGCCGAAGTGATAGGCGCAGAATTCCTGGACATCGTAATCGAGCTTGTCGCCGTTGCGCCTCATGAAGTACTCGAGGAGCGACTCGGGCGTGTCGTCGGTGATGCCGTAATTCCTTTGAATGACGCTGTTCGCGCCATAGAAGCCGCCGAGGCAGATGGAACTCGACCCGGCAAGCCAGTCCTTCTTCTCGAGCAGAATGGTCTTCGCGCCCGCCTCGGCCGCCTTGCCGGCTGCGGACATGCCCGCCCCGCCGCCGCCGAGCACGACGACATCGTAGTCGAAGCTCTTCTTCGCCTCGGACGTCGCTGCGGATTCGGGCGCGCATCCGAAGAGTCCGCCCATAGCAGCGACCGCCATGCTTCCTGCCATAAGACCCGCGAACCGGCGACGCGATATCGTCATGCCCTCTCCTGCCATCTTCGAACCTCCCCTTTCGGTCGGGCCGCACGAGCGACCCCGTCTTCTTGCTGAACCGCACGCGCAGCACATAGCGAGGCGCTGATGCCTCGACTTGACCGGGCCGACCCGCACTCGGTCGGATCCGATCGCGCAGGCGCAGCCGAGGTGCCGAAGGTGACATCGAAGGTTCCAACGGCCGCTGAGCCGAGTGCGCGCGACGTGCGTTGCCTGAAGGCATCCTATGGCCCCGCACGCATACCGAGAAAGCCACTAAAGGTGTGAATAACCAGCGATTTCCGCAAAGCTCACACTAAAGGTGTGAAGCGGTGGACGCAGCACGGGTGCGAATCGTACAATCTGACGATGCGTGGAAGAGGGGGATGCATGACCGACGATATCGATGCGCGGAACCGGGCGCATGCATGGAAGGCGCCGTGGGCGACGCCGTTTTTCGCACCGTTCCTCGGCCTTGCCGCGACGCGCGTCTGGATGCAATGCACGTTCTTCGGCGCGTATGCGCAGAGCGATGCAGGCACGCTCACGATCGTCAATCAGCTGTTCTACGGCCTTGCCATGCTCATCGGCGCGCTTATCGCCTTGAAGCACCATGCGATGCCGGAAGCGCGGCGCGCCGTCTCGTTCGCGGGAACCTTCCTCATGACGGTCGGGTCGATCCTCATCCTTCTGGGCTCGTCTTCTTCGAACATGGGCATCCTCCTGGCCGCGTGCATCCTCGCCGGCATCGGCGGAGCGCTCGGAGGCGCCATGTGGATCGAAGCCTACATCAGGCTCGACCTGAGACGTTGCATTCTCTACGCTTTTCTCTCGCTTGCTCTGGGATCGTTCGGCGGACTCGTCTTGAGCTTCGCGCCCGTCACCACGATGCTTGCCGCAGGCATGCTCATGCCCGCCCTTTCGCTCCTCTGCCACCAGCGCGCCGTGCGCATCGACATCGGAACCCCGCCGAAGCCGAAACCCGTCTTCGACGCCGAGCCGATTTCGACGGCGCTCATCATCGTCGGAGGGCTCGCCGCATTCGGCTTCGCCCTCGGCGTCGCCCGAGGTTTTCCCCTCGGCCAGCCCGTGCAGCTGGACGTCCCCGAACGTATGGTCCATCAGCTCGGCGTCATCGCCGTCAGCCTCTTCATCATCTGGTGGTCGCTCGTGAAGAATCGGCGGCTCGGATTCTCGTTTCTCTGGCGCATCGAAATCACCTTGGTCGCGTTCGGCACGTTGGCGCTGTCGCTTTTTCCCGACGACGCCCTTCCGCTCGCCGTCGCCGTCATCAACGCGGCCGATACGCTCATGCTCGGCATCATGTGGGTCACGCTTCAGGACGTCGCACGGCACACGAGCCGCGATGCATACGTTATATACGGGCTGGCCTGGGCCGCACGTGTCCTTGCACGCGATGCGGCTCGCGTGCTCCTCGTCTTCGTGGCATCGATGGGCGCGGCCGCCTACGCCGCGAGCGCCATCGTCGGCGCCATGTCCTTCGCACTGGCGCTCAGCATGGTCATGCTGCTGACGAGCGAGATACCGCGCACGCGTCCGCTGCTCACGTGGGACGACGAGGTGCCGGCCTCCCCTGCTTTGCCGTCCGGACGGAAGGAGGATCGGAATCCTGCAGTCGACAATGCCCTCGACGCGTCGGATGGCTCTCTCGAGCGCACCGAAGCATGGCTGCGCGAGCATTTCGGGCTTTCGAAGCGGGAAGCCCAGGTCGCCGCGCTCATCGCGATGGGACGCAGCAAGATCTACATAGCCGAACACCTGTTCATAGCGGACAATACCGTGCGCACGCATGCGAAGAACGCCTATGCGAAGCTCGGCGTGCATTCCAACCAGGAACTCATCGACCTTATAGAGCAGCAGGAAGCTCGGATGCGCTGACCAGACAGCAGCCCGGCAATCAACCTATCCTGAAAGCGGCATGCCGTCGAAAGAACCGGGGCCCGTCGCGTGCAACGGGCCCCGAAATCTCGAACGTATCCGCGGCAGGCCCGCGTCATGCACGACGCGTCCGACCGCGCTCATCAGATCTGATCTGTTTGCGCATCGCGCAATCGCGCACAATACATCTGTCCTCGAGGCGCGGACTTACCCGCGCATCTTCCTCCTAGCCGCAGCGATGCAGGCGATCGATGCAACCGACACACCTGCGAGCGCAAACGTCATCGCACCCAGATCGTCGCCCGTCGCAGGAATCTTGGAAATCCGCGGCTTCTTGGGCTGCTCCTTCGCCGGCGGCTTCGTCGGTTCCTTCACGTTGGTGATCGTGAAGCCCTCCGAAGCGCTGCCCGCAATGCGTGCCTTATATCCCTTCGGCACATCGACCTCGGCGACGGTGTATTCCACGGCTGAGCCGTCTTTCATGACAGGAAGCCCGGTCCATGTATATGCCCAGTTCGAATCGCTGTTCAAAACGACGGGATCCCCATATGCCTCGCCATTCGCGTAGAGCTGCACCTTGACGGATGCCGGACGCGATCCATCCTTGTTATCGGCGTCGTCCCACACCTTCTTCACCGAAACCGACGTGGACTTCGCATCGGGCGTGTTCGTGATCGTGAAAGCGATCTCGGTTTCGCTCACCTCTTCGCTCGTCACCTTCGCGGTCCAGCCTTCGACCGCCTCATCTTCCTCGATGCTGACATCCGCATTCAGAGGAAGGCCCTCGAAGGTATGCGTCCATCCGGAATCCTTGGTGAGCTCGACGCTTTCGATGCGTTTGCCGTCGATCAAGAGCCAGACTTTGATCGAACCGGGAATGGCCGCATCGGGATTCGCAGAGGTGTCCCAGACCTTCTTGACGACGACCTTCTTGGTGTAAACATTGACTTTGCCGAGCGTCGAAGCGCCGTTCGAGCCGATGCCGCCGCCCCGGGCAGCCGAGTTGTTCGTGATGGTCAGCTTCGCCTTGGACTGGGCCAGGTCGATCGCCGCCGGGGTCGGCGTCGCCTTGAGCGCGAAGATGTCGGTGCTCTCTGAGATGCCGGAAACCGGAACGTTGCTGCTCGACGCAGGATCGTAGCGCGGAGCATCGGGGTCGGGCTCGCCCAAGACGTGCGGCACGAGGATTCCGCCGTCCTTATACCAGTTGGCCGCGCCGCCGCCGAGCATGCGGTCGGAAATGGTCGTGGTGGCTTCTTCGCCCGCCATGCGGACGGCGGCCACGTCGTCCGCAGCGCCTTGGGCGTCGTTGCCGTAGACGGCTGCGCCGTTATTCACGGAGAAGGCCGCCTTGCCCGTCGGGCAGAACCAGGCGCCGCCGCCGATGACGCTTGCGTGATTGCTCGTCACGACGACGTCGTAGGCATTGAGCACGTACGGAACGGACCCGACATACGCGCCGCCGCCCTGGCGGTCGGCCGTATTTCCGTCAATCAGACCGGCATTGAGCGTGACCAGGGAGGAAGCGGAATACACGCCGCCGCCGCACCCGCCGTCGCCGGCCGCGCCGCCGCCTTCGGCCTTATTGCCGGTAATGGAGCCGCCGTTCATCGTGAACGCGGCAGGATAGAATTCAGGCCATTTGCTGAATACCGCTTCGTAATACTGACCCGTTGCGCTTGAGTACGGCACCTTCCCGAAGAATGTCACGAAGTTATCGAAGGCAGCGATGCCGCCGCCCATACCGGAAGCCTTATTGTTCGAGATGACGCCGTCGTTCATATCGAACGTGCTGCCGTTTTCCACGTAGACGCCGCCACCGCCGCCGGGAATGAAATCGCCGCTCGCAGATACGACGCCCGTGGCTTCATTGCCGGTGATCGTGCCGCCGTTCATCGTGAAGTACGCCTTCGAGCGGAAGTCGCGATAGTTGGGGCTGCCGCCGTACACGTACACGCCGCCGCCGAAGGGCGACTTGCAATTCGATATCGTGCCGCCGTTCATCGTGAAACGAGACGTCACACCGGTATCGGTGTTGTTCTCGCATGCGAAGACGAGGACGCCTCCCGAGGTTTGCAGCTGATGCCCTGCATCTCCGCCGGTGATCGTGCCGCCGTCCATCGTGAACGTGGAAGCGTTCACGAGCACCGAAGACGACAGCTGGTTCTGCACTGCCGTGGATTCGACCGTGCCGCCGTTCATGAAGCCGACAGCGCCTTTATCCAGGCAAACCGCACCCTGTCCGGAATACAGCGCGGTCGTGTTCGAAATGGTTCCCCCGTTCATCGTGAACGTGGCATCGGCGCCCTTGGAATACACGCCGCCGCCGTTGCTCGCGTGATCGCGCTTTCCGTTCTTAAGATCGCCGTCCTCGAGCGTGAACGATCCTTCGTTCGTCACGTAATACGCCTTGCCGTCACCATCGAGCACGAGCCCGCCGTCGATGGAAAGCGTTGCACCGGATTCGACTTTGACCAAGTAATTGATGGAACTCGTCGCGGCGATGAGGGAGCCTGACCCCCCGCCGGCGACCGTGAGCCTGATATTCTTCCCCGACGGCACGACGACCTGCGTCGCCGCGGATATATCGCCCGAGACGGCAACGTCCGTCTGCTCCCCGTCGGGCGCAGCGGCGATGGCAGCCTGGATCTCTTCGATGCTCGTCGCGTCGTCGGCGAACGCAAGGCCGCCGGGAATGCAGATGGCGAGCGCCGCAAGCGCGAGCGCCCAGCCGCACAACCTCTTGGATATCATGGATCCCTCTCCCCTGAACCGTCGCGCTGACGGTGCCCTGCCGCCCGCCGTACGCGATTTCCCCGCACACGCGCCAACACGATGGGTATGGCGATGTGTAGCTCAGGTTAGCTCTCTATATACCAGATGAGATAGGGCGTACGCTATATATATTCTTCTTAGTCGATGCATTTTATCGCTTTATGCGCGGGCGTAAGGATTTCGGAGTAAAGCCTTGCGACGCATGCATGACCTAAAGGCGTCGCGCGAGAGGCTGCGCAAGCTGGACATCGCTGCATCCAGCGCCCTCGTCTATGCCTTGACGCCGCCGCGTCCGCCTTTACCCTCGATGAGATCGAGAAGCTCTTGGCGCGAATGGACGCCGAGCTTCTGATAGATGTGCTTGATATGGGTCTTGACAGTGTTGTAGGAAAGCACAAGCTCCTGTTCAATGAACTTTCCGTCGCGCCCGCGCGCAAGCTGGCCCAGAATCTCGAGCTCGCGCGTCGTGAGCCCATATGCTCGAGCAAGCACTTCGCACCTCTCATCCAGATAGCCGCCCATACGCTCGATTCCCGCGTCTTCCACTTCTTCGATGCCTTCGATGGCGCGACCGAAGCTGAAATCGCGGAACCCGATCCAAAGAAACGCAACGAATGCCATGATGAACGCTGCGACAGCCGCTTGAGCAATGAATGGATCGCTGGCCAGGACGCCATTCACCCAATGGCCGCCCGCAGCGCCGAAGGTGATGCCGACTCCCGCCGCGATGCGCACGCCAGCGAGAACCGGCAGGGCGGCGAACACGTTACGTCTACCGATGGAATAGATGACGAGCCAGGTCAACATCGTGAACACATCGTGGCCGACGCGCAGAAGGATGTTAGGAGTCGTCGCATCGCGACCGAATGCGAGCGGCGCGATCAGGCAACCTGCCAGGACGAAGAGAACCACCATCGTGAAAAGCGCGTCATCCACAGAACGCCTCGGCCTGACCGTACCCGTCTTCTTGAATGTCTCCAGCACCACCGCGCCCACGATGATGAGAGAAAGGACCAGGCTATCGGACACCGTGACGAGCGGCGAATCGTTCACCTCGTTGAATGTGAGCCCGAAGCCCGTGGCCACGCCTATAAGAAGCATGCAGAGAAGCAGGCCCGCCACGGACCGCGTGCCGCCGAAGGTGTCGACTCCTAAGGCGCTTGCGATCGATGCTTGGCGGATACGCGTGAAATACGGCTCGCTATCAGGGTAGAGCAGGATGATGGGGATAGCCGCGGTCAGCGCAAGCGCGCACGATGCGACGTATGGTCCCGATTGGAACGCGGGTGCCGCAGAAAACCCAAGGCTTGAAGCTGCGACACCGATGCCGACGAGAACGACCACGATGCGCGCATCGGAAAAGCGCAGGACGGCAATGGCGAATACCACGATGGCCCACGCAGACGACACGGATCGCAAGAGCATGCCCGCAAGGACGAGAAGTATGCTCTGAGATGAAACCGCGAAACCGAGCAAGGGAACGACGACTGCGGCCATTACGAGTGCGATCTGGGAAAAACGGCGCGCATCGATGTGGGACGGCCGGCGCGTCGCAAGAACGCCCAGCAGAAGGAATGCAAGCGCCGTCATGAGGGTCGAAATCTCGCGTCCAATGCCGAAGAAGCCTGCGAGTTCGGGATAGACGGTTCCGTTCACGATAACGCCGGAAAGCTGCAGAAGCACGATGGATGCGACGAAACGGGTCGCGACGCCTGCGCGCGTTCCTCCGAAAGCGAAGGCGCGCGTGCGCGCATCGGGCGAGGTCACATCGAGCATTGGATCGGGTTTGATCGACGATGCGGAGAAATCCTTATCGGTTGACGCAGAGCGCGACGCTTGCCGAGACACGTTTCCCCCTCTTCTTCCTTCGAATCCAGCTTCTAGGATAGTCGAGCATCATGCCTGATGGAAGCATCTACCCCGCGAAATACCCCATCGTGGGTGAGCGGTTCTCGCGGCGAGTTCCGCACAAGAGGCCCCATCGGGGGTGATGCGGCAGCGAAACATGCGCCCTATCCTCGGGCGCATCGCGGGACGGCGAAGGAATCGTCTCGGGAATGAACGTCGTAGGAGGGATATACATGAACGAATCCAAGGGAATGTCGCGTCGCAACTTCCTAGCCGGCGCCGGCGCCGCAAGCGCCCTCGGAGCGCTTGCGCTCGCAGGCTGCGCGCCGAAGACGGTCGACGAAACCGCCGAGAAGGCCGTGGCGGCCGGCGGTGCTGCGCAGAACGCAGCCGGCAGCGACTGGCTGGGCGAGGCTCCCGAGATCGGCGATATCGCCGAGACAAAGGAAACCGATATCTTGGTCGTCGGCGCGGGTATGTCCGGCATCATGGCCGGCGCGACCTTGGCCGAGCTCGGCGCGAAGTACATCATCGTCGATAAGGCGCCCGACGCCGCAGCGGCCCACTTCGACATCGGCGCAATCCATTCCCGCTATCAGATCGAACAGGGCATCGACTTCAGCGAGGGCCGTTGGCTCAATGAATGGGCGCGCTACGCCTCCTTCAAGAACGACCAGTCCGTCGCCCGCACCTGGGTCGAGAACTCCGGCGCAACCGTGGAATGGATCGCCGACACCTACGAGAAGCACTTCGGCGAAGCCTCCGAAGTCGTCGTCGATGTGGAGAACGGCGGAGACGGCCAAGCGGGCGGCACCCTGTACTTCATTCCCCCTGAGTGCCACCACATCTCCAATCCCGGTTTCGTGGATGATCGCGGCCGCACCGACCATGTGAAGGCCATGACCCAGGTCATCGTCAACGACGGCGGCGAGGTGCTGTACAATTACGACCTCCAGAAGCTCGTCCAGGGCGACGACGGCGCGGTGGCCGGCGCCATCTTCAGCACGCCGGACGGGAACATCCAGATCAACGCTGCGAAGGGCGTCATCCTGGCTACCGGCGGCTACCCGGCCAACCCCGACATGCTCAAGGCACGCGATCCCGAGGCCGTCCGCTGCGTCACCTCGCTCAACTACAACCAGAACAACACCGGCGCCGGCATCAAGGCGGCGCTCTGGGCAGGCGCCGATATGGACGCCGTGGGCGCCACGATGGTCTTCGACCGCGGCGTCGTCGCCCCCGGCGTGGACGCAGGCATGGACGAGACCGGTGCGTGGGCAACGAACGGCCAATTCAACCTCGGTTCTCAGCCCTTTTTGAAGGTCGACCGCAACGGAGAGCGCATCGCGAACGAATCCGCGAACTACGATGCGATCCCCTTCGCCTCCGCGCAGCATCCCGGCGGCGTATGGTGCCAGGTCTTCGATGTGAACGCACCTGACGACGTGCAGAGGTTCCAAACCCAAGGATGCTCGGCCATGACCTGGAAAATGCAGCTCAAGGACAAGACCGTCGACGAGGCCTATGACGAGAAATATCTGAGCAAGGGCCTCATGATGAAGGCCGACACGCTCGACGAGCTTGCCGACAAGCTGGGCTTCACGGGCGATGCCAAGACCACCTTCCTCGCCACCGTCGACGCCTACAACGCCCTGTACGACGCCGGCGAAGATACGCAGTTCGGCAAGGAAGCCTATCGCCTCTCCGCCATCCGCGAGGCCCCGTTCTACGGCGCGTGGTTCGGCGGCAGCCTGCTGACCACCCTCGACGGCGTGCGCATCAACAAGCACACGCAGGTTCTGGGCAAGGACGGCCGACCGATCAAGGGACTGCATGCCGTCGGCACCACGTCGGGCAGCTACTACGCGGGCAACTACCCCGTGTATCTGGTCGGCAACTGCCTGGGCCGCCAGGTCACCTTCGGCCGCTACGCCGCCCGCTTCCTGGCAGGAGACATCGCGTAAGGATTGACCTATCCCGCCGCATCCACCCCTCCTTCAAGATGCGGCATACAACGAGGCAGCCCCTGGAAGCTTGCGCGACCAGAGGCTGCCTCGTTTTGCAAGTCATGGCCGTCGATCGTATCGACATACGCACGTGCCGGCTTCGAAGATGCTTCGTCCCATCTGAGGACGCGCGTTCGTTCATCCGAAGCCGCGCATATCCGATGTCCGAAGCCATGCTCTGCTTCGACGAGCGTCTATGCGCTCGCCTTCACGAAGGCCGTGATGGCGTCGCTCGCGTACTGCGCCGTACCCTCTCCGAACTTGTCGATATTCGCCTTGAAGCGCGGATCGGCCGCATACCCCTTGCCGATATGCCCGAACACCTCGATCGAACAATCGAACGAATAGGTCCTCAGCACGTTCAAGAGACGCTGCGCGATGGCGATGTTCTCCGCAGCGTCAGGCGCGATCCCCTGCTCCAGATTGCGCGCGAACGCGAAGAACACGTCGTTGAACGCATCGGTCGCCTCGTCTTCCTTTCCTTTCTGCCGCGCGATGCCGGCATCGATGACGTCGTTGCCGTAGCGCTTTCGCGCCTCGTTCTCATATTCCTTGCTGTCGTTCCAAGTCAAACCCTTGAACTTCTCTTCTGCGGTCATGATCGGCCCGCCTTTCTCCTCTTCGATGCTTCTCTTCAGCGTTCGCACAAGCTCTTCCATGCGCCGTTGCTCCTGTTCGATCAGCTGCAATTGACGCTCGAGCAGCGATATCCTGTCGATATCGCCCTGCATGAGCCCGGCGATCTCCTTCAGAGAAAACCCTAGATACTTGTAGAAAAGGATGCTCTGCAGAGTCTTGAGGTCCGCATCGTCATAGATGCGGTACCCGTTGTCGAGCTTGCGCGGCGAAAGCAGGCCGATTCGGTCGTAGTGGTGAAGCGTCCGGACGGACACCTTCGCGATGTCCGCTACTTCCTTGATCGAATGGCCCATGCGCAACCTCCTGTCCTTTCCTGCAGAAACAGGTATACCCCCTGACGTAACGTCAGGGTCAACCGGGAATTCGAAAAAATTTTTCAGTCTTTCGCATGACTCGACGAGAAGCGCATATGGAGCTTCAGCGCGAGATACGCGATGCCCATGACCGCATACGTCACCGATGTCGCCACATACGTGGGAAATTCCGAGGCATCGGTTCCAACGTAAACCGCATGCCCCATCCCGAGCAGGATGCCCTGCGCGACAAGCAGCGCCATGAACGGATACGCGAGCCTCTGCACCTTCTTCCAGGTTGCAGGCCTCATCTTCTTCCGTACGGCTTTGAACGACGTGATCCAGGGCACGAGAAAGCAGACGAGCAGCGGCGCGCCGATCACCGTGCAGGCCAAAAGCATGTACGGCGCCGCATCGCCCCAGATATAGCCCCAATAAAAGGTGAGCGACAGAGGCACCATGAACACGACCTTGACAACGTGCGCGCAGATGACGATGCCGCCGATGACGCTGAGCTCGGAACGCGCAGCCAGAAGCCTGCGCACGGCCTGCCAGCGCTTGGGCAATGCACCGATGAACATGACGACGAGGTAGAAGGCGACGCCCGTATAGCAGCTTGCGAACAGGTCCACGACGGTCTTGAACGCCGGATTCGCATCCATCGCAGGCAGGAAGCTCGCGAGCGAGAATGCCAGGAAGCCGAGATAGAACGCGCCTGCATGCTTCCTCATATACGGTGCGAGCACGAGCGAGAACACGATGACGAGGACAAGCGCCTGCAGAATGTTGGGAACGACGGCGGGAACGAAGGGAATCATGCGCACCTCCACATGCGTTGCCCGGATGCGGGCGAAAAGAGCTGACGGAACTGCCGCACTCGCAAGAAGGACGGCACATCGCGCAAGCCTACTCCGAGGACGAGCGCATGACTGTTGGAATCACAACGTATGAAGGCGATTGCACGGCCTTCGAACCGCCTGACGACATCGTCTCGAACCCAGTCGCTCCCTGAATCCCGAACGCCCCTCAATCCCCTCCCATAAGGCGAAAAGCAGACACCGTCATGAAACCGGGAAGCCCTCCTGCCCATCCGTTTCCTTAAGGGGGATGGATTCGGCGAGCGCCAGGAGCTGCTGGCGTGAATTCAAGTCGAGGCGCCCGTATATATGGCGGACATGCGTCTTGACCGTATTCTCTGAAACGCTGAGCGCATCGGCTATGCGCGCGTTGCTGTAGTTCTGCAGAAGCAGCTCGAGGACTTCCCTTTCGCGCCTTGAAAGCTGCGGGAAACGCGCCGCTATGACCTCGGCACGAGCTCGCGCAAGAGCAGCCTCGTCTATCACAGGGCCCGCGATCACATGCTCCACGACATGCTCGACCGTCTCCCTTTTACGCATGGACACGACGAACATGAGGAAGATGAAATATATGGCGAACAGCGCGGTCAGCGCGATAGCCGCCGTATCCAGGCCGAATGCATTGCGAACGACGCCGCCGACGAGAATGCCCAGCAAGGTGACGCCCGACGAGGCGCCGAGCAGAAGCGCAAGGTAGCGACGGGCGCCGATGGACGCGTTCCGCGCGCGCAGCGCCATGGCAACCAGGACGAAGGAAAAGAAGAGCGAGGCCTGCGCCAGAACGATGCCTATCCTGACAAGCCGCGAAGCATCCGATAGAGGCAGAAGCACGAGCGCGGTCGCCAAAAGAAGCGGATTCGCAAGCGAAAGGTACGTCATCGCCCCGAACCGACGCATAAGGCCGAGCACAGCGAAGGATACGAGCGCCGCCGCTCCCATGATGAGCGCCTGACTGCGCAGCAGCTCATCCGACGGCAAGGCGTCGAAATCGAAGCCGAGGATTCCCATGAAGAACGCGAATCCCAACATGCAGAAACACACGACCTGGAAAAGCGACCCTTGTTGAAAATCGGATTCTCCCTCGGCTTTCTCGAACAGTGCATCGTCGCTCAGGGCATGCCGTAAGGCGACGGCCGAGACGAGAGGAAGAATGCACAGGACGGCTCGCGCCGGCATCGCGGGCAGAACGCCCATCATGCCGAACATGCATGCAGCAATGAAAAAAGACGCGGATCCCCCGATGAAAAGATCGGAAAGAGACACACGCGTCACGACGGGCATCCAGGAACCGAGCAAGGCCGTCAAGCCTGCACCGCAGAGAGCTCCGTACGACACGCACGGCATCGTTTCGTCTCCGAAGAGCATGAGCCCTACCCCTCCGACGGTCATGAGCAACGACCCGCTTGCGAGAGGCCATACGGAAAGCCGGTCGTCATCCGAGGCATTTCCGCCCTTCCGCTCGAGGATGGCGATCGCGAGACATGAAACCGCCATCGCGATCAGCGCGGACAGCCAGGCTGCATCCGAACGCGGCTGAGAGAGGAGAGGGATGCCGAGCGACACGAATCCGAACGCCTTCATCCTGAAGACGAGACCGTTCCACACCACGATCGAAGCCATTGCGAAAGACAAGGCAAGAGAGCGGCCGAGCAGGCCTTTCGAAGCCTTTTCTTTGGCGCATGCAACGATCGACGACGGCACGGGAATCCTTTCACGTATACACGAGAAATCGATGAGAGCCATTGTAGTGCATGCGAGAGACGCCGCATGCATGCGGCCGAAACCGTATTCCGCGCGCATTCTCGCCATGCGCATGATGGGGCACCCCTCTCTCTCTTTCTCTCTCGCACGGCGAAAAATCGAGCGGAATGCTGTTCCCTTCCCCTAATCCTCTCATCATTCTCGGGTGATTTCTTCTCATCTGCGGCTTTTCCTCACCGCATGATGATTCGCATCGACCGGCCGAACGCTATCGTGCAGCGGTGAACGGACGCATCCGGCGTCCGCGAATAGGGAGGAAGAACATGATGAAACGTGAGAAGGGCACGGCCTTCGATATGGATCGCCGCGGATTCCTGAAAGTCGCTGCCGGCATCGGCGCGACGGCAGCCGCAGCCGCAGCGCTTCCCGGATGCGCTCCTGCGGAAAACGCTTCGAAATCGACGCAAGGAGCCGCTGCTGCCGGCGCTTCAACCGCCGGCACGCCCTCGTGGCTCGGCGAGGCGCCCGAAATCGACGAGGCTTCCATCGTCGACACCATCGAAACCGATATCGTCATCGTCGGCGGAGGCAACGCGGGCACCATGTGCGCTACCGCCGCCACCGAAGCGGGTGCGAAGGTCGCCGTCCTCGAAGCCCAGGACCAGAAGACGATGACCTACTACGGCCTGCATGACATCGCGAACCTCAACTCGCACTATCTGCTCGATCACGGCATCGAGCCCGTGAAGGTCAGCGAGTTCGTAGCGGAATACCAGCGCCGCAACCGCAATAAGACCAATCCGAGGCTCGTGAAGCAGTACGCCGAGAACTCCGGAGAAATGCTCGACTGGATCGTCGAGCGCGCACCCCAGAACGTCGTGGATGCCCTCGTGATCGAAAACGAGCCCGGAAGCTACGTGGGAGACGACTACTTCGACGAAGGCGCCGAGATCAACGGCTACAAATGCTATCGCGGGTGCGTCCAGGTGAACTTCCAGGACACGGCGCCGGTGCTCATCGAGGCCGCCGAAGCCGCCGGATCGAAATGGTACTGGCAGCACACGGGCGTCAAGCTCATCACCGAAGAGACGACCGAATCCGTCAAGACAACCGTGTTCGACAAGGACAGCAACACGATATCGGAGCAGATGGTAGACACCCCCTGCACGAAGGTGACCGCCGTTATCGCCCAGGACGCCGACGGCGCCTACCACAAGTTCGTCGGAACGAAAGGCATCGTGCTCGCCTGCGGCGATTACGGCGGAAACCACGACATGTACTACGCCCTCCAGGACGAGCGCCGCGCCCTGTACGAGTCGCATGGGCTTAATGTCGACGAGATGAAGTGCAAAGTGTTCGGCCGCGACGGTAGCGGCATCAAGATGGGCATGTGGGCAGGCGGCTCCATCGACCCGTCTCCCCATTGCCTCGTCTCGCCCCAGGTCATCTTCGACAGCGAAGATTTCCCCACCAACGTGCTTCGCTGGGGCGCCGGATTCAAGGTGACGGCCGACCGCCTCGCCGCAGGCGCAGGCGGCGCGAGCCAGAATCCCTGGGGCGCTCCGTTCGTCTGCCTCGACATGAACGGCAAGCGCTTCACCGACGAGGCGTTCCTCGGTATCTTCGGAACGCTCGACCAGGTCGAGCGTCGCAAGCCGGGCCGCTACTTCTACTTCTTCGACAACAAGTGGAAGAAGATGATGTCGAAGATGCCGCCTGAGCATTTCTCCCAGCCGATCGGCATCGCCGACGCCACCGACTACGACAAGCTCTTCCAATCCTGGGTCGACCGAGGCGCCGAAGGCGCGGAAACCGAAGACGGCGGCACGGTGTGCGCCTGGGGTGCGAACTCTCTTGACGAACTGCTTGGATACATGGGCTTCGACGACGCCATGAAGAAAAGCGTCACAAAGTCGATCGACCAGTACAACGCATACTGCGCCCAGGGCGAGGACGAAGACTTCGGGCGCGACCCCAAGCTGCTCCTCGACGTGAGCGAACCTCCGTTCTTCGGCATGTACAGCGTCGAAGAGAAGCCCATGCTCGGCACGGTTGCCCTGAACGGACTGGTCATCGATGACGACCAGCGCGTGCTTGACAAGAACTACAACCCTATCCTCGGGCTGTACGCATCGGGCAACAACAGCGGCGGCCGCTTCGCCGTGCAGTACTCGACCGCGATTTCCGGTCTGACCCTCGGCATGGCCATGACGCTCGGCCGCGTGCTCGGCAAGGCTCTGGCGAAGAAGTAGCTTTCTGCCGTCGCGGCTTCATCCCTTGCTCGTGCTCGAAATCCGAATGCAATGCGGCAACCGATCGTCTCAGCCGGCCGGCTCGGCAGACGACCATGCTAGAATCAATCGCATTCAGCGAACGAAGATCGTTCCCCGCCGCCGAAGCCGGACGCACGGCGCAAAGGACGAAAGCGGAGCGGGAGGCGCGCGATCGCGCATTCCCGCTTTCGGGCACACGGTTCAAGGAGAAGGCGTTGCGAAATCATGCCTGCGATGCGCCGCGCATGCGCGGCGCGAGGCTTCTCAGCATGTTCGGGCTTGCATGCTACATCGCCTGGAGCTTCCTGTTCTGGAACGGCCCCCTGCTCATGATAGGTCCCTGGGATGCTGCAGGCGCGAGCGTCGCGTTCGTGGTTCAAGGCATAGCGACGGTCGTCGCATCCGTCTTGATCGCGGGAATCGCCCTTCGCTCGCCCAGCGCTTTCCTCCGTTTCGCCGCATTCGCCCTGTTCTGCGGGCTTTCGATCGCCGCCGTCGTTCTGCTCGCGCTTTCGCGCGGCGACGAGTCGGTCCAGCAGCTCTCCATCGCATTCGCTCTCAGCGGAGCGGGAAGCACGTTGAGGCTCCTATGGGAAGAACGCATCAGCCTGGGCGGCGTGAGGACGGTGGCGCTCACCGTGGCGGCCGCCTACGTGCTCGGCTACGTGCTCTTCGTCGCATGCGCGCTGCTCGCAAGCGAAGCCGTCATCGCAGCCGCCATCGTGCTTTCGATTGCCGGGATGCTCTCGTTCCTTGCAGCCGATTCGATACCGAAAAGAAGCAAGGGCGACGGTGGCCAGGCGAAGCCTTCCGGAAAAGAGGCCGGCCCCGATGCCGTGCAGCGCAGCGCTCTGGGTTCGACCACGCACGGCGATGCGAACGCGAGCGGGGTTCTCGGGCGGAACGGCCGCGCAAGCGCGTTCTTTGCGCGGGATATCGGCACGAGCCCGGTCGCAACCCGACCTCCATCGCTCAAAGAGCTTGCAAAGCAGCTCCCCGCGACGCACCTCGTCATCGTCGCCCTCGCCTTCTTCGGATACGGAGCCATGCGCACAACAGGCGTGATCGGCGGATACGCGGCAGGCGGCGTTCTATCCTCGGCATTATCCGCCGGCGTGCCCGCGCTTGCGAGCCTCGTCGCCGTGCTCCTCGCCTACTGCCTGCATCAAAAGAACGCCTCCCTCACCTTCTATGTCGCATTTCCCCTCATGGTCATTGCCGCGCTCATTCCCCCGGAGCTCGATCCGTTCTCGGGGGGCGCCGCGTTCTGCATCGCGCTCGTCGGATCGGAGACGATCAAGTACGTGGTGTGGTTCATGCTGGTGCGCTCATTCGCGCAGGATCAGGTATCCGCCCTGTTCATCCTGGCCATGCTGCGTTGCGCCCAATGGCTCGGCAGCGTGGCCGGGCAATCCGCATCCCTGGTCGCGCCTACCGGCCAGACGCTCAGCATCGTGGTGCTCCTCGCGCTCATGATGGCGTTGCTCCTCGCCGTAGGGCTCCCTTCCCGAGGATTCTTCTCAACTCCGGAAGCTTCCGTGCAAGACCGGGCGAAACCACGCGACCACGTCGCGCTCGCCGTCAGGCGCTACGGACTCACGCCGCGCGAGGCCGAGATCCTCGGCTACTGGGCCGGCGGCTATTCCAGCCCCTACATAGAAAAGAAGCTCTTCATCTCGAAGAGCACGGTGAAGACCCATCTGGGGCATATCTACGAGAAGACGAAGACATCGAACCGCCAATCGTTGCTCGAGCTTCTCGAGAGCTTGGAATAGAGCCTGAAAAAATCCCGTCTTCATGCGGAGGGGTGGAACAAGACCTAAAAACCCGCCTTCACGCGGGAGGGGATCGCATGAAGGCGGGCGAGGCGGCCGATCCGGCTCGACCGATGCCGAGCACGCACGCGCAGGAACGGCTGCAGCATACGCCGCGCATGGAGGAGGGGTTGCGACAGCCATGCGCGGCAGGATGTCTTATTTCGAAACGGCCTCGCCGGCACGGCGGCCGAAGACGAACGCATCGGCGATCGAACACGAGCCGAGACGGTTGTCGCCCATCTTATGGCCGGCCACTTCGCCGATCGCCATCAAGCCGGAGATGGGTTCGCCTGCGTCGTCGAGCACCTGAGCCTGCGGATTGATGTGCAGGCCGCCCATGGTGTAATGGACCGAGGGCTTGAAGACGATCACGTAGTAAGGGCCTTCGTTGATCGGATTGAGGGTCCCGCGGTAGTTGAAGTCGTCGTCCTTGCCGGCGGCGCAGTAGCCGTTCCAGGTATCGATGGTCTTCTGAAGCTCGGCCGCGTCGATGCTGAAGGGCTTGCAAGCTTCCTCGAGCGTGTCTCCCCTGACCATCTTCTCGCGCGCCAGGAGGTTTTCGACCTCGCTCTTATTCGCATTGAACACGCCGGTCTTGTCGACCTGTTCCTGCGTGAAGACCATATAGCCGACGCCGTCGGTCTGCTGCGTCGTAGCCTCGGAGATGACGTCGCGGCGCTCGAGCTCCTCGACGTAGCGCTTGCCTTCCTTGTTGACGCAGATGGCGTTCTGGTTGAGGCGCATATTGCCTGTGTACAGAAGACCGCCGGTCTCGACATCGCAGGTCGGATACGTCTGGATGTACTGCATGTCGATGAGATTCGCGCCGATCGCCTCGGCCATCGAGATGCCGTCGCCCGTCGCGCCCACGCTGTCGGTGGACAGGATGTTCTCGTCCATCTTGGGGTTGTATTTCACGCGCATCTCGACATTCGAGCCGAAGCCGCCGGTCGCCAGGATCACATGCTTCGCTTTGAACGTATACGGATCGCCGGATAGCGTGTGCGTCGCCTTGACGCCGGTCACGGCGCCGCCTTCGACGACGAGCTCTTCGGCCTTCATATTGCGCACGATGGTCAGCCCGTCGACCTCCTTGCAGCGCTTGTCGAGCTTCACGATGATCTCGCTGCCCTCCTGGCCGTACGGCACGAGGGAGCGAGCAACGGAGTGCCCGCCGAAGAACTGCTGGTACGGCTGCCATGCCACGTCGGCCTCGAAGGTGAGCCATTCCATGGCGTCGTAGGCGCCCTCGGCGATGACCTGCACGAGCTCGGGATCGCCGATGTTGTCGCCGCCCACGAGCATGTCTTCGGCCAGCTTTTCGACGCTATCCTCGATGCCGTCGCGGCGCTGGAAATAGTTATTCGGAACGGAAATGGCGCCGCCCGAAAGAATGGTATCGCCGCCCGTGATGCCGAGCTTCTCGATCATGACGACCGACGATCCGTTGCGGGCCGCCGTCAGCGCTGCGGCATATCCGGCGCCGCCGGCGCCCACCACGACGACATCGACATCGGTCGGAATGCTGTCGGGCAGGGCAGGCACGGCTTTGGCACGCGCCTTCCATTCGTCGGCGTCTTCGCCCGCCTGCTTGAGCGCATCAGCGGTAGCCAAGATGAATGCGCGGCTCGAAAGCGTCGCGCCCGAGACGGCATCTACGTTGAGCGTCTGATTGTCCACGATAAGACTGCTGAGCACATCGATGGCCTCGGTGCCGACACCGGCGGATTCTTGCGATTTCAAGACGTTGATATGCAGAAGCTTGCCATCTTCGAGCACGCATTCGACGTTCAGCTCGCCGCCTTTGCCCGTCGACGAGCCCGATCCTGCGATCTGGCCGCTCTGCGGGATCTTGGCCGCGCCGCCGTCCGACGCGCACGCGCCCAGAAACAGGCTTGCGCCTCCGGCCGCCGCGATCATGCTCCCTGAAAGAAAGCTTCTCCGAGATAGCTTCGCCATCGTTTCCTCCTCTATCCCTTTTTCAGCCGGTCCCTTGCCGGCACTTGGGGACAGATTGGCGCGCAGGCGACGCGGAGGCTATCGCAGCGCAGGTCGGATTCGCAGGAAAACGGCATCCCCCCAGAGGGAGGATATTGATGCGATTCGCCACGAACGACCCGACACCTGGAATGCGGCAACACGGCCATCCAGCGCGCGGCCCAAACGACGAAGCCGACATGATAGGATGCGTGGCTCGACGGAATCAGTCCCCTATCTCGCGTTCCCAGTCGATATCGGTCGGACGGCCGAAGGTGTCTTCCCCAGGAGTCCAGGCGCACTTCGCCATATCGACGTGCGTATCATCGAGAAAGGGTACGCCCTCCTGCTCGAGCAGGCGTTTTTGCACCTCGGGACCGCCGAAGACATACGAATCGCAGATCGCGCCGTCTTTGAAGACGACGCGGTGGCAGGGATAGATATCCGGATCAGGATTGTTACGCATAGCGTAACCCACGAAGCGGGACTTGCGAGGCTCGCCGATCGCACGCGCGACAGCGCCGTAGGACATGACGCGTCCGCGCGGAATGCGTCGCACGATGTCGAATGCCTTGTCGGAGAATGCGCCCATGGCAGCATTATAGAGGTTTCGGGTGTAAGGGCCTCAGTGCCTCCTGCATGCTCCTCCAGGAGGTCTTGGGTCTTGGGTATTGGGTATCGGGTCTTCGGTTTTGGGTCTTCGGTTTTGGGTCTTCGGTTTTGGGTCTTCGGTTTTGGGTCTTCGGTTTTGGGTCTTCGGTTTTGGGTCTTCACCTTCCGCTTTTAGCTCCCGGTCTTCGGTCTTCGCTCTCCGTTCTTCGCTCTCCGGCCTTCGCTCTTCGCTCTTCATTCTCCAGTCTCCGGTCTTCGCCCTTCGCTTTTAGTTCTTCGGTCTTCGCTCTTCACGCGAAGGCATTCATGAGAGTCCCGCGAGGACGAATGCGAAAACCAATTGAACCCTCCTTGTAAGCCCAATCGGACCCTTCTGACAAAATATCTACGCTTAGTGGCATTTTGCAAGTCGCCTTCCATGAAAGAGGCCATGACGAGCTCACTATATAGTGTTATTACGTCTTGACACACTATATATTGCATCATCATTCACGGAGCGCGACAGAGTTTCCAACGCGAATCGTGTTCAAACCCCTCTAAGCTCGCAATTTCTGGCAGTTGGACACGAAATAGCTTTGTAAATTCGCAAAGCTCGCGATTTCTGGCAAAAACAGCGGGAGAACTCATTGCAGTTTGAGAAGCGGTTAATCCGAACATCCCGACCCCCCCTGAACGCAACGGCAACGCACATGAGCAAGGCTTCCCGTATGCGGCCGGCCATGACAGGATGCGCGGGTATTTCCTGCGCTTCCGTGCTCTGGTATGGTTCTTTTGGGTCGAAGACGAACCGAGCTCACGTCGCTTCTCGGTCGTGCGGTCTGAAAGCGAACCGAATCCGTGTCTACCCTACGATCTCTCAAGTCGAAGGCCGCAAACGAACCGATCCTCTATCGCCTGCGCGCTCGCGGACCGAGCGAAGTTGGCGGCCAGGACCTGAGGAAGCGAACACTATCGCTCGCGCGCTCGCGAACCGAACCCCTATCGTCTGCGACTTGCGGAATCAGAACCAGATCGAGCACATGCCGTCCTACGAGGAAACGAGGTGCCCCATGGCTGTTGCCTACGAGGAAAACCCGCTTACCGTGCATTGCGAGTCATGCGGAGGCGCGGCGAACTACGACATCGTCACCCAGAGCTACCGCTGCCCCTACTGCGGCGGCACCACGAGCGTAAAAGGCGCGAAGGCGCAGGCCAAAGGATGGAGAGATGCTCGTCAGGTGCAGTTCCGCGAAAATGCCCGAGATCTTGCGCAGGCGACCTACACCTGCCCGAATTGCGCGGCCAAAGTGGTCGTTCCCGAAGGCGAGGCCCTTGCCGCCTGCAGTTTCTGCGGCGGCAAGCCCGTACGGAGCGAATTTTTCGACGATGACAGCTTCCCCGAGGTCGTCATCGGCTTCAAAATCACACTCGACGAGGCACGCGCACGGCTCGAACGCTGGTGCGAAGAGAATGCAAGATGCAAACCCGAAACGGACGGCATCAGGAAGAACATCGGGAAGCTCGCCGGATACTATCTCCCCTACCAGCTTGTGCGCGGCGGTATATCCTGTACCGCGCGCAGGATCGATTCGTCGCGTGATTACGTCTGCCGCGGATTCGCCAACGGTATCGCCGTCAACACATCGCAGCAGATGAAAAACGAGCTGCTTGATGCCATGGAGCCTTTCGACTGGACGGAATGCGCCCCGTTCGACTTCGGCTACGTGGCCGGCCAGCGCGTCAAACTGCAAGATCTTCAGAAGGATCGGCTCGAAGGGCGCGTCAAACGAGAGGTCGAGCAGGGGTACCGCCCCATGGTAGAGAAGGTCATGCAATCGAAGGCCGTGAGCATGAACGCCGACATCAGCAGTATGCTCATCATGCCGGCGCTGCTGCCGGCCTATGTGCTGCACAGCAAGGCATGCGATGTCGCAATCAACGGCCAAACAGGGAAGGTAGCGGTGCTCTCGCAGCGCATAGGTCGAAGCATGCCTTGGTTCGTCCCGCCGATAATCGCCACCGCGATCTGCGGCATCCTCGCATTCGCGGTCGCCTTTCTCCTTGCGGACACCTCGGATCCCGCGAACACGGCAAGTATAGCGGCCGGCATCACAGCCGTCATAGCCGCCATAGCGTTCACCGCATATAGCCGGAACCGCGGCCTCAAAGGCGAATGGAATCTGCTGTTCACCAGCAAAGATTCAGTAATTGAACGACAAGGGGGAACGCTTGTCTGGGGAGCGGGCGAATCACGCCCCGATCCCGATCCCGTGTTCTTCGAACGCATCGGCGGCCTGGAAGAACCCGTGCGCATACGTTTCCACCCGCCCGCACGCATCGCGAAATGGGTGGCGCTCATCGCGCTCTGGAACACGTTCCCGCTGCTCCTTGGGTTCCTATTCGCAGGCTTCGATACGTCGGGCATGTGGCTGGGCGGCATCGTCGTGTGGCTCTGCATCTCCATCCCCACCACACCCGCATTCATCATGAAGTTCTTCCATATGGAAGTCTACGATCGCCCTATCCTCTACCGGATACTGCCCGACGGCACGACGAAACGTGTCAAGGCCGATGGCGAGAAGGCGAATTGGAGGGAGATTTTGAACGACGCCTTCGAGATGAAGGGACTCATCGCCGGGCTCGCGCTGATTCCCCTCGTCATCTCGCTCGTGATAGCCTTCGGAGGAAGCGCCTAGACGAGCTGCGCGGCATGCATTTCATGATCGTGCGCGAATACGCAGGCCCAACATGCGATGCTACGGAATCGCTGAGCCGTTCTGCAACGCCATGCGCAGGAGCTATCGCATACGATGCCCGCATCGACCGTCGCTCTTGCAAAACCAGCGGCATCGAGATGCGCCCGCCGATTCCATCAGGTAGAATCAGGGCAAGACACATGTCCGCATTCAACGATTGGAGACGTCGCCATGTCCGAAGAGCCCATCGATTCCCCGATCAACGAAACCGCGACCGCTGCAACCGACAGCGTCATGCATGACAAAGCGCCCACGAATACCGAGGCAGAACCCAAGGTCGGCACCGTCACGAATGCAGGGGCCGCGAACAACGCAGAGGCCGTCGAGACGGAACCCCTCGCCGGCGAAGAGGTCGACTTCGAAACCTTCAGCAAGTCCGACTTCCGCGCCGTCAAGGTGAAGGAATGCGAAGCCGTCCGCAAGAGCAAGAAGCTCCTCAAGTTCGTGCTCGACGACGGCACCGGCACCGACCGCGTGATTCTTTCGGGCATTCACATGTACTACGAGCCCGAAGAGCTCGTCGGCAAGACGCTCATCGCCATCGTGAACCTGCCTGCGCGCTCGATGATGGGCATCGACTCGTGCGGCATGCTGCTCTCGGCGATCCATGAGGTGAAGGGCGAAGAACGCCTGAACCTGCTCATGGTCGACGATGCGATACCCGCAGGCGCGAAGCTCTACTAGCTCGACCCAAGGGCCGGTGCCCGCGCGCATGAAGGAAGCCCGCGCAGCGGACGAACGTTCCGTCCGTTGCGCGACTGGCCTCGGAAGCCGCCGAAAGCCCCATGGCGTGCATGTCGCACACCGGCTTCGCCGAGCGACGCGGATGCATCCTCGCGCCAGGAAGATTGGAGGCATTATGGACCCGAAGAAGACCGGATTCGCCCTTGCTGCCGCGATCGCATGCGCGTGCGCCATGCCTTCGTATGCGTTCGCCGACATCGCGCCGATTCCCTCGTATCCCACGCCGTCGGGATTCTTTGATATCGCGCTCATTGCGGGAGTAGCAGTGCCCGTCATCATCGCCTCGATCGTTGCGCTCGTTGCGATCGTGATCATTCTGAACGAACGAAAATGACGGGCGATTCGGCACGCGTGCCGATGACCGCGGTCTACGGAGTTTCCCACTTCGTCATCGACCTCGCCTGCATAGCAACCATGCTCGGCGCCGTATCGCGCACGCTCGGCATCGAGGGAGCGGAAGGCGTGGTTGCGGCCATCGTCGCCTACGATCTGCTCGCCTTCTGCCTTCAGCTCCCCTTCGGCGCGCTGGTCGATCTCGCGGATCGCAATGCACGCGCCGCCATGGTCGCCTGCGGGTTGGTGGCGGCAGGCACGTTCGTCTCGGCCGCGCCGCACGCACCTGCGGCCTTGGCGGCGGTGGCGCTCGTCGCGGTCGGAAACGCGCTGTTCCACTGCGCAGGCGGCCTTGATGTGCTGAATGTCGCCCAAGGAAAGGCGACGCTTCCCGGAGCCTTCGTTTCGACAGGGGCGGCAGGAGTCTTCCTCGGAGGCCTCATGGCCGTATCGCACGCAAGCCTCACGCCCGTGCTGGCAGCGCTGCCCGTCGGATGCATCTTCGCGATCGCCTCCGTCGATCGCATGAATCGACGCATATGGAACGTGCGCAACGAGCCGTTCGGGCTCCCTCGGCCGTCCGTTCGCTTCATCGGCGCCTGCGCGCTGCTCGCCGCCACCGTTGCGCTTCGCAGCTATGCGGGCATGGAAATGGCATTCCCCTGGAAGGCCGACATCGCGCTCGCAGCCGGGCTGGTCACAGGTATCGTCGCCGGAAAGGCGGCAGGAGGCGTGCTGGCCGATCGCCGCGGGCTTGCCGCCGCCTCGATTGCATCTCTTGCGGGTTCGGCAGCCCTTTTTCCCTTCGCAGCGGCATTCCCCGCCATCGGCATGCTTGCGGCGTTCCTCTTCAATTTCACCATGCCCGTCACGCTTATTTCGCTTGCAAACCTCATGCCCGCATCCAAGGGAATCGCCTTCGGAATCGCATCGTTCTCACTTGCGATCGGCGCGCTGCCGGCATTGATCGGATTCGATGTCGACGGGCCGATGGCCTTGAGCGTCCTCGCGATCGCCTCGCTTGCCTGCCTCCTGCCTGCGCTTCGGCTCGCACGCGGCATTCAGAACGAGCCTGACGCGCAGGCCGCGACCCTCCAGGCAGAGGGTCGGGCATGACAGGATCCTCGTGGGCGATCGCAGCGATGTTCCTCACCTGCCTTGCGCTGACTATCGTCGTCGAGCTCGTTGTCGCTCTCGCCGTATTCCACGTGCGCGGCGCGTGGCATATCGCCGTGGTCGCATTAGCGCAGACCGTCACGAATCCGCCTCTTGTGCTTGCGACGATCGTCGCCGGCGTCGCCCTCGATTCCGAACTCGCATTCGCCACGATACTCATCGTCCTTGAGACGGCGGCCGTTGTGGCAGAAGGCGGCATCTATCGGTATGCCGGGCTTTCGGACAGGCCTTATATCCTTTCCCTCGCATGCAATGCAGCTTCGTTCACGATAGGGTTCGCGATATCCCTCGTTTCATGCGCGCTTTCATCCTTCTAGAATAGTCGGCTCGAGAGACGGGACCGCGCCTCGAACCCTGAGGAGGAATTCCAGGGCGCCGAGGCGCGACCATCGTCGAAAGCCGTTGTCAAGAACCGAAGCGCAACCGCAATCGGCATGCGGGGGATTTCATATCATAAACCGATTCCTACCCGACGTAGTCGGCCGCATTGTCGCCGGCGACGCGTCCGAAGGTGTAGATATCGGCCATAGACGTGGAGCCCAGGCGGTTCGTTTCCATCTTACGACCCGCAACCTCGCCCGCGGCGAACAGGCCGGGAATGGGCTCATCGTTCCCATCGAGCACCTCGGCGTTCGGATTGAAGCGATTGAATCCGCTCATGGCACATGCTAGAATACATTGTATTCAACGAAATGAAAGAGGATGCCATGTCCACATTAACCATGCGCATAGATGACGCCGACGCCGCCGTCGTTCGCAAGTACGCCATGTTCGAAGGCAAAACCATTTCCGATTTCATCCGCGATGCCGTCTTCGAGAAAATCGAGGACCAGGAAGACCTGAAGGCTCTTCGCTCGGCGATAGCCGAGGATGATGGAACGCGCTACGCCCACGATCGGATTCTTTCCGAACTGGGACTGTAAATGGCCTATCGCGTTGAATACACGTCAGCCGCCTTAAAGCAGCTGAAGAAGATGGATCGTTTCGATGCGCGACTCATCGTTTCCTGGATCGACAAGAACCTTGAAGGATGCGAAGACCCACGCGTCCATGGAAAAGGCCTCACGGCCAATCGCGCGGGCGAATGGCGCTACCGCGTCGGGAGCTATCGCATCCTATGCGTCATCCAAGACGACCGGCTCGTCATCGAGGTGTTCTCCGTCGGACACCGCAGCACAATCTACGAAGGATGACGATCGCTCTACGCATTGAGCCTTTTTCTTGATTCACCTGGAAGTATGTCTCTCTATCTCTCGTCTCTAAGCTCTTGCCGATGTGCAGCCGATGCTATGCAGGCGGCGCAGCAAGAGGGAGCGCGATCGTCGCGCGTGCCCCCAAGATATCGCCCGCATCGTCCGTACGATTGGCAAGCTCCAGCCTGCCGCCATGCGCGGAGGCGATATCGGCGGCGATGGAAAGTCCCAACCCGAAATGCGTGCCGCCACCGCCCGCGCCGCCAACATTTGCCCGCGATGCATCCCCGCGGAAGAACCGCTCGGTCCCGTGCGCGAGAGCCTCAGACGAAAGGCCGGCCCCGTCGTCCTCGATAGCGATGTAGACGGTTTGCGATGCGACGTCGTACGAAAACGCAAGGACCACGCGGCCGCCACATGCATGGTCGCAGGCATTGCCTACCAGATTGAGCGCGGCGCGCTCAAGGGCATCCGCATCCCAGAGCGGCAGCGCCCCCTCCCCTTCGCGCATCGCGATGCATGCATCGTGGAACGCGCGTGTCCTCGCGGTTTCGAAGGCGAAGCCGCGCGCTGCGACGACCCTCTTCGCCGCGCGTTCCACGCTATCGGCAAGAACCCAGGGATTCACGGATTCGAGATGCGATTCGTCCGCCCGTCCGCGAGATGCTTCCACAATTCTGGTCACGAAGCCATCCATGGAATGCGCGGCCTCCCGTATCGCCTGCGCGCACGCAGCCTGATCAGCGCCGAGCATACCCGAAGCCGCATCCTCGGCAAGCAGCTCCGCATTGCCGATCGCCACCGTAAGGGGCGTCTTGAGGTCGTGAGCAAGCGCGGCGACCTGCTCCCGAGCCTGCCGTTCGGTCGCCTGCTGCGCCTCGCGCGCGTCTTTCAACGAAATCCGCATCGCTTCCATCGCGCGCAGCACATCGTCGATCTCGGCCACATCGCTGCTACCTGCAGGCGTATCCAAATCCTGCCTGCCGACGGCTTGGGCCGATCGGGTCAAGGGATCCATCTTGCGCGTGAGCACGCGTCCGGCACGCAGGGCGATGAGCATGATCGCAAGGACCAGCGCGGCCAGCACGGTCCAGAGAAACAGGTCCTGAGGATTCGGCAAGGCGTCGCGCATGCCCTTGTAGACCCACTGAGGCACGATATCGTAGGAAAGCACGCAGCACCCGCCATCTGCAAGACCGACCGCATCGTAGGAAGGATACGAGTCATCGAACGCCTCGCGCGAAACCGCGACGGCATGCGCGGTATCAAGCTGACCGACAGGCATGTCGGTTGCCAGAAGAGAGCCGTCCGCGCCGAAGCGGGCGTAGCGATACGCCGAGGGAATGGCATCGGCGTCGAAGGAAGCCTGGCCGGCGAGCATATCTTCCACCTCGCCCAGGTGGGTGTCGCCGTAGTTCGCGACCGATACGGCATCGGAAGCCATCTGCCAAGCGAAGGCGCCCGTCGGAATGCCCACGGCGAGAAGCGCGCCGACGAGCACGTAGAGGAAGTAGCGGGACACCACCAGGAACAGAGGGATCCTCACGCGTCGGCGCGTATGCCCTACGCCTGCCACTTATACCCCATCCCACGCACGGTCTCTATAGGATCGACGTTCGCCCGACGGAGCTTCGCGCGGGCGTTGCTCACGTGCATGGAAATCGCATCGTCGCCCGCGTCCGAAGCCCAGCCGAACGCGCGCTCGCGAATCTGCTCGCGCGAAAGCACCTGGCCGCGATGCATGGCGAGGAGCTCGCACACGGCATACTCGGTAGGCGTGAGCGGCACAGGCGAACCATGCGCGGAAAGCTCGCGTGCATCGAGATCGACGCGAACGTCGCCCAAGGCGAGCATATGGGTGCGCACCCTTTCTTCCCGACGCACATGCGCGCCGACCTTCGCACGAAGCTCGACGATGCCGAACGGTTTGCGGATATAGTCGTCGGCACCGAGGCCCAATCCGAACACAGCATCTTCCTCAGCCACCTTCGCAGTGAGGAAGAGGATCGGAGCGTCTACCAGATGCCGGATGCGGCCTACCAGCTCGAAGCCGTCCATACCGGGCATCATCACATCGCAGAGAATAAGATCGTACCGTGACAAAGCGAGGCCAAGCACGGAAACCGGGTCGTTCGCGGCATCGACGGCATGTCCGTCGCGCGCAAGCACGCGGGACAGCAGGTCGGTGATCGCCGCATCGTCATCGACCACGAGAATCCGCGCCATGCCTTTCGCCTCCTCGCATGCGTCTTGCAGACCCCTTCCAAGGCATCCTATCGTTTCCATAGGCGTCGCCATGATATATCAGATCCCGGGCAGCCATCTTTTCATTCTCCATGCCGAGCAGGCTCGAAACGGGAAATCCATGCCGCCAGCCCGCCTGCAAGCAGAACGGTCGCGACAGCGCATAAGCCTGCGAGCGGCCAGATCGCACCGGCGACATGAGCCGCAGCATCCAACGAACCTGCAGATCCGCCAGCGATCGAAAGCTCGATAGGCAATGATCCCAGAAGCGCGGGCCAGCTGGTCGGCAGATACGACAACGCATTCGCATCAGCGGCCGTGAGCGCCCCGGTCATAAGACCGTGCGCGAGCCCTCCCATCGAGAAGAACGAGAGCATGAGTCCTGCCGCGCCGGCAACGATCGCCGCATTGCGGCCCCATCGTAGCGCAGCGACGTAGAGGACAAGATAGAGCGGGATGCTGCCGAATGCGAGGCCGACGACGGCACCCACCCAGGCGGCCGGCCCCAATGCCTGTCGCCCAACCAGGATGAGGGGCGCGGCGAACGCGGCTGCGGCAAGCACGAGGGCGAACGCCCCCATAAGCCAGAGCGTGCAGAGCCGTGCGGCAATCGCCTTTCGCCTCGACGGGACGGCGAGCATGCCTGAAAAACAGGTCGCCTCCCGCTCGGCATCCACGTCCAGGCCGCAGACGATGCCCGCCATAAGCGGCATCATGGCGCCCAGCAGCTGCACGAAGGCGTCGGCACCCATCGATGCATCCCAGGGAGCTGTGGCGAAGTACGCCCCGCACGCCGCCCCCGCCGCCAAAGCGCATATCAGATGCAGAGGCACAAGGGACAACCGACGCAGGCGCAGCGTCTCTGCGCGCAAGGAACGCGGAAACGTCATGCTCGGTCCAGATGCCCGCGCATCCTCGCCTTCGCTTCCGCTCGCGTTACGGATATCGTCCGCATGATCCGTCGCGCGTCCCGTCATCGCCGCTCCTCCGATTTCTCGAACCATGATGCGCCGGCAACGACGAGCACTGCCGTGAGCGCACACGCGATGCCGAGCGCAAGCGCGATAGCATCTCCTTGGGATACCGTTTCGACGATATCCATGCCGACGCCGACGGGCTCGCCGCTTGGCAGGACCGGAAGGAAGGCCGTCGGCAGCATGACGGTGGCCGAAGGCGGGCATGCGGGCCAGAACGGCACGACCGACCAGCTGAAAGCCAGGGCGATCTGCACCGCCAACGGCACGAAGACGCCTGCGAGCATCCCTGCGCGCATCGTGAGGAAAAGCGTCGTCGGAACCATCCACGAACTTGCGACGATGAGCGCAAGCGCCGCGGCCAGCATCGCCGGCATGCTCGCCGCACCCTGCGGCGCTGCGATCGACGCTGCAGCATACACGGCGAAGACGACGAGGTTCGACAGCGCCGAGAGAATCAGACACCAGACGACCTTGGCGCCCCACGCCTGACGCAGCGGCACGCCGCTCGAAAGCAAGGCGCGGTTGCCTAAGCGTGCATCGACCCGCGCCACCGATGCGGCGGCAAGCGTGATCGCGACCGGCATCAGCAGCGCATACCAGTAGTTCCACGGCGCATACGTAAGGCCCGCCTGCGGGGCGAGCAGAGCCCCGAGGACCGCCAGCAGCGGAAAGGGCAGCGCCAAGACGATAGCCAGGCGCAGCGGTGCGGCATGCTTCGATTTCAACGCTTCCGCGCGCAGAGCGCGAACGAAGGATCCGCGCATGGGAACGGGTTTCTCGTCGGTCCCTGTCGCACATGGCATTGCCGGTTCATGCCGCGGCGTCATCCCGCACGATAGCGCTGCCGCATGCTGCGCCCCTGACATGGCCGTCGCCTCGGCCGCGCGCTTCGTCTCCTTCATCGTCCGGCCTCCTTCCGGCACACGTCCATGAAGAGCGCTTCCAGATCCTCGCCCTCATGCAGCGCATCCTCGTAGGCGAGCCTGCCGCCGACGATGATGCCGACGACATCGGCCGTATGCTGCACCTCGCCGAGGATATGGCTCGACAGCAGCACCGTGATGCCCTGTGCGGGAAAGCTTCGGATAAGACCGCGTAGATCTTCGATGCCGATGGGATCGAGCCCGTTGGTCGGCTCGTCCAGAATCAGCAGACGCGGATGGGCCAGCAAGGCCAGCGCAATGCCCAGACGCTGCTTCATACCCATCGAAAACCTTCCGGCGCGCTTGGATCCCGTATCCGCAAGACCCACCGTCGCGAGCGCCTCATCTATGCGTGCCTCCGACAGCCCCAGCAGCGTGGTGCGCACGCGCAGATTCTCTCGTGCGGTCAGATTCGGATAGAGAGGCGCCTGCTCGACGAGCGAACCGATGCGGTAGAGGTCGTCTCGCGTCCACGGATGCCCCTCGAACAGCATCTGCCCCTCCGTCGGATGCAGCATCCCCGTGATCATCTTGAGCGTGGTCGACTTGCCCGCACCGTTCGGGCCGAGCAGGCCGTAGACCTTTCCCTCTTCTACATGGAGGGACACATGGTCCACCGCCGTCTGGGCGTTGCCGCCCCGCCCGAACCGCTTGACGAGCCCACGCGTTTCCAAAACGCATTCCGCCATGGAGCTTCCTCTCTTCCGCCGTCCAACGTCTTGCTTCTCAGTCTGGACGGGGTTTCTAAAGAAACGCTAAAGGTCGGAAGACCGCGGGCTATTTCAGACAATTGCAGAGGAAGAGCTGACGGCAGCAGACGTGTTCGAATTCACTTTGCACCGCGATCGGCGCTCGGACGAATGCCCTTCACCAGATCCTCTGCGCGATAGGCGGCATAGCCCTCGTATGCGTACGACGCATCGATGCCGCGTGCGAGCAACGTGAAGCTGTCGAGCCGATCGGATAGGGCCTCGCGCACCAGTGCCTTTATCTCCACATCGCGCACCGGGCTGCGTTCCATGGCAAGCAGGTAGTCTTCGCGATCGATTTTGCTCCAATCAACAGTGAATCCCAGGTTGCGCCGCAGCATATGGTCGAGCCATATACGACCCGACCTCCCATTCCCCTCGCGAAAGGGGTGCGCCACGTTCATCTCAACGTATTTTTCGAGAATGCGCTCGAAACCATCCTGCGGCATCTTCTCAATGCTTTTCAACGCCGAACCGAGATAAAGAGCAGAGGCGAAACGGAAGCTGCCTTTGGCAAGATTCACGGTACGAATCTTGCCCGCAAAGTCATAGATCGTGCAGAACAAAGCCCTATGAATGCTCGTCAGCGCATGAACCGTACCGGATTCCAGCGTATCGAGCGCGCCGTCGCGATACATCAGCAGCGCTGCCGTTTTAGAGAGGCGCTCTTCTTCGTGGGCAAGCTTCACGTCGTCCATTATGCCCAATCTGTTTTCGAGGGTCATCCAACCACCTGCCTGCCGGTACCGAATTCGGATATATCATCGCATAGTTCTACATTCCAGACGATGCACGAAGGTTATCGAAAGGTACCTGCGGCACAGTATTATGCCTGCTTTCCCCGTTGCGCCATCGCGAGCAGAATGAAAGCCGTCAAGAAAACAGCGGATGCAAGACCGCATGAGGGAAAGGATCCCGAGTTGATTCCGGCCTGGAAATCCAGAGATGAAGCTGAACGCGACGTATGCCTGCGTGAACTACGGCGAGGCATGCGCCCCTGGCGAAATTCGCGACCGTTCGATACCATTGAATGCAGACACCGATGAAGGAGGTCGCCATGAAGCTGCTGGTCGACGAAAGCATCGCAAAACTCGGCATCGAAAGCGTCGTGATCGGCATCGCGAGAGACGTGGACCCGAACGCTCCCCTGCCCGATTCGTTCCTGAAAAAGCAGAAGGACATGGAAGATTGGGCGTTGGGCTGCACCATGGACGACGTGCTCGACCTTCCGGTCGTCCGAGGTTACACGGACCTGCTGAAACGCGTGAAGCGAAGCGTCAAGAAGAACCCTCCCACCGTTCCCGCGCTCATCCGCAATATCCAACACCGCGGCTCCATTCCGCACATCAACAGCGTCATCGACATCTACAACGTCGAATCGCTGCGCTCGCGTCTAGCCATAGGCGGACATGACCTCGACAAGGTCGACGAACGGATAGAATTCACCATCAACAAAGAGGAAGACTCCTTCCTTCCGATCCTTTCCGCCGAGAAGCACGTGGCCGAGACGGACTACGTCTATCGGGACGCGAAAGGAATCATGGCATGGCTGGACGTTCGCGACGGCGAGAACTACAAGTTCGACGATGCGACGAAGAACGCCATCTTCATCATCCAGGGCAACGCCGAAACATCCGCCGAATACCGCCTGGAAGCGCTCGAGCGGATTCGGGACGACCTGGCAGCATGCATGCCGAACGTGAAGTTCGAGACATATGTCGTGCACGCCGGAGAAGAATTGGACGTGCAGGGCTGAGCCGACAAGCCGCATATCGCGCATCGGTGCCTTTCCGGCTCGGAAGACGCCTGTGCATCCCACGGATGCAGCACCCGCTCTGCGACCATCGCATGGCGGGTGCTCGTTTCCAGGATAAGCGTCGAAGATGTCGCGCTGTTGAAGAACCCGGCGTGTCTCACGTCTTCGAATGCAGCGCTTCTTCAGAATCGATGTTCCTGAGCAACGAAGGATTCTCGAAAAGCTGCGTGCAGATCATCTTCTCGCGGTCGAGCTCATCGGCCTCCCGCCCTATAAGCCTCTTATAAAATGAAACAAGAAAGCGCTCGTCAGGGAAAACACCCGCAGGCGCGTTTCTGTACATCGCACGCACCAACGCGTCGCGATAGTAGCGCGCATGCTTCGCAAACGGATCGTTGGTTACCTGGAACCCCAGATTGTTCAAGTAGAGCTCCGAGAACACGGCGACGGTGCGGGTATTGCCTTCGTAAAAGGGATGGATCTGCCAGAGAAACGCGATGGTGTGGCAGAAGTCCTTGACCTCGTCGTCTGAAAACGCTCCATATGACCGTGCCGATTCCCGAGCGAAGGCGCCGTGCAAAGACATCTCGTAGGCCATCGGGTCGGCATACAGCACGCTGTCGCCGTTGAGGATTTCCTCCTGTTTGACCATTCTTTCGGTCTTGAATTCGCCGGGATGGTACTTCGACCGATCAAGGTCTTGAAAAAGATATGCATGGATTCGGACGAGCATTTCAGGCGCCAAGAAGAATGCGCCCCGCGACAAGAGCTCGGCGATTCGTTGGCTGACAAGATCGGCCTCGGCCGCCCCCTCGTCCTTGCCCGACGCATGATGCGCGCGCACGAGCTTGCCGACCTCGCCCAGCGACTTCTCGCCGGAAACATACGAACAGGACTGAGCGCGAAGATAATCCGAAACCTCGAGCCCATCGACATCCTGCAAGCCGATCGCAACCGCCCAGTAATGCCGACGCTGAGCCTCCGACGTATGATCGGACGCCCGTTCGTATTCGAAATCGTCGAAACTGTCAGCAGACATGCGCTATGGTTCTCCTCTGTCTTTTGGAAAACACCATGCCATCATGCGTCGCCGCACCGCCATGCATGCGGATGCGGACGATACGCTTCGGCATGCATGGTAGCATGCCGAAACTCGATGCGATGCCCTGCATGCGGGAACTCCGCAGTCTCCTTGCCTCGCTCGAGGTTGGAAGCGTACATCAAGCCCCGCATCCTTACCCTCACACTCCCCCTCGTGCGAGGCGCCAGCCGATGGCCCGGCTTCTCATGCCGACGAATCGCCGGTATATCCCTTCTTCCGCCATCAGCTCGTCGTGCGTTCCCCGCTGCACGATGCTGCCGCCGTCGAGCACGACGATCTGATCCGCCATGCGCACCGTGGACAGGCGATGCGCGATCATGAGTATCGTCTTGTCCTTGGTCAGTTCGGCAATCGCCTTTTGAAGCTCCTGCTCGTTTTCCGGATCGACGCTTGCCGTCGCCTCGTCCAGGATGACGATAGGAGCGTCCTTCAGAATGGCACGCGCGATGGAGATGCGCTGACGCTCTCCGCCTGAAAGGCTCGACCCTCCTTCGCCGATATGCGTCTGGTAACCGTCGGGAAGCGCCATGATGAAATCATGGCAGCAGGCCTTCTTCGCGGCAGCGATCATCTCTTCCTCCGTCGCCTCCGGCCGTCCGAAGCAGATGTTGTTCGCAACGGTGTCTTCGAACAGATAGACGTTCTGGAACACGATGGCGAAGTTCTTCAGGAGGCTATCACTCGTATACTCCCGCACGTCCCTGCCGCCTACCAGGATCTTTCCTGCATCCACATCCCAGAAGCGGGCAATCAGAGAACACAGGGTGGTCTTGCCGGAACCCGACGGCCCGACGATGGCGCAGGTGCTTCTCTCCGGCACGGTCAAGTCGATATGATGCAGGATCTCCGTGCGGTCGTATCCGAAGGAAACGTCCTTGACTTCAATGGTGAACGTATCGGGATCCAAATTCGCGCCGCCCTCGTCCAAAGACGGCATATGGGTCACGACATCCAACCTGTCAAGCGATGCCTCGACCGCGCGGGCGACGGACGACATGCTGCCCGCCACTTCGACGGTGGCATAGATCATGAAGCTCGCCACGAGCAGAAGAAGGCACTTCTCAGCCGTGATCTCCCCTCCGATCAGGAGGTAGGGAGCAAAGACGAGAATCGCCGCGCGCGCGAACTTGAACACGGTCTGATAGAGCGCCGTCATCTTCGAGAACGCCTTTTCCAAAACGGTATTCGCATCCCTGCTCTCTCCGATCGCGGCGTCCACGGCCTTCTCGGACCTGCCTGCCAGGCCGAAAGCCTTCACGACCCCCATGCCCTGAACGTATTCGAGCATGGACGTGACAAGACCCGCCTGAGCCGCCTGTCTGCGGGGCGCGTATTTCGTGCCGACCCTGCCGATGAAGGCGTACACGATGAGCGCCACGGCAAGCCCTGCAAGGGAAAGAAGCCCGATGCGCCATTCGTAGACCAGAAGCCACGTGCCGATCACGACGGCATGGATGAATCCCCCGGCGATGTGTTCCATGATCGCGACGGACTGCTGCTCAAGGTCGCCCAGCGTGGTGGTCACGGCCGCCGTGATATCGCCCAGCCTGTTCTCGTTGAAATACCCCATCGGCGCCTTCTTCAGACGCTCGCCGATCTCCATGCGTTTCTCGGCGCCGAACGCGAAGCTGCCGAGCGTCCTCGCGTTCGCAGACAGACCTACGAACGCGATCCTGCCGGCGATAGAGACCAGCATGATGCCGAGCGAGATCCAGATCGCGTCTGCAGGCATGGCGCCGCCATCAAGCGACGCCAAAATGCCTGAAAGCACGACGAGAATCGCCATGATGGGAAGCATCTCGAAAAACGAGCTGACGAGATATGCGAGAAACGATCGTATGAGCCGGCCTTTCTGGTTACCCGCAAACGCGAGCAGCCTTTGGAACAGACGTATCATCACGCCACCTCCTCTGCGGTATCGCGACTCGCGACGTGGGCATTCCAGAGCTGCCCGTACAGCGGGCTTTCCGCAACCAGCTCCTCATGCGTCCCTTCGGCGGCGACGCGGCCCCGATCGATCACGAGGATCTTGTCCGCATCGACGATGGTGGAAAGCCTGTGGGCGATCACGATCAAGGTCTTTCCCGCCACGAGCTTAGCGATGGACGCCTGTATAGCGGCCTCGTTCTCCGGGTCGGTGAATGCGGTCGCCTCATCGAGCACGACGATCGGGCTGTTCTTCAAAATCGCCCGCGCGATCGCGATGCGCTGGCGCTCGCCTCCGGAAAGATGGCTTCCCGCATCGCCCGCCAACGTGTCGTATCCCTTCGGAAGAGAGAGGATGAAATCATGGCAGCTCGCCTTTCGCGCCGCATCCTCGATTTCCGCATCCGTCGCATCCGGCTTGCCGATGCGGATGTTCTCCCGAATGGAAAGATGAAACAGGAAGTTGTCCTGCGACACATAGGAAACGAGCTCCATCACCTGCGAC
The DNA here is from genome assembly GCF_000162875.1 of Slackia exigua ATCC 700122. Lineage (GTDB taxonomy): Bacteria > Actinomycetota > Coriobacteriia > Coriobacteriales > Eggerthellaceae > Slackia > Slackia exigua. The sequence continues at coordinate 104,295 of NZ_GG700631.1, forward strand.
AGCGGCATCTTCCGCACGTCCACGCCGCCGATGCGGACGAAGCCGCGCTCCGCCTCCCAGAACGAGGCTATCAGTCGCGCGATCGTGGATTTGCCGGAGCCGGAAGGCCCGACGATCGCGGTCATGCCGCCCTTGGGGCAATCGAAGGAAACGCCGTGCAGCACCTCCGTGCCGTCGTGCTCCGAGCCGTCCCCTTCTCCATCGCCGGAAGGCGCGCCCTCGTATCGGAAGGTGACGTCTTCGAAGGAGACGTGCGTATCGACCAGCGGTGCCTTTTCATCCGGCCTTGACAGCTCGGGAAGGTCGAGCAGGGCCTTGACCTCCTTCACGGTGGAATCCACCATAGCAAGGCTATCGGTGTACTGAAGCGCCTGGATCAGAGGCTTCACCAGACCGAGCGCAAGGACGATGCAGGTGATGAACGTTCCCGCCTCTATGCTCCCGTTCATGAACAGCCAGCTTCCCAGCGGCAGGACGCCCGTGAGCGTTGCCGTCAGAATGGAAAGCCCCACCACGTAGTAACCGTTGGTCTGCCTGAACCACGTCTCCTTCGACGCCCTGTTCTCGGCCACGGCGTCCGCGTACTTCTTGTACGAACGATCCCCCTGGTTGAAGGTCTTCACCACTTCGATACCGCCGATGTATTCCACCGTCGCGGCATCCATGCGCTTCCCCGCCGTCAGCACCCTCGCATACCGGCGCTCGTAGTCCTTCAGCATTCCCATGTAGCAGAAGACCCCGACCGGGATGGTCGCAAGGGATATCAAGGCCATCCTCCAATCGAGGACGAACAGGTACGCAAGCATCATGGCAGGGATCAGGGTGTTGGCGGTCAATTCCGGCACCATGTGGGCCAGCGGGAGCTCGAGCTTCTCGACGGTATCGACCGCAACGGTCTTGAACGTGCCGGAAGGCGTGTCGAGGATCGTCCCCATAGGGACGCGGGAAAGCTTTCCCGTGATCGCCGTGCGGATATTCCCCAGAATCGTGAAGGCGGCCTCGTGGCTTTTCATCGTAGAGAACGTGCCGAGCCACACCTGTCCCAGATATCCGGCAAGCGCGATTCCCGCAAGCAGCGCGAATACGCCGAAGTCGTAATCTTCGCTGCAGACCATGATGATGCCCCGCGACGCGGCGATGTACGGAACCATACCGCACAGCGCCCCGAGCACCGCCAGCACGACCGATCCCGCAAGCATCCCCTTGCACGGCCGCGCGAAGCCCATCAGGATGGACGCCGCGCTCTGTCCTGCATTGCTCATCGTTTTCCACCTCGCATCAGATCGACGATCAGATCTCGTTTCCCACCCGACAGATCCGCGGCCACGCATCCGTTCTCAAGAACGAGGATGCGGGTGCAGATGCGCATCATGAATTCGATGTCATGGGTGATGATCAGAAGAATCTTTCCTTGATCCGCAAGAACCCGCACCAACCCGCCGACTTCCTCCATGCTTCGAAGATCCAGGCCGCTGGTAGGCTCATCGAAAACCAGCAGATCCTTCCCGCAGATCTCGCTGACCGCAACGGCGAGCCGCTGCATCTGTCCCCCCGACAGGGAAAGAGGGTGGCGATTCTTGCACGCCAGCAGATCGACCCTGCGAAGCGCCGATTCGATGCCGTCTCTATCGGGATCCTTGATGCCCAGACGGCATTCCTCCATCACGCTGTCGGAAAAGAGCTGGTGGCCGACGTCCTGCATGACCATATAGGCCTTCTTGCGCCGCACGCGACGGTTCAAGGGGCGCCCGTTCCACCGCACGGTTCCCGAAACATCGTTCGCAAGCCCGCAGATCGCCCGTGCAAGCGTCGTCTTCCCTGCCCCGTTCGCCCCCGCGATCGCGATGATCTCGCCGGCATTCGCCTGGAACGAGATGCTTTTCAATACCTCGTTGCCGCCAAGCCGGACGCTCACGTTTTCAAGGGAAAGGACATTGCCGGAAGCGCTCGGGAATGCTGTCGCCTCGGGTTGCAAGGCGGCAAGGTACCGGGAACGCAAACCCCTGCTGCGCATGTCGCGTTCCGAAAGTCTCCTGAAGCCTTCGATGGGCATGTCCGAAACGACCGCCCCATCCTGCAGATAGATCACGCGATCCACGATGTCCATCAGATACCAGATGCGATGCTCTGCGATAAGGATCGTCTTTCCCTTCTCCTTCGCCGTCCTCATGAGCTTCGCAAGCTCCTCGATGGACTTCATGTCCAGGTTGGAGGACGGTTCGTCGAAGACCAGCACATCCGGATCGGAGGCATAGACGCTGGAGAATGCGACCTTCTGCTTCTCCCCGCCGGAAAGCTCGAACACGCTTCTTCCCCTCAACGCCTGGAGATGCAGCTCTTCGGTGACATCATCCAGTCGAGCGCAAAGCTGCGCCCGCGCGATTCCCCTGTTTTCCAATCCGAACACGATCTCGCTGTCGACATCGGCGTTGAAGAACTGGGTCCGGGGATTCTGAAACACGGTTCCCACCGCATCGGAGAGCGTGGCGATCTCCGTTTCTTGGGAATCCATGCCGTCCACGCATACGGTTCCCGCGATCTTTCCTTCGAAGAAATGGGGGATCAGCCCGTTCACGAGCCGGGCGACCGTCGTCTTCCCGCAGCCCGATGCGCCGCAGAGCAAAACGCATTCGCCACGATCTATGCGAAGGGACAATCCGCGCACGCCGCCCCTGCCGCTTCCATCGTTCTTGCCGCTTCCGCCGCCTCTGCCGTCCTTCGCACGGCCCAAGCCGTCTTCCCTCTCTTCCCCGGAGAAGGCCGCCCGATACTCGAAAGAGACATCCTGCATCTCGATCATCAGAACACCCCCTTGACGTTCGCGAAGACCATGCCTGCGACCAAGGCCGCGTAGGCAAGGACCGCTGCCGCATCGACGGCGGAAAACGAAGGCTCTTCCAAACAGGTCCTCTCGTGCGCATGCTCGATGCCGCGCGTGATCGCGGCCTGCGTGATCTCGTCGGATATCCTCGATGCGGACACAAGCAGAGGAACGTACACGTGCTCCGTCGTCTGCGCAGGATGACGGAGCACCCCGCCTACCGAGGCCGATATGCCGCGAAGCGCCATGGCGTCTCGAATGGCGGCCCATTCCTCAGCCAGGGTGGGAAGGAACCGGAGCGTGACGGCAAGGGCGATCGTCAGGCCTTCGGGCAGCCGAAGCTTCGCGAGAGCAGCCAAAAACGTGCTCACGCGCGTTGTGGAGATCAGATAGCTTCCCAGCATGAAGCAGGGCAGAAGCTTTCGGATGTACACGGCGAACATGTAGACGATCCCGCCGGCCGCCACCGGAAGCTGGGGCACCGCGCACAGCTGCACCGCTAGAAGCAGGATGAAGAACGAACCGTACCTCGCCGCCTTCTTCGGCTGCCCCGACATCGCAAGCATCAGAAGCGGAATGCCTGCATACGCGCATTCGACGGCGATGCTCCTATTCAGAAAGACGGAAACGCTCGTGATCGCCAGAATCAGGAGCTTCGTGCGCGGATCGAGCCCCATCTATGCGATCCCCGCCTTCTCGAAATGCTTCCTCAAAAGCTTCTTTCCGATGAATCCTCCGATCAGCGCGCAGATGACGGTCCCAGCGACCAGCGCGGGAAGGATCCACCACGTTCCCCCGATGGCATGGATGATTCCCTCGAAGGAGGCAACATCCCCTTTGCTCCTCATGAAGGCATCGAACTGTTCCGGCATGACGACCATGGGAACATACGCGCCGAGAGGCGCAAGCGCCATCACGCAATAGGCAGCCAGATTCTTCCTGAACGACCTGAAGCCTCCCGATGCGCAGATTCCGTCCGCCACGATCCCGAATACCAGGAAGAACGCGGACATCATCCAGAACATGCCCGTGACGAACAGCAGGATTGCGGCGATGACGCCGAGGATGGAAAGCGCGCCCCTCTTCGGGATCTTGGCCACATACAGCATGAAGACCGTTCCCGTGAACAGGGCCACGATCATGGGCATGAACGGAAACGTGACGGGCGTCATCTGCGCCACGCCGCCGACCACGAACGCCACCACGGCATAGATCAGGGAGAAGATGCCGACGGAAATGAAGTCCCTCGTCTCCAGCTTCTCCGAACCCGTCTTGCTCATGATTCGCCTCCAAACGATACGTTGGTTTGTAAGATTCAGCTAACTCGTGGTGAAAAAAGAAGGGATTTCCCCATCGGACGATGCTCCTGTCGAAACCATCCCGCTTTAGTCGAGGGCTCCTTCGAGGGATCCTCGCCCCAGGTGAAAACCTTTCGGCAGACTCCCCTTTTCGAGCAGCGTCCCTTCCAGAGGATGCCTATTCCAAGCGAAGAAGGCCCTCCCAGCCGGCATTGAAGAATTTCGCGAGCTCCTCGATGTACTGCATGGCCTCGTCCTTCGGCATGGCGTGGACGATGGGTTCGCACACAGCCGCGAAGTAGGCGCTCGTGATCATATGGTGCAGCTGCCGGGACATCCGTCCGCTCAGTTTCCCCTTTTCGCGAAGAGCCTTGTAATACGACTCCGTTTTCTCCACCTCCCTATCCACGAGGTCATGGAGGAAGGAAGCGTATTTCGTGCCGTCCGCGCAGCACAGGATCAGCCTGAACTCGTCGAAGTGGGCGTACAGGTATTCCACGAACGAGCGCAGATACTGCGTGGACAGGGCAAGGCTCTCGTTCGTCCTCTCTTCGGGAATCAAGTCGAAATGGGCGTCCTGCGCGGCTTTGAATCGATCCACGAGCCCATCCGCCGCCTCTCGGACGATGTCCTCGAAGAGGGCCGCTTTGTCCGGGTAATATCCGTAGAATGCGCCCTTCGTGAACCCCGCTTCGGCGACGATCCTGTTCAGAGACGCATCCTTGAAGCCCTTCTCAAGGAATTCCCGCTTCCCGACCTCTAGGATCTTCATCTGGGTTTCTGTGCGTTCCATAGGCTCTTCCTCGAATATACCACTAGTATATACCGATAGTATATTCAGCGAACCCAGGTTGTCAACGAGATATTCCGCGAGCCGGCGCCCGCCGAAGCGGTTCGACGGAGATGGCCGATTCGGCAGCCCGACGTACCGTCATTCAGCGACTCGACCTATCGTTGGCCCGCTTGACGCCGGCATGTTTTCCGTTGGTTTGCCTGCCATCGGTTTGCTTGTCGTCGGTTTGCCTATCGTTGCTCGACCTGCTGCTATTTCGCCTGCCGCCGTTCAGCGCGCTCTATCGATTCGCAAACGATGGCGGCCGCGCGCATAAGCGTTTCGCGCTCGATGCCGTCATACTGCATCACGAAGCGGACGCGGCCATCCGGGGCCATCATGCCTCCCAGATCATACCGTTCGAGCGGCGCCAATCCGACACCCCGCTCGGCCGCACGTCTCGCGATGTCCTCGGCGCGGGCGGGCGTGTCCACGCAGAGCACGAAGTGCAGGCCCGAATCGCATTCCTCGTACGAAAGCCGGCCTGCGATCGGGCTTTCGCGAAAAGCACCGATCAGGCAATCGCGCGCCGCGCGGGCCTTGGTGCGATACCTGCCGACATGACGCTCGTATCCCCCTGACTCCATGAGGCGGGCGAGCGCGATCTGGTCGATGGCCCCGACCGTCGATGCGAAACAGCCCAGCACGCGTTCGAGATCCTCATCCAGCTCGCTGGGGAACACGCCGAACGCGATGCGCAGCGACGGGCTCAGGCTCTTCGAGAATGTGCTTAGATAGATGACCTTGCCCTCGGCATCGATGCTGCTGAGCGACGGGATCGGTTTGCCCGAAAGCCTGAACTCCCAGTCGTAGTCGTCTTCGACGATGTACCGATCGTCTGCCTGCGATGCCCATCTTAAGAGCTCGTAACGCCGCGATACCGTGGTCACGCGCCCCGTGGGGAACTGGTGAGAAGGCATGACGTGGACCAGGGATGCCGCGCTCTTCTCGAGCATGGAGCAATCGATGCCCTCGACATCGAGCGGCATCGGCGCAACGCGCCAGCCCATCGTTTCGTAGATGCCCTTGATCATCCCGTATCCGGGCGATTCGAGCGCAACGGCCCCGGCGCGTCCCCGCCGCCTCCGCATCAACGCCACAAGCCCGTAGAGCATCGGAGCGCCGGCAGCGACGACGATCCTGTCCGGACCGGTCGTGATGCCGCGAGCACGCGCAAGCCATGACGCGATGCATTCCCTCAGCCTCTGCGATCCCTGGGGCGGCTGTCGCGCGAACAGGTCCTGCTCGGATTCATGCGCGATGACGTCGCGAAGCGTCTTCTCCCAAAGCCGGGCGAACGATCGGTCGGAGCATGCGGGCGCCGACGAGAAATCCGCGACGGCGAAGGTCGGACGGGACGTCACGGCACGCGACGATACGGGCCTTGTCACATGAGGGCGCGTCGCGATGCTGCGCACGTAGTATCCGCTGCGTTCGCGAGACACGATGTACCCTTCGGCTTGCAGCTGGCGATAGGCGCTTTCGACGGTTATCACGCTCACGCCGAGGTCGGCCGCCAGGCTTCGTTTCGAAGGAAGACGATCGTCCGGCAGCAGATTCCCGGCAAGGATGTCATCGCGGATATGGCGGTAGAGACTTTCGTACAGACTCAAGTTCCCGCGATCCGCAAGATCGTAGATGCGCATGGCTTCCCTTTTTTGGTCATATCGAAGTAACTGTTCTGACTATATTCTGACATTATCATTTTTGCATTCATTGAATATTCCGCCATATTCAATGAAGCACTATGCTTCGCCGAAACCATGGCTCGGATGAAGGAGATGCCCCATGAACGTCGACAGGATCAAACTCAACAGAGAGCTCGCCCAGATGCTCAAAGGCGGCGTCATCATGGATGTGACGACGCCGGAACAGGCGCGCGTGGCGGAGAAGGCCGGTGCGTGCGCGGTCATGGCGCTCGAACGCATCCCCGCGGACATCCGCGCGGCCGGCGGCGTCTCGCGCATGAGCGATCCCGAGATGATCAAGGGAATCCAGAAGGCCGTGAGCATTCCCGTCATGGCCAAGGTCCGCATCGGCCATTTCGTGGAAGCGCAGATCCTCCAAGCCATCGACATCGACTACATCGACGAATCGGAAGTCCTCTCTCCTGCCGACGATGCCTACCACATCGACAAAACCGCGTTCGACGTTCCGTTCGTCTGCGGGGCGCGCGACCTCGGCGAGGCGCTGCGCCGCATAGCCGAGGGCGCGACGATGATCCGTACGAAGGGAGAGCCGGGCACGGGCGACGTCGTGCAAGCCGTGCGTCACATGAGGCTCATCAACTCCCAGATCAGGCATGTGCGGTCTTTGCGTGACGACGAGCTGTTCGAAGAGGCCAAGCGTCTGGAAGTGCCCGTGGAGCTTATCCGCGGCGTGCATGAAAGCGGCCGCCTTCCCGTCGTCAACTTCGCGGCCGGCGGTGTCGCCACGCCCGCGGATGCCGCGCTGATGATGCAGCTCGGTGCAGAAGGCGTCTTCGTCGGAAGCGGCATCTTCAAGAGCGGGGATCCTGCGAAGCGCGCCGATGCGATCGTGAAAGCCGTCGCGAACTACGAGGACGCCAAGCTGATCGCGGAGCTCTCGTCAGGTCTCGGCGAGGCCATGGTGGGCATCAATGCGGATGAAATAGAGCTCATCATGGAAGAACGCGGCCGGTGATGGGTGCCGAACGCGTCGGGATCCTTGCGGTGCAAGGCGCCTTCGCCGAGCACGAACGCATGCTGTCTGAGCTCGGCGTGGAATGCATCGAGCTCAGACAAGCGTCCGACCTGCATAAAGGATTCGATCGTTTAGTATTGCCGGGAGGAGAGAGCACGGCTCAGGGCCGGATGCTGCGAGAACTCGGCATGCTGGAGCCTCTGCGCGACATGATCGAGGCCGGCATGCCGACGTTCGGAACCTGCGCCGGCCTGATACTCATGGCCGAGCGCATAGACGGCATCAATGGGGATGGAAGCGCTGTGGACAGCCAGCACAACGCTACCTGGCTTGGGACGCTTCCGGTCACGGTCAGGCGCAACGCATACGGACGTCAGCTCGGAAGCTTCAGGACCAGGGCCGATTTCGACGATGCAGGCGCCATTCCGATGACGTTCATCCGAGCCCCGTTCGTCGTGGAGACGCGCGACGGATGCGACGTGCTCGCCCGCGTCGACGGGAACATCGTCGGCGTGCGCTGGCGCAATCAAATCGGAACGTCCTTCCATCCCGAACTCGACGAGGATGCGCGCGTGCACCGGATGTTCCTATCGCTCTGAGACCGAACCCGTTGCGCTGGGTTGAGGATGCGCGATACGTACGACGGCACGAACGCACGCCTGACATATCCGGAAATACCATGGAGCGGAGAATCTCCCCGACGACGGCCCAGCCATCTCTTCCAACGAGCACGACGCCCATGATATCGGCAGCTTTCCTCGCCTATGCAAGATGCTTGGCATGATGCGAAGCTCTCCGGCGAGGAGAATCCGAGAAAAAGCGGAATTATGTTCATTCGCTCGATGTTCTCCATCAACACCAAAGGGTGCCGCATAGTGTTCGACCGTCAACCGCCAAACACCTCTCGGGGCGACAGGTACGAAAGCGGAGAAATCGGATCGGATGCGCGACGGAGGGTCGTTGATGAAAAAAGCGCTTAAGAGCATAGCGGACAGCTGGTTCGGCTACCTGGTCGGCAGCGTCTTCCTGACAGGGATCGGCGGCTTGATCGGCGGACTGCTCACGGGAGCTTTCGTAGGAATCTACGCCGGGTTGGCCTATGGAGACGAAATCGTCGGAATGACGGACGCGCAGGAAATCGCTTCAACCATGATGGGGTTGCTTCCTGATTGGCTTGCAACCGGACAAGCGTATCTGGCATCCATCGGAGTATGGCTCGTCGCGCTCCTCTGGTTTCTGCGCAAGGCCAACAAGCCGATCTGGAAAGCCATCGACAGAAGATCGGCGGGAAACAACTTCAGGAACCTGATGATCGGCTTCGCCCTCGGCGCGGCGCTCAACGGATTCTGCGCGTTCGCGGCGTGCATGCTCGGAAGCATCTCTCTTGACTTCAGCTCATTCAACATAGCCTACGCGCTGATCCTTCTCGTATGCGTGTTCGTCCAGTCGTCGGCGGAAGAGCTGGTCTGCAGAGGATACCTATACCAGAAGCTGCTGAACAAGTACAAGAGGCCGGTGGTCGCGATCGTCGGGAACGCGGCGATATTCGCGGCGTTCCACCTTCTGAACCCAGGAGTGACCGTGCTGTCTATCGTGGACATCATGATCTGCGGGATCTTGTTCTCCCTCCTGGTCTACTACTTCGACAGCATCTGGATGGCCATGGCGGCCCATGCGGCGTGGAATTACCTTCAAAGCATCGTCCTCGGGCTTCCCAACAGCGGGAATGTACTCCCCTACTCGATTTTCAAGCTGGACGAGGCCTCGGCTCGCGATGGTCTTGCCTATACGACGGGCTTCGGGCTCGAAGGCTCCATAATGGCCATCCTGGTGCAGGTGGTCGCAATTGCAGCGCTCATATATCTGATCAAGAAAAACGGCACCCGTATCACCGACATCTGGGAGACGCGGCCCATCATGGACGAAACCGATGTCGAATCGAAGGAGACGACATAAGCCGAGGCGAAACGCCAACGAATGCCGGACGACGGCAAGAAGCGGCGACCGCACGGGCGAACGCATGGGATCGATCGAATGGAAGCGCGCTCTATCGATTCTTGAGCGCAACTATCGGTTGCGGACACGAATTGCAAGCTGGAATTGGTGGCGCTCGCGATGGACGAGACCGAGCATGGTGCCATGCAGCTGCAAGGTTCATGCCGACCATGACAGAGAAAGGTCCCCCTCATGAAGATCGAAATAGCGAAGAGGCTCTACGAATACCGTCGCGCATCCGGACTTTCCCAGGAGCAGGTTGCCGCCAAGATCAGCGTATCGCGCCAGGCGGTGTCGAAGTGGGAATGCGCCGAATCATCCCCCGACACCGACAACCTTATCGCGCTCGCCATGCTCTACGGAGTGACGGTCGACGAGCTGCTGTTCGCCGATCCCGAGAAAACGGCCGCTGAAACGACGAAAGGGACTATAAGGACGAACGACGCCGAGGAAGACGCCGGGAAAACGAATTCGACCGACGGAGCATCCGGAAAAACCGAGGACCGATCCGACGGCGGCGAGAACGCGGGCGTTGCCGGCGGTGATCCTCGAAAAGCCGAAGAGACGCCCGATGCCGCGGAGAAGGAGCCCGCTTGGCAACGCCCTGAAAACCCCGAGCAGGATTACGTCGACATCAGCTTCTCGCAAGGCGTGCACGTCCGCGATTCCAAGAAGGGCGAAGAAGTCCACGTGGGCTGGGACGGCATCCATGTCGACAACGACAAGGAGCATGTGCACCTGGACTTCAGCGGCCTTGCCAGGATGATCCGCGAGTTCCGCAAGGATCAGGAATAGTCTATGGGGCAAGAACTGAACGGAAGCTGCCCTTGCTCTGACCATAGACGCATCAACGGCATTGATATAACGTTGATGCGTCTATGATCGAAGAAAGCACGGACGAGACGAACGGACGCCGAACGCACCGAAATGCAGGGAATGGAAGATTGACGGACAGGAGCCATAGCATGGGTATGACGATGAAAGAGGCGATGCACGCCCGCCACATGGTGCGCGCGTACACGAAAGAGCTGCTTTCAGAAGAGCAGGTGCGTCTGCTGGAGGAGCGCATAGACTCAAACAACCGTAATCATGGAACGTCCATCCGGCTCGTGCGCGGCGACTCCAAGGCTATAAGCGGCGTGATGCGCCTCACGATGGCCAAAAACGTACGCGAGTATTTCCTCATGGCCGGCCCCGACGCGCCCGACTTGGACGAGAGGCTCGGATATGCAGGGGCGGATCTCATGCTCTACGCGCAGACCCTCGGACTCAATACCTGGTGGGTGGGCGGCACGTTCAACCGCAAACGCGTCAAAGAGCGCGCAGGCGCCGACAGGCCCGTGGGTATCGTGGCCGTGGGGCTCGGCGCCACGCAAGGTAAGCCGCATAAAAGCAAGTCGGCGACAGATATCAGCTCCTACGAAGGCGAGGCGCCATGTTGGTTCTCGCGTGGCGTAGAAGCGGCGTTGCTCGCCCCGACGGCGCTGAACAAGCAGGCATTCAAGCTGCATGGCAAGGGTGACGTCGTGAATCTTGAATGCGGTAAAGGGACGTTTGCTGGAGTGGACGCAGGGCTCGTACGCTACCATTTCGAGCTCGGAGCGGGCAGAGAGAATTTCTCGTGGATGTGATCCTGGAGGAACAGGCCGCGAAATCATGCGTGCGAGCGGACGCAAGCGGCTACACCGATCCTCTGCTCGTCGTCGGCAACGACGAATCACGCCTAGACACGTGATGATGCCTGGTTTCAACGGATTCGAAACGCCGGAACGCATCAGGAAGATTTCCTTGCCGTAGCCCGATCATCGCGCTATCCGTCCGGAAGCGCGGATACTACCTGTTCGGAGCGGGCGTGTTCTTCCTGCTCGGCCTGGTCAGCCTGTTTGCCGGAAAGTCCGCCTTGACGAACGTTCCCCCATTACCGCTGGATATACGTTGACGGATTACGCGGACGGCCTCGAAACGGCATCACCGCTCGTTTCGATTGCGGTGTATGCGGTACTGATATTGATTTTGGCGGTCTGCATCCATTACCTGCCGTCGTATGATGATTTGAACGCATGAGCAAGAAGCGCGCTTCCGCATCATTGCAGGTCCTTGCCGCCGGCGATGAAGCTCATGAAAATAGCGCCGCATGAGCCCGGTTGCCCCTTCGGCGCATCCGGCCTGGGAATCGCCCGATCGGCTTTTTCGGTTCAAGCTGCGTTCGGATGTTGCGTAACGTTCTGGCGTATGTATGAATGATTCTAAGATGAGAATAATTTTTTGTTCGACTGCATAAGCGGTCAAGAATGATATGCTGAGCGACAGAGCGGTTCTATCTGGAGTTTTGCAGGCTGCAACGCACTGTTGCCCTATGACCCATAGGCATAGTATTGTCGCCAAAGAATACCTGCAGAACGGGCGCGATGCGGTTAGCCGAGACGAAGCGTTGCTGCCGAAACGCAGCAGTCGGTCGGATACGCCTCTCCTCGCGTCGTGTTGGAGGCATCCGCACCGATTCGGATTCGGTTGCGCGAAAGGGGCGTTCCATGAGGGATCATTCGAAGCATATCCAGCTGTCGCGCGAAGAAGCGGTCGCACGGACGCTTGCAATGCTTGACGAGCTTCCCGAGGGCTTCGGTTGGCGCGGCGCATTGCTGCAGGCAGCAGGTGCCTCGGACGACGCGGCTACCGCGCACGCACGCAATGTTCGACGCAAGCTGGTCGAACGCGTTTCCCTTGCGGAATCCATCGGCCGCGTGCTGGCATACGACGTCGTCGCGCAGAACGACATGCCGAGCGCGCTCACATGCGCGATGGACTCCATCGCGCTGCACTGGTCCGATTTCGCGGATCTGCCTGAGGGCCAGCTGCCCGACACCGGCGCATGGGTGCGCGGCGTGGATTGGCAATTCGCGAACACGGGCGTGGCTATGCCCGAGGGATTCGACACGGCCATCGTTATCGAGCATGCGCAGGTTTCCGCCGACGAGCAGCACATCGTCATCGATGCCGCCCCGTCGAAGCAGGGCGCGGGCACCCGTCCGGTCGGCAGCTCCATGCGCCGCGGCGACGTGCTGGCGCAGGCAGGTTCCATAGTAACGCCCGATCTGGCCGTCCGTATCGGTGCCGGTAACAATGCCAGCGTAGCCGTAGTGCGTCGCCCACGCGTCGCGTTCATTCCTACAGGCAACGAACTGATGACGCCCGGCGTTCCGTTCGACCCCGCGCACACCGACAGCTTCGCCGCGCGCGGTCGCACCTTCGAGACGAACAGCGTGCTCGTCCGTGCGAAGTGCGAGAAATGGGGCGGGCGGTTCGTGCCGTTCGACATCGTGCTCGACCGCCGCGACACCATCGAAGCCGCCCTCGAACGTGCCGTGGAAGTTGCCGACATCGTCGTGCTGAACGCAGGTTCATCGAAGGGCAGCGACGACTGGTCGTGCGAGGTCATGGAAGAGATGGGGCGTATGGTCTGCCACCAGACGAACCACGGGCCGGGACATCATTCCAGCGCCGCCGTCATCGACGGCACGCCCATCGTCGGCATCTCCGGACCGTCGGGCGGAGCATCGTTCACGCTGGACTTCTATCTGCGGCCGCTCATGCGCGCGTTCATGGGGTTGGAACCCGAGATCGGACGCACGCCGGCCGTGCTTGCCGAGGAATTCCCGCCGGGCGGCCCTGGCAGCGCCAAGAAGCACGGCGGCCCCGTGCGCGGAGAGGAACGGCCGGCGGAGCACCCGGAACACGAGCCCGGCACGCCCGAGTTCTATGGCGTGAGGATGCTGCGCGTCGAACATGCCGAGGACGGCACGCTGCGCGCCTGGCCCATCGCGGGCTTCCCCGGCAGCGCGGAGACCTTGGCGGCGAACGCATACTGCATGCTGCCGATGGGTCCGGGCATCGAAGCGCCGAGGCCCGGCGACGTGATCCGGGTCGAATGGCGCTAAAGACCCCGATAGACCCTCATCGTTTCGATAGACGAACCACGCATCCAGCCTTGCGCAAAACTGCCGCGTTTTCATATGCAGCATTCAGAAAGGGGAACGAAATGGCTATTTCTACTGAGATCGTCGGAAAGACCTTCGGTCCGTTCGTGCGCGATTACACGTTCAAAGACCTCGAGATCTGCGCGCTTGGATGCGGCGCAGGCTGGGATGGCCGTATTGACCTGGAGTATGTCAACGAAGGCGATGCCAAGAACCCGAATCTCAAGGTTCTGCCCATCTTCGCCGTGCCCCTGACCGTTAACGAGGAGATGACCACCACCCTCGATTACGGCTTCGATTACTCCGGTTCCCTGCACTACGGCATCGACGTGCGTTTCCATGCGCCGTTCAAAATGAATGACCGCATCGAAACCTTCGTGACCCAAGAGGCTGTCTGGGATCGCGGAGAAGGTCGTGGCTCCCTCTCCAAGCAAGTCGGCAAGTCCTACTCCGCCGACGGCACCCATCTGTGCACGGTCGACACCTACGATTGCTGCATCTACGACGGCGGCTGGGGCGGCGAGCGGCCGCCCCAGGATTCCGTGGAATACCCCGACCGCGAACCCGACTGCGCATTCGAGGAGACCTACGGCTACAACTGGCCGCTCGTCTATCGCCTGATGGGCGACTGGCATCAACAGCATATCGACTGGTCTTACACCGAGCAGACCGGTCTCGAGCGTCCTATCGCCCATGGCGTGAGCAGCGCCGGCGTGGCTATGCGCCATGTCATTTCCCTGCTGTTCCCGGGACATCCCGAAGCCATGACCCGCTTCAAGTGCCGCTTCACCTCCCCGGTGCTGCCCGGCGTCCGCCTGCGCACCATTGCATGGAAGACCGCCGAGGGAGAAGCGAGATTCCGCATGGTTAACGCCGATGCCCCCGATTCCAAGCCGTTCCTGAACCACGGCATCGTCGAGTGGGACGCCACCTGCGCGTAGCGATTTCGCATCACCGAAAAGAAGCTCTTTGCAACGGCATCATGCGCTCGGCAGGCTTCTTCCTGCACAACCAGACCGTTTTCGGAACTCGGAAGGCGTCAGGCCCGTTTCGCGCTTGAACGCGGCGGCGAATTTGCTCGGATTGCCGTACCCTGCGGCGCACGCCGCAGCCGACACGCTCTTTCCCTGTTCAAGCATTCCTTGAGCCAAGCGGATCCGACGACGGCGCGCATACGAGGCGATCGTCATGCCGTACACCTTTTCGAAATAGCCGTTGAGCGTGGTTGCGGAAACGCCCATATCGAAGGCCATGTCACGCGCATCATGAGGTTGGGCGGGCGCGGATTCTATCAGATCGTGCGCCGTCTTCGCCATGCGCAATTGCATCGGTGCAAGCAGCGTCTGAGGCTTCGCCAGACTGCAATCGCGACGAGACAGCGCCCAAAGAAGCTCGAGCACCGCAAGCTTCGCCTGCGTCCAGTCGCCCGACCGGACCGCCGATCCCGCACGTTTCATCTGGCCGATAAGCTCCTCGTCGCCTGAGAACACCGCCGAGGAGCCCATCCGGCGCCATGCGCCGACCACGTCGGGATCCATCTCGCGCAAAAGGCCGAACTCAGGTTCGTCGACGACCGCCGCGCACACGAACACCTCGATGCCGACGTACCGCGCAAGCGGATAGCGAAACGAACGGGGCGGTTCGAATTTTCCGTTCGACGCGCAGGCGAAGCTCACGCACACATCCGACTCGCCCACCACGGCAACGCCTACATGCGGGATGTCGGTTTCGCAGCGGCCTTCGATGCAATAGTTGATCGAAAACCACTCATCTGCATCCGAGCCTCCGAGGCTCTCCGAAGCCGAACCCGCCTGCACGGCGTTGCCGGCACGTCGCGCGGTTCCGCCGCCGAAAAACCGGCTTGCCGGCATCATGCTCGGACATTCCTCGCACGCGAAATCAACCAGGCATACCGCCACATGGGAAGAAAGCAGGTACCCCGTCATCGTGCCTTCCCCGATGGGATCGGACAGCTTCAGCTCCACCGCACGATCGCCCGGGAAGGAAAGCGCCATGCCTTTGTGGGTAACGAAGTCGAACGGCAGCGGATTCGGCATGGGTCCCCTTCCTTATTTTCACGTGCTATCGATAGGATAACCGAGATATGGAGCTATCTAAGTCAAATGGAGTTGCAGCCATATGACTTCTTAGATATTCTCGCCAAACTAACAGGTACTTTGCAATGTGCCTTATTCGATTGAAGGAAACGATCATGAAACTCAGCGAAATGGAAACGGGGCGAAAAGGAACAATCGCATCCGTTTCGGGGACAGACCGTTTCGTGTCGCACGTAACGGCCATCGGACTTACCGAAGGCTGCCGCATCGAGATAGTGCAGAACGCCAAGCGGCGTCCGCTGCTCGTGTTCGAACGAGACAGCGTGGTGGCCCTCGACCGGACCGATTGCAAGAACATCGAAGTGGACGTGCTCTCATGAGCTGCGAATCCTGCGCAAGCACGACACCCTCTTGCGAGCATTGCTCGCATGGTTCGGTTGAGTTCACGAAACGCGGCGATGCGTGCATAGCGCTTCTGGGACAGCCGAACTCAGGTAAATCGACCCTGTTCAACGGCCTTACCGGGTCACGTCAACACGTGGGGAACTGGCCCGGAAAGACGGTCGAGCGCAAAGAGGGCGAATTCCTCCGCAACGGCAGAACGTACCAGGTCGTCGATCTGCCCGGTGCCTACGGGCTTGCGGCGAACTCGCCCGAAGAGCAGATAACCGCCGATTTCGTGGCATCGGGGGCGGCCGACGTGACGCTCGTGATGGCCGACGCCTCCCAGCTTGAGCGCAGCTTGTATATGCTGACCGATTTCGCGTGCACCGCACACGACGCACCATGCGTGCTCGTGCTCAATCTCATGGATGTGGCCGAACAGCAAGGCAAGCGCATCGACGCGAAGAAGATCGAGCAGCGCCTCGGCGTTCCTGTCGTGCCGTTCGTGGCGGCTGAAACTTCGAACTACGACGCGCTGCTCGAAGCCATCGATCGCGCGTTGCGCGAGAAGCCCCTCCTGAACACCGAACTGCTGAACGCCGAGATATCCTGCCGCGCCGACACCATCCAAGGACGCGGCGCAGCGAAGTTCGCCTGGATCGAACAGATCATCGAAGGCGCCGAAACCGCGCCGAAGGAGGCTCACGCGCTTTCCCGTTTCGACCGCCTGGCCACCGCATCGCGCGCATCGAAGCCGCTTGCCATCGCCATGATCTTGGTCGGCTTCGTGCTCGCGTTCATCCCAGCGACGCCCATCATGCTTCTAGGAAGCGGCATATCCAGTCTGGGCCAGATGGCGGCCGCCGCACTCATCGACGCAGGAGCGCCGGCGATCCTTGCCAACATGCTCTGGGGCGTCGTCGCCAACAGCCTGTGTTTCGCCGTCATGATGACGGGCTACGTCTTCGGCATCAACCTCGTGTTCCTTGCGTACGAGGAATGGGGCTACATGGCGCGCATCTCCTACGTGTTCGACGAGACGCTTTCGCATTTCGGCCTGCAAGGCAAATCGCTCATGCCGTTTCTCATGTGCTTCGGCTGCACCATGGGAGGCGTCTCGGGCGCGCGCGTGATCGACTCGTGGGGCCAGCGTATGCTCACGATGATGATGGCTTGGGCCATTCCATGCGGTGCCACCTGGGGTATCGTGCCTGTGCTGGCCGTGATCTTCTTCGGCGCGGGAGCCCCGCTTGTGATCGTTGCCATATTCGCCGTAAGCCTGCTGCTCATGTGGCTCATCGGCATCATCTTCGGACCGCACCTCGTTCCCAAGGGCGACCGGGCCGGACTCGTCATGGAGCTTCCTCCTTACCACAAGCCGCGCATGAAGAACGTGTTGCGCGGAGCCCTTATCAAATGCTGGAGCATGTTCCGCCGCGCATTCAAGGTGGTGGCGACGTTCACGCTGGTTATCTGGCTGCTCACCTACACCGCAAGCGGCAACGTGGAAGATTCCGCGCTCTACGCCATCGGTACGGCGATCGAACCGATGACGCGTATCTTCGGCATGGGCTGGGAAACGTTCACCGCCTGGTTCTGCGCGTTGGCCATCAAGGAATCGGCCGTAGGCGTGTTCTCCGCGCTGTTCGCAGGAGGATCGACTCCCAACGAGGCCATCGTGGGCGCCGTCACAGGCTCGGCATTCGTGGCGTCCAACATCGGCGAGCTCATCGCCGCGCATATCTCGGCGCCCGAGGCGCTCGCGTTCATCTTCGCATTCACGTTCAACGTGCCGTGCGCCGCAAGCTGCTCTATGACCGTCGCCGAAGCGCATTCTCCGAAGTGGGTTGCCGTGACCGTCGCGTTCTATATCTGCGCATCCCTGCTTTTAGGATGCGCCGCCTATCACGTGGGATCGCTGCTGTTCGGGTAAGCGACTCTAAAAGCCGCTACCCCGCTTCACGGGGAAGGAAACACCGTTCTTCCGGTGGCTGCGGCCTGCAATCGCGGCTAAACGATGCCCTTTCTGGTTTCGATGACGCCATAGAGATACAGCGCTGGAAGAATGGTGCCTACCGCGGCGTTTGCGATGGAGCCCGCCTCACCGGAGCCGAAAGAGGTGATGATGCCGCAGACGCCGAAGACCACGCTGATGATGCCCAGCACAAAAGCCAGGCTGTTCCTGCCGTTGCGCTTGGAGACCTTGAAGCCCACCACGCCCACGAAGAGGTTGAGGAGGCCGCCGAGGAAGGCGACGATGCCCACGATGGCCGCAACGCCGGCTGCAGCGTCGACATCTGCGTCGGCAGCAAGCACATAGACGCCCATCATCATGAACAGGCCCGCGACCAAAGCGATGACGGCATAGACGATCAGGATGATCGACGTCACGCGAAGGATGCCGCTGCCGGCGGGCTTGTTGGTGCTGTTCTGATCCATTTGAAATCTCCTTGATCTGCATCTCTCCTGGGCTCAGGGCATCGAGCCCCCATTCGACAGGACATGCTAAAAGGCAGCGTCGCCCGCTGCATCATCCCAAAGTATGAGTAGCGCACGCCCGCTTCGAAGACGCAGCACCGATGATGATTGCGAGCGCAGCGATCGCACCAAGCGCGAGAGCCGCGATCGGAGTCGTATCGCCTGTGGCGACGATCTTCGTCGCACGCTGCGCAGCCTGATCGCCTGCAGCCGCAGGAGCCTGGGCGCGCCACACCGCCGTGAACGTATGGTCGCCTTCAACCTGATATTCATCTCCCGGCTGGTAACTGGAACCGTGCCATTCGACAAACCTGTAGCCGTCGCGTATGGGAGCTTCAGGCAGCGTGATCGCTTGACCTTCGCGCACCTGCCACACAATCGGATCTTCGCTGCCGTTAAGCGTGCCGCCATCAAGATCGAAGGTGATGGTGCGCATCGGCAGACCATCATTCGTGATGGTCAACGTTCCAGGCACGTAGACCACGTTGTACACGCCCTGGACGCTCTCGCCTGTAACGGTAATCCGATAGACGCCCTCGGTCTCGCCCTCCTCACGGGAGAATTCGTATTCAACAGTATCGGAACCCAGCGTGCCGACTACCTGAGCGGTGAACTCCGGGTCTTTCGCGCCGACGGGCTTGACCAGGTTGTCGGCGGCCACTACCACGTTCACGGGTTCGTCGGGCGCCGTCACGACAAGCGTGCCCTCGGCGGTCTTGGCGTTGTAGCCGAATGCGGACGCGCGAACGGCATAGTCCACCTCGCCGACGTCTTTGATGGAGGGAGCAGTAGCGCTCCACGTGTCTCCGCCATCCACGCTGTACTCGAACGTGGCGCCGTCCACGTTGGCGGTGCACTCCGCCGTGTGGATCCGGCCATCGTAGACAGCCGAGTAGTTGCCGGCCGTGACCGTAAGCGCATCGGACGTTTCAACCGTCAGCGTGCCGATCTTTTCGCGTATGCGGTAGTTCTGCTCTTTGGCGGTCCCGTCCCACGTCAACGTATAGGTATCAAGCGTCGAGCCCGGGTCGGTCAGGGTACCCGTGGCTGCAAGGGTCGCGGTCTCGGAACCTATCAGGCCTTCCATAGATGCCGAACCCACCAGCGGGCTTCCGTCGTACGCTTTGGTTGCCGAGGTGGTCTCGATCAGCAAGCGAGCCGGCTTGATCTTATACGTCGCGGAAACTTCACCCGTATACGCACCCGCGCCCGTAGCCGTCACCGTCACGCTGCCCGCATTGGTCGTGTCGCCGTCGTAGGAAAGCGTGTAGTCGGTGCCTGCAGCAAGCACGCGACCGCCCTCGCCCGTCACGGTCATGGCCTGCTCGTGCGGCCGGCCGTCATACGTCACGTCATCCGGGACGATTACGTCAAGGTTCGAGATGTCGTTTTCCAAGACCGTGAGCGTGCCCACATCCACGTTCGTCCGGTAATTCATGCGGTTTGCGGTGCCGTCCCACGTCAGCTTGTAGCTGTTGGGAGACGATCCCACCTCGGTCTGGGTTCCTGTGGTTTTGAACGTAGCCGTTTCGCCCGCCGCAAGGCCGCTCATGCTGCCTTCGGCAGTGAGCGCAGACCCGTCGTACAGCCTGGCCGCACTGGGTGTCTTGATGGTAAGCTCTGCCGGCAGGATCTCGAGCTTGCGCACCACAGAGCCCGTATAGTTGCCCGTGCCCGTCACCACCGCACGAGCGGTGCCGGCATTCGTCGCATCGCCTGCAACCGTTACGTCGTAGTCGGATTCGGACAAGGGCGAAGCGGAGCTTGCACCCGCTTTCACATCGGTTACCTGGATGTCGGATTCCGCGACGGCATGTGCGCGGCCGTTGTACACCACCGGCTCGACCTGGCCCACGGACACGCGCGATGCATCGCGAAGCGAAGCCGGCGCAACCGTCAGCGTGCCAGGGGCGAACGTCACGTTGTAGTTGGCAGACTCGCCGCCGACGGCCGTAATCTCGCCCTCATACGTACCCGCATCAAGATCCGCGAACCCATCCGGGCCCGAAACTGCGGGAGCAGTGGTGAACACGCCGGCCACGGTATCGAACGAAGCCATTCCCGCATCCGCTTGCCGATTGGCGGGCAAGTCGGCGTCATATGTGAGCGCATATGCGGGCTCCGCCCCACCGTACACGCCCGTTGCGTCGGCTGCCGAAATCACGACGTTGCGCTTGGCAACCTGCACGCGGGCTTGCGTCAGCGTAAGCCGGTAGTCCGCCAGATCATACGTGGTGCTTGCGCCACCTCCGCCTGCGCCGGCCGTGCGCCTGGCGATCTTGACGACAGCCGTGTCCGCAGGCGTCGCCGCATCCAAAGGCTGCGCTGCAAGCGCGTCGCGTATGCGAGCGGCTTCAGCGTCCGTGGCGTTGCCGATCGAAAGCACGTAGCGGGAAGGATCGGTCGGGATGGAACCGTACACGACGCTCGTCTGAGGTGCGCCGCCCGCTTCATCCATCAGCTGAGACGCAACGATGATCTCTTTTTTGGCAACGTCGATCTCGACGGTCGCCTCGACCGGTTCATACAGATCGCCCGTGCCGTCCGTCAGCGTGACTTTCACAAGAGCGCGGCCGGCATGCTTGATCGAAACGTTGCCTTGGTCGTCGACGGCAACGACCGCCTCCTTTCCGTCATCGACGACCTCGTACGTCCACATGTCATGATCGGTAGCGGGGACGGCCTGGGCGGAAAGCTTGAAGTCGGCATCGCCATACGTCTTGCGGTACGATGAGTCCACGTCTATCGTGCGAATGCTCTTCTCCTTGTCAAAGGTGCGCTCGGTCTGAGACGTCACGTAATTGGGAGAAGCGAACGTGGCGCTTACCTTGTACGTTCCCGCAGGCACGTTCTCGACCGTGAATTGAGCCGTATACGTAGTGCCAGTCGCCGTTGCGACATCGACCACGCGCGTTTCGGTCGAACCCTCGACGGTAAACGTCACGCTGCCGGCAGCTTCATGCAGCCCTGAAACCGTGGCCGTCACGGTGGAAGCGGCACCGGACTCGTGCGCCGTCAAAACGACCGTGGTCGGCGCAGGCGAAATCACGAAGTCCTCGCTTATGCTCGCTTCGGAATAGTTGCCTGACGCAGCCACCTGTGCCGTCACGGTATAGTCTCCCGCTTCGGTCGGAGGAACGACCGCGTTGTACGTCTTGTCAGTTGCCGTGTGCCCTCTATAGCTCAACCTCACGTCGCCGGGACTGTTCGTATAGACCTCAGGATGTACCGCTGGCTGTCCGTCATACGTTTTCGAGGGCGAATCCATGAAGCTGATGAACGTATCGATGGCCTCTACATTGCCGGTATAGGTTGCCGTATGGTTCCAATAGCGCTCATCGTCCTGATCGGCGGCCGTGCTCTCGGCGGTAACCGTATACGGACCTGCTGCCGTGGCGGCCATATCGACGCTCGCGCCAGGAGATGCGGTGGATGCCGCGTTCGCAACGCGTGCGGCTCCCGTGGACGTGAACGTCCAGCCCGTATCGCCAAGCGATGCATCGTCGAGGCTGAGCGTGAAGGGATTGCCCACGGTGATCTTTTTCGAAAGCGGAATGAACTCGGCCGTGCCGCCCGTCTTCAGCCAGCCGGAACCGTCCGTCTTGGTGGTGCCCCAGAAATACTCGCTTTCCGGAATGCCGTCGCCGAAACGCGAGTAGTGCAGGGTGGCGTGCTGAGCATCTGCATCGGACGCAGGAAGATACGACCATACGCGCGCACTATCGAAGTGCGAATACATATCGTTCGTCCCGTAATGCGCAGCGGTCGCGATGCCATCCGGATCGACGGGCACGTTGGGCGCGATCGCCTTCAACGTGGTTCGATGCACGCGTTCGTCAGCGGAGTTCTTGGCACCCGTCAGCTGAGCGCTGATGCTTCCGCCATCGATGATCGGCGAATCGACGTTCCACGTATCGGCAAGAATGGTGCCGCCCGTTACGTTCCAAACGCCGGTGCCCTTGTTTTCAGTACCGACGCCGCAGCCGATATCGTCGGCGCCGGAGCCGCCTGCAACCGCTTCGATATAGCCGCCGATCACCGTGAATCCGTTGATCCTATCGCTATGCGACTTACCCGAACGTGCGGCGCCCACGCCGATGCCAGGGCCTGCTCCCGCAGCGCCGGCTCCGATTCCGCCGCCCTTGGCGTACACGTATCCGCCCGAAACGGCAACCGACACGCCTTCGGAGCCGGGCTGCACCGCCCCTTCGGTCGCTGCGCCCGAACCGATGCCGGCGGCGCCTCTGCCACCCGTTGCCTTAACGAAATTGGTGAACCCATGGTTGCTGGAAACTTCCGGGTCCTGGACCGTGGTAAGGGAGATGTCTATCGTTTTGACCGCCGCGCCGAAAGATCCGCCGATGCCCGCACTGCGATCGCCGCCCGTTGCCGTCACTTGGCTTGCACCCGAAATGGCAATCGTATGATCCATATAGAGGGAACCCGTGACAGCGGTCTCTCGACAGCCTGTGCCGATTCCGGCGCCGTCCCCTCCGCCCTTGGCGTCGACCACGCTGTCCGCGATCGTGATGTCTCCGTCGACCGAGCCGTTGCGGGCGCCGCCGATGCCTGCGCCGCCATAGCTTCCGCCACGAGCCGTCACGTTGGAATCGGCGATCGAGATGGTGCTCGTCTTGATTCCGGCCGTCTTGATGATATTGGCGATGCCCTCGCTGATGTCGTACACATCGAGCATGCGGGTATCGATGCCGCCCGAGCCGATGCCCGCGCCCGTATGCTTGCCCGTTGCGACAACCGTGGAATCGGAAATCTCTATAGGCCCGCAGTTCGCAAACGAACCCGCGCCGATGCCTGCGGCACCCTTGTATTTGTCGTTGCCCGCAGTCGATGTAACGGTGCTGCCCTTGATGGCGATCTTATCCACATGCGAATTCCCGCCGCACCCGATGCCGGGAGACGCGGCAATGTAGTAAACCCAGATGCCTTTATCGGGGGGAGGTGCCTGCACCTTGCTTTCGCCGCCGACGGAACCGGTGGCTGTCACGGTAGAATCGCGAATGGTAATGGAATCCGTGCTGCCATTATGTATGGCCGTGATATCGGAAGCCGCTTCATTGAGCGCACCGCCGTTGCCAATGCCCGGACCCCCGCTGATGCCGTTCGCCACAACGGTGGAACCGGTAATGGCGATGCTGCCGGCGCTGCCTTCAAGGCCGGCACCGATGCCGGTTGCGGCTTCGCCCTCGTCGTTTTTAGCCAAAACAGGCTGGACGGGGGTGGCCGTTATGTTGCTGTCCGTAATGGTGATGGCCCGAACGTCGCCATGATAGCCCACGCCGATGCAGGTTCCCACGTAATCCGTGTCGGAAAGGGAGATGGACCCGACATCGCTCCTTTGTCCGGTGGCGCCGATGCCCACTTGCCGACCCTTGCCGTTGGTTATGGCATATCCGTCCTTGTCGCGCTCTTGAGTCTCGATAGCGCAGTTATCGATCGTGATTTTTTCGATATCGCCATGTTCGGCGGTTCCGATCGCTGCCGCATGCGTGGATGGCGTAGCGGTGATGGTTGCGTTTTTCAGGGTGATATCGCCGACATGTCCGCTGCCGCCACCGATTGCCGCGCAGCAATCCGGATGGTCGTTGCCGCTGTTTCTGTAGGACGCGGCATGTACGATCAGCTTGCGGACGCCGGCAGCGCCTTCTATGGTGATCGCACCGGCGGATTCCGCATCGGCAGACCCGATGCCGGACGCATAGTCGTCG
Source organism: Slackia exigua ATCC 700122 (assembly GCF_000162875.1). Classification (GTDB taxonomy): domain Bacteria; phylum Actinomycetota; class Coriobacteriia; order Coriobacteriales; family Eggerthellaceae; genus Slackia; species Slackia exigua. The sequence goes on from NZ_GG700631.1 coordinate 128,524, forward strand.
CCTTCGGCGTGTATCGTGCCTGTTCCGGAAATGGAGATCGTTCCAGACTCGTCGTTGCCCGATCCGATGCCCGCACCGTCGTTCGTGCCCTTTGCGTTGATGGTGCCGCCGTCCATGGCGATTTCGATGTCACCCGATTCACCATTGCCCGAACCGATGCCTGCACCGTTTTCTCCGCCTTGCGCGTTGATGGTGGCCGAATCTGCGGTCGAGATCTTGATGGGGCTCTTGCCCGTCGGATAATTGCCTGCAGCGCCGCCGATGCCCGCGCCAGACTCTCCGCCATGCGCGGTGATGGTGCTTTCGCCCTTGGCGGAAATAGTGATGGTTCCGAGCTTTGCGCCGACGGTCAAGCCGATGCCGGCTGCCTCTTCGTGCGCACGAGCCGTCACGCTGGCCGTACCGGATGTCGTGATGGAAATGGAGCCGACGCGTCCGTCGTCTTTGGGCGAGCCGTCCGAGGCGCCGATACCTGCAGAATCGTCGCCCTCGGCCGTGGCGGAGATCGAGCCGCCCGTGATGTCGATCTCGATCGAACCTACCGAACCTTTGTATGCAGCGCCGATAGCCGCTGCGTCCTCATGCGTGGTCTTGGCCGTCACGACAGGAGCGCCCGTGATCTTGATAGAGCCAAGGTCGGAGTCGCGGCCGGTACCGATGGCCGCGCCGTCTTGTTCGGGAACGTCCGCATCCACGGTTCCGCCCGTTATGACGATGGAGTCGTTTTCGTCCCAATGGGCGTCGCCATTGCCGGACTTGTAATCGTCGCCCGTGCCGATGGCGGCGGCTTGGCCCGATCCGTGAGCGTTAATGGTCGGAGCGCCATCGACGTCGGAAATCACAAGCGCGCCGCAGCCCTCGTTATGCGAACCGCCGATGCCCGCGCCGCCATCGGAACCGGACGTCCCGTTCTTAGAATCGTCGCGACCATGGGCATTCAGCGTTCCCGGACCTGTGATGGTCACGTGAGACCCCGCCGTGCGCAACGCCGCGCGACCATAGCCATCGATCGCAAAGCCGCGTCTGGCACCGCCCTTAAGCGTGGCGGTGCAGCCATCGTCCAACACGAACTTCGCGTACGAGCCGCTCTCGACGTTGACGGCGGACTTATCTTCGTCCGACATGTCAAGCAGCAGGTTCTGAAGATGCACTACGATCGGGTCGTCCTCGGTACCGCCCTTGACCGTCAAGTTATGGTCGTGGCTTTCGCCTCTGACGTAATACACATCGGACGGATTGTCCGCAGTGTAGTCCTTATCGGCATCGCCGAAGTCGATCGTAACGTCTGATGCCAACGCCATGCTTGGCGAAGCGGCCAGCATGAAAAGGCTCAGCAGTGCTGCGAACAACGCTGTTTTGTCCGTCTTGATGAGCTGCATATGATCTACTCCCGAAATGGTATGCCAAGGTCTTCATGGAGTGCTGCACACGTTTCCAGCATGTTCGCATGGGCTGCGGACGGCGGATTTTCTTTATCGGCGCATGTGCTTTTCGAAAAACGAGACGACCCCCGGCCAGTCTCGGCTGGCCAGGGGATCGGGGGCGGGAAAGCCCCAAGGGAGGGATAGGAGGAGCGAGATGCCGGAGCCGGGAGGGGGCGGCGCCGGAAAGGGATGCGCTAGCCCACCTGGGAGGTGTAGCTCTGGATGGTCTTGATGGCGTCGACGGCCTCGGAGACCTCGCACGGGGCGAGGAGGGCCTTGCCGAGCTCGCTGCCCATGTCGATGGTGATGCTGCCGTCATCGTTGACGGTCACGCCGAAGGTGATGGAGTTGCCGGAGAGCTCATCGGTGATGGTGATGAGCCTCTCGCCGTTCTGCTCGGTCGCGGTTGCTGCGCCCATGAAGCTCACATGAGCCATCTTCTCGGCATCGAGGAAGAAGATGCCTGTCTTGGAGCCGTCGCCGTTGCCCACGTAGTAGACGGTCTCGCCGCTTTCGGCGACGCCCATGTAGGCTTCGGTGATCTCAGAGGTGGAGATGGAATAGGTCTCGCTTGAGCTGCCGTTCGCCGCACCGTTGGAGGCGTTCGAATCCTGATTCATGGCGGTGTCATTGCTTTTCTGTCCGGCGGAGGTCGACTCGGCGACGGGGGCGGTGGAATCCTCGCCGGCATCGGAGCCGCCGCAGGCCGTGAGAGCGAGCGGGAAGGCGAGAAGTGCGAGGGCGAGAGCGCCGGTGACGATACGGTTCCTGTTGAGCATGGTGGTTCCTCTCTGCGTGCCGTGGTTTTCTGAGGGCTGCCGCGCTACCGCGCTGCCGGGAGGAATTCTATGGAACCGCCGTCGCCCGTACATCATCCCAAAGTATGAGAGGCAAAAACGCGGAGCGTAGGTGGCGCCGGGGCGGCAAGACAGGGGACTACCCCGTCTCGCATCGTCACACCAGATGGAGACGACGGGCTTCACGGGCGGCCTGAACGCGCCTGCTCACGCCGAGCTTGGCGAGAATGTGGCTCACATGGGTCTTCACCGTGGACAGCTTGATGCCCAGAAGCTCGCCGATCTCGACGTTGCTCTTGTCCTGGCAGATGAGATGCAGCACTTGGATCTCCGTCTTGGTAAGGGGCTCCGTCAGCCCCGAGGGCGGCGACATGAAATCGGGGTACCACAGCGCCTGGGCTCGGGCGCCCTTCACAAGGCGCGCCAGCTGCTCTTCGTCCACGTCCATCTCCTCGGCGTGTTCCTGGATCTCGGTGAGCAAGGGAAGCACGGCTGCGCCGTACAGCGTGACGGTACGCACGTAGCCATAGCGTTTCGCCTGTTCAAGCGCATCGGTGATCCATCGTTTCCAATCTCCCTTGCCGCTGCGCCATGCGGCGATGGCCGTGAGCACGCCGTAGTGGATGCGGTCGATGACGCCGTTGCGCGACTTCACATGCTCGTCAAGCATGGAAATGAGTCGAAATGCCTCGTCATAGCGCGATTCCGAGATATACGCCTGGCTTACGGCTCGGTAGATATAGCGATTCAGGAAGTCGAGCGGCCTGGAGAGATCCGGTGCGTTCTCCTCGACCCACGCATGGGCGCGTTCGGCCTGCCTCAGGCGCAGCCAGGCGTGGCAGCGCAGCGCATCGAGGTTCGCGATGATCCTTTTGCGCTCGAGAATCTTGCTCTGGGCAAGATGGCGCCTGTGGAGATCGAGAAGCGTCAGCGCCTGACGCGCATCCCCGCAACACATAAGGTTTTTGCACTGGATGCCGATGGCGGCGAACTCGACGGAAGGGTCGCCTTTGCGCCTGATCTTGGGGAGGACGGCGTTGACCCGCGCAATGTATGGGGTGACGTCCTCGCCCTTTTCGAACTTGCTCTCGCAGAGGGCGATCTCGGTGCAGCCCACCGCGAGCTTCCCCAAGGCGGCCTCGGCGATCTTGCCGATGAGGGCGCTGGTCATCTCGTCCGTGGGAACCCAGAGGCTGAGGTCGCGCCCTCCGTTGATGATGCTGGGCATGGCGCTTGTCATGGAAGGCATGAGTTCCGGGTCGTCGCTCGCCCTCACCTTCGCAAGAGCCCCCACGGCATCCGTGAGGCTCGTCAGGCAGCGATGAGGAAGCGCCAGGTCAAGATACGCGAGGTTGGCATGGGCAACGAGCTTTTCGTCCCGCGTGCGCTCCGGTGCGCGTGCGTAGCTTTCGAGTTCGGCGTACCAGCGCTCCGATCCAACGATGTCCACGAGCATCGAGTCGAGAAGGCTCATGGTGCGCATGAGCCTGGGAGAGGCGCATATCATGTCTTCGGGAAGGTCGTGGTAGTAGCGTTCGAGCTCGCAGTAGGTTCCGGTGCCGGGATTGAGCCGCGCGTGCTCGTCCAGAACCGCAAGCATGCGCACGCTGTCCTTGGCGCGCAAGCATAGGTCGAGCGCATCGATGTAGTCGCCTTGGGCCACGTAATAGTTTACGGCGCGCTCGATTATAGACGAGCGCGCGGCATCCTCGTGGCGGCGCATGCGCTCCCACTGAAGAAAGCCGCGCATGCCTGGCTTCACGTTCCAGCCCTGGTCGTCGCGCGTGACGAAACATGTGACGTGCTGAAGCGCGTCGAGAAGGGCCTTGCCGTCGGCTTCGCCGAGCACGTTCGCGAGAAAGGGCTCGTCGATCCTGTCCAAAAGCGGTATGAGCAGCATGAGCTCCTGGATCTTCGGGTCGAAGCGTCGGTTGAACTCGGACTCGAAGTAGCGCATGACCTCGTTGGTGAGGTCGGCCTCCCATGCATCCTCGCCGTGCAGGATGTGCATAAGCGCGAGCGAGACCGCCAAAGGGTAGCGGGACGTGGCGGCGGCGATGCGCTCGACCAAGAAAGGCGTGGGCGCAAGGCCGTTGGCCACCAAGAGACGCGCTATGTCCGTATCGGTGAAGAAGAGGTCGTCGTTCGTGACGATGACCAGGTCGCCCTTGGCGAAGAAAGGCGTGAGCCATCCAGGCATGGGCGCGCGCGAGATGAAAACGAAGCGCGTGTCGCCGCATTGCGCGACCACGGACGCGAGCGCTGCGCCTTGGGAAGAGGAGACGGCGTCATGGATGTTGTCCACAAGGACGGCGTCATGCCCCTGCGCCGCTTCGACGGTGACGGCAACGCCGACGTCGGTCGTCTCGGCGTCGACCTCCAGCACGTCAAGGCCTTGGAGCATCCGATGGGCGAGCTCGGTCTTGCCGAAGCCGAGAGGAGCGCAGATGAGCGCGATGCGGGTGCAGCTCCATTGCGCCCAGAGGCATTCGTCAAGCTCTAGAGGAATCTTGTTCAGCATGGGCGTTCACTGTTTCCGGGGGACATGCGGCGCGGCGACCGGCGGCGTCAGCGATGCCATCTGGACCCTCCGAATCTTCCAAGACGAGCGAGGCGCCCAGCCGCGGATGGTTGCCATGGTAGTGGAAAAGACGCCGGGCGCCAAGCGCAGACGCAAACGGTCGTAAGGGCGCCCCCGTTCGAGGGCGCCCGGAAGAGGCCCTTCTACAGGTTGAGCGCCTCGAGCTCGGAAGCCGTGGCCTCGACGAGCCTCTCGATCTCTTTGACGTTGCCGCCGAAGACGGAGCCGAAGGAGAAGATCCCGTGGGTCACAGTATCGAAGGCGGCGTTGACGAGCTGGTCGCCGACGCCCACCATCTGGTTCTTCTGGATCAGGATCTTGTTTTTGCCCTGGACCATCACCCACACCTGGTTCTGGCGGTCGAGCGGCGGGAACACTATCACGTCCGCGAAGCCGTTCTTCACGAGCTCAGGCTTGCCTGCCGTGAAAGCCTCGTCCTTGATGCGGTCGAACAGCTCCTTCTCGTTCGCGAAGCTCTGGCTGGTCCTGACGGTCTTGAGCTTGAATCCAAGCGCCATGTCGGTACTCCTGTCCGTGCAAGGTCTTCGGGCGCGCATGGTGCCGCCCCGGTTGGACGCAGTGTGCAGGCTCGTCCGACGAATGTCCTCATCCCAAAGTATGAGCTTCGCCCGATCGCCGCAGGAGACCGTGCGTGTTCCGGCCGATTCCCCGCTACTCCCCTGGATGCTCCTCGGATCCCTGCGCATGCAGCGCGTCCAGCAGCTCGCGGCGGCTGTGCACGTCGAACTTTCGATAGATATGGTTGACGTGCGCCTTGATGGTCCCCTGCGCGACGAAGAGCTCGCGTTCCATGTCTTCCATCGATTTCTCGCGCGCCATAAGCTGCAGCACCTCTTCTTCGCGCGGCGTAAGGCCGTGCAACTTCGATAGGTCCGATACGCGCATGGCAAGACGCCCGGCGCCCGCATCCTCATTCGACGAGAGGTCCTCCATGCGGATGCCCCACTTCGACGACAGATTGCGCTCGGAGACGAATACCGCCACGAACACGACCATGAGCACGATCGTCAACGCGATATACGCCGTCGCGTATGCGCCGGTATCGAGCGACGTCGCCATCCAGGCGCCCGCCGCCCAGCCGACGAGCTCGACCAGATAGCGTATCCCCCGCTCGATCCCGTTTATCCAAACCGCACTGATGCCGAAACGATACGTGATGTTGCTCATGATGAGCATGATGAACATGGAAAGCATCGTGTATCCGGCGTCATAGCAGAACGCCGTAAGCTCCCCCGACAGGGAAAACGACGACGACACGAGCAGGAACCCCACAATGAAGAACGGAAACGCGAGCTGATAGACCGTATCGAAGTTGAACCACTTCGCCGTGGACAGCGCACCGAGGAACACCAGCGCCGTGACGGCAAGCGCGCCGGCCACGTTGCCGATGTTGAGCGTGAGCGCGGGCAACGTGCCGAAGCCGCCGGCGAACGTGCAGGCCGACATCAGCAGGATCGGCTTCCAGGGAAAGACGCGCGTCGCATCCTTGCTCGTGGCGCGCGGCAGGTCGTGGGCAGGCAGATGGTTCATGCTCGCGCGCACCTGGGATAAGGACACCAGCGGCAAGACGAGCGCGAAGAACGCCAGGTATGGCGCCGCAAGCCCCATGAAGAGCCACTTGATGCACTCTCCCGTGAAGATGGCCATCGCATGATACACGGCGACGCGCATGGGATTGAGCATCCCGTAGAATTCCGCCCACATAAGAATGAGCGAGCCGAGCCCGCATCCCGCAAGCACGAGGCCCGCCGCCTTGAGCGCCGCGAGCGGCCAGATGAAGCAGGATACGATGACGAGCGCCGACCCTCCCGACATGAACAGAGCCGTGAGCGCACGGGCACGGCCGTTCGACCAGAGCGGCGTGATGCGCGTCGCGGCGAATGCGAGGACCAGCGAAACCACGCCGATCGCGCCTTCGAACATGAAATAGTCGAACGGACCCACCGTCGGGAACGCATCGAAACGAAAGAATATGGACAGCCATGCGCGGTAGATGCCGACGCCGAAGAACACGAACGGTATCGCAGTTATGCGCTTCGACACGTCCTTCCAGCGGCGTGCCGACACGCGCGCGCGAGCACGTATGGATTCCAATGGACCCTCCTCCCGCACGCCATCATAGCCCACCCGCGGCCCAGAACGCCGAAATAGCCTTTCACCTGGTCGGGTTATTTTCGGGTTATCGATTTAACCGGCACGGATAATTGGCTTCGCTCCCCTTCCGCGCTAGATTCCATGGCAACGGGCGCGCCGCGCAGGGAGGCGCGGCAACCGATGCCCGACGGTCTAGAGAGAGGGGTCTCCCATGAAGAGGATGTCGAGAAGGTCGTTTCTTGCAACCAGCGGAGCAGCCGCCATCGGCGGCGCGCTCGCGCTTTCAGGATGCGGTGCCGGCGGGTCGAAGGCCGCAGGAGCCATGGCCGACGGCGCATGGGTCGGTTCAGGCGTCGGCAAGCACGGAACCTTCAACGTCGAGGTGGCCGTGAAGGACGGCGCGATCGAACGCATCAACGTGCTCGACGCACGTGAAACCCAAGGCATGGGCGACGTCGCCATGGAAGAGATCTCGAAGCTCATCGTCGACAACCAGACGCTGAACGTCGACGGCGTCTCGGGCGCGACCCTCTCGAGCGGAGCGTTCATAAACGCCGTGGGCGACGCCCTCACGCAGGCGGGCGCCGATGTGAGCGAATGGAAGACGCGTGCCCATGCGGGCATGTCCGATGCGGAAGACATCCCGACCGAAGCCGACGTCGTGGTCGTCGGCGGCGGCGGAGCCGGATTCGCAGCCGCGATCACGGCCGCCAATGCCGGCAAGAAGGTCGTCCTGCTCGAGAAGCTCGGCATCCTGGGCGGCGATACCTCCCTGTCCGGCGGCGAGATGGCCGTGCCCGGCAACTGGATCCAGCTCAAGCAGGGCGTCGAGGACTCGCCCGAAACGCTCGCCGAGGACATGCTCAAGGGCGGCGACAACGTGGGCGACCCCGACCTCGTCAAGGTCATCGCCGAAGGCACGCTCGACTCAAGCCAGTGGCTCACCTTCGAAGGCGGCGTCTCCTGGGAACACGACCTGCTCTTCTTCGGCGGCCATTCGGTCATGCGCTCCATCATCCCCCAGGGCCATACCGGCTCCGAGATGATCGTGAAGCTCACTAAGCGCGCCGGCGAGATCGAGAACCTCACCATCGTGAAGAACATGCGCGCAACCGAGCTCGTCAAAGACGCTTCAGGCGCCGTCGCCGGCGTGAAGGCCGAAAGCCAGCTATCGGGCAACGCCCATGAATTCAAGGCGAAGGCCGTCGTGCTCGCCTGCGGCGGATTCGGCTCGAACGTCGACATGCGCGTGAAGTACAACGCCGACATGGACGACAAGATCCTCTCCACCGACTCGGTCGGCGCGCAGGGCGATGGCCTGACCATGGCATCCGCCATAGGCGCCGAGCTCATCGACATGCAGTACATCCAGACCTATCCCACCTGCGATCCTGAAACCGGCGCGCTGCTCTACGTCGATGACATGCGCCTTGAGAGCCGCGCCATCATGGTCAACAAGGAAGGCGACCGCTTCGTCGAGGAGCTCGACCGTCGCGATGTGCTTTCGAACGCCATCAAGAGCCAGACCGGCGGCATGGGCTACATGCTGTGGAACCAGGCTGCGGCCGACGAGACCGGCCTGCTCAAGCAGCATGCCGATGAATACGACAACCTCGAGAAGCGCGGCATCATCGTGAAGGCCGACACGCTCGAGGAAGCGGCGGCCCACTTCGAGATCGACGCGGACGAGCTGAAGAAGACGGTCGAGCGCTGGAACCAGTTCGCGAAGGACGGCAAGGACGCCGACTTCAACTATCGCGCCGACCTCTTCACCATCGATGCCGGCCCGTACTACCTCAACTCCTACAAGCCCGCCGTCCACTACACGATGGGCGGCCTGCACATCACGACGAATGCCGAGGTCCTGGACGAATCGGGTGCAGCGATCCCCGGCCTGTACGCCGCCGGCGAGGTGGCCGGCCATAAGATGGGCACGAACCGCCTCGGGTCGTGCTCCATGGCCGATATCTACACCTTCGGCCGTATCGCCGGCGATCAGGCGGCCAACTTCGTCGGGTAGACGGATCCGTCGGACCGGGCGGCTCGCTTCGTCGGATGACGGACGATCCGACTGGATGGTTCGCACGCCTCCTGCGCACGGTCCCTTCCTATAGAACGTGCGCTCGACGGCGTCATGATCCGCACGTCCTCCTCCGAGCAGGATCCCCTCCTCCTGCTCGGAGATATGTTCGAAGCGCCCTGCGCACGCCCCCGTTCATCAACCAGGCCACGGTGCTGACGAATGCGCTCACCTGGACGATGAACTCGATGGCGGGCACCGCCATCCGACCGGCTACGCAAGACGCTCCATGCGCACGCCCACATCGATCGGCTTCGCGTTGAACGGAGCCGTCGTGGCGAGCCCATCAACGCCGGTCGCCGCATAGGCGGCGGCGTTCGTTTCATCAATGCCGCCCGCAGCGATGATCGTGAGACGGGGATCGATCGCACGCAGCTCGCGCACCAATTCGCTCGTCTCGGCAACCTCGACCTTGTCGAGCTGGACCCCGTCTATCAGAGGCATGCCTCTGACGCCGCGCGCGAGCACGCGCGCCTCATCGGGCGACGCTTCCACGAAGATCTTCTTCTCCACGCACTTCGCACGCATCGCGGGCAGCGCGGCACGCAGCCCTTCGAATCCTCCGAGAAACTCCCTGTGCTGCGCGAAGATGAGCACCGTTTCGGAAACGCCCAATCGATGCGGCCATGCTCCACCCGCCATGACGGCAAGCGTGAGCAGATCCTTCGCGCCAGGCTGGCTCTTGCGCGTGGTCAGGATCTCGCACGCCGGATTCGCCGCATGCGCGGCGTCGACCATGGCGCGCGTCTTGGTGGCCACAGCCGACAGATGGTCGTAGACGTTCTGCCCCACCTTCCACATCGCATGGAGCGAAGATGCACGGCCGCTCACGACCATAAGCGCGCTTCCCGCGCGCGCACGGGCACCATCGCATACCGCCTGTTCGACGGAAAGGCCTAGCCGCTGGGCGATTCTGCAGTTCGCATCGGTGCCGGCGACAATGCAATCCTCGCGCGTCACGTAGGTCATGCGGCCCTGGTTCTTCTCGATGCCCAGAAGCTCGGTCGTAAGATCGATATAAGGCACGTCTTCGGCGATAAGCGCGTCGATGCGCGCATCGGCCATCACAAGCATTGCCGTCCTCCTTCAGCCGTCCATTCCCAAAAACGACGATACGTCGGCATCATGCGCCGCATCGAACAGATCATCTGCCGCAACGACCGCCTTAAGCCCGCCATCAAGCACGATGCCCACGCGATCCGCAAGCTGCTGCGCTTCGTTGAAATCATGCGTGACGAACACGATCGTGCAATCGAAATCCCGATGCACCATGCGCAGCAGATCGTGCATGCGTGCCTTCGTCGTGGGATCGAGCGCCGAGAACGGCTCGTCCAGAATAAGAAGACGGGGCCTTAGCACGAGCGCGCGCGCAAGCGCGGCGCGCTGCGATTCGCCGCCGCTGATCACGCCAGGCATCTTATCCGCCAGGCCCCCGATGCCGAATGCTTCGAGCATCTCCCCGACGCGACATCGTTCTTCGTCCGCGCCTACGTGCGCACATTTCAGCCCGTATGCGACGTTATCGCCCACCGTCATGTGGGGGAAAAGGACGTAGTCCTGATAGAGGATGCCGATGCCCCGGTCTTGGACCGCGATATCGCGTGCGTCACGTCCGTCCAGCAGCACGCGACCCTTATAGTCCTCGAATGCGCCGGCGATCGTTTCCATGAGCACGGTCTTGCCCGAACCGGTCGCGCCCAGCACGGCGAACACCTCGCCTGCCTCTATCGCAAGATGCGGCACGCGCAAGGCGAACGTACCGCGACGAACCACGAGATCCTCGACGTCCACGCGCATGCCCATCAGGCATCGCCTCTCACCCGCGTCGCATGCGACGGCCCGTTCAAAACATTGGCAAGCACGAGGGTCGCAGCGCTCACGAGAAGCATGATCATCGCCGTCGCCATGGCGGTATCGGTATTGCCGGTGGAAATGCTCAGATAGATCGACCCAGGAAGCGTTTCGGTGCGCATGCGCGTGACGCCTACGAGCATCAGCGTCGCACCGAACTCGCCCATGCCACGCGCCCAGGTAAGAACGAATGCCGAGATGACGGCATTGCGGCACAAGGGCAGCGTGATGGTTCTGAACGTATCGAACGGAGACGCGCCCAGCGTGCGTGCGACGAATTCCATGCGCGGATTCACATCGGCCATTGCCGTGCGCACCATGCGCAGGGAAAACGGCAGGTTCACAATCATCTGCGCGAACACGATGCCCGCAGGTTGGAACACCACGGAAAACCCTGCATGCGCAAGCGCCTTGCCCGCAGGCGAAGAGAACATCACCAGCAAGGCGAAGCCCAGCACGATATAAGGCAGCGACAGGGTGAGCTCCATCAGCACCTCCATCGCACGTCGCCCAGGAAAACGCACGTGCGTGAGGGCATAGCCTGCGGGAAGCGCGAGCAGAAGGCATATCGTCGTGGATATCGTCGACGTCACGACGCTCATGCGCAGCGAGAACATCACTTCGTCGGAGGATACGGCCTCGTGGAAGTGCGTGATGCCGCTCACGGCGATCGTCGCCACCGTCATACCTACGAAAAGCAGCACGACCAGCGTGGCGGCACCGCATACCAGCGAAAAGGCCTCGCGCGGCCGACGCGTGGGTTTCGATACGCCCTTCATGGTGCGAAGCGGCGGCGCGCGCTATGCGATTTCGTAGCCGGCTGCCGTCCAGACGGCCTTGGCCTCGTCGCCGCCCAAGTAGCTCATGAACGCGTCGAGGGTTTCCTGGTCCTGCGTATAGGAAAGCTCGACGGCCAGAATGGTCTTGGTGTATGCGCTCATCTCGTCATTCGCGACGGACACGACGCCATCGACCATGTTCTCTTTCCACACGATGCCCGCGTCGCCCTGATCGGATGCAAGCGCGGTGGCGATCTGAGGAGCCGTGGTGGTCGTGGTGATCTTGTCTTGCAAAGAATCCCACAGTCCGGCATCGCTCAGGGCCTTCTTCGCGACCTTGCCGATCGCCACGGATTCGGGATCGCCGATCAGAAGGCTGTCGACGTTTCCAAGATCGGCGAGCGCATGGACGTCCTTGGGATTAGACGAGGGAACGACCAGCACGGGGATGTGCTTCACCAGATCGGTGGACTTAGTCGTCACGTCGGCCACGCGCTTGGCCTCCTCGTCCGAGCCGGCGATCCACAGATCTCCCGATTCCGATTCATTGATCTGGGTTTGGATCTGGGCCGCATTCGCATAGGTCACGTTCATCGTGCAGCCTGTTTCGTCCTGGAAGTCTTGGGCGATCTTCTTGAACGGTTCGGTCATGCCGGCGCCGCAATAGATGTTGAGCGTCTTGCCGGACAGATCGGCAGCTGTTTTCATTTCCGCATCCGAAGCGGGCGAATCCGATGCGGCATCGCTCGAAGCAGACCCGCCATCGCGTCCGCATCCGGTAACGGCGAGCAGAGCAGCCGATGCTCCGAAAACGCCGGAAAGCTTCAAGAAGTTGCGACGGGATAGGTTGCTTGCATTCGTGTTCAATGTAGTTCCTTCCTTGATTTGCGCAGTTCGAACGCACGGCGATCGGCTGCGCCTCCCCGCCATGCGCCCCTCCGGCACATAGCCGACGCCGTCCATGCACCCGTTTCCGCACATGCGGCACGCATAGAAACGAATTATATATTCCTATTTCAGAATATTTCAACCAAGGGATAGGGTATGAATTTAGGATCGAAGAAGTGAGCAGGAGTTCCGAGAGCGTGAACGCACCCTAAAACCCTAAGACCTCTTTCATGAAAACACATACTGCGGCGTCTTCTTTCTTCGTAAGAGAGCGCCTGATTCGATCGATTTCATCCATATTGAGATGGGGCCAAATGATCCTCGCTGCTTCAGCGTCCTTTTCCTGCTTGCCTTTGCGTTCCTTGTTGATAACCATCTTATGCACCGCATAGGCCTCCGGCGATGGCACGAGCAAGGTCATGCCCAGATAGCTGACCTCAACAGTGTTTCGAGAGAGAATATCCATATGCCAAAGACTTTGGGCCGAAACGCCGATATTGGTCTCCAGGGAGGATTCCGCACCGGCCCCCATCTTGCCGATAAGAAACTCCATCTCCAAACCTGAACGGTCCATTATCTTGGTGGTGCCGGTCAATCTGTCCGATTCGACAATATACCCTGCATTTCGTGCAGCTGAAGCAAGATGTATGGGCTCTGCAGGCTTTCGCGCATTACGTACCAAGAAATCAACGTCCAAGGTTCTGATGTTCGGCTCGAATCCTTCCAGTATGCCAAGCTTGCGAAATAAGTACTCTGCCCATGAGCCGACCAAGATGACATGCTTGAGACAGCCCGTGGCATCCAGAAGCTTAATGAATCGAGCGAACTCATGCTCTTGAATGCTCATCGACATACCCCCTTCCTAATGCTTTCACTATTTGGCGACGACTCTTTGCCTGTTCCTTCAAGGCCGCTTCGTTCTCTTTGCGTCGAGCTATGCCTTGAGCGACGGAGTCGACATCCACCGCCTTCACGTATTCGCTTTTCACATGGACTCCGTCGCGGTACTGCAAATAATAGTAAGGGCGGCCACCGATCATGCGTTTACGCACGCTGCCGCGGGGAAGCGAGTCATTTTCCGCCTCCATGGCGCGGGATATGCGCAGGGAACGATCGTATTCCTCCATGAGCACTTCCTCTAATATCGACATTGCTCCTCCTTTACCCTACATTTATATAATTATATTTAAATGTAGGGTAATTTTGAAATGAAGTCCAGATATCCGAGCCGTCGCATGGAATAAAAGATGGGACGTCGCGCCACGCGAAACCGACAAGGCCATGAGAGCAGCCAGACACGTCGAAGCGAGACGCCTGCCCTACAATTCCAATCGCCTGTTCGTCTCCCGATCCCTCGGCGCCACGGGCTCCATGTCCAGCCGCAGCGCCTGCTCGACCACCTTCATGAGGTCTTCGTCGCAGATGGTCGGCCTCACCTTCACGAGCCCCACCAGGCCGAATATCACCAAGCAGAACATCTCGTATACCAGGTGTATCTCGATCTGATGATACGCCGCGTATTCCGCAACGATGTGATCGTTCAGGCAGTCCACCGTCTCCACCGTCGCACGCACGTCGAACGCATCGCGCACCCCGAGCTCTTCGAGCACGGAAATCATCGGCCGCGGTTCCCCGTCCGCATCGTAGAGGGCATAGCGGAACGTATGGACGCAGGTGCGCAAAGAGCCGGCCGTATCGCCGAACGCGCGTGATTCATTCCATGCGATAACGCTTTCCACCAGGTCTTCCGCATAATCGTCGAGCACCGCCTCGATGATCCCGTTCTTATTGCCGAAGTGGTAGTACGCAAGCTCGCGGGTCACGTTCGCCTCACGCGCGATGGCTGTCACCGTGGTCTTCCGAACGCCGTCGCGCTCGAAGAGCGCCCGGGCTGTCGCTGCGATCACGCCGGGCGTGCCTTGAAGACGCCGCGTTTCAGCAAGATTCTCCCGATGCCTGCGTACGTGTGCGGCAGCCTCCTGCGGCGTTCGCTCTCCATAGCGCCGTATCGTCGCCATGACCGTCCCTTCTCTTTCATACGTCTTCGTCCACGTGAGAGTGCTTCTCTACCGCGACCTGGAGATCTTCCGCAAGACCGAATAGCCTGCGGGTTCGAACGCGTTCTTCTGCGCATGATCCGGAAGCTCTCCGATGGTATTGCACATACAAGAGCCTTTTGTGAAATCATATTATATTCCATGATGCTACACTCCGGGTAATTTCACCATCCTGACTTGGGAAAATGTCTCATCAAGGAGGTATGGCATGACGGTTCCCGTTTGGGTCACTCCCGTATCCATGGCGGTCTACACCACGCTCCTCATGCTCTTCACGGAGTTCATGCGCCGCCATTACCGCACGTCCATGTGGTTCTGGGTGGTTTCGCTCGCCACGGTCCCCTTCTGGATCATGAACATACCTTCCGACGACTGGTTCCGCTGGGCGAAGAACCTTTCGGTCATCCTTCCGCTCATCTATGCAGGCATCGGGCGCTTCGCCGCCGTGGAGCAGAAGGACACGCCGTTCTGGCGGCTCATGCGCAAGCGCTGGGTACGTTGGACGCTCTACGGCATCGTGTTCTGCAACATCGCCGAAGCCACGCTGCGCGACGTGGAAATGGGCAACTACATGAACGGCCTGGCGGGCCTCATCCTCTGCATCACCATGCCCTTCGGCGACAAGTACTGGAAGTACGACACCGCCCATTACGGCGAGATCATCGCCTATACGGTTCCCATGTGGAACTTCCTCTACACCACGTGGAACGCCTGCTTCGTCTACGCCGAAGGCCACGAGTTCTTCGCCAGCACGTGCTGCATTCTTGCGGCGGCCGAGCTGTACCCCCTGATCAAACGTCAGCCTGAGCTCTACATCACAGGACGTATCTACACGCTCGGCATCCACCTGCTGCTGCGCAGCTGCTTCCCGCTGCTCTTCCCCACCATCATGAACAGCGCCGCCTGGTTCAACCCCGACGTGATGTATTGGTGGGGTATGTTCAACGGCATCATCGGCCTGCCGTTCGTGTTCTGGTACTGCTACCAGCTCCATGCGGGCAAGGCCGATATCTCCTTCCGCCGCCGCAAAGCCCGCGAGGCATACCTCATCGGACGCGAGAAGGGCCTCATCGACGACTACGGCGATCCGGTGAATCCCACGGCATCCGCACGCGCGCAAGCCGCGGCCGCGAGCGTCCAGGCAAGCGATGCATCGAAGACGTCCCGGTAAGACATCGACCTTTGCGCCGATAAGGCTATCGACCCTTGCGCATCCCTTATTCCCCATTCGTCGTCGAGGCGAAGAGCGCGGCCGCTGCGTTGGAAGCGGTGGATGCCGCGTCTCAAGAAACGTGGCAGAAGAAACATTCGAGGAGCAACGATGGGAATCCTCTATCAAGCAGCCGACCCGATCTATTGGGCGATATGGGTGTTCGTGCTTTTCGCGCTGATGGCCTTCAACGAACTCGGCCGCGTGAAGCCTTGGTGCGGACTGGCCCTGTTCGCCGTCGTCCCGATCGTGCTCACCCTATTCGTCTGGCCCCAAACCGCCGCGCCCGGCAACGAATACGGCACCGGCACCTGGTTCAACTGGGTCAAGACCTACTCCGCCCTTGCCGGCTGCCTCGGCTTCATGGCCCTGCGCTTCGTGAAGTGGCAGGGCGCGGACGGCACGACGCACCACCTGTACGAGAAGAGATGGGCGCTCTGCTTCCCGCCATTCATCCTTGCTCTCAACATCGCCGAGGCGGTGATCAGGGATTTCCAGGTATACGGATTCGGTCTTTGGGAAGGCGGCCTGGTCGAGAACCTGTGGACCATCTCGGGGCCGTGGAACATCATGAACGGCATCGCCGGCATCCTGAACATCGTGACGATCTGCGGGTGGTTCGGCATCTTCATTTCGAAGGATCGTTCTAAGGATATGATCTGGCCCGATATGATCTGGGCATGGATCATCGCCTACGACCTCTGGAACTTCGCCTACACCTACAACTGCATCTCCGACCATTCGGCCTATTGCGGCTTGGCGCTGCTGCTCGCATGCACCATCCCCACGTTCTTCATCAAGCGCGGCGCATGGCTGCAGCACCGCGCCCAGACGCTGGCGCTCTGGATCATGTTCGTCATGACCGTGCCCCAGTTCGCCGACGTGCTGGCGCCCATCCCGACGACCCACAACCCCACGGCATTCTTCATCGTGAGCCTCGTCGCCCTAGCATCGAACGCGGCTGTGGCGGCCTACCAGCTCCATCGCATGCGCACGCGGAAGCTGAACCCGCTGAAGGACCAGATCTATGCCGATACGAAGGTCTATCGGCGCGTAGCGGACGAGAACCGCTGACGGGACGGACCTCTTCCAAGCGAATTCAAGCGCTTCCTCACGCGCTCGCCGACATGTCGACAGCCTCCCCCGCGCTCGCGCTTGCGCCGTCGTACTCGACGCCGTTCACGTAGAGCGTATGGCCGTTCAGGTCGATGCTGCCCGACACGCAGGCAAGGCTCGTGGTGTGGCACCGGTGATCCCTGGGCATTCGTTTCTCCCGCGCAGCCGACGAGCGAGAACGCCAGCGCAGCCGTAAGGCCTGCGGTTTCGATAAGATGCTTCTTCATGGTCGTGCCTCCGTTCGCGTTTCCGCCTGATACCGGAGGCGATAGCCGCTCAAACTGAAAAGCGTCTGAACGATGAAGCATCTAAGCCGACCGAAGATACCCCGCCGCGCCAGGCTAATCACCGTATCGAAGCACCAGGTCGCGAAGCGCCTCGCGCGACAGCGGGTCGGGCACGACGAATATCTCGTTATCCTCGAGCGCCTGCGCGAGCTTCCGATACGCCTGCGCCTGACTGCTTTCCGGAGCATGCTCCACGACCGTCTTCTGATGGGCTTCCGCTTTTTGCACGAGCGCGTCTCGCGGCACGACGCCGAGCACAGGACACCCGATCGCCTTGGCGAACCCGCTCACCAAATCCATCTCACGCTCGACATTGCGGCAGTTGCAGATGATCCCCCCGATGCGTGCCTGCCCCGACGAGGCGTAGCGGCGCACGCCCTTGCAGATGTTGTTTGCCGCATACAGCGACATCATCTCGCCGCTGGTCACGAGATATATCTCGCGGGCGAACCCCTGGCGGATCGGCATCGCGAACCCACCGCACACGACATCGCCGAGAACATCGTAGAAGACGAAGTCAAGCGAGTCGTCGATCAGGCCTTTGCGTTTGATGAGATCGATCGCCGCGATTATCCCGCGACCCGCGCACCCCACGCCCGGCTCGGGGCCGCCGGCCTCTATGCATGCTATGCCTGCGAATCCCGTCTTCACCACGTCGCCGACGCCTTCTTCGAGACGGGATCCTCGAGAAAGCGCGCGCACCTGCTCAAGCACCGTATCGTTCAAGAACTCCCCGGTAAGCATCGAAGTGCAGTCGGCTTTCGGATCGCACCCGACCACCATCACCTTGCGGCCGGCGGACGCCAGGGCGGCCGCTATGTTCTGGCTTACGGTCGATTTGCCGATCCCGCCCTTCCCGTAGAACGCCACCTGACGCGGTTCGGTACCTCGATCCTGATGAGAGTAGGTCCCCTGTTGAAGACCGATGCCCTGACGCGGGTCGGATATCGATCGCGGGCCACTGCCCTGATGCAGGTTGATTTCCTGTTGCACGTCAATCTCTCGGCGCAAGCTGGAGCCGGACCGCCCGTTCGCGTTATCCATGACGTCTCTCCCTTAGAAATAGCGTGCGATCGGAAGCTCATGCGGTTCGAGCGAAGCTTCTTCCGCTTCAATGAGCGCACCGGCGATGTCGCGCAGCAGACGAATCGTCCCGCGATACCCCATGTACGAATCGATGAAAGAAAGCGACCGATCCGCATTGGGAAACCCCACCCTCACCAAAGGAACGCCCGCGCGCGCCGCCAAACGCTTGTTCCTGCTGTCGCCCAGGATGATATCCACGGAATGCGCCGCCAGCCACTCCTCCGCATCGAGCCAATCGGAAGGGACAAGCACTGCGCATGGCAAAACGTTTGCGGCGCTTCGCTCCCCCGACGCGGAGGCGATGCACCCCTGCAGACGCTCCTCGAAATCGGAGGCGGTATCGCCCGCCACGACGCAAGCGGGCACCATTCCCGCATCCACCAAGAATCCCGCCAAGCCGCATGCCGCGTCAGCGTCGCAGATCACCATGGCGCGCTTGCCATAGAGCAGATCGGCCTGCGACATCAGGGCTTCGACCGCCCGGCGACGCTGCTCGGCGATGCGGTCCGGCACCACGCGACCCGACATCTCATGGGCCGCCCTCACGATCGCATCGGAGGCCGTGACGCCTATGGGAAGCGCGGATCGCACGATACGGGCAAGCGGCGACGCTTCTTCGAAGGCGCGCGCCGCCGCTTCGGTCGCCTCGATCCCGATGAACAACCCGAATCCGCACGATGCGACTTCTTCGATCCTGCGCAGCGGCGTCCCTCCCGGAGGGTAGATATCGGCCGCATCCGAGGGCCGCACGTCATACACGTCGCGTATATCAGGCAACATGATCGTATCTGCGAAGAACGGAGCGACCAGCTCCTCGATGGCTTCGACGTCCGCCGGATCGCACCACCCGGGCACCAAGAGCGCCCTGTCGCCACGCAGCCCGCACGTATTCACGCCTCCGCTGTCGGCATCGCCCCGATCGGACCACGTTTCCGAACATGGGGAATGCACCTCGGACTGCGAAAGCCATGCATCCGATCGCGCAGGATGGGCATCGAGCCGCGATAGCGGCGCTTCCTGGCGCAAGGGACGCGCCAACTGACCGATCATCGCCGCGACGCACGCGCCGTACCCTGCAAGATGCGAACCGGTGTAGCTCGGCGTCGAAACCCAAACCGCACGCTTCCCCTCAGGAACATCCAGCCTGTCGACGATGCCCTGCATATCGTCGCCGATCGTTTCAGAAAGGCACGTGGTGAACAGCACGATGGTTTCAGGGTCGTACAGCCGGAAGACGTTCGCGACCGCCTCGCGGACGTTGTCTTCTCCCCCATACATCGCCGCCCGATCGTCGAGCATCGTGGACGGAACGTGCAGCACGCGCTGGAAATGCCGCGCGATCTCCATTCGCTGAAAACGCACGCATCCTGATGCGCCGTGCGACAGCGGCATCGCTCGATGGATGCCGAAAGCCGCGTACATCGCGCCGAGCGACATGCAAGGATTCAAGGGGTCTATGGTCAAATCGCGACGATCGGGCCTATCGCCGAACGTGCATTCGTCGCTTGTCCTGCGCGCCGGATCATCCATCTTGCCTACCCTCCGTCAGCCATGAGGGTTCCGTATCCAGCCAATGCCCCAATTCGGATGCTATAGCCAGATCGCGGGCGAAGCTCATGAACCCTTCGAACCCTCCGTAGTCCGTGCCGCGCTCGTCGGAAAGGAACTTCTCGGAGCGCATGGGCGTTCGGATCCTGCCGAACCGCTGTTCTACGCCGGCGAAGCATATATCAGGATTCAATATCGAAAGCGCATCGGTCACCTCGCGCGAGGAAAACGTCGCGCGCACCCAGTCCGCATCTCGCGCAGATACCGGACGCAACGCATGCTCGCAGCCCGGAAGCGACGCTCTGCGTTCGCCCGACGGAAACCCCGAACAGGCGATCCTTCCGGCCAACGCGACGGGGACGTTCATGCAGAATCCTTGGTCCGTATAGTGCTGCGCAGCATAATCAGGAGCGATCATGATCACATCCATACCCAGTTCAAGAGCCATGGTGGCGAAGGCATCGCTCCGGAAGATATCTTCGAATATGACCGCGATGCGTCTGGCGTAGCGTTCCCGCGCCCTCTCGAGCGCAGGCGCGATGCGCTCCATCGACGCCGAGATGACCTGCTCGGTCTTGAGATCAAGCTCCTCCGACCCGAAAGAGCGCGCCATGGCGCGAAGCGATCTCGCGATGTTGCCGAGGCCCGTGAACGACACGCGCATGAATCCCGTTCCATACCGTTCGCCATACATCTGAGGAACGGCGTCTATCGCCTTGCCCGAATCCAGCACGATAAGGCGCGCATCCTGGCTTGCACGGATGTCCTCATAGGTGGTGGCGCCCATCAGCGAACATACGACATCGTAACCGACCTGCTCGAGCAGGGAGGAAGCGACGCCGTTCCCGAAACGGGCCGATTCGCTCATGTAATGGATGGGATAGGGTCCGCGCGGGCGCGTTTCCCGCCCCACCCATTCCTCGAATATGCGCCTTCCCCCTATAAGCCAGCCGGGCTCGCGTTTGAATCCCTCGCATGACAGCGCGAGCACGTCGATTCCATGGCGGATGGCGGCATCGCGCGCCACTTGCTCGATATCGTCGCCGATGATGCCGACCGGACAGGTGGCGCACACCGCTATCGCTTCCGGATGGTAGCGGGCCACTGCCTCGTCGATGGCGTTAGCGAGCTTCTCTTCCCCTCCGAACACGATGTCCGACTCATCCATGCAGGTGACGAATGTGCGCGCCGCGAACGCGGGAACCTCGACAGATGCCGCCGTCGCATCGGCGCCTTCCTTCGCGTTCGCACCTACACCCAGACCGGGACCTTCGCAACCGCTGATGCCCGCGTAATAGGCGCAGCCTATCGGTCCGTGCGAGATGAGCAGGACATCGCTGATTCCGCCGAGCATAAGCCCGCGGCATGCCATGTAGCAGCATCCGCCTCCGTAGAACACGCCGGGAATCGGCATGAGCCTTCGTTCGACGGCCGATGCCCCATCGCTCGGACCGTTTCGAGCATCGATCATCTGCCCCCTCCTTCGTCAGGGGTTTCGTCGATGGGAACCTGCACCGCCGCGCATGTCCGAAAGGCGCGCGGCGGTGCCGATCGTTTCAGCGGGAGAACCGATGACGGTGGCGGCAGGCCGCAACCGATCAATCCGCCCAGACTCCGAGCGATCGAGCTAGCGAGAGGCAGAGGCCTTCGCGCCCGTGAAGCTTATCGTCTCCTGCTGCGTAAGCTCCGCAAGCTGCTCGTCGGTCAGATCGACGTTGTAGAACAACTTGAAGAAATCGGAGATCTCTTGGTCGACGTCCATATCGATGTCCGGATAGCACACCTTGGCGAACCATTCGATACCCAGAAGGCGCATCGCGTTCGGCGGGCGGTCGAACCAGTTGAAAGGCTGTGCCGGCGTATTGTAGACGCGCCCGTTCTGCACCGCCTGGATGTCCGCCCATTGCGGGTTCGACACGATGTCGTCGGCAAGGACGAACCCCGAATGGCACAGGATGATCTGAGGATTCCACTCGATGACCTGCTCGATGGATACTTCGGTGCGACCCTGGCCTTTCTTCATCTCGACATCGGCGACATTGATGACGTGCACGTAGGAAAGCACCTCGGTATGGCTCGAACCTTCGGGGTCGGTGGCCAGACCGTCCGTGTTCTCGGCATAATAGACCGTCGGATGCTCGGATGCGGGAACGGCGTCGAGCTTGGAGGTGATGTCGGCGAAATGCTTCTCGTAGTAGGATGCCAGCTGTTCGCCGCGGTCGGCCTTGTCAAGCCAATCGCCCAGCTGACGATACACGGTCGCCGTATCGGCGAGGTCGCTGGAGACGACCACGACAGGAATGCCGGTCTGCGTCTGAATATCATCGGGAATGCTGGTGTCCGAACCGATGGACTTGCCGGATCCCATGTAGATGATCACGTCGGGATCAAGGGCAATGATGTCTTCGATGTTGGCGGTCACGTTCTGGCCCATCCAGCCGCCAACCACGGGCATCTTGGCAAAGTTCTCCGGAAGGTATCGCAGAGCCTCCTCGGACGGCTCGTTCACCCAGCCGATCAGCTTGTCCGGAGCAAGGGTTGCGACCGTCGCCTCCCCTGTCGGCACCGCGCAGTACACGCCCTTGACTTCGGTCGGAATGGTGACTTCGCGTCCCGCCATGTCCGTGATGGTGCGCTCGGTCGCGTGCGCGGTCGATGCGCCCTGCTGCCCGCTGGACGCCTGATCGGAATCGCTCGCAGCGGAGTTCGCACATCCCGCCAGCATGCCGAGCGCCAACATGAGCGCGAGAACCGCTGCTGTCAATCCTTTTCTCTTCATCGTCCTTTCCCTTCCTTTCCCTTCCTTTCGCTCCTCTCCCGAAGCGCCTTCGGACAGACCGCCGTTTCGGCCGATATCCCTTAATGAGCGCGGTCGTCCGTTCAAGCCGGATCGTTCCGGTAGCGGACGACGGGCACGCAGCTTTTCAGAAGGCCGACGTCGTCGAGGTTCTCTTCGATGATCCGCACATCCACGCCGTACGTCCCGCGCAGCGAGCGCTCGGTCACCACGTCGTCGGGCGCGCCGAACGTCACGTTCTTGCGGGTGATCAGCCCTACTTTGCTCGACGCGAGAAAGGCATGGTCGGGAAAATGCGACGTCATGACGACGGCAAGGCCTTCGTCGGTAAGATGGGAGATCTGCCTGAGAACCTTCACCTGATTCCCGTAATCGAGGCTTGCCGTGGGTTCGTCCATGATCAGGATGCTCGGCTGCTGCGCGAGGGCGCGGGCGATCAGCACCATTTGCCGTTCGCCTCCGGAAATCCGGGTGTAGAGCTTGTCGGCCAAGAAATCTATTCCGAGATGCTCGAGGCACGAGCGGGCATATGCCGTGTCCGTTGCGGACGGCGAGGCCATGGCGCCTATGCGGGCCACGCGCCCCATGGTCACGACATCGATCACCGAATAGGCGAACGGCGGAGTGTGACTCTGAGGGACGTATCCTACCTGCCGCGCGATCTCGCGCACCGTCATGGCATCCATGTCGCGGCCGTCTATCAAGATCGACCCGGCGAGCGGCTTGAGAAATCCCAGCATGCCGCGAAAGAGCGTGGTCTTGCCGACGCCGTTCGGGCCGAGCAGGCAGAGCGTTTCTCCCCCGGACACGGAAAACGAGATGCCTTCGAGGATAGGCTCTCGAGCGTAGCCTACCGACAGATTGCGAACCTCGAGCTCCATCAGGCCCACGTCCTCTTCCCTTTGACCAGCAGGTAGATGAAGAACGGAGCGCCGATGATCGCGGTCGCGACCGAAAGGGGAATTTCCAGGGAAAGCAGGCAGCGGCACACATCGTCGATCACGAGCAGGAAAATCGCACCGATCAGCAGGGACGCCGGGAGCAGCTGCCGGTAGTTGGGCCCCACGATCATGCGGGAAAGATGCGGGATGACGAGGCCCACCCAGCCGACCATCCCCGCCGCAGCGACGGAGGCTGCCGTGACCAACGTCGCGCAACCGATGAACAACGCTCTGACGAACGCCGTATTCACGCCGAGCGCCCGAGCTTCCTCGTCGCCGAACGAGAGCACATTGACCTGATAGCGAAGCAGCAGCATGGGAACGACGCCGATCAGGAAAGGAACGACTAGCATGGGCAGGTCGTCGGGTTTGGTGCCCGAAAGCCCGCCCATCAGCCAATAGGTGATCGAAGGCAGGGTATCGTCGGGATCCGCGACATATTTCGTGATGGATATGAACGCCTGGAACAAAGCCGAGACCACCATGCCGGAAAGAACGAGGCTGAGCGTCATGTCGTTGCCGCGACTGACCGTCTTGCCCACCGCGTAGGTGAGCATGACCGCGACGATGCCGACGGCGAAGGCCGAGGCCTGCACGAAGAACGCGTTGAGGCCGAGCAGGAGCGCATAGCATGCGCCGCACCCAGCGCCGGCCGACGCGCCGAGCAGGTCGGGCGAGACCATCGGGTTCTTGAACAGCCCTTGAAAGCTTGCGCCCGCCGACGAGAGCGCGGCCCCGATGACGATGGCGCCGATGATGCGGGGGAACCGGACCTGCATGATAACCGTGACGATAGCCGGCGCTACGTCGTAGGAGGTGCCGAAGAGCTGATTCGACGTCACCTGGAGGACTTCGCCGACCGTCATGTCGTAATGGCCGAGCGTGAACGAGTACAGCGCAACGGCGACGAGGATGGCAGACAGCACGGCAAGCGTGCTCCTATAGACAAGTCGGTTTCTCTTCTTCACTACGCACCTCGTTGCGCGGGCGATACGTCCCATCTGCCGTCCATTGGCTACTATCCTTTATTGAGGATAGTATGTTCACGCAAATATAGCATGGTCGATGACGTGGTGCATAGAGCGCGCAGGAAAACGGGTGGAGAGTGAGCCGAATTCGATCAGCGCATGCTTCACCATAAGGCTGTCGCAGCCGATCATCTGTTCGCGCGCAAGACGGATGCCCGGAGCGATCGACTCGCTTGAACTTAGCTCAAAGATATCCTCCGACCATGCTCATGATCGGCGTTGGCTCCTCCTTCTGATAACGAAGACCAGATACCCGAGCGCCATGCCGACCAGAGAGATCGCGGCACCCGCAGGCACCATGGAAGCCTCCGGCATGTTCACCTTGCCGAACGCGAGATTGTTCGCCATGCTGAACGTGGCGTACTCCGCGAGCATGTACATGACGCCGAATCCGATGCTGAAAACCCATTTCCCTCCTCCCCAATAGTCGTTCCTGCCGATCAGGAACGAGACGACCAAGGTGGTCGCCGGGAGGATGATCCAGAAGAACACGAGCGAATATCCCATAGCGCCTTCGGCGTACGTCATGGCGAAGGCCCAGAACACGACGATCGCCACGGCCCAGATGACTAGATACGACGCAATCAATGCCAGTTTGGAGGGTTTGCCCTTCGCGGCATTCGTGCTTTCATTCCGATAGCCGATAGGACTGCTCATGATCGTCTCTCCCTTCGGAACCCTCGGTCAAAACTCCTTTGCATCCCTCGCATCGAACATACGCCTTCTTGAGCGCTTTCTCCAGCCGCTCGCCGGTTAATCGGGAAGCAGGATCGCCAGCACGCCCGAACCGGCAGCCAAGCCGACCGATGAGCCGGGATTGGAATAATACGGAACGCAATACGAGCTTCCCTGATCGACGCCGGCGACATACAGGCCAGAAGTCAAAGGAACGTTGACCGGCCCTCGAACGTCCTGAATTCCACGGCATGCTATAATACGTACATTCGTTCGTATTAAGGAAATGCCATGAAACCCTCTTTGGTCGAACAGGACTCCCTTTTCGACGCACAGGTCGATGCGGCACGCCCGCTCGCCGCACGACTGCGCCCGCGCTCGCTCGATGAGGTCGTCGGACAGCAGCATCTGATCGGCCCTGGCAAGGTGCTGAGGCGCATCATCGAATCCGACCAGGTATCCTCCATGATCTTCTGGGGGCCTCCCGGTGTCGGCAAAACCACGCTCGCCCGAGTCATCGCAGATCAGACCGAAGCCCGATTCATAAATTTCTCAGCTGTGACCAGCGGTATTAAAGAAATACGCACGATCATGCAGGAAGCGGACGCGCAGCGCGGTCTGGGAAGGCGCACGATCGTCTTCGTGGATGAGATCCATCGCTTCAACAAGGCCCAGCAGGACGCCTTCCTCCCCTTCGTGGAAAAGGGCGCCATAACGCTCATCGGCGCCACGACGGAAAACCCTTCGTTCGAGGTGAACGGGGCGCTCCTGTCGCGCTGCAAGGTGTTCGTGCTCAAGGCGCTCACTGAAAACGATGTCGTCGAGCTTCTCAAGCGAGCACTTTCCGATGAGCGTGGATTCGGCGACGCCGATGTGCGCATCGAAGACGACCTGCTGCACGCAATCGCCCTCTTCTCCAACGGCGATGCCCGCAGCGCGCTGTCCACGCTGGAAATGGCGACCCTCAACGGCGACGAGCAGGACGGCATCATCGCGGTCACGTCCGATACCGTTGCGCAATGCACGTCGAACAGACGGCTTCTTTATGACAAGGATGGCGACGAGCACTACAACATTATCTCGGCGCTGCACAAATCCATGCGGAATTCCGACCCGGATGCCGCCGTCTACTGGCTTGCGCGCATGCTCGAAAGCGGCGAAGACCCGCTCTACATCGCGCGACGCATCACGCGCTTCGCCGCGGAAGACATCGGGCTCGCCGATACGAACGCCCTCAACGTCGCCGTGAACGCTTTCCACGCCTGCCACTTCATAGGCATGCCCGAATGCAGCGTGCATCTGTCGGAAGCCGTCATCTACCTGTCCCTCGCGCCAAAATCAAACAGCAGCTATATCGCCTACGAGCATGCCAAAAAGGATGCTCTGACCACCATAGCCGAGCCGGTCCCGCTCGTCATCCGCAACGCGCCGACGCGCCTTATGAAAGACCTCGGCTACGGCAAGGGGTACAAGCTTGCCCATCATGAAGAGCACAAGGTGGCCGCCGGCATGCGATGCCTGCCCGATTCGCTTGCGGGCCGCACATACTACCAACCTACCGAAGAGGGACGGGAATCCTGGCTCAAGGAACGTCTCGAACAGGTGAAGGCATGGCGTGGGCATGCGTCGGAGGAATAAAGCGCGCAAGGAAATGCTTTCGGTATCTTACCGATGCCGAAAGCATCTATTATGTTGCAGTTAACCGCCGTTCGACCTACACGTGGAAAACCTTCGTATGAAGCGCTCTCTGCCAAGGCCTACCATGCCAAGTTGAACGCCGAGGGCGTCGCAATGCCGTCTTCCGACTGGAACGATGAAGGTGAGTGATCGCACGCGGCCAGCCCGGCAATCCCGCTATGCTTCGTCGGACCCGTATTCTCCCGCAGAGATAGCGGGCTCGGGCGCATCGATCTTAGACACGTCGCCCTTCCCCGCCGCCACGAGCAGGATAGTGCCTACCATAAGCGCAAGGCCGATCCAATCCCACGACGAAAACGACGTTCCCACGAGCACGGCCGAGCACACAGTGGCGCTTACGGGCTCGATGGCTCCCAGCTGGCTTCCCTGCACCGCTCCCACCAGAGCTATACCGTGCAGGTACAGGAAGAACGCCGCGAAGGTTCCGACGGCGACGATGACCGCAAGCACCGCGACGCCTGCAACGTCGAGCTGCGGGATGAGCGCGGTTCCCATGGCGTTGCCCGCGCTTGCGACGGTATCGATCCCGGGGACGAAGAAGGCCGCTATCCACACCGCAGCGCCGGCGACGCCGCCCGCGAACATGCCCAGCCCCGTCGTGACGAAGCTTCCCCATCCACGGCTCAGGGGCGTCGACAGCATCGAATACGCAGCGGCCGTCGCCGCAGTGGCGAAACCCCAGAACAACGCCGCACCTGAAAGCGACAGCGTCCCAAGGTCGCCCTGCGTGGCAATGACTGCGGTCGCGACGATCGCCAGCACAAGCCCTGCCACCTCGGGCCTTCGAGGAAGGCGCCTCGCAAGCATGCAGCTCGCGATCATGATCATGACGATGTTGAGGCTCTGCATGACCGTCGCCGTGCCTGCATTCGTATACCCGATGGCGATCACGTAGGTAAGCTGGCAGAGATACAGGCCCGCGATGCCGAAGAGCAGAAGGCGCCGACGCGCACGGCGGTCGGCAAGGATCCCCCGCGCCTGCGCACGATAACGAACCGCGATGAGCGCGATGAACAGAGCACCCGCGCCCAACATGCGAACCATCGTGATGAACAAGCTCGATATGGCATAGCTCTCCAGCAGGAACTGCGAGCATGTGCCCGAGAACCCCCAGAGCGCCGCCCCTGCGAGCGTTGATGCTATGCCTATCGTCCGTTTTTGCATGAAAGGCATTATAGAGCGACCGATGCCTCTATCCGCGCGCGCCGCCGTGCGCATGATCCGGAAATGATCAACTGCCGACGAGAATCTGTCCTGCGCCGCGAGCACCAACTATCGCAGCGGGAGAGCCGTATCCCGTTCGGATGCATGTCTGCTAGAAGGATTCGCAATGCGTCCACATGCTGAGAACCCTCACGATTCCCTCGTAGGCAACACCGCCTTCTTCGAGCTCTCCCTCGATGACCTCATAAACGAAGCGATACTGACGATCGATGCGTCTCGAATGCATACCCTGCAGGCTGCCAACCAGCTGCTCGACGAGGCGCTCGTCATCCTGAACGACGCCCTGAACGACCATTTCCGTTGGATGATCGAACGGCAATGCGACATGCTTGCGAAGAGTCGACTGATCGGCGTGCAGTTCGATGTCCTGCTGGAAGGCGGGTTTTCACCCTCCTTCTTATATTCAAGATGTATTACAATAATAATACAATACGATTGTAGGTGGAAAATATGGCGAAGACATCGGTCTTGCAAGTACGCATGGACAGCGATCTCAAAGAACATGCCGAAAGCCTGTACAAGAATATGGGCACCTCGCTCGCCGAAGCGGTAAGGATATTCGCCCGTCAGAGCGTCCTGGAAAACGGCATGCCCTTCATGGTTCACGTGCCCGCCGGCCATGACAGCCGCACCTTAGGAATCGCCAACGGGCGCTACACCATCCCCGACGACATCGACGCAGACAACTAGGAAATCGCCGCCCTGTTCGGGGTGGTCTAGATGAGAGTGCTCCTCGATACGCACATCGCGCTCTGAGCGCTGGCCGAAAGCTCGAAACTGCCCGAAGAACTCGTGCCTCTCCTTGAATCGCGCGACAACCTCGTCTGCTACAGCATCGTTTCGGTATGGAAAGTCGCCATCAAGCATGCCATCCATCCTGAGAGCATGCCTATGCCGGAAGAGGACTTCGTCAAGCTCTGCGAGCAGACGGGCTTCGTTCGCCTGCCCCTCGAGCCTGCGCACATCTACGCTGTCAAGACGCTCTCGCGCGAAAGGAATGCCGCACGGCATAACGACCCCTTCGATCGTCTGCTCATCGCGCAAGCGAAGGTCGAAGGACTCACGTTCGCGACACATGACCAGTCGCTTCCCTCCTATCGCGAAAGGTGCATCACCTTATTCTGAGGCCCGGATCGAAAGTTGCGTTCTGAAGGTCTGGACCGAAAGCCACAGAAACGATTTGGAGACAGGGCCATACGACCGCCGAGCGCACGGGCAGCGGAACCGAGAACTTCATTGCCTAGATGAAGGAATGCTGCAAGGCGTGGAACGATCCGGCCTCTCCGTCGCAACCGGCTCGCGGGAATCGCGCGCTATGGCAATGCCGACAGAACGGTATCGCCTTTCCGGTTACGACCAGCTCGGCATAGAACTCCCTTACTCCGTCATGCAGGCGCCAAACGCCGTCACTTCCCTGGAAAACCCAGGCGTATCAACTTCGTGCGGCGCTTCTTGTCGGCCACGCGCATCGATATGCGCGACACGATGCCGAGACGCCGGCCGATCAGGCGCAGGGCGTCTTCGAAGAACACCCGTTCCTCCATGAGCGTCGTCGACGTCTCGTCCGCGAAGGCGCGCGCGTCGTTCACGAAGAACCGCATGAGGGCATCGGCGTTACCCGTGCGCTTGATAAACCAGTTCGCGAATTTCAGGCCGTCCTCGTTCGTGGCGTCGAAAGCCATCTCTCCGCAAGGAAAGGCAGCGGCGCAGGCGTGCACGAAATCCTTGACCTGATCCGGCTCGAAGTATTGGAAGACGCCGGACACGACGAGAAGCGTCGGGCGTGACGCGTCGAGCGCGCCGACCCATCCCATGGCGAACATGTCGCCCTCGACGAGCGTGAGCGCATTCTCTTCGCCGAATGCCGCCCTGCGCTGCGCGATGGTTTCGGGAAGGTCGACGCCGAACCAACGTACATCCTTATCTGAAAGCGCGGAGCCGAGACGATAGACGGCGGTCTCGAGGCCGAGGCCGAGCAGCACGACATTGCATGCCTCATGCGCCTCCGCGAACGCGGAGATCATATCGTCGAGGTTGTAGTATCGGGCGACCGAAGCCACGTTCGAATACTCGTACGACCCCTTCTCCGCACCCGCGGGGATCTTCGCTTCAAGATCGAGGGCCGCCTGGTCGAAGAAATACTCGGGGAATCGTTTCGAGACAGCGATGCGCGCGATGAGCGGAACATACGTTGTGTTTGCCACGCCTTCGAGCTTCTTCATGCGCATCATCTCCTTGGATGCCGAACGCCGACGCGTCTGCCGCACAACGGCATTTCCCCTGAAAATCCAAGCATATCAGCTTCGTGCAACTTTTGCGCGTCATTCTGCGCGACGGTGCTCCATCTTGGAAAGCGTATCGAGCAGCTGTTGCTTCGAATGCACGCCGATCTTCACATAGAGGCTTCTCGTGTAGCCCTTCACGGTATTCTCGGAGATGAACAGCTCCTCACTGATGCGGCCCTTGCTGCGCCCTTGGGCTATGTACCAGGCCATGTCCCGTTCACGATCGGTCAGGCCGAAAACCTCCTGAAGCTCGGCGCAGCGATGCTCCAATGTATCGGCCGCAGAATCGCGCTCTTCAACGGATGGACGTTCCGACGCCTGCGCTGATCGCAGAGAGTCGTTGTACCGGCCGTCCGATCCGAGATCGGCGAAGAAGGGTCGAGACGCAGGCACGTCATCCCGAAGCACGAAAGCCATGCTGAGCGCAAGCAGGCACACCACGATCGCGATGGCAACGGTAACGAACCCATCGGTCACACCGACAGCGGATATGAGATGCCGACCGACCTCGCGCGGTAGAAGATGTATGACCCAAACGCCGCCGAGAACCAGATAGGGCTCATACGAGCTGTGTCGCGAAAAATCATAGGCGCAATACCAGAGCAACCCGAGCATGAGCGTGTTCGCCATCGTGACAAGCACGGCTCCTGTCTCCGCAAACGGCTGGTCGAGCGAGGCGATGAGCAACACGCCCGCCACCATGAACGCTATCTGGAAACGCCACGCAGATCCGAACCCGAACCGCGCGCCGCGTGCAAGCACCCGCCAGACCACGGCGATGCAGATGAGAGCGACTCCGACCTGGTGGACGATCTGAAACGGCACCGAAAGCGCAATCGATTGACCATCGGGAAACCCGCGCGCGATGCCGAGGGCGAAATCGAGCAATGCAAGTCCGCATGCCAGGCGTATGAACGTCGATCGGGGCTCGGCGTCATACGCATGGTCGCGCGGCACCGCATCGCCCCCCAAGGTTCCCTCATCAAGCAGCGCGGAAGCACGCCAATACGCGACAAGGGCGAGCGTAGGCAGGAATGCTGCGATGACATAGACCAGGTCTTGCGGCAGAAACCCGACGACAAGCCCGCCGAGCGCACTTGCGGCAAGACAGGCGAACGCATAGAAGAACGCGACCCTAGGCGCTAAGCGCACGAAGATGCCGATCCACATGCCGGCGCCCCATACGAGCCCGAGACCGCCGATCACGCATGCGAACAGATCGAAAGGAACGCCAGGCGCAATCGGCTGCACGAGATGAAACACGGGCGCCAACGTCATCGCCGTGACGGAAAACCAGCTCAGATTGCGCTGGACGACGCGTCCCATGCTTCGATGTGAGAATACGACAAGAAGCAGCACGATGAACGCGACGCGGATGAGGTTTGCGAGAACGGTATATGAGCCGAAATCGGTCGCAGCATATCGGCCGTAGATGATGGCCTGGATCCAAATTCTCACGACCGCAAGCCCGAGCAGACACGGCACAAAGGAAGAGACGCGCTCGCGGA
This sequence comes from Slackia exigua ATCC 700122, assembly GCF_000162875.1. Lineage (GTDB taxonomy): Bacteria > Actinomycetota > Coriobacteriia > Coriobacteriales > Eggerthellaceae > Slackia > Slackia exigua. The sequence goes on from NZ_GG700631.1 coordinate 160,499, forward strand.
GGATGGCCGCGGTCATGCGCATGCCATCGCGCGACGCATGCGCGCCTCGGACCTTCCCCTCCCCCATCTGGCAGCCTCCCATTCCTGCGTTATACGTCCGTTCATTATAGAGGTACGACGCAAAGGCGGCACGACCCCTCCGAAGGATGGATCGTGCCGTATGCACAATGCCGTGCCGCCATTCGTTGACGAGGCGGCGCGATGCTGCATCGTTGATACAAGGAAGGCTCCAAGAAGCGTCCGTCGGATCAACGTGTACGAAAAGCCCTTGTCCTCCCCTATGCGAAAACGTACGCGCAGGCCGTCTCCTGGGCTTGACGGCCGTTCACGTTGATGTCGCAGACGGCGTTGCCGCCCAAACGATTGCCGCCGTGGATGCCGCCGGTCACTTCGCCTGCAGCGAACAAGCCCGGAATCGGATTGCCGTCGACATCGAGCACTTCGGCAGCGGCATTCACGCGCAGACCGCCCATGCAGTGATGGATGCCCGGCGCCACCTTGACGGCATAGTACGGAGGGTTGACCAGAGGATTCAGACTCTTCACGCGACCATAGGGATCATCTATGCCATTGGCGATATTGTCGTTGTACGACGTGATGGCCTCGACCATAGCATCGGCAGGAACCTCCATCTTATCGGCGAGAGCGGCGAAGTCGTCAGCTATCTGGATGAGACCGCGCGCAACGAACTTCTCCTCGATGGACAGGTTGTTGTCATGGACGGACTGGTCGAACACGGCCCAGGCGAACTTGCCCGGCTGATCCCATTCGCTTGCAGACACGACATCGCGCGTACGCAGCTCATTGCCGAAGCGCTCGCCGTTCGCGTTGATGAGCACGGCGCCATCGCCGCGGATGTTCTCCGACAAGAGCGTTGCGGTCGTCTGCTCGACGGTGGGATGCACCTGAATCTCTCCGATATCCACCAGATCGGCACCGATGGCCTGGGAAAAGACGATGCCGTCGCCCTGGGTTCCCGGCTGGTTCGTAGTCACTGCATCGATAAGCTCGGGACGATACTGGGCGAGCATCTCATGATTCGCGCCGAATCCGCCGGTTGCGACGATGACCGCCTTGCACGCATACACAATGGGAATCCCGTTAGGATTCGTCGCACGTACACCCGAGATCTTCCCGGCATCGTCGACCATAAGCTCCTCGACCTTGGTATTGCAGATCGCGCTGATGCCGCGTTGACGGCACTGTTCAGTCATGCCTTTGACGATGTACTTGCCGACAGCCTCGCCAGTCTCAGGACGATGTATGCGCTTGACGCTCGCACCGCCCGAGGTGCCGAGTTTCGAGAGCGTGATGCCCATGCTGTCGAGCCAGTCGATGGCATCGCTCGAGTTCTCGCACATATGGCGGATCAAGTCGAGGTTGCCCTTTTCGTGCCCGCCTTTGTACGTGTCGCTCACCATGAGATCGACGCTGTCTTCGATGCCCTCGGCGGCTTGGAATTTCGTGCAGCACGCATTCATGCCTCCCTCGGCGAAACACGTGTTGCCGCCCGCCACAGGCATCTTCTCAAGCAAACAGACGCGTGCGCCCTGATCGGTCGCACCGACCGCAGCAGCCATGCCCGCACCGCCGGCCCCGATGACCACGATATCGAATTCGCCGCCGTCGATCTCGGTCGACGCCGCCTCATCCTCGAGGCTGCGCGGATTCCCGCAGCCTGAAAGCCCGAAAGCCATCGTGCCTATGCCGGCGACGAACGCGCTGCCGAGAAACGAGCGTCTCGTGACGCCCCTCTTCATTTCAGCCATGATTCCCTCCCCTGCTACTTCTCTTGACGATACGGAATGCTCGCCCAGCCCTCAGGCACGTTCTCGGCGGCCTGGTAGTGGCATTCGGAGCACACCATCACGGACTGATCGTGCATCTTGTGGCAGCTGCCGCATTCGGTCACGCCATGCTCGGTGAAATCATGCGGGTTCCACGCCATGCTCGAGGTCTTTTCCCTCAGTTGATCCAGATCCATGTTGTGACAGCTTTCGTTCAGGCAGAATTCTTGCGTGGCGAACTCTTCGCTACGCGGCACGAGGTTGCCGCTCGCCTCATCGTAGGCATAATCGCCCGTCACCCAATGGCCCGCCTCCTTGACCTGCTGATCCAGCTTAGCCGGATGGCAGTCGAGGCAGCTCTTGCCCGCAAGCTTATGCACGTGGGCGAGCTGGGTGCCGTCATCGTTGCAGTAGCTTGCCACGTACGAGTCCATCGGCGTATGGCAGATGGCGTTGCAGAATGTCGGCTGCTCGTGCCAAACGGCGAAGCCTCCTATCGCCGCGACGATCACGGCCGCCACCACGCCGATCGCGATCGCGCGTTTCCTCTTAGCCGCAGGCGCCTTCGCTTTCGCGGAATCATGGCCGGAGGGCCCGTGCCCGTCCTCATGGATTTCGCCCATGGTCTTTCTCCTTCCTCGTCCCCCTGCGGCCGGAATCCCCTTCGCCCGTCCGCTCGATACCGTTCAGCTTAGAGGGGCAACGCAGCGGCCTGCACGCCCGAAAGGGGTGGTTTGCAGCTCTGACAGGGTGGAATGCAAACCGCCCCAAGGAGTTTGATGCGAAAGGGCAAGACCTGCCAACGTGCTCCGCATGCCAAGAAGCAAGCTGCTTCTGATTTTTCTCGAAATATCCTTGCGTTTAAAGTTAACGTTGTTAACATTACTGACAGCCGGCAAAGTTTACGTTGTTAACTCTAAGAGAAAGAAGCCGCCATGCAAACGGAACGCAAGACGCCTCTCATTGATCTAAAGGGCGTGAGCAAATCCTTCGGAACGCACCGAGTCCTCGAAAGCGTCGACCTCAAGGTTCATTCTGGACAAGTGCTAGGCCTGCTCGGAAGGAACGGGGCAGGCAAATCAACGCTCATCGACATCATGTGCGGAATGCTCGCCGCGGATGCAGGGAAGGTCTCGATCTGCGGATGCAATCCCGCAAGCCGTCCGGCGAGAAAACTCATAGGGTGCGCGCCCCAGGACATCGGCGTCTATCCCGATTTGACGGTACGACAAAACCTTGCCTGCTACGGAGCGATCGAGGGGCTCTCCCGTCGAAAGTCCCTCGAACGAGCGCAAGAGGTCATGAAGCTCCTCGGAATCGAAGAGCAGGCACGCCAGAATGCGCGCAACCTGTCCGGCGGCCAGCGCCGCCGTCTCCATGCAGGCATGGCGATCATGCATAAGCCGCGCGTGGTATTCATGGACGAACCCACCGTGGGCGCGGACGTCGAGGCTCGCTCCAGGCTCCTCAAGACGGTTCGCGCGCTCGCCGACGAGGGCGCTGCGGTAGTCTACACAAGCCATTACCTCGCTGAATTCGAGGAACTCGGTGCAGACATAGCTGTGCTCAACGACGGCCGCATCGTTGCATCCGGCACGTTGGATGGAATCGTCCGGAAGCATGCAAGAGCATCTGTCGTGGTGAAGTTCGCCGGATCCTCGCCGGCGATTCCCGGCTGGAAGGCGGCCGCCGAAGGCATCCAACCCGTCGAAGAACCCACCGATCCGGGCCGCGCGATTGCCGACCTCCTTGCGAATCCGGCGGCAAGAGGCCTGAAAGTGGACGACATCCGGATAGAAAAAGCGAATCTGCAAAGCGCCTACCTCGCCATCATCGGAGAAAAGGAGGTCGACGATGCAGCTTAAACGCTTCGCCGCGGTCGTCCGGCTCAACCTCCTCCTGCAGCTCAGAAATCCGACCATCACCCTGCTCATGACCGTCATCCCGCTCGTCATGGTTCCCTTCATGGAACCCGCGTTCAAATCCATGCTTCTTGCGGATGGCTACACCGAGGCAACCGGTGTAGAGCAGGCAGTGCCGTCCATGGCCGTCCTCTTTGCGTTTCTAGCGGTGCAAACCGTCATCCAGTCGTTCTTCCACGAACGAACCTGGGGAACGTGGCCGCGCCTTGAGATGTCTGCCACCTCATCCGGGACGCTGCTCATGGGAAAGGCCCTCGTCGCCTACCTTATCCAGTCCCTGCAGGCCGTCGCCGTCATTGTTTTGGGAATGACCCTCTTCGGGTTCCGCCCTGCGGGCGGCGTCGGTGCCTTGCTCGTCGTCGTGCTGGCGTTTTCGGCGGTCCTCGCCGCACTCGGCGTGGCGATAGCCCTCGTAACGCCGTCGGAGGAGGTCGGCCTATCGCTGTCGAACGTCATCGGGATGCTGGCAGCAGGTGTTGGCGGATCGTTCTGCACGGTCTCGAACTTTCCCGACTGGGCCCAGTCGATCGCTCGGCTTTCTCCCGCATACTGGGCGCTTAACGCCTCGCATGCCGTGAGCCTGGACGGAGCATCGGTGGCAGACATTCTGCCGCAGCTCGGGATGCTTGCGGTCTTTCTTGTCGCCATCGTCTTCGTCGTGGTGATACGCTGTCTGACCAAGAAAGGCGATTCGACACGAGGTTAGGAAACGATATGCCGGAACGCACGGGGGCTTCCGTCCGCGCCCATTCGCTGTCGCGAAGCAAAATCATTTCGGCTGCTCTGAAGATGGTGGACGAAGAGGGCCTGAACGCTCTATCGTTCCGCTCTCTCGGCAAGCGCCTCGGCGTGTCTCAGACGGCGTTCTACCGTCACGTCCCCGACAAAGCGGCCCTCCTCGATGGCGTCTCGGAAGAGATATGGCGTGAAGTCCTCGAAGGCTTCCCCAGCAAAACGACGAATAAGGACGGCACCGCCGTAGGATGGCGGGAAATCATGCGCGACTACGCCCGTGCGCTTCACGACGCGCTTCTGGCGCATCCGAATGCAGTCGAGCTCGTCCTCACGCATCCCATCTCAACCCCAGGACAGTTTTCGCTCATCGCGAAGGCGCTCTCCGCGTTTGATTCGGCGCAGCTCGTGCATCCCGACGACATGCTGGCACTCATCACCGTCGTCACCGTCTACACGACGGGCTTTTCGGCAGCAGAGGTGGCCCCTCCTGCCGGCGGAGAAGCGGGCCGTCCATCGTCGGGATTCGACGAAGCCCTCCCCTTGATGGCAAGGGACGACCGCCAGGCCCTCGAAGCCCTGGTCGGACAGGTCATGATCGGACAATGGAATCTCTCGGAGCAGTTCGAGGTCGGTCTAGAAGCCATGCTCGGCGGCTGGGGGAACCGACGGAACGCTGCGGCAAGATCTCCTGAAGGAATTTCGGAACGCGCAGGCGCATGCGGATGAAATCCGCTGAGCGATGTCGCCTTGAAACGCAAGAACCCGCCTGACGACTCAGGCGGGTTCGCATGGATTCCGAATGGTGCCCCTGGCAGGATTCGAACCTGTGGCTTTCTGCTCCGGAGGCAGACGCTCTATCCCCTGAGCTACAGGGGCACGTAGAATGGATGTCGGTTATTATACGACATCTTGCATGCATGCGACGGATGGGGAAACCGATGCTTGAAGAACTCACCATAGAGCGGCTGTCCTACGGAGACGAAGCCGTGGCGCACCTGAGCGACGGGCGCGTGGCTTTCATCGAGGGCGCCTGCCCGGGCGACCGCGTGCGCGTGGATATCACCGAAGGTAAAGAACGCTTCGTGCGCGGACATGTGACGGATATCATCGAAGCATCCCCCGATCGCGTCGACCCACGCGCACCCTTCGAGATCGAATGCGGAACCTGCGGCTGGCAGCTCGTCGCCTACGAGCGTCAGCTCGTCGAAAAACGCGACAACATCGTCGCGCAGCTTGTCAAAGTGGCGCATGTCGATGCGGAGCGCGCCCAGAGCATCGTCGCACCCTGCATTCCGAGCGATCGACCGTGGGGGTATCGCAACAAGCTCGAATTCGCCTGCGCGACCGACGCCTCGGGCTTCACGATGGGATACCATCGCAAAGGCGCCGACGGTATCGTATCGCCCAAGGAATTCCCCCTGGGATCGCACGCGCTCGCGAAGGCGCCGAAGGCCGTCCGCGGTGCGCTGCGCTTCCTTGCGGGCAGCAACGACCTGGGCATCTACCGCGTCGGTATCCGAGGGTCGATGCGCACGAAATCGCTCGAGGTAGCGCTCTGGACCGAAGGCGGCAACTTCCCGCGCGTCGCCGTGGCGGGCACGCTTGCACGCGCCCTCAAGGCGTCGAGCATCGTGCGCGTGGCGACCGGCGGCCCTCAGGGCGCACGCAAGGTCAAGGGCGTGGAAGTGCTTCACGGAACCGGGTATTGGAAAGAACGCCTCTGCCAACAGTCATTCAAGATTACGGCGCCGTCTTTCTTCCAAGTGAACACCGAGCAGGCGGAACGACTTGTGGAAACGACGCTCGAAGCGCTCGACGTGCGCGAAGGAGACGAGGTGGCCGACCTCTACTGCGGCGTCGGCACCTTCACCATCCCGCTCGCGCGCACGGGCGCCCATGTCTACGGCGTGGAGAGCTACTCGTCAAGCGTGCGCGACCTGCGGCGCGTAGCCGAGGAGACGGAACTCGATATCGACGTCATCGGCGGCGATGCCGCGCGCGAGCTGCCGATGCTTGGGCATCTCGACGCCGTGCTCGTCGACCCGCCGCGCGCAGGGCTCGACGCATCGCTCGTGAAGAGCATCGCCGAAGCGGGTCCGACGAAAGTCGCGTACGTGAGCTGCGATCCCGCCACCTGGGCGCGCGACGTCGCGCGCTTCGAGGCGCAAGGCTACGAACTCACACGCGCGACGCCCGTCGATCTCTTCCCTCAGACCTATCATGTGGAGACGACGAGCCTCTTGATCCGAAAGTAAGCGACGAAGGGTCGGCGGCATCGAGGCCGCAACCAAACGCAAGGATGCGGGCGCACCGAAAAGACTCGTTACGCCCGCATTTCATTGGAAGATCCGACCTTGGCCTTCAAACGATCTTCGCCTTCGAATGGTCCGGCTGCAAATCCGACCGACAAGCCTTAGCCGATCCTCCTACGCGATTCCAAGGCAGCTGCGCACTGAAATACGTCCGAATGCGCAGCATTCTCCCAGGTTGCCGCCGCCGTTGTACATGTTGCACCACACGCTGCCGAACTCTCCCGCGCTGAACAGGTGAGGAACGGGCTCGCCGTAAAGATCTATGATCTGTCCTTTTTCGTTGCGACGGGGGCCGCCGTCGGTGTTGAGCATCGTCGCGGAACAGTGGCATGCATAGAACGGCGCCTTTTTGATCGGGGTCAGCGTGTCGGCAGGACGATGGAAGTACGGGTCGTTGCCGGCATCGCATGCATCGTTCCACTGGTTGATGGTGGTCACGAGTTCGGAAGGCACCATCCCCAGCTTGCCCGCAAGATCCTCGACGGTATCGGCGGAAAAGCCATAGCCTTCGCCCGCCGGATCGAACGCAGGGGCGATCTCGTCGGCCATCATGCCCGCATAGCCATCGGCATCCAGGATATACCAGGTGGTTTCCGGCATGGGCAGATGAGGCCACTCGCCGCCGAACTGCATATGCCCGTGGCGCGAACCGACATTGGTCTCGAGCGTCATATCGCTCATCGTCGACCAGTCGATTTCATGGTCGGAGTCCCAATCCATGAAGAAACGGCGGCCGGCGGTCGACACCGTGATGCCGTACTTCTTGGGCGTACGCATCGTCACATCCGTGCCATCGATCGGGGAAACGCTGGTCCAGAATCCGGCGCAGCTGTTCATATGCCACATATCGGTACCGATGCGAGCGCAGATGTAATGGCAGTCGCCTTCATTCATCCGTCCGGCGATCGGACGTGCCGTGGTGCCCGAAAGGTAGTCGGCGCGCATCTGCGCATTGTTCTCGAAGCCTCCGCAGCACATCACGACGCCCTTGCGCGCCTTGATGTAGTACGTCTTGTCGTCGAGATCGTATACGCCGCCGACGACCTCCTTGCTGGCAGGATCCTGCACGAGGGCGGTCAGGCGCGCACCGAGCTTGTGGTCGATGACGTCGGAGCGGTCTTGAACGATGCCGTGCAGGAATTTGATGACGTGGTCGTTCTTCTCGCCCTTGAACCACAGGACACCCAGGTTGTATGCGTCGGGAAGCTCGGCGTACTCGGGATAGCAGGTTGCGCCGCTCCCATCGACGAAATGCTCCTCGAACATGACGTCGTCGGCGTTGAAGCCGGGCAGCGATTCGAGCCAGGTGCGATTCTCGTGGATGCCGGCCGCAAAGGCGTCGAGCACGGCATCGGGCGTATTGTCCATCGTGCCGCGAAGCTCGTAAAGATACCTGCGGAAGCCTTCGGCATGGTCGTCGTCGGTCCACAAAACGCGGCCTGCGGAAAACGGGCTGTCGCCCGAACCGGTCGGATTCGTGCCCTTCTCGAGAATGACGCACGACGCCCCATCGCCCTCCTGGGCGACGGTGATCGCAGAAGCCATGCCGGCAAGGCCGCCGCCCACGATGAAAACGTCAGTCTCTTCGTCCCACGAAATATCCTCGATCGACTGAGCGTCGTTGTTCTTGTTGGCCGTCTTCGGCGCGCATCCGCCGAGACTTGCCGCGGCGACGCCGGCAACAAGCGTGGCGCCTGCCGCCTTGATGAACGAACGACGGCTCTGCGTAAGGTTGAGAGACGTGCTGTAATCCATGGAACCCTCCTTAAATCCAGGGACCGCCCTTTTCGGTCCCTCCTTCAGGCGAAGACCTTAGCGCGAGGAGCCGCTCGCACGCACCACCCGAGACGGGGCCTTTTCATGAAAAGACACCGCCCCGAAACGGGTTGTTTTCACTAAAGCACCAGTTCATTTCCACGAGGTAATCGCCGAAGACCCGAAGGAGCATCCGATTTCAAGAAACCCGAAGGCGCGCCCGACCGAATGCAGAACGAACGTGCCGCCGCGTTACGGGACGTGGGATGCACGCGCACCCGATCCGCGCGCCGCATACGTCTTACGCAGGAAAAGACGCGCCTCTTCCGCTGGGGCGCACCTGATCGCGTACGGGATGAGCGGTATCATGATGAAGATATTCGAACGAAGATTCCTATGCAGCGCCAGTGCGCAAAGAATTTGAAGGATGGGAATTCATGGCACAGCAAGGGACGAATGATTCGAGGCAGGACGCCCGCAACGGATTCGCAGGATGGTTCCATGTTCCCTTCGTAGGCATAGCGTGCGTGCTGGCTTGGGCGTTCCAAGTGAATGCGCTTGCCGGCACGGGCGACGTTTCCGACCAGACGGCATGGATCGCATCGTATGTCGCCCTTTCGTTCGTTATGCCCGTCATGGGCCTGATTGCAAAGCGCATTCCTCGCGTCGTCTCGTTCAAGGCGATTCCCTTCGCCGCGGCCGCAGCAGGAGCCGTCGGCACCATCGGCATCTTTACGGCAGGCGTGACGTCGACGACCTGGCTGCTATATGTCTCGACCATCATGTGCGCCTGCGTTATCGGATGGCTCTATCTGCAATGGGCGCTCTTCTTCATCCGTTTGGACGTTTCCGAATCCATCTTCTGCCTCTTCGCAGCGAATATCATCGGCTCCCTCATGAAGGAAGCGATGCACCTGCTTCCTCCTGTCGGCTCCTGTCTCGCTGCCGCATGCCTGCCTGCCCTTTCGGTCCTGCTCTGCCTGCGCGCCACGACCCTGGTTCCCAAACCCGAGGCGCGCGGCCACCGTTTCGGGCCGGGCACGTTCAAAAGCCTCTGGAAGGTCGGTGCGACCATCGTCGTGTTCAGCTTCGTGACGGCATATCTTATCGGCAGCTTTTCCGGCAACCAGAGCATGCTTTCCCTCGGCGAATTCACAGCCGCACGCATATTCGAGATCCTCGTGTCCCTTGCCGCCATCGCAACGGCTCGAACATTGAAGGGATCGTTCAATTTCGCGCATCTTTGGCGCATCATTCTGCTCGTGCTCGCCATCGATCTTGTCTGCGTCATCGTTCTGCCCCAATACCCTATGCTGCGCTGCGTCGAGAGCAGCGTGTGGGACCTGCTCGTGATCTTCTCCTGGCTCACGATCGCCGACATCGCGCGCCACATGAACGAACCTCCGGCATTCGTATTCGGCATGACCTGGCCGGCCTATACGCTGCCGTTCGCCCTCGGAACGCTGGCAACAGGCTTCATGCGCGCGCACGCTATCGGCGGCGTCTCGGACGCATTCATCGCGCTGCTCATGTTCGCCCTGCTTGTAACGGCGCTTATCTACCTTGAAACAAGGGATCAGGATACAAAGCAGATATTCGCGGATGAAAAGGCGCCTGCGTCGAGCGCGTCGATGGACGAAGGCCGCACCCTCGAAGCACGCTGCAACGAGCTTGCAGGAGAATTCAAGCTCACCCCTCGCGAGGTCGAAGTCATGATGTACCTGTACAGAGGGCGTACGAAGGCGTACATCGCCGAGACCCTGTTCCTCACGGAGAACACGGTGCGCGGACATGCCAAACACCTCTATGCCAAACTTGACGTGCACAGCCGTCGCGATCTGCTCGACCTGATCGATGCCGTGGATACGGATTCGCAACGAACCGATGTCCGAAGCCTTCGAAGCGAGGGGTAGTCGAGCGTGCCGCGCCAGGATGGCATGCTTGGCAGACTTCGCCTGCGCACTAGGATATTTTGCTTCATGTCGAGCGCCTCGACGGGATTCTCGGATGCCATTCCAGCATGACGAAGCATCGTGCATACCGAGATGTCGTGTCCGCCGCGCCGCCTTGCGTGCCGAGTCGACTTTGCTATAATTCGACATCCCTGCTCAGCAATGGAACGTCGGGATGTGGCGCAGTTTGGTAGCGCGCCTGCTTTGGGAGCAGGATGTCGCAGGTTCGAATCCTGTCATCCCGACCATCGCATCGGCATCCAAGCGCGTATGCGATGCCGTCCACGGGCTTCTCTGCCCATGCGTTTCTCCGCTGCGACGTATCGCCGGTTCATCGATAGAGTCGACGTCATCGAGGCAGCCCTGATGGCCTGACCACGGATATCCTTGCTTCCCGGGCGAACGGATTGAAGCCGACATCGCCTAGACGGACGAGAGCCGCTTCAGCATCACGCACAGAAAAGCCGCCAGGAACGAGACGGCCGCAAGCGCAAGCATGACGGGGACAAGCCCGATCGCATCGCCCTCCAGCCCCAGGAGAGGTTCGACCATCCCTCCAGCGCACACAGCGATTCCATAGGAAAGACCCGACGCCATGCCTAGGTGGCGGGGAACGTAGCCCATACCGAGCGCCACCGCCGACGGATAGAACAGATCGAGCGCAACCGCCAGCACGAGCGTGAGGATAAACGCTACGGCCACGATGCCATTGAACGCGAACCCGACGATACCGATGCCCATGAGAACGCAGCAGGTCGTCATGAGCCTGATCGTCCCCGTCTTCTCGGCAACGCGACCGGAAAACGCCGTCGCAAGCGCAGCCGCGATGGAAAAGACCGATATGGCGGTGGAGCTTAGGACTTCGCTCTGCCCGAGCATCCCGACAAGGAACAGCGGAATGAACGCCATAAGGCCGTAGTGCAAGATGGAACGCATCGTAAGCACGCCCATGACGATGCCGAACAGCCCCCAATGCTCGCGTGCCGTCGAATCGCCGTCTGCAGGGGATGCCGCAGTTCCCAGAGCCTTGAAGCGTCCGTTGAACCCGAGAAGCAGCATCGCGCAGACCGTGGCCGGCGCGAGGAACACCGCCGTGCCATGCAGCCCGAAGGTGGAAACGAAGATCGCGCACAGGATGGGGCCGATGAAAAAGCCAATATTCCCGCCCACGGCGAAGATGCTCATGCCGTTGCCCTTGCGCTCTCCGGCGGCCAAATTCGAGAGGCGCCCTCCTTCGGGATGGAACATCGCCACGCCGATGCCGCTCACCGTGGCCGACGCCACGACCCACCAGTATCCGTGCTCCTGCACATACCCTATGCCTGCCATGCCGAGTCCAGCGATGAAGACTCCGAGCGCCATAAGCCAGGGCGACGGATGCTTGTCGCCCAGCCATCCGAACAGAGGCTGGATGACCGCAGACGCGATATTGGCCGCGAATACGAGCATGGTCGCCTCGAAATAGGAGTATCCGCTTCCCACAACGAGAAAAGGAAGGACGGCGGAAAGGGCCCCTTGGTTGATGTCGGAGCACACGTGCCCCGTCATGGTGAGGTAGTTGGCGAGCGCATCGCCGCCCGATCGTTCTGTCGCGTTCTTTCTCGCCGTCATCCGCGCAATCTTCCCCATAGATCCGCTATTCGCATTCGCATTCGCATTCGCATTCGCATTCGCATTCGCATTCGCATTCGCATTCGCATTCGATGGTATCCTCCGCACTCATCGGAGGCTATCCCTGCAGTTTCAGGTTTTTCAAAATATCGTCAGAGCTGGACCTGACGCGCGTGCGTTCGAGCGCCATTCCTCCACGCCTCGACGCCATGCCGAGGGCTTTCCGAAGAGACCGGAAGAAACCAGGCATCCGAATTTCGCGACGCCGCTGCCTGATGGATTATTCATCGGATTTATCCGATGACGCAGGGCTCTTGGGGTATAATCCCTCTGTTTCGCGGGTGTAGTTCAATGGTAGAACCTGAGCCTTCCAAGCTCATGACGCGGGTTCGATTCCCGTCACCCGCTCCACGAATGCACGAGAGCCGCCTTCTTCGGGCGGCTCTTTCTCATTGCAGTCCCGTCTGGAGCTTCGCCTTTAACGCACGCAGCGCGTTTCCTCGGTGCGATATCGCGTTCTTTTCATCCTGACCCACTTCGGCAAGCGTCTTCTTCTGCCCGAAGGCATCGGGCAGAAACAGCGGGTCGTAACCGAACCCTTCGCTTCCCCGCAGTTCATGGCCGATGCGCCCCTCGATGAAGCCCATCGCATCGGTTCGCGTGCCGTCTTCGTCGATGAAGACGAGCGCGCAGGCGAATCGCGCCGTGCGCGCGTCATCGGCCACGTCTTCGAGCCCGGCCAGCACCTTCGCATTGTTCGCCGCATCGTCGCCGTGCACCCCGGCATAGCGTGCGGAGAAGACGCCCGGCTCGCCGCCGAGCGCATCCACGATGAGGCCCGAGTCGTCCGCAAGCGCGGCAAGACCCGTATGCATATGCGCCGCCTGCGCCTTGATGAAGGCGTTGCCGGTGAAGTCGTCGGCGTCCTCCGCAGGTTCGGGGTATGGCTCGCATTCCGCAAGCGTCACGAAGCGCCAGCCGGGAAAGTCGAGCGCGGTGCGGATCTCTTCGACCTTATGCGCGTTGTTGGTCGCGATGACGACGATCTTTTCCATATCTGCCGATCTCCTTCGTTGAATGGCAGGCGATCGCATGCCCCGATCGCCGCGGTCGGGACGATGATCGGATGAGATGCGCCGTGCAACGGCTGCATCTCGGTGCCTGCGATGCCCGTACGACCTGAGAATGCCCTTATGATGAAGACATCTCTGTAGCGGACGCTATCTCCCGACAGCGGCGCGCTGTTTCTCGAGCAGACCGTCGATGCCCGCCTGCGCCATGTCGAGCATCTCATTCAGCGTCGCCCGCGAGAACGAGACCTGTTCGCCCGTACCCTGAACCTCGACGAGCTCGCCCTTTCCGTTCATGACGACGTTCATGTCTATCTCTGCCTGGGAATCCTCGCGATAGTCGAGATCGAGCAGCAGACGTCCGCCCACCATGCCGACGCTTACAGCCGCTACCTGGCCGAACAGCGGATTCGTCTTGCAACGTCCAGCCATGCGCCACATCTCGAACGCATCCCATGCCGCCACCCAAGCGCCCGTGATGGATGCCGTGCGCGTACCGCCATCGGCCTGAAGGACGTCGCAGTCGATCGTCATCGTGACTTCACCGCCCATGCGGCCCATATCGCAGACGTTGCGCAGAGAACGCCCGATCAGGCGCTCGATTTCCTGGCTGCGGCCTTTGCGGCCCTTGGTTTCGCGCGGAGTACGCTTGGTGCCCGCGGCGGGAAGCATGGCGTATTCGGCCGTGAGCCAGCCGAGGCCCGAACCCTTGCGCCAGCCTGCGACGCGGTCTTCGATCGTCGCGCTCACGAGCACATGCGTATCGCCGAATTTCACCAGGCAACTTCCCGAGGCGTTCTTCATGACGCCCCGTTCGAGCGTGACGTCGCGCATCGCGCGGTCAAGACGATTATCGACCCTCTGTGCGAACATAGGTTCCTCTTTTCTCATCAACGTGAATCAACGTGCGATCGGCATGCGTGCGAAGCGTCCGATGCCGAGGCTCGGCTATCGCGCGGTTTCGACAAGCCGGCACAGGTCAGCAAACGCGACGCAGTCTCCTTCGCTGCATTCCCTTCCAGGATTCCAGCATGCCACCGGCATGGCTTTCATTGCGAATCACAGCATACGTTTCTTCTCAGCCCGCTCGTCGCCGCACCTCGTTCTCTCTATTCCGATTCCGAAAGCTATTCCAATTCCGAAAGCGATACGTGGATAGGATGGGCGATCGGCCTGTTGAATACGCGCGAGCCGAAGTCATGGAAGTCGTCGAGCGCTTCCGAGGTGGTGTAGAACTCGTAGACGGGAACCGCATCGGGCGATGCGGTCTGACGACGGGCCGTCAGCGTTGCGCGCACGTCGTGCGCAAGCGCTTCGGACGAAGAGACGAGCAGGACCTTATGCCCCATGACGCCGCCGATCAACGCCTTGAGCAGCGGGTAGTGTGTGCATGCGAGCACGAGCGCGTCCACATGGCATCGGCGCAGGGGCTCCAGATACTCACGTGCGATCGCCTGGAACGAAGGGCGGATGTACGCCTTCGACGCCATGCTCGTCAGGTCTTCGATCGGACCCTTCGAAAGCCTGATGCCGTTCTCGACGATCTCGACGAAACGAGGAGTGGCGATACTGAAAACCGTGAGACCTGCGTCGATGGCGCGTATGGCGCGCGGATAGCAGTCGCTTTCGATCGTGCCTTTCGTGCCGATGACGCCGACGCGGCCGTTATGCGTGGCCCGCGCTGCCGCACGCGCGCCTGGCTCGACGGCTCCGCGGACAGGCACCGAGAAGGTCTGCTGCGCCCGCTCGAGCCCGGCGGCCGTCGCCGTATTGCAGGCGATGACGAGCATCTTCACGTTCCTGGCCGTGAGCCAACGGCCGATCTGCTGCACGAATTCCGCCACCTCATGCGGGTCGCGGGGGCCGTATGGGCAGCGTGCCGTGTCGCCGAAATACACGATGGATTCGTGCGGCATGAGCGCGGCGATCTCGCGTGCGACGGTCAGCCCGCCGTATCCCGAGTCGAACACGCCGATGGGAGCGTTGTCGAATTCAGGAGCGTCGGGTTTGAGAACGGCGTCGGATTCAGGGACGTCAAGCTCGGGGGCGGCGGACTTGAAAGCGTTGGCTTCGGGGGCATCGGATCCGAAGGCACCAAACCCAAAGCCGGGAACACTTTGCCCGAAGTCGCGAATCTCGGAATCATGGAGTTCGAGGTCGTTCCGGCCGGAACCCGCAGCGTTGCCGCACCTGTCAGAACCCGTAGCAGGGTCGGGCCCATTGGAACTGGAGCCCGCAGCGTTGCCGCGTCCGTCGGAACCCGAGGAGCTGCAATTGGATCCAGCTGCCCCCAACGCATCGTGGGCAGGTATTTTCAATGCATCATCACCCGACGCGCCTTCAAACAGCAGCGAATGCGACATATATTCAAAGGCCCCCGTCGGTGCGGACGCTTCCCTTATACGCTCTTGTTCTCTCATGTCATAAAGGATACCTCATGTGATGCAAGACGACACGCACCCATCCGAGTTCCAGACGCACGCGTCTCCCTGAGTTCCAAAATAAGGAAGTTCTGAGAGAAAGCGCATTCTGATTCGATCGCAAGACGATGATTATCGTTGCGCGCACAACGAATGGCAATTAGTTTCGTTGCTTTGACAACAAGACAAGATTTGCCTTCTCTCAGGACTTGAAAATACCGACATCGTCGCGCACATTCGCTAAGGCTTCTCTCGGATCTTTCGAATTTTGGAACCCGAACGATCGCCGATGCCACGCCCCGTTTCCAAGGCTGAACCTGGCCGCAATGTTGAAGATCGTAAGCTGAATCCTTCTCCAATGCCAAAATATTGAAGCTTAGTATACCCTCAAGGGGTATATTTTAGACTATTTTGTTGTTAATACAACGCAATAATGCTGTTCTTGGGACTATTTCGTTGTAGAAGCAACGCAAATTGGATTCAAAATTCTCTAAGCAGCCGTATTTTGACACCGGCATCGGATTTAGGAACCGAAAAGGGGCTATACCCCCCTCGATCGTAACGTTCCGTCCCCTTGATGCAGCGCATGCGCATCCACCGACCCCGCTCACTGAATTGAGCGGCATATAGGTCGTATCTATCCCCCGTGGTACAGCTCATTTGTGCATCTCCCCTGGCGCGGCCCGTCCGTCAATCCTCGTCGAATTCGCCCTCATCCTCTATACGGCAGGTGACGACGAACGCCTTGGAGAAGCGGCCGTACGGCTGGTCTATGCGGATGCGATAGCCGTGCATCCTGACGATACGCGCCGCGATGGCAAGGCCGAGGCCGCTCCCCTCGCCCGAACGGGAGGCGTCCCCACGCACGAACGGATCGAACAGGGATTGCGCATCGCCCTCTATGGGTCTGCCTGTGTCGGCCACGACGACATCCGCGACGCCGGCTTTCCGCACGAGCGAAACCAGGATCTCCGTCCCCTCATCGGTATGCCGCACGGCATTGGAGATCAGGTTGCCGATCACGCGCTTCAGCTGGACGGCGTCGGCGAAGACGGGAACCGGCTCCTCGGACACCTCGAGCGAAAGCTCCATACCCGCCGCCTCTACATCGGCATACAGGGCGGCCGCCTCCGCAAGCACAAGCTGCGGAAGATCGACGGTCGCGCGATCAAGATGGAATCCTTCGCTATCGAGCTTGACGAAATCGAAAAGCGTATTGACCAGGTCGGCCATCTTCGTCGCCTTCGCGACGATCGATTTCAGGTATCGATGCCGGTCGACGGGATCGTCCACCATGCCGTCGGCGAGAGCCTGGGACATGCCGACGACGGTCGTGATAGGCGTGCGCAGATCGTGCGCCATATCGCTGATCAGGAGGTTGCGGCGTTCGTAGAACAAGGCGCGCTCCTCCTCGCGCGCACGCTGCTCGGCATCGATCCTCCGCTGCGTGAGGGAAGCGAACGCGAAGGCTCCGGCGACGATCGGAAGAACGAGGAGCGCCACGCAGAAGGCGAGCATGAGGAATATGCCGGACATCTCCGCCAAAGCCACCGGAACGTTGTTTCCTCCGGCGATGGCATCCGACACGGCAGCGAGCGCAAGGCGCGCCACCTCTCCGAGGCTCGCCTTGCCGATATCCCCCTGGACCAGAATGGTCAACCATGGAATGAGGAAGCCTTGCTCGAGGGACGTCACCAGGATTTCGAGCACGGCGATGGCGACGGCGACGGCGATGAACCGTTGAACGAGAAACGCACGCAGGCTCGACGGCGCATCGGCCGCATCCGGCAAAGCCGCCCGTCTTCTCCCCATGCCTACGCCTCCATCCGGTAGCCGAGCCCACGCACCGTGGCGATATAGGCGCCCGGATCGTCCGAAAGCTTCGCGCGCAGCTTGCTGATCCCTACCATGACGTTATTGCCCGATGCGACGTATTCCTCTCCCCAGCCTTCCTCGAAAATCTGCTGCTTGGTGAAAACACGGCCAGGATGGCTCATGAACAGGGAAAGCATGCGGAATTCGACGGGCGTGAGATCGAGGGGCTCATCGCCTCGATGCAACACGCAGGCATCGAGGTCGAGCGTGAGATCGCGCACCGAAAGCACGCGCGCGACGCGAAGCGGAGCCTTCGCGGACGGGTCGTCGGGCGATGCGCCGGCAGGCATGCCGTAGGCGCGGCGCAAACACGAGCGCACGCGCGCGAGCGCTTCGAGCGGATTGAACGGCTTGGTCAGATAGTCGTCCGCACCCAGATCGAGCCCGATGATCTTGTCGGGATCCTGTCCTTTGGCCGACACCATGATGACGGGCAGGGCGCTCGTCTCGCGCACACGCCTCAGCACCTGGTAGCCGTCTATGCGCGGCATCATGATATCGAGCAGCACCAGGTCGATGCCGCCCGCCTTGACGGCCCCGAGGGCTTCGGCGCCGTCGACGGCTTCCCGCACGCGATATCCCTCGCTTTCGAGATATAAGCGCAGAAGCTCACGGATATCCTGATCGTCGTCGGCGATCAGGATGCAACGGGACGATGGGGACCCATAGGTCATGGCAGCTCCTCGAAATCCGATAGGGGAAACGGGATGTCCTGCGACCGCACGCGCGGGACGCACCGAATGCTTGCAGGCAATCGATATCTATCGAAGCGGACGGCTTCCACCATACCGCACGGGACGCTCCATGCCCACGCGGCGAATCGATCGTCCCCATCATCGAAGACGCATCCGGCTCCAAGCGCTCCGGATGTGCAGGGCTAATCGCACCCTGCGCTTTCATTCGATGCCATAAGCGAAGATCCCGGACGCGCATGGCGGAGCGACACCGTTTTCCGCGCGCTCCGCGTCTATGGAGGAGCGCTCGAACGCGCAGGCAAATCGAGGAATGCGCCGATCCTGCGATAGGAACGCGAGAGACGTCCCGGCCGCGCAGGGCGGCTCGGGACATCGGGACATCGATCGGGCATCGTTCGGCTCTCGCCCGATCGACCGGGGCGGAAAGCGCCCCGAGGTTCAGCGGCTTAGGCCGCCGGGATCTCGGCAGCGGCCGGCATCCCCTCGCCATAGCGCAGCGCCTCGAAGAGGGCGGCGTTCGTCATGCCGCGGTACGGCTCGACATAGAGAACGCTCAGCAGGCCGAACGTTGGGATGGATAGGATTTCCCAGCCGATGAACGACAGATCGAGGACGAAGGTGCGCCATTTCTGGCCCTGCATCATGCGACGGCTCTCGTCAAGCGCCTCGCGCCAGGCCATATCGGGCTTCTCGGTCAGCAGGTATGAAACCATACGGTACTGGTAGAGCTTCACGATGCCGGGAACCACGAGCACGAGCGTCCAGAGGAAGATGAAGACGTCGCGCAGGATCATGGTCTTGACGATATTGAGATAGGAATGGTCGAAGCCGAATGCGACCTCCTTGACTCGAGCGGCATCGTTCAGGTTGCGCACGAAGAACCGACGCACGCCCACTTCGACCGGATTGGCGACGAACGCCTGCAGCAGAATGGCGAAGGCCACGACCACGACGCCTATGATGATGCCTGCATAGAGCAGCGACCTGAGAAGGAGCGACCTCTCTTCGTCGGTCAGGCCGTCGGTCGTCTCCGTCGCCGATCCGTCGTTCGTCGATGCCAGGTCGGCATCGGATGCCGAAGCGTTCTCGCGCGCCATTCCGCCGTCCGCGACAGCAGCCGTGTCAGCGGCCGCGCCATCCGACGTATCGGCGGCCGTGCCGTCTTCTACCGCGCCGACCGACGTGATGCCATCCGCCATGAGAGATTCTCCCACCGCGGGATTCGAAGGCATACCCCCGGCCGAGTAGGCGCCTCCGCCGCAGGCGATCGCGAGGATCAGCGCGACGAACACGGTCTTCCAATAATTCGCTTTGAAAGTCGCCTTTCCCTTGGCCTTCAAATCCCTACGCGTCCACATGATTGCCTCCTGTGCCGAATGCCAACGCTTTGCGATGTCCCAAGCATACGAAGCGAATCTTTCCGAAGCCCGAAGGCGACCTTAACGCTTCCTTAATACGAGGAGCATATCGCGCATGCCGAGGAGGCGATAGGCGCACGGGCGACGGCATGTCCCTCTTCCAGGAACCTCCGCACGGAAGAGCCCCCTCGAGACCGTCGATCGGACGGCCCTCGGATCTGATCGGCAGGCAGCTTGTTGGAATCGCCCCATCGCAGCCGCGCATGAACGGCTCCTCCGGCAGGGCGGATGCCGCGATGCGGACGCCTATGCGATGCGCCAGCCTATGGCGCGCTCGCGCATCTGGACGAAGTCGGCATAGAGGCCCGGCGTCCCCATGAGCGCGTCATGCGTCCCCTGCTGGACGATGCGCCCATCATCCAACACGACGATCTGGTCGGCATGACGCACCGTCTTCAGGCGATGGGCGATCATGATGACCGTCTTGTCGTGGGTCAACGACTCGATCGCACGCTGCAGATCGCGTTCGTTCTCAGGGTCGACGTTGGCGGTCGCCTCGTCGAGGATGATGACGGGCGCATCCTTGAGCATCGCGCGGGCGATGGAGATGCGCTGGCGCTCGCCACCCGACAGGCGCGCCCCGCCCTCGCCGATCATCGTGTCGTAGCCGTCAGGCAGCTCGGAGATGAACGCATCGCAGCATGCGCGGCGCGCGGCTTCGACCACCTGCTCGTGCGTCGCGGCGGGCGACCCGAATTTGATGTTGTTCTCGATCGTGTCGTCGAACAGATACACGTTCTGGAACACCATCGAGAACTTCGCCAGAAGATCATCGAGCGCCCAGGAGCGCACGTCTTGCCCTCCGACCGTCACGCACCCGGCATCAACGTCCCAGAAGCGCGCGATAAGCTGGGAAAGCGTCGTCTTGCCCGAACCCGATGGACCGACAAGGGCACAGGTCGTCTTCGCAGGTATGGAAAGGCTCACGTCCTTGATGACGTCGCGCCCGCCGTACGAGAACGTCACATGGGAAAGCTCCACGTCAAGCCCTTCGGCATCGGCCTCGCCGCCGACGCGGTACGACCCTTCCGGCATCGCGGGAGTCGCGAGCATCGCGTTCACCTTATCCATCTGGATGTCTATCTGGCGCAGCAGGCTCGAGAAGAGCCCCGATATCTCGAGCTTGCTGAACACCATGAACGAGCATGCGATCAGGACCAGGCATGATCCTGCATCCATGGTCCCCGAGACCCAGAACCACGAGGACATCAGGCAGACGGCCACCGACGCCGCCTTCGTCGCGAGCGCTTGCGCGATGGCGAACCGGAGGAATTTGACTTCGGTCCGGAAGTTCATGCGCTCGCACTCGTCGATCGCGCCGACGAGCCCCGCCTCGACGCGGCCGACGAGCGAGAACGAGCGCACGACGGAAATGCCCTGCAGGTAGGCGAGCACGGCGCCGACCAACGCGTTCTGGGCCACGACGCGTTCGCTCGATATCGCCTGCGCGACGCGCTGCAGGGCCGCGGATAGGGCGAGCACGGCCGCACCCGCGGCAACGCAGACCGCACCGACGCGCCAATCGAAGGCGAGCATCATGAGCGTCACGATGCCGCTGAATACGAATCCTGAAATGACCTGCATGTACACGATGCCGCCGATGTTCTGCACGTCATCGAGCGTATTCGACATCGTGGACGTGATCTCGCCCAGGCTGTTCGCGTTGAAAAACCCCATGGGGAGATATCGCATGCGATCGCCTACCTGCCCGCGCTTCTCCCCGACCATCGAGTAGTTGCCGAAGCAGAAGTTCTTGCTCTTGAAGTGCGCGGAAACGAACGTCCCCGCTATGCAGACGACCATGGCCGCAAGGGCCTCCCAGGCCGTCGCCGCGGACAGCGTGCCGTTCGCTAGGGCGAAAAGCACGATGGCAAGCGCCATCATCTGCATGCCCTCGAAGAAGGAGCTGACGATCGACCACGCCATGCCGCGCTTCATCCAAGGCGAGAAGTTTCCGGCGAAGGCGAAGTACTTCCTGAACGTCTTAAGCATATGGCCTCCTTACGCCGCATCCTTCGCGCTGATGTGAGCGCGGTACATGTCCGCGTAGAGCGGGCAGTTCTCCATGAGCTCGGCATGCGTGCCCCGAGCGCGCACGGCGCCGTCGTCGACCACGACGATCTCGTCGGCACCGACGATGGTGGACAAACGATGCGCGATGACGATGAGCGTGCGGCCGGCGACGAGCCGTCCGACGGCTTCTTCGATGACCGCCTCGTTCTCGGGATCGGTGTACGCCGTGGCCTCGTCGAGGATGACGATAGGCGCATCCTTGAGCATCGCACGGGCGATGGCTATGCGCTGGCGCTCTCCGCCCGATAGATGCCCTCCCGCGCCTCCGACGCGCGTCCGATACCCCTCGTCGAGCCCGCGGATGAACTCGTCGCATCCGCTCGCCTCGGCGATTGCGACGACCTCTTCGTCGCTCGCCCCGGGACGCCCCATGCGGATGTTGTCCATGATGGTCTCGTCGAACAGATAATTATCCTGGGAAACGTAGGCGATGAGCCCTGCCTGCTGGTCGGGCGTCATATCTTCGAGCGGAACGCCGCCGATGGAGACGGTGCCCGCATCGGCGTCCCAGAAGCCCGCGAGCAGACGGCCGAGCGTGGACTTCCCCGAGCCCGACGGCCCGACGAGAGCGACCATGCTTCCCGGCTCGATGCTCAGATCGATCCCATGGATGACTTCCTCGTCCCCATAGGAGAACCGCACGCCCGCGAGTTCGATGCGGCTGCCGGAAAGATCGGCCTTCGTCGTCGAGCGACGCTGATCAGGCAGGTCGAGAACCTTGGATATATCGCCGACGATGGTGCCGATCTGCGCAAGGTTGTCGGCCAGCGACATGGAGGCCATCAGCGGAGGGAAGATGCCGAGCGCGAGCACGGCGATCAGAACCAGATCGGACGATGAGAGCGATCCGTCGAGCACGAAGAAGCAGCCGACGGGAAGCACCGTCACGAGCGTCGCAGGCCAGATGGAGATCGCGCCGTCCTGGAATATCTGCACCTTCGCCATCCAATCGATCGCCGAATGAGCGGCGTCGTGCACGGCCTTCGCGAACTTCTCGTACGACGACGCCTCCTGCCCGAACGCCTTGATGACCTCGATGCCGTTGACGTATTCGACGGCAGTCGCGTTCATGTGCGCGTTCGCGCTCACATACGCGCCGTACATCGTCTCGTAATCCCTCATCATCCCCATATAGCACAATGCGCCCACAGGCAGCGTGGCAAGGGCGACGAGCCCCATGCGCCAATCGAGGGCGAAGATGTATCCGACGACGGCAAGAGGCACGATCAGGCCCGACGTGAGCTCGGGAACCGCGTGCGCGAGCGTCGTCTCGATGGCGTCGGCCTTCTCCACGATGACGTTCTTGAGCGTGCCCGAAGGCGTGTCGAGCACATGGCCCATCTCCACGCGCGCAAGCTTCTCGGTCAGGCGCCGGCGGATCTTGCTGATCGTCGAGAACGTCGCCCTATGGGAAATCACGGTCGAAAGGTTATGGAACACGAGATAGACCGCGTGCCCTGCCGCCGCGACGAACGCCCATTGCACGTAGAACCCGAAATCGCGCATGCCGGAAAGCACACCGTTGATCATGGATCCCGCCGCGAAATACGGCACGACCGACCCTGCCACGCCTATGATGGCGAGCACGACGGAAAGCACGTAGCGGATCCTGTTCTCTTCGGACCATTCGAGCAGAAGCGCCACGGGATTCGGCCCCTTTTCCGTTGGCTTGTCTTTCACCTGGGATTTCTCTTCGTCCTTCGCCATCGCATGCGTCCTTCCCTGCTGCGCGAAAAAGTTTCCCTCGACTTACGGCACACGAGTATAACATCGTTATCTCTTACGCGAAGGAAAAGGCGGAAGATTCCCGAGGAACCTGCCGCCTTCGCGATCGCGCTCCCACGAGCGCAACCCTACGAAGAGGATCTTCCGGTCAGGATGTGCTCGAAGCCTGCATGGAAGAAATCCGCATAGACGCCGCAGCGTGCGACGGCCTCTTCGACGTCGGACACGTGCGCAGCGGCTTCGAGGAACGATTTCACTGCATATGCGGAAAGCGTGCGGATGACCTCGTCGGGCACGACCGCATAGTCCATGCCCGCCGCCCGCATCGATTCGATGTAGCGCATCGTGCCGTCTACTTCCAGCTCCACGAAACGCTCGTGGAAATCGGCCCAGCCCGTTCCGGAGGAACACTCCTCTATCAGGCGCACCTCGTCGGGATGGCGGTGGATGAATTCGATGAGCTCGCGCCGGACGCCGCGGTCGTAGACGACCATCTCGTCAAAGCCTTTGCGTTCAGGCGCCCGCCCCTGGAAATCGGAATCGAATGCCACGCAGCGCGAGAACAGCTCGTCTGCGAACGGACGCACGAGCGCATCGAAGAGATCCTCCTTGCTGGAGAAATACCCATAGATGGCGCCCGTGGTCATGCCGGCCGCAGACGCGATGGCGCGCATCGACGCGCCCTGGAACCCCTTTTCAAGGAATTCGGCGCGCGCCGCATCCAAGATGCGTTCCTTCGAGCTTCCGGCCGGTGCGCCGTGCGCGCCTGAACCTTTGGATTGCGTCGCGACCCTGCCCCTCGTCATGACGAACCGCCCCCTTCTGCCGCGAACATGTCCACGTATTGTAGCCGTTCGCGAAGACGCGTGGCTCGCGCGAAAACGGAGCAGCGCGCTCGCACGCGACGGACGGCTCTGGGAACGGCGCGCGCCGCGGCCGCCGTCCGTGACGGATTCGCATGGCCGAACGCGAGCGCCGAGACGCGAAACGTCATCCTCCGGCGCAGTTCCGCGCCCGCGCTACGACCGCTTTCTGCAAGATGGTGCCTGCGCCGGGAGCACGACCTGGCAGGCGGATCCGCCCGATTCGTTGTTGAAGAACCGCGCGCGTCCGCCGTGGGCGTGCGCGATGCGCCGCACGATGACGAGCCCCAGGCCATGCTCAGGCATATCGCGACCGGGACGCCTGTTCAAGAACGAAAGCTCGTCGGCACCGAATCCCACGCCGTCGTCGCGGATCTCGATGACGCACCGCATGCCGATCGACGATCCGAAAATGCCCGGCTTCACGCGCACGCTCGCCGCGATGGAGCAGCCGCGCGGATTATGCCTGACCGCATTGCCGACGAGGTTCGCCACCATGCGGCGCAGAAGCTTCTCGCTGCCGCGCACGACGGCGCCTTCGGCATCGGGTTCGACCGCAAGCTCGAACGCATGCGCGCCGGCCTCGACGGCCCCCATGCCGTCCGCATCGCGGGAATCGCCCGGAACATCCGCCGCGCTTTCCCGAAACGTTTCGCCCGCAACTCGATTGCGCGCCGATGCCGCAGACGAAGCCTCCATCCATGCCGATTCCTCGTCGTTCATCGCATCGACGACGACGCCGCGCACCACGGCCGCGATGCACACGTCGGATGCATCGACGGGCTGCATGGCGTAGCGAAGGCGGTTCGCCGCATTCAGATCGGAAATGAGCGCCGACATCTCGCCCGCCTTGCCCACGATGCGCTCGGCGCGGCGGCGATCTTCGACGGACGCCCTGCGTGCATCCGCAAGCGCCGACGCCTCCGCCATCACGACCGACAAAGGCGTGCGCACGTCATGCGACACGGCGGCGACCCATTCGGTGCGCGCCTCGTCGCGGCGTTTCCAGCGTCTTCGAGCGAACGCTCCGCCCACGACGACGGCGAGCACGAAATCGACGAGCGTCAGAAGCGCAAGGAATTCGAGGATGGTGCCCAGGGAGTCGACCGGAAAGGAGATCGGATACTTCCAGATCGTATCCGGCGGCGCGCCCACGACCATGATGCCATCCTCGTACACCCAGGTGGTAACCGGATAGTCATCCAAATACCATCGCGAGAACGACGCGACGTCCTGCAGGCCGTAATGCCGGTTCAAGGCATCGGGAACATTTCTCGACCAAACGACCTCGCCCGTCGCGTCGACGACCATGGCCCATTCATCCTGAGCATCGAGCGCGTCCGCGACATCGTCGGCCAGAACGTACGTCGACCCCTGGCCGCCCGTCCGATCGAGCGCGGCGGCGACCCGCTCGGCGGAAGGTTCGTCGGGGTTCAGGCCGGAAGATCCGCCGAACATCACGATCCCGGCAGCCGCCATGATGAGGTTCACGACGAGAGCAGCCATGGTCGCTACGACGGCGAAGGCGACGATGCGCCCGCTCTCACGCACGGGGATTCCGAGATTCATGCTCTTCTTCCGTCTCTTTCATCAGTCGGTATCCCAATCCGCGCACCGTGACGATCCAACGCGGATCGGAAGGGTCGTGCTCTATCTTCTCCCTCAGGCGCCGCACGAGGATCGCAAGCGCATTCGCGTTGCCGAACTCGTCGCCATACACGCTGCGCGCAAGCTCGTCGGACGTGACGATGAGCCCACGGCTGTCGGCAAGCCGCTTCAGGAGCGCATGCTCCTTCGCGGTGAGCATGACCGCATCCCCTCCCTCGCGCCGAACCTCCCCGGTCGAGAAATCGATCGAAGCGCCGCCCAGATGCAGAGGCGGCTGGTGTTCGGGCAGGTTGTAGCTGCGGCGAAGCACGGCGGTCATGCGAAGGATGAGCTCAGCCGGCAGAAACGGCTTCGCCACGTAATCGTCGGCGCCGAGGCCCAAACCCCTCAGGCGGTTTTCGTCCTCGTCGCGCGCCGACAGGAAGAGCGCCGGTGCCGCAGATGCCGCACGCACGCGCCGAAGCAGGTCGAACCCGTTGCCGTCGGGAAGCATCACGTCGAGCACGTAGAGCTCGGGCCGCCAGGTCGATGACGCGGCCATCGCATCGGCGACCGTTCCCGCCACATGCACGTCGTGAAATCCCTCACGCGCGAGCAGATCGGAAAGCACCGATGCAAGCGCCGGGTCGTCCTCGACCACGAGCACCCGAGCTTCATGCACGTCCCTCATGCCATACGCCTTCCATCGTCTGTCGCCCGATGCGAGAACGACCGCGCCTTCTCGCTTCTCCAGTGTATGCGCTGCACGGCGGATCTCCGGTCGAAACCTCGCAGTTCCCGCAAACGAAAGGTTCATGAAAGGCTGCGGAAAGGTCTGCGAAAAACGCGCGTCCTATCCTCGAGGCATCGCGAAGGACATGAGACGAAAGGATCGAATCCATGGCAGCGAATGCGATCGTCACGCGAAACCTGACGAAAACCTACGGAACCGCACGAGTCGTCGATTCCATCGACCTCAACGTGCCTGAAGGGGCCGTCTTCGGATTCCTCGGGCCGAACGGCGCTGGAAAGACCACGACGATGAAGATGATGCTCGGGCTTGCCGCCCCGACCGAAGGCGAGGTGGAGCTGCTCGGCCGCACGATGGACCGCGCGACGCGCATAGAGACGCTGCGCGAGGTCGGATCGCTGATAGAAGTTCCCGGATGCTATGCGCACCTGACGGCACGCGAGAACCTCGACATCGTGCGGCGCCTGAAAGGCCTGCCCGCCTCGAGCATCGACGAGGCCTTGGAAACCGTCGGGCTCGATGGCGTCGGGCGCAAGCGGGCGGGACAGTTCTCGCTCGGCATGAAGCAGCGTCTCGGGCTTGCGGCCGCGCTGCTCGGACGCCCTAGGCTCGTGCTGCTCGACGAACCCACCAACGGGCTCGATCCGGCCGGCATCCACGAGATGCGAGAGCTCATCCGCAGCCTCCCGCGCACCCGAGGCGTGACCGTGCTCGTCTCGAGCCACTTGCTCTCGGAGATCGATCAGATGAGCGACCACGTCGGCATCATCGCGAAGGGCCGCATGGTCTGGCAGGGCCCCATAGGCGACCTGCGCGCGCAGGCCAAACGGACGATTGCGCTGCGCACCACCGACGACGACCGCGCCATACAGGTGGTTCCGGGGCTTTCCTACGACGGCGATTGGCTCGTATCCACGCGTGCCGACGATGCCTGGTGCGCCCGCGCCTCCCTTGCGCTCGCCCAGGCGGGCATCGGCGTCATCCGCATGGAGGAGCATGCCGACGCGCTCGAAGACATCTTCCTGCGCCTGACCGGAAGCGAGGCGTAGACGCCATGACCGCATTGAGATTGGAATTCGCCAAGCTGCGCCGCAAGCATATCTGGCTCATCGCCTTCGCCTGCATGGCCGCCGCGCTGCTCTGGGTCGGCTCGACGGCCGCGCACGACGGTATCGGCGCGGAGAACGGGGCGCGCTCGGCGTTCTTCGGCGCGCCGTTCGTGAACGCCATGATCCTCACGGTGCTCGCGACGGTGGTGACTTCGCGCGTCTGCGACGTCGACCACGAGGCGAGGGCTTGGAACCAGCTCCTATGCCACGAGCGCGCATCCCAGGCCTACCTGGCCAAGTTCGCCTGCATCGCGATCGTGCTGTTCGCCGCCGCCGCGCTTGAGACGGCAGGCATCGGGGCGCTCGTGCATGCGTTCGCCTTTCCCGATATCCCCGGCGCATCGGAATTCGCCGCGCTCTTCGTCGCGCAGTACGTCCCTGCGCTCGGCGTGGCGGCCCTGACCGAATTCATCGCGCTCAAGTGGGAAAACCAGTTCATCACGCTTTCGGTCGGATTGCTGCTCGCGCTCGCGGGGCTCTTCGGGCTCTATCTGCCCGCCCCCTTCCCCCTGCTGATTCCAAGCGGGTATTTCGGAACGCTGTCGACCGTCGCCATGGACTGGAACCGCGATGCTGAGGTCTTGACCTTCTATTTCATACCCTTCGCCTGGCATTACCTCGGCATCCTCGCCGGCATGACCGCGGCCACGCTCGCAGGAGCCACCGCCTGGTTCGCGAGAAAGGACCTTTAGATGAACGCACCGTCGACGAATCCGCACGCGATGCACGCGCGCGCAGAGGCGAACGCCGCCTTGCAGGGGCATGATCCCAATCGGGGGGCGCGCGTATCCTCCACTCCCGTCGCCGCCGAGCTCGAGAAGCTGAAACACGCGCCCATTTGGAGCGCCTATATCGCGCTTCCCCTGCTCGCCGCCGCCATCGGCACCTTCAACTACCAGAACAACCTTGAAATGCTCACGCCCGGCTGGGAAAACCTCTGGACGCAGCACACCCTGTTCAGCTTCGTATTCTTCCTGCCGGCGCTCATCGGCGTGGGAAGCTCGTGGCTCATGAGGATCGAGCATACGGGCGGGAACTGGAACCAGCTCGCAGCCCAGCCCGTAGCCGCCTGGCGCATCGCGCTCGGCAAGGTTATCGTCGGCATGGCGATGCTGGCGATAGGGCTCGTCGCCACCGGAGCGTATTTCGTCATGGCGGGAAAGGCGATCGGCATCGACGGCATGCCGGGACCTGAATACCTGGGATACCTGGCATGCACATGGGTCGGCGGAGGCGCTGTCGTCGCGGTGCAGCTCGTGGTATCGCTCGTGATCCGCAATTTCGCGCTTCCCGTCGGCATCGCGCTCGCCGGCGGCGTGACGGGCCTCCTCGTCGAATTCAAGGCGAAGGCGTTCGCGATCGCGTTTCCCTATTCCCTGCCGCAGATAGCCTCGAACAGCACCGGCGGCGGAGGGCTTGCCGGCGCGGAGCTGGCGGCGTTCTTCGTCTCCTGCATCGCGTTCGCCGCGATCGCGATCGTCGCATTCTCGCTCATCGTCGAGCGAAACGACGTGAAGGCCGGCAGTTAGCCGCTACGCGTCGATGATGGCGAGAGCTATCGTCCGATGGGCTTTCGGCTTCCGATACGCCGCTACGCGAAGAGAACGGCGTCGTATCGCCGCTCGGCGGGCTTTTCTCCGTCGCCCCATTTGGCGAAACTATAGGGACACCCCGTATATGAGAGGAGGACGGCGAACCGTCCTCCTCTCGTTCCCACGTATGAACGTCCCCTCGCGAAACGCTGGAACGGCCCTACACCTCGGCGTAGAGGTCCTTGAGCTTGGCCAGATGCTGCCAGCGCGCCATGGCGTCCGCCTCGTTACGGTCGAAGAGCTCCTGGGCGCGATCGGGGAACTCGCGCGTCAGGCGGCTGTAGCGCGCCTCGTTCATCAGGAATTCCTGGTAGCCGCCCTTCGGCTCCTTGGAGTCGAGCGTGAACTTCTTGCCCACGGGAGCCGCCGGATTGAAGCGGTACAGGTTCCAATAGCCGCAGTCCACCGCACGCTTCATCTCTTCCTGGGCGTTCTTCATGCCGCCTTTGATGGAGTGCATCTCGCACGGCGAGTAGCCGATGATCAGCGACGGACCGGGATACGCCTCGGCCTCGGTGATGGCCTTGATGGTCTGGGCGGGCTTGGCGCCCATGGCCACCTGCGCGACGTAGACGTAGCCGTAGGCCATCGCGATTTCCGCCAGGCTCTTCTTCTTGATGTCCTTGCCGGCTGCAGCGAACTGGGCCACCTGGCCGATGTTCGATGCCTTGGAGGCCTGGCCGCCGGTGTTGGAATAGACTTCGGTGTCGAAGACGAAGATGTTGACGTCCTCGCCCGATGCGAGCACGTGGTCGAGTCCGCCGTAGCCGATATCGTAGGCCCAGCCGTCGCCGCCGAAGATCCAGACCGACTTCTTGGTCAGGAAGTCCTTGTGGCCGAGGATGGCCATCGCGTCGAGCACGTGCGCGCCGCCGCGTTCGACCTCGGCCTCGAGCTCGGCAATGTATGCCGTCGACGTCTCCTTGCTGGCCTCGGCATCGTCGCGTGCATCGAGCCACGCCTGCGCCGCCGCCTTAAGGGATTCGGAGGCCAGAGCGGATGCGAGGATGGCCTGCGTACGTTCGACCTGGCCGTTGCGCACGGCCTCATGGCCGAGCAGCATGCCCATGCCGAATTCGGCGTTGTCTTCGAACAGGGAGTTGCACCATGCCGGGCCGCGGCCGTCGGCATCGGTCGTGTACGGCGAGGTCGCCGCCGGATTGCCCCAGATGGACGAGCAGCCGGTGGAGTTCGCAACATACATGCGGTCGCCGTAGAGCTGGGTCACGAGACGCGCGTACGATGTCTCGGCGCAGCCGGCGCACGCACCGGAGAATTCAAGCAATGGCTTTCTGAACTGGCTGTCCTTGATGCCCATGCCCTCGAACTCGGGCTTGCGCGACACCTTGTCCACGCAGTAGTCGAAGGCGTTCTGCTTAGGCGTCTCCACCGCGATAGGCGACATGGAAAGGGAGTTCGTGGGACACTGATGCACGCAGACCTCGCAGCCCATGCAGTCGAGTGGCGAGACGACGAGCGTGTACTTCATGCCGCGCATCTTGCCGCCCTTGGCATCGATCGCGGTGACGGTATCGGGTGCCGCATCCGCCTCCTCGTCGGTGAGGAGGAACGGACGGATCGTGGCGTGCGGGCAGACGTACGAGCACATGTTGCACTGGGTGCAGGTGGATGCATCCCATGTCGGCACGTTCACGGCCACGCCGCGCTTCTCGTAGGCGGCGGCGCCGGTTTCGAACTGGCCGTCGACATGGTTCATGAAGGCGGAGACCGGCAGGCTGTCACCGTTCATGAGGCCGATGGGCTCCATGATCTCGGTCACCATCTTCACGAGCTCGGGGCGTCCGGCATGCGCGGAACCTGCAGGCTCGTCCGTCGCGTCGGCCCAAGAGGCAGGCACGTCGATCTTGCGATACGCGGTGGCGCCCGCATCGATCGCGCGATGGTTCATGTCGACGATGTCCTGGCCCTTCTTCAGATACGACTTCGTCGCCGCGTCCTTCATGTAGCGGATCGCATCTTCGGCGGGCAGAACCTTCGCCAGCGAGAAGAACGCCGACTGAAGGATGGTGTTGGTGCGCTTGCCCATGCCGATCTCGATCGCAAGGTCGATCGCGTTGATCGTGTAAAGCTGAATGCCGTTGCGTGCGATATAGCGCTTGGCCTCGGCATTCAGGTGATGCTCGAGCTCTTCGGGCGTCCACTGGCAGTTGATCATGAACACGCCGCCGGGCTTGACGTCCTGCACCATCTTGAAGCCCTTCGTGACGTACGAAGGATTATGGCAGGCCACGAAGTCGGCCTTGTTGATGTAGTAGGAGCTGCGGATCGGGGAATCGCCGAAGCGCAGATGGCTGATCGTCACGCCGCCGGTCTTCTTCGAGTCGTACTGGAAGTAGGCTTGGACGTATTTGTCGGTATGGTCGCCGATGATCTTGACGGAGTTCTTGTTCGCACCGACCGTGCCGTCGCCACCGAGACCCCAGAACTTGCTCTCGATGGTGTCGGGGGCCGCGGTGTTGGGGGCCGCGGGATCCTCGGGAAGCGACAGGTTCGTCACGTCGTCGACGATGCCGACCGTGAACTCGCGCTTCGGCGCGTCCTTCTTGAGCTCTTCGAAGATGGCGAAGACCGATGCGGGCGGGGTGTCCTTGGAACCCAGGCCGTAGCGGCCGCCGACGATGGTGATCCCCGCGCGTCCGATCTCATGGAGACCGCAGACGACGTCCAGGTACAGAGGCTCGCCGACGCTGCCAGGCTCCTTGGTGCGGTCCATGACGGCGACCTTGGTGACCGTCTCGGGAATGGCGGCGGCCAGTTTCTCGGGCACGAACGGGCGATACAGGCGGACCTTCACCAGACCGACCTTCTCGCCGTGCGCGTTCAGGTAATCGACGACCTCTTCGGCCACGTCGCAGATGGAGCCCATGGCCACGATGACGCGGTCGGCATCCGGCGCGCCATAGTAGTTGAAGAGGTCGTAGTTCGTGCCGATCTTGTCGTTGACCTGCTGCATGCAGCTCTCGACGATCGCCGGGAGCGCGTCGTAATGGCCGTTGCAGGACTCGCGATGCTGGAAGAAGATGTCGCCGTTCTCGTGCGAACCGCGCATGGCCGGATGCTCCGGGTTGAGCGCGTGGTCGCGGAACGCCTGGACGGCATCCATGTCGCACATATCGGCGAGGTCTTCGTAGTCCCATGCGGCGACCTTCTGCACCTCATGCGAGGTGCGGAAGCCGTCGAAGAAGTTCAGGAACGGAACGCCGCCCTTGATCGCCGCGAGATGAGCGACGGCGGCGAGATCCATGACTTCCTGGACGTTGCCTTCGGCCAGCATGCCGAAACCGGTCTGGCGGCACGACATGACGTCGGAGTGGTCGCCGAAGATGTTCAGGGCCTGCGTGGCCACGGTACGGGCGCTTACATGGAAAACGGCCGGAAGCTGCTCGGCCGCGATCTTGTACATATTCGGAATCATGAGGAGCAGGCCCTGGGACGCCGTGTAGGTGGTGGTCAGCGCGCCTGCGGAAAGAGAGCCGTGCACGGTGCCCGCCGCACCGCCCTCGGATTCCATCTCGGCGACCCTGACCGTGGTGCCGAAGATGTTCTTGCGGCCCTGCGCCGACCACTGGTCGACGAAGTCCGCCATGGGGCTCGACGGGGTGATCGGGTAGATGCCCGCCACCTCGGTGAACGCATAGGACACATGCGCCGCCGCCGTGTTGCCGTCCATGGATTTGAAAGCTCTGGCCATACGAGAATTCCCCTTCTTCGCTCTGTACGTCGCGAATATTAACGCGACCAGATGAACGCGCATCCGCGAACCAAGCGCGGGCGCGAAACTTCTCATAGAAGCGTTGATAATCATATCGAGCGCACGCGCGCGGACGCGGCCAAGAGCCGCGGCGCTTGCGCAAGCTTTCGGCAAGCGGAAGCCGCCCCCGACGAGAGATTCCTCCCGAAATGACCCTCTCTCCCGCAGCCTAGGGCGGCCATTCTCGGTGTTTGACGAGCCGTTCTTCTCGTGCATACGTACCCGCCGCTTCAGCAAGAGGTCTAGAATCCATGCGAACGCGCATCAATGGAACGTCGAAAGGGGGCAGCATGAACGCACGGAGACTTGCATCGAGAATCGCCCTGGGAATCGCCGCGGCACTCGCCGTCGCCGTCGTCGCCTTCCTCGTATGGGCCTCGCAGGCATACCATGCCGATGGGGTCTTCGACCAGGTCGAAAGTGTGAGTCAGGGCGCGTCCGTCCAAGACGGCCCGCGCATCGCCGTCTCGCAGGACGATCGAACAATCGCCGTTGCGGCCGACGGCGCGACAACCGGCATCATCCTCTATCCTGGAGCCAAGGTGGACGCCGATGCCTACACGCCCCTCGCCTACGACATCGCAGCGCGGGGGTATTGCTGCGTCATCGCGAAGATGCCTCTTGATCTTGCGATGTTCGACATCGATGCGGCGAGCGATATCGCGGCGGCGCATCCTGAAATCGACTCGTGGTGGATCGGCGGGCATTCGCTCGGCGGGGCAATGGCGGCCCAGTATGCGAGCAGCCATCCGGAAGACCTGCGCGGCGTCGTCCTGCTCGCCTCGTATTCCGCTACCGACATCTCCGACACGGACCTTTCGGCGCTGACCATCTACGGCACGCAAGACGGCGTGCTCGATCGCGACCGCCTCGAGAAAAATGCGGCGAACCTGCCGACCGACAGCCAGACCGCCATCATCGACGGCGGCAACCATGCGGGATTCGGCAGCTACGGCGTCCAAAGCGGCGACGGCGACGCATCGATCGCCCCCGAAGACCAGCAGCAACGCACGGCGGACGCCATTGCCGACTTTATCGAAACACGGGGTTGAGCCGCAGCCTTCTGCGAGCAGGGCTCCCAGACGTAACGGATACCCGCCTCGAAGGCTGCGTTATCGAAGCCTCTGCCCCCGACCCCCTCTATCTTTCTTGCCGCCGAATCCTATCGCTGAATGAATCCGCGCTCTCAATCCGTATGTTGTTGCAACAACATACATGCACCCGTCCGCATGCTAACGTCGAATAAAACCGATGCATCGCAGCACGCAGCGACACGCAAGCATGTGCGGCGATGCGATACCGAAGGAAAGGGAGCATCATGCGCTACATTCACGGCAACCCGAACGCAGAACTCTGGGAGAACCTCGTTGAGGAAGACAGCCTCACGGTGACCCATCTCGTGATCCCCGCCGGCGAGGATATTCCCGAGCACTTCGCGAAGGCCGACGTCGTCGTCGTGCCCGTCAAGGGCAAGGTCGACTTCATCGATACGAAGGCGGACACGAGCGAGCCTATCGAGCCGGGCGACATCGTCCGCATGGTTCCGGGCGAGCACCATGCGCTCCATGCAATCGAAGACGCCGAGCTCATGGTCGTGAAATCCCAGCTGCGGCCTTAAAGGCCCAGTCGAGGCACGCGTTGAGCGCCGCCGAAAAGCCCGGCGCCCGCGATGCCGTGCCGTCTCTTCCTGAGGCGCATCCCATCTGCGCCTCAGGCCCTCTATTTGAAGCGCCCGAACAGGCCCTTCCGCTTTGCGGGCTTTTTCCCGGATTTCTTCTGAGGCGCCGTCCGGGACGAAGCCGCGGCCGCATCCCCGTTCGCTTCGCCCATGCTGAAAACGAACGTGTCGCGAAGCCCGATCGAAAGCGTGACGCGTGCGGTCGAGAAATCGCCCACGGCTGCCGCGGATGCCGCATTCGTCGGGCCACCCGCGGATGACGCGTTCGCCGAACCGCCCAGCGGTTCCGCACCGGCGCGAGAGCCGCTCGCACGATCTGCAGGGGCAAGCGTGACGTCGGCGGCAAACCCTTTGGCCTTGGCCTTCGCCGCCTTCCGCGCGCCGCGCACGATGCACTCTCCCGCGAAGAAACGGTTCTCGAAGCCAAGAATGACGAAATTCGCACCCATGAAGCGCTCCGACAGCCCGAGTGCGAAGAAGTCAAGCGAGATCTCGAAGCCCGTTCCGTCGTAGTTGTATCGATAGGTGCGATAGTCGTCGCAGTTCACCATCGTGCCCTGCTCGACCGTAAGCGTATGGAACTCGATAGGCTTGGCAGGAAGCTCCCTGCGCTCGCCCGATTCCTCGTTATAAAGCCATGCACGAATCCGCTGGTCGCCGACATTGGGCATGCTGATGCGGCGCGTGTACAGGTGGCCGCGCAATACCATCTTCCCCTCGCCCGTCTCGACCGCATCGACCTGGCAGCGCGGCGGCACGTTCTCGAGCTCGCGGCCGGCGTCTCGGTCGGGAATGGTGAATATGTCGGACGAAAGCACCATGACGGGCGCTTCTCCGCTTGTGACGATGGGCGCGGTGGCATAGTTCGCCCTCTTATAATTCACGACGCGACGCAGATGGTCGACATCGCGGGCGAGCACGTCGTGAAAGACCTGGCGCTCCTTGAGCTGGACTTCGCGTAGACGCTCGGGCGCTATGTTGCGCTCCACGAATCCGGCAATCAGGTCGACGTAATCCGCCGCCTGCTCGTCGGAAAAGTCGTTCATGGCATTCAGGTACACCGTGAAGTCGACGGTAAGGGCCTTGAGCTCGACGGCACGACGCACGCCCGCATCGCCGACTTCGGCATCCACCCAGGACATGAGACGCTCGATCATCGCAATCTTGTCGGTCAGGTTCTTTCGGTTCGCGAAGCTTTGCGTGGTCGAAGCGCCCGACGTGCGAATGCGCCACCGGTATCCGATGCTGCGCACGACCGCGACGCGGTTCGCCTTGCAGTCGAGTGCGAACGCCACGGGAATGTCCTCGAAATACATCCCTTCAGGAAATTGGAACGCCTGCTCCTCGTAGTACGCACGACGAATGAGCTTGTTCATCACGAGAGAATCGTATGCGAGGCTCGGTGATTCCACCGCACTCGTGACCGTGCCCTTGATACCCGCGAACGCGCGGACATGGATGTCCGAAGCCGATATCTTGCCGTCGGTCGTGCGCACCACGTCGCACACCGTGACGTCGGCGTCGTATCGCTCGGCAACGCGGAAGAGCTTCTCGAAGAGACCGGGTTCGACGATGTCGTCGGAATCGACGAATTGCAGATACTTCCCCGTTACTCGAGCGGCGCCGAGATTGCGGGCATGCGCGACACCTTGATTCACGATCTTCACGTAACGAAAGCGCGGATGCTCGTCGGCGAAGTTCTTCGCCAACTCGGAGCTACCGTCCGTCGACCCATCGTCTATGATCAGGACCTCGCCTTCGAGAGACCCGAAACCCGCATCGACCGAGTTCAGGCACTCGATCAAATAATCCTTCACGTTGTAGACCGGAATGACGATGCTGACATCCATGAGGGCTCTCCTTCGTAGGCGATAGAAGGACTATACTTTGTATGCCCGACACGACGTGCGTTATGCCGGGCGGAGCCACGAAAAAACTCCCCGTACGCGGCAACGGCAGCGTACGGGGAGCAGATCATGGTTTTAAGGGAGCGGACGATTCGCCTTCTCCGACCGAACGGCCCCGCGCATACCTCCTATGCGTCCGACTTCCCATCTTCGGCCATGATGCCTCCGGCCGCCATGTAGCCTCCGACGAACGCAAGGCCAAGATCGGCATACATGCCGGTCAGAGGCTTGCCGGCGGCGTTGCCGTCGCCCGCCGAGCCGCCGGCCGTATGCCAGCCCGCGTAGAGGCCCTCGATGGCCGACCCGTCCTTGGCAAGGACCTGCATCGAGGGATTCACGCGCAGGCCGCACTTCGACCCGAACACGTGGCCGCCCAGCTTCGATCCGTAGTAGGGCGGCTCGTCGATCTTGATCAGCCATTCGGGCGGATACTTGTACGACGCCGCATAGTCCTCGCCGGCGTCGCACGCCTCGTTCCACTTCTTCACCGCGTCCACGAGCGTGCCCGCCGTCAGGCCGAGCGCCGCCTCGAGCTCCTCGATCGTATCGGCCTTCACGATGGCGCCTGCATCCACCATGGTATTGAAGCCGGTATGCCAGTCGCGCAGAGCCTCGGGCACGCGGTCGATGAAAGGATCGTCCGGCGCGACGATCTTCGCTTTGCGGCAGATGACCTGACCGAAGAAGTTGTCGGTCACGAGCTGGTCGTACTTGGAGTCGAAGCAGACGAAGGTCTTGCCGCCGGGCTGAGCCATCTCGATGCCGGCCGTGTCGCACAGGCCCGCCGACGACGGCGGGGCGTCGGTCACGTACGGGAAGCTGCGCGCGGAGGTGGAGATATAGGGCACGCGGTCGCCGTAGACGTTGATGCGCAGCCACGGCTGGCGCAGCGCCTGGTTGCCGTCCTTGTTGATATGGCAATCCATCTGCGTGTCGAATTCCTCGTAGTCGCGCCACCACACGCCGCCGTCGAACGCGCCCGTGGAATCGTAGCCGGCCAGATCGGCGCCGACGCCCTGGCCCATGCGGATGCACTCGCCCGTGCCGTTCGGAGGCGTGGCGATATTCGCGATGCCTCTGAGGCAGGTGGCGGAGTATTTGGCCATCATCGCGCGATTGACCTCCATGCCGCCCGCCGTGAGCACGACGGCCCGCGCGGCGCCGACGAACGACTGCTCATCGCCCTTGGCCACGCGTACGCCGACCACCCGCGCGCCATCGTAGACGAGCGCATCGATCGGAGAGCTCACGCGGACATCGACCCCGGCGGCCTTCGCCGTCTCCGCAAGTTCCTGCAAGGGAACGAGGTTCACGTTGATGCCGTTGGTCTCGGTCGCCATGCCTTCCCACTGAAGCAGGCCGTTTCCTGCAGGCGACGGATTCATCGGCACCCACTTGGCGCCGGCCTTCTCGTTCATCCAGTCGATGCACTTCGGGCCTTCGACCGCCATCGCACGCATGAGTTCGGGGTCGCCCGTCATCTGCTGGCAGTCGAGCATGAACTCGACGATGTTGTCGACATCGTAGGGATAGCTCGGGTACGCCCACTGCGCGGCTTCGGCCTGGGAATGCCCGCCGAAGTTGGAAAACACCGACGAATGCTGCGAGTTGCCGCCGGTCTCGGGATTGCGCTCGAGCATGACGACGGAATATCCGGCCTGCGCGAGGCGGATGGATGCGTTCATGCCGCCCGCGCCCGATCCAACGACCACGATATCGAATTCCTCATCCCAGCTGGCAGGCGGTTCGACGGGATCTATCGGAGCAGCGGCGGCCTCGAACGCCGCGCGTGCGTCCGCCGCCTCGTCCGATGCGGACGAGGCGGACGTGCCCGTCGCGCATCCCGCAAGCCCGGCAAGCACGCCGGCACCGCCTACGAGCGCGGCGCCCTTGACGAAATTCCTGCGATCCATATCCATGGGGTCCCTCCTTGTTCTTGCGTGCCGACGCCTCCCTTTGGCGCCGGCGTTCCCACCATGCAATGCTAGGGATGCTGAGCAGGACGTATGATGTAGACGCTTTTCGAGACGTGACGTAAAATCAGCTTCGACGCAGGAATTTTCGAACAAGGCGCAGGTTTTTCGCACGCCTTGCAGGAGGACGCATGAACACGCAGCACCTCGAGGAGTTCCTCATCCTCGCTCGCGAGCTGAACTGCACGATCGCCGCCCAACAGGCGTTCGTCGCACGCGCCACCCTCATCGAGCACATGGGCGAGCTCGAATCGGAGCTCGGATGCCGCCTCTTCGCGCGCAACGAGGGACGATACCGCCTCACGCCGATAGGACGACGATTCGTGCGCACGGCATCGGGCATGCTCGAAAACGTCAAGACCGTATGCGACGAATACCGCGATCTCGCCGGCAACTTCCTTTCGGTGCGCATCGCCGCGACCAACCTGCCATGGCTCGAGACGCTCGTGCATCGCGCTCGCAAGGCTCTCGCCGCCGAGAATCCGCGCATCGTCATCGAGATCACGCCCATGCCTGGCGCGTCGAGCACGCTCGAAGCGCTGT
Source organism: Slackia exigua ATCC 700122 (assembly GCF_000162875.1). Taxonomy (GTDB): domain Bacteria; phylum Actinomycetota; class Coriobacteriia; order Coriobacteriales; family Eggerthellaceae; genus Slackia; species Slackia exigua. The sequence continues at coordinate 199,624 of NZ_GG700631.1, forward strand.
CCGACGACGACAACGACATCGTGGTCTGCGGCCGCAAGCATTGGGACGGAGACGTGACGAGCGAATCCATCCCCTGCGGGTTCGACGGCTTCAAGATCAGCGAGGAGACGATCGAGCTTTGGGTGACCGAAGGCAATCCCCTCTTCGAACGCGCATGCATACGGGCGCGAGATCTGGACGGATGCACCATCCTGCTTCCACCCGACATCTACGCCGGATACGTGCGCGACGGCGTGGCCGACCGATTCGCCGAACGCGGAGCGCACGTCACGCTCAGGTCCATGCCGCCGGGCGATCACTTCGATTATTTCGCCAACGGATTCGACGCCGACGTACGCGTGGTGCCGACGACGCTCAAACCGCGGTTCGGACTCGACCGACGCGAGGAATGCCGCACGTTCAATCTGGTCGATCTCCCGTTCGTAACCGATTTCTACGCGATCTACCGCTCGGCGCTTCTCAACGATCCCCTCGCTCGGAAGCTCGTCGAGACGATGCGGTCGCTGGCGCAGGAAGACGACCGGAAACGGCGGGCGCGCGCCTCCGCATAAGCCCGACGGGCCGCATATCGGGCGTTGAGCATAATGAAGCATGCGGCATGCCGAGACATCGACAATTGCGGAAGATGGGCGGCATGCGACAGGTCCCGACGAATTCCCGCGTGCGTTCTCGCCTATAATCAACGGAACGAAGCCTCGATCAAGGAGCGGCGCATGAAGAAGAGCATCATCATCGACGAATCGTTCTGGAACATCTTCCCCGATGCGAGCATCGCCTATGCCATCGTCCGCGACTTCAAGGCAGACGGCGACGTCCCGGAAAACGAGCGGGTGGAAATCGCCGCGCTGCTCAAGGAAGCGAACGAGATCGCCAACGGCAACCTCGTCAGCAGCACCATCTCGCAGAACCCCTGCGTCGCCGTCTGGCGCGACGCCTACACCAAGTTCAAGAAGAAGAAGGGTGCGCGCTGCAGCATGGAGAACCTCATGAAGCGCACGCTCAACGGCAATCCGGTCGGCAGCATCGCCCCGACGGTCGATATCTCAAACGCCATCTCCCTCAAGTACGCCTTTCCCGTCGGCCAGGAAGACCTCGACAGCATCGCCGAGGCGTTGCACCTGGGCGTGAGCGAAGAACCGCTCCCCTTCCTTCCTATCGGCGAAGAGAGCGAAGAGCCGTCGCTTCCCGGCGAGATGCTCTACTACGACGCGGAAGGCGCCGTATGCCGTTGCATGAACTGGCGCGACGGCCAACGCACCGCCGTCACCGACGCCACGCGCAACGCCACGTTGCTCATGGAGAACATCGAGCCCGACCGCATCGGCGATCTTCAAGCCGCGCTCGACGAATACTGCATGCTTGCCAAGAAGTACCTGGATGCCGACATCGTCGTCGCCGGCATCCTCGTCAAGGACGACCCGGCGGTCGAATTCGACTACTAGACCGGTCGCTATAAGCGGCCCCCATGCATCTGCCCACGCGAAAAACGGAAAACGAAAACCTCCGAAACGGAAGGCGCAACCGAATCCGCGTCGGATCGAGCATGCCGACCCATTACGTGCCCTCGAAAAGACAGGCCCTCGCCGGCAGCGAAGCATAATTGAGCGAATAGAGGAAAGACGTGATGCGGGAATAGAAATCCCCTGGCCCGCGGACCGGCGATTATGGAGATGCTCGAAGACCCGCATGAACGTTTCTTGTACGGCATTCGGCGGTTACGTGAATGTCAGGGCCGTACGCCCGGGACGAGTATCCTAGCACCTGTTCGAGATTGACACGAAGGCACCGTGTTCGAGAAGCCGCATCGTACGGAACGATGCCTTCCGAAACGCGGCCGTCGTGACTATCGAGACGCTCGGATGGAAGCGGCGATCCGTGCCGCGCGAAACGATCGAAAGGACTGATTCCTCCATGACGCAGCAGTCGCATGCCGAACGCGACAAAACGATGATCGGAAAGGCGGCCGCACGCTTCCTTCCCAGCCGCACGGATGCGCGCAAGAAAACGCGGCGCGGTGCGCTCATCGCCCTTCAGCTCGTGCTGCTCGTCGGAATCTACGAAGCCGGATGCCTCGTCGCGAAAGCGCTGCCCATAGATCTGCCCGGCAATATCGTCGGCATGGCGCTCCTGCTCACGCTTTTGGCGACGCGTGTGCTCAAGCACAAGCACGTCGGCGCTGCCTGCGATTACCTGATCGACAACATGTCGATCTTCTTCATCCCCGCCGGAGTCGGCATCATGGGATGCTTCAGCATGCTCGAGGATCAGGCGCTCAAGTTCGCCTTCGTCTGCGTGGCCACCACGATCATCGTGTTTCTGGCCACGAGCTACACGGTCATCGCAGTCCAACGCCTGATGGAACGCCGCGCCCGCCGCACCGCCCGCACGCTCGACGGCGCCGGCCTCGAGATCGAGGCGTAAGACCCATGATCGATCTCAACCTCCCGCTGCCCGCGGTCCTCATTCTCGGCACGCTCATATCCCTCGGCGTCTTCGAGCTTTCGGTCCTTCTCTATAAGAAGGTGAAGACCCCGCTCCTCAACCCGCTTCTGGTCACGCTTGTCGGCATCATCGTCGCGCTGAGCCTCCTGCGCATCCCCGTGGATTCGTTCGAGGCGAGCGTCCAGCTCTTCTCGTTCATGCTCGGCCCCGCGACGGTCGCCCTCGCCTACTCCGTCTACCGTCAGCGCCGCATATTGAAGGAGCACTTCATTCCCATCGTTGCCGGATGCCTGGTGGGAAGCATCGTCTCCATGGTGAGCGCCTATACGCTCTGCCGCCTGCTCGGGCTCGGCAACGACCTTGCGCTTTCGTTCATTCCCAAGTCGGTCACCACCCCGATCGCCATCGCGGCGTCCCAGGAGCTCGGCGGCATCACGTCGATCACCGTGGCGGCCGTCATCATCACGGGCATTCTTGGCGCCATCTTCTCGCCTATCATGGCGAAGGTGTTCCGCGTGCATGACAAGGTGGCGACCGGCGTCGCCATCGGTGCCTGCTCGCATGCCGTCGGCACCACCAAGGCACTTGAGATGGGATCGCTCGAAGGAGCCATGAGCGGCGTTGCCTTGGCTGTATCCGGCCTCATGACCACCGCCATCGTCATAGCGGCGCATATCCTCTTCCAATAGGCTCAGGCCCCTTCCTGCACAGGCGTTCCGGCAGGATGCATCCGGGCGCGCATCCGAGCCGAATCATCGGAAACGGTCCTCGGCCATTGAATGCGACCCTCGCCGCCTGGCCATCTTTGACGCATGCAGCCGAAGCGAATCGCAGGGACCTCGGTGCGCGACGCGCCGTCTCCAGCACGCATCCCGCCCTATAGCCCCTGTCTGCATTCGAAAGCGCCGTTGCGCATGAACAAGGAGGCCGGCCCCGAAACATTCGGGGCCGGCCTCCTTCGCCGTTCGGTCTGGAAAACGGCTGCAACGTACATGCCGCTGCAGCCGCAGCCTTGTTCGAAATCCTACAGAGCACCCACCAGATCGGCACCGGGCTTGAGCGTGTCGGCGCCCGGCTCCCAGCGTGCAGGGCAGACCTGATCGCCATGCTCGGCGACGAACTGGCATGCACGCACGAGGCGCAGCAGTTCGGCGGCATTGCGGCCGACGCCGCCGGCGTTCACCTGATACGACTGGATGCGACCCTCGGGGTCGACGATGAAGGCACCGCGCTCGGCCTGGCCGGCGCCGTCGATCAGAACCTCGAAATCGCGCGCAAGCGCCTGCGCCGGATCGGCGAGCATCGGGTAGTCGACCTTGCCGATGGCCTTGGATTCCTGGTGCCACGCCATGTGGACGAACTCGGTATCGCAGGAGACGGAATACACTTCGCAACCGGCGGCTTTGAACTCGTCGTACGAATTCGCGAGATCTTCGAGCTCCGTCGGGCAGACGAAGGTGAAGTCGGCCGGATAGAAGAAGAACACCGACCAATGGCCAAGCGTGTCAGCCTTGGTGACGGTTTTGAATTCATTGTTCTGGTAGGCCTGGACGGAAAAATCGGATACTTCCTTGCCGATGAGTGACATGGATCCTCCTTGAGGTCGTGATGGCGGGTACCCGCACGCATCGTGCGGGTACGTTCGATACCGAAGCGATCGAACTCTTCGGATGCCGTTATTTTAATAGGAATGAATCTCATTAAGAAATGGGAGCGCTGAATTCACGATTTCCGCATGGCGGATTCGATAGGCCTGGTTTCCAAGGAACCACGCCGGACGAGCCGCATCCGTCGCATCCCTGCATGCCCGAATGCCGAAATTCGCAACGATTCAGGTATTCCCTTCCACCCGGCACTTACGATATAATATTCTCATTCGAGAATAATTACGTTCGACACGAGATCGAGCCCAAGGAAATCTCGAAGCAAAAGGGGATTTCAAGACCGCATAACCCATGGCCGGCGCCGATTCCCCCGAGCGCACCGATTCCCCCCGTGTCGCGCTTGCACTCGGCGCACGGGCGCCATTACGGCCACGCTCGCACCCATCGTCGTCTCGGCGAGCGTGGCCCCCCCTCTCTCTGCGGATCGCTATACCGCGGAATCCTCCTCATCGCACTCGTGCGCGTCGAGATAATAGGCGTCGGCATGTGCGTTCAGCCAATCGAGGGCGTCTTCGATGACGGCGTCCTTGTCGTATTCGTTGAAAATCTCATGGAGCAGGCCCGCGTAGATGCGCAGGCTCTTATCCTCTGCGGCGATCTGCTCGTAGAGCTCCAGGGAATCCTTCGGAGCTACCAAGCCGTCGTCGCCGCCGTGCAGGATGAGCACCGGGTCGACGAAATCGGCCGTATGGGCGCGCATGTATTCGTGACCTTCATGCAGCGCGCGGAAAAGTCCGAGCGACATCTCCTTGACGACCAGCGGATCGGCCATGTAGCGCTCGCCGACCGAGGGATCCGAGCATACGCCGCCGGATAGCTCGTTCTGCATATAGGTCAGATCGGGTTCGTCGGTCGTAAGGGCGCCGTCGCACATATGCTTGTTGTCGCGCGTCCAGGCTCCCGACAGAACGAAACCGTCCACCTTGCCCGGGAACAGGTGCGCATAGAGCGCGGCGCAGTACCCGCCCATGCTGTGACCCACCATGAAGACCGGCAGGTCGGGATTCTCCGCAATGGCGCGATCGACCACGACGTCGGCATCCTTCGCGATCTCGTCGAAGGACGCGTAATAGACCTTCTGGCCGCCGCTGCGCCCGTGCCCGCGATGGTCGAAGCGGTACACCGTGTATCCTTGCGCGTTCAGACGCATGGTCAGATAATCGTAGCGCCCCTGATGCTCGCACAGCCCGTGCACGATGACGACGGCCGCGAGCGGCGTGTCGACCGCATCGGTCTTGCCGAAGAGCTCCGTGCCGTCGAATGACGCGAACGTGTATTCCTCTGCCATGGGAATCCTTTCTCGAGGATGTGCCGATGGCTCAAAGTATAGGTTGTGGAATCCTTGTGCGCACGTGCTATTCTTCCCTGTTTTAAATTGTATGCAATTTTATTTTGTACTATCTTTATGAAACCGAGAGGAAATGAGCGGATGCAGCTGAGCGCACGTACGGATGCGCGCAAGCCATACGCCTCGCACCCTTTCGGCCGGCGCACGGCGCCGGCTCGATCCTTGCATACCCGAAAGCCGCATGCATCGCGACCCCCTTTCCTCCCCTTTCCCGCGATGCAGACGGCGCCCCTTGAAGACGGACGGCTCTCATCCCCTAAGCGAGCCGTCCGTCTTTTTCATGCGTGGGAGATCTCGAGGCCATAGGGGCCTATCCGAAGCATCGGCTCCCCTTCCTCATTTTCGATTGCATTTGATGTAATTGTGACCAATTCAATAGCATCTTCGAATCCCATATGAGTGCGGCGGAAAACGAGCGATAATGAGCGTGATGGATTCGGGGATGAAACGCATGGATTCCATCCGCGAACCGATCCCGCGACATCTGTGCGATTCCCAGGCGCGCTGTTGCGGGGAATCCCATGAAAGGTCCGTATGGGCCGGAAAAAAGGAGGACATCATGAAGTTCTATTCCAGCGCCGATTGCGGCAACATCATCATGTATTTCGTCGAGAAGGGCCCGCGCGTCGTCTGCTGCGGCACGGAGATGACCGAGCTTATCCCCAACACGACCGACGCGGCTACCGAGAAGCACGTCCCCGTCGTCACGATCGAGGGCTCTAAGGTCACCGTCAAGGTCGGCGAAGTCGCCCACCCGATGCTCGAGGAGCACCACATCTCCTGGGTCGTCCTCGAGACCAAGAACGGCTTCCAGAAGGTCGAGCTTTCCGCCGGACAGGAGCCCGTCGCCGAGTTCGCGCTCGTCGAGGGCGACGAAGCCGTCGCGGCCTACGAGTACTGCAACCTCCACGGCCTCTGGAAGGCCGAGATCTAAGGCATCTCAAGCCTTAACGGCGATCGAGGGGCGGCACGCGACTTAAGCGGGCCGCCCCTCGTCTATGCAGAAGCCCATCATCACGACGGCGGTCTCGATATGCTCGCGCACGATGCCTTCCTGCGCGATCGACCGAAGGTATTCTTCGACGACGGCTTTCCGCCCTTCGTCGAGAGATGTCGATACCAGACGGTCGGCATACAGGCGAATCGCCTCCTCAAGCGGCCGATCGGTATTCCACACGTCGTGATACCGACGTATTTCGGGCGTATATCCCCGTAGCCATGCAAGCGAGAACGCGCTGAGGAAATCCGTATCGAAGGGATCGCGGGACTCCGGAAGGCCGCAGCGCCTGCGCGCCTCGAAGAGGACTTCGTCGGTTCTGCGGACGGGCCGCGCGAAACAGCACCATCGCTTCGCCAGCGACATCATCTTCAGGAACGCCTCGGCATCCCCGATCGCCGGCGTCATATGCGCGAACACGAGGTCGAAGCCCTCATCGAACGCCATGTCTCGAAAATCGCTCTGGACGAACCGCACGTTGCGCACATCGAGGGCGCATGCCTTCTCGCGGGCGGCCTCTATCATCTTCGGGGAGATGTCGATGCCGACCACTTCTCCCACCCGCGATGCGAGGGCAAGGCCGTAGATGCCGCTTCCGCATCCGATATCCAGAACCCTCATGTCCGGCGTGAACTCAACCTCGTCGTCAAGCATGCGTATGAACGGGTCGTCGCCGGTCGGAATCGGCATCTTCGCGAAGTTCGGCGCGGCGGCATCCCATACCTCCTGCCCGCGATAGCCGGCATCCTCGCTCTTCCAGCTGAGCGCGATGCGTTCCTCGTCGAACAGAATCGCGGTATCGTACCTCTCGATGTTCATGACCGTATCCTTTCTCTCTTCAGCAGGCCGCAGGAAGCGCGATGCGCATCCCGTCGACTTCGATCACGTTGAACGAAGCGCCATAGGTCTCGGACAAGTTCCGCGAATCCACGACCTCACGACCGCCGCAGGCCACAGGGACGCCGTTTCTCACGAGCAGGAACTCGTCGCAGAAGCGCAACGCCAGGTTGACGTCATGGAGCACGGCGATGGTCGCAAGGCCGTCCCGATGCGTGACGTCGCGGATGAGCCGCAGCACCTCGAGCTGGTTCTTGGGGTCGAGCGCGCTTGTAGGTTCATCCAGGATCAGGACCTTCGGTTCTTGGGCGAGGGCGCGCGCGATGAACGCCTTCTGACGTTCGCCTCCCGAAAGCTCGTCGCAGTACCTCCGGGAATACCCCTCGAATCCGAGACGGGCGATGGCTCGCGCGGCGACTTCCCTGTCGTGATCGGTCAACCCCCAGCCGACATGCGGGCGCCTTCCCAAGAGCACCTCGTCGTACACGGTGAGGTGCGGCACGGTTTGCTGCTGGCCCACATAGGCGATATGCCGGGCTATCTGCCGACGGCTCATCGAGGCGATCGCCTGTCCGCAAACCGACACCTCGCCCGCAGAGGGGCGTGCGATACCGGCAAGCAGGTCGAGCAACGTGGACTTCCCTGCCCCGTTATTGCCGAGGATCGCCATGAACGACCCCGGTTCGACATGCACGTCGATATCCTCGAACACGTTGCATGCGCAGCGCGGATAGGAATACGCGAGCCCGCATGCGGTCATGGATTCCCTATTCATCGCGCATACCCCCGATACAGAAGCACGAGGAAGAACGGCGCGCCCAGGAAGGATGTGATCGCCCCGATAGGAAGGATCACGGGCGAGATGACCATGCGGGCCGCAAGATCGCTTCCCAGCATGATCACGGCACCGAGCACGAGCGACGCCGGAAGCAGATACCGATAGTCGCTGCCTACGACCCTGCGGGCGATATGGGGTGCGATAAGGCCGATGAAGCTGATGAGACCGACGAATGAGACCACGGCCGCCGCCGCGAGCGAGGCGACGGCCACGCTCGCCACGCGCGTGCGCGCAAGATCCACGCCCAAGCCGCTGGCCGCGTGGGCGCCGTTCTGCAGCGCGTTGTAGTTCCATCGGTTCATGAAGAAGTATGCGCCGCAGCACGCGCATACGGCTGCCATGAATCCTATCTGGCTCCAGGTCGCCCGTCCCAGATCGCCGAACTGCCAGAAGACGGCCTTCGTAAGCTCGACGTCGCTGGCGAAGTACTGCATGATGGTCGACGAGCCGCCCCAGAGCGCGGAGAGGGCGACGCCGACGAGCACGATGCTTTCCGGACGCATGCCGCCGAGCCGGGAGAACAGAAGCACGATGATGCTCGACGCCATGGCGCCCGCAAACGCGAACAGCGCGATCGCGCCCATGCCTATGCCGGATGCCGATCCTGCAAGCGCAGGCACCACGACGATGATGGCGAGGCTGGCGCCGAACGAGGCGCCTTGGGAAATGCCGACCGTGGACGCCGAAGCCAGAGGATTCTCGAGCACGCTTTGAAGAACCGCACCCGCCAAGGCGAGCCCGGAGCCCGCGACAAGAGCGCATACGACACGCGGAAGCCTGATGGAACGCACGGCCGCGACATCGGTCGACTGGCCCTGGCCAAACAGCGCCGCCATGATCTCGCCTATGCCGATGCCCGACGCTCCGCAGGAGAGTTCGGCCGCAGCGGATGCAAGCATGAAAGCGACGAGAACCGCTATGGTCGCGATGCATCGCCGCTCGGCCGTTCGCTGGACCCGAAGAATCTCGTCCACCCGACCATCGGCCGGACGACAGGTCGGCACATCATCGTCCATCGAGGCGTTCATGCCGCCCTCCTTATAGCGATGTTACTTTTTTTATTTTCGTATCACTGTACGCAAAAGCATGATAGCATCGCTGAAGTGTTACGGAATTATAATTCATAATACTTTCGAGAAAGGAGCTCCGGTGGAAATCAGACACGGTTGGGCCGCACGAATGGCGGCGATCGCCTGCGCGATCATGCTCGCCCTCGCGGCGATGGCGTTCGCGGGGTGCGCGGAGACGAACGACGGCGGCGAAACGGAAGATGCCGCGTCCGCCATGATGACGGTCGTGGATATGCGCGGTCGCACCGTAGATGTGCCGCAGGACGTGCAGAGAATCGTCTGCGTCGGCATCAGCCTGCGCCCCGTGTGCTATCTCCAGGCCGTCGACAAGGTGGTCGGCGTGGAGGAATCCGAGCACGAAGATTACGTCCAGTGCGCGTACCGGCATGTCAACCATGCGACCTTCGAGAAGCTCCCCGTGATCGGCGACGGAGGGTCGAAGGGCGTGACGCCGAACGAAGAAGCCATCATGGAGGCGGCACCGCAGGTCATCGTCGCCGACGGCCTTGAAGCCGATGCGGCGGACGCGCTCCAGCAGAAAACGGGAATCCCCGTGGTCTGCCTCGACCAGCCCGAGACCTTCTTCGGGCAGGACTACTGCGACAATCTCCTCTTCCTCGGAAAGGTGCTCGGCCGCGAAGAACGCGCGCACGAGGTCGTCGACTATATCAAGGATCTCGAGTCCGATCTGAAAGCCCGTTCGGCGGCATCGAAGTCGGCAGGAACGGTCTCGGCTTATGCCGCGGGCATCAGCTTCCGCGGCGGGCACGGGTTCGACGGCACCGAAGCCCTGTTCCCGCCCTTCGACGTCTGCGGCATCGCGAACGTCGCGGACGGCCAGGGCGCGAACGGGCCCTATTCCATCGATCTGGAAGCGGTTTCGAGCGCGCAGCCTTCATACGTGTTCATAGAAAGCGGCAACCTCCCGCTGGTCAAGGAAGACTACGCCTCGAACCCCACGTACTTCGACGCGCTGAACGCGGTTAAGGAAGGCAAGACCTATTCGCTCATCTCCTACCGCTTCTACTCGACCAACGTGGAGCTGGCGCTTGCGAACTGCTACCAGGTCGGATCGGTGGCCTACCCCGATACGTTCTCGGATGTCGATCCCGAGAAGAAGCTCGACGAGATCAGCGAGTTCATGCTCGGAGCGCCTTTGTCGGCCGAGTTCGCGCAGAAGGAAGGGGCGCGCTTCCAGCAGGTCGACATCACGCAACCATAGGGAAGCCTGCATCCAGGCGGTCGCCGGAATCATCAAGATCCAGGCGACCGCCAGAATTATCAAGAATATGTGAAGGCACTTGCATGGACGGTGAGAAGGATTCAGTATTTCGCGTCAGAAGTTAGCCAAGGTTAACATTTAACTTCCCCCGACAATGCAAGGAGCATACCATGAAAGCACTCAACAAGGTCTGTCGAGCAACGACGGCCGTCGGCATAGCCCTCGCACTGGCAGGATGCGCAGGGCAGGCAGAGAAGGATCAGGCCGAGGATATGTCGCAGGAAACGATGGCCTCCCAGCCCGCCGCCATGGACGAGGCCTCCGCCGCCAAGACCACCCTCGCCGGATGGAAGGGCACCTGGAACGACTTCAGCTCCTACCTCGACAAGGACGAAGTCGCCGACGCCTACGACGAAGCCGCGAAAATGAACAAGACCACGGCGGAAGATGTGAAGGCCGAGCTTGAAGAGAAGCGCTCGTGCGAATTCCACGGCCTGAAGATCGAAGGCGACACCGTGAGCTTCCTTGACGGATTCGAATCCGAGGGCGGCACCGAGATCGCCAAGGCCACCTACGAGTGCGTCGACTCCAAAAAGGTCATGCACGGCGGCCACGAGCTGGAGTGGGACGTCTTCAAGGCCAAGGAGGCCGACGTGAAATACCCCGTTCTCCTCATGATGCCCGTCCATGGCGAGGAGGAGCTCACGCACTTCCACATGCGCTACGGCAATGACGTCGACGAGCTGATGGGCAAAGACGACTGGTATCCGACCTTCGTAGCCCCCAGCTCCACGATCGACCAGATCAAGGACGAGATCAAAGAATAACGCAGCGAGGGGCGCCGAAAGGCGCCCCTTACCGTTGAGGAGAACGCACGCATCATGAATCACACGCGCAGAGAATTCCTTCGCGTCTGCGGCTACGTGGGCGCAGGCATCGCGAGCGCCGCCCTGCTTCCCTCCTGTGCGGACGGCGCCGGTTCCAAGGCCTCCGCCCAGGCACGGCCGGTGGTCTACGCCTCTTTCTACCCTGTATACGACCTAGTACGCGAAGTGGCGGGAGATGCCGTAGAGCTGCACGCCTTCATGCCGACGAACAAAGACCCCCACGTCTGGGAGCCCACGCCCAAGAACCTCAAAGACCTCTCCCGCGCCGATCTGCTGGTCGTGAACGGCGCCAACATGGAGCACTGGGTCGATCAGGTGCGCGACAACCTTCCCGACCTGCCCGTGCTCACGCTTGCGGACAGCATCGATCTTATCACCTACAAGGGTGCGGCCGCCATGGGCGAGTTCCAATACATCGCGAGCCTCGGGGTCGGCCCCGGAACCTACGGCTTCGAATTCGGCCACACGCACCAAGACATCATGCGCGTCGCCTTCTTCAGGGCCGATGCGAACACGTCTGAAGCCGAGCTCGCGAAGCGCGGACGCGCCATCATGAGCGAGAAAGGCCGGACCGTCGCCCAGCACGACACCATCGATGTGGAAGACGGCGCGGTCTACGCCTTGGAGATGGGGCACGAGAGCGGATACATCGGCTTCACGCTGCCCGAAGGCGACGACTGGATCCTGCTTTCCGACCGCGCGAGCGCGAACCTGCTTTCTTATCGGCTGGTGACGCGCGAGAACGGCGACGAGATCCCGACGAAGCAGCTCATGGAAGGATCGTCGTCAGGCACCGACAAGGTAAGCTACGACCCGCATTCCTGGCTGTCGCTCCTGAACGCCAAGCGTTACTGCAACGCCATCCACGATCGCCTCTGCGAAATCCGGCCCGATCAGAAGTCGGATTTCTACCAGCGCAAAGTCGATGTCGTGGCGCGCATCACCGAACTCGATGCGTCTTACCAGGAGAAGTTCAAGGGTCTGACGCGCCGCGAATTCGTCGTCACCCACAACGCGTACGCCTACCTCTGCCGCGACCTCGATATCAAGCACTTCCCCCTGCAGGGGCTCACCTCGACCGAGTCGCCTGCGCTCAAAACCGTGCGCAAGGCCGTGGACTTCTGCAAGGAGCACGGCACCACCACGGTGTTCTACGAGCTGGGCGCGAATCCCAAAGATGCCGAGACCGTGGCCAACGAAATCGGCGGGAAGGCCGTGCCGCTCGCATCCATGGAATACGTCAGCGAGGAACAGGGCGCCCAGATGAACGGCTACGTCGAGATCATGCGAGCCAATATCGAGGCCATCTACCAATCCCTGGTATAAGCGCGCTTCGACATGGGCTCCCAAAGCGCGCCTTGGGAGCCTCGGCGTTGTTTCGAAGCACGCATCCCGGTTCGATCGGGAGCGCGAAGCCATGACTCAGGACGCATCTCGGCACGGCCTGCCGCGCGCCTCGAACGCCTCGGCGAGCCCCGCAGCGAATCTCGCGGGATGTGCGACGCGCGCATCCCGGCACCCACGAGAAGAAACCTATCACGAAAGGATACGCATGGATGCCATCAGGGTATCGAACCTCAGCTTCGGCTATACGGCGCAGCCCGTTCTCAAAGACCTGGGGTTCACCGTCGCCGAGGGAGCGTTCTGCTGCCTGACCGGCGAGAACGGATCGGGCAAGTCGACGCTCATGAAGCTCGTGCTCGGAGAGCTCAAACCGGATGCGGGCGCAATCGAGCTCTTCGGGAAGAGCATCAAGGCCTACGACGACCTCACCTGGATCGGCTACGTTCCCCAGGCCAACGTCCTCGGGGCCGTCGCCTTCCCCACCACCTGCCGCGAAATCGTCGTGCAGGGGCTCTACCGTCAGTTCGGCATCGTTCGCATACCGCGCAGGCGCCACTACGCCGTGGCTGATGCGGCGCTTGCGCGCATGGGGCTCGAAGGATACGCACGCACGCCCTTCAACCAGCTCTCCGGCGGCCTGCAGCAGCGCGTCATGATCTGCCGGGCCCTCGTGAACGACCCGAGGCTCCTCGTGCTCGACGAACCGACCGCGGGCGTGGACAGCGACAGCAAGATCAAGTTCCTCGAGCTTCTGGCGCACATCAAGGAGCAGCGCACGATCACCTGCCTCATCATCTCGCATGAGTTCCAGCTCATACGCGACTATGTGCCGCTGGACGCAAGCTATCGGATCGTAGACGGAAGGATGGTCGAGCATGCTTGAGTTCGAATTCATGCGACGGACCCTCATGGCGGGGATGATGTTCGCCATCGCCCTGCCGCTCATCGGCATCGTCATGATCAACCGCAAGACCTCCATGGTCAGCGACGCGCTTTCCCACGTATCGCTCACCGGCGTCGGTCTGGGCCTCATCTTCGGGTTCGACCCCGTATGGGGCGCCGTAGCGAGCTGCGTCGTCGCGGGGTTCTCCATCGAGGCGGTGCGCACGCGCCTTCCCCAGTTCGGCGACATGGCCGTCGCCATCATCATGAGCGCGGGCCTCGGCCTCGCGGTCATCCTCGCAGACCTGGCTCCTGGCGGCAACACCTTCGAGTCGTACCTGTTCGGATCCATATCGTCGGTGACCTCCGCCGACCTTGTCGGCACGGCCGCGGCCACCCTGTTCACGGTGGCCTTGAGCGTCGTGCTGTACGCCGGGCTGTCCGACATCGCCATCGACCGCACGCTCGTCCGCATCGCAGGCGTCGATGCGCGCGTGGTTGACGGCCTGTTCACAGCGCTTTCCGCGATTATGATCGGCTTGGCCTGCAAGGTCGTCGGCGCGCTGCTCGTCGTATCGTTGGTGACGCTGCCGGTGGCGACCGCGCTCATCCTCTGCCGCAGCTATCGGCAGACCTGCATCGTCGCGGTGCTGCTCGGCATCGTCTACACCATGTCGGGGCTCGTGTTCTCGTACCAATACGACGTGCGGCCCGGCGGATCGATCGTCATGGCCGCCATCGTCGGCATCCTGGCATTCCTTGCGATCAAGCAGATAAGAAAGCGCATGAAATCGACTCGAACGAAAAACACGGATACGGCGTCGATGGAAGGCATCATTCCTTCGTCGGCAGAGGAGGCGCAGATATGAGGAACATGGAGGAGAAGGTGCAGAAAGAGGAATCGCACCAAAGCGTTTCGACAACGCACGACGAACAAGCGATCAAGGAGCGCATCATGGGACGCCTGCTCGCCCACGAGCTATCCTACATCGCACTGCGCAATGGAGCGATGTAGCGCTAGGTTTGGCGCCGAGTCTTGCCGGGTCTGTCGCCAGGTATGGCTGAACCCATAAGCTGGATTTGCCTGGGCCTCTCACGTGCCTCTGAAATTGCGACGACGTCTGATTCACATGTTCCGACGTCACCGGGTTCGCATCGATGCCAAAATAATCGAGCTTTGAGAAAAACATCCCCTCTTTCTCGTCTCGATGCCAAAATAATCGAGTTCTGAGAGTCTAAAGGACTGAATTCGTTGTATACACAACGAATTCAGTCTTGTTTTATATACAACGAAAATGAGGCCTACGCGGCGAAATTAAGTCGTAATTATTCTCAGAACTCCCGTATTTTGGCAACGGAGGCTGCATTCACGATCGGTTTTCTCCGAACCTTTGATTATTGGAATTACATACATTGTATATCCAGTACATCAGCCATCTATCGACAGCGCCGAGCGACCTTGCCTTGGAAACTCGACCAAAACGAAGGCCCGGAACCCCCTCAAGGGGGGTCCGGGCCTGAAACCAGGCGCGTCAATCGGCGAAATCCGCGATCCGGGCAAACCACCCGCATCCGTCACCCAGGCATGCCACCTTCCGAACATGCCGTCCGGACTCACCATCCGCGCACTTCAACCGAATCCGTCGTCCAGGCGCGTCAACCAAATCCGCCATCCGCACACGTCAGCTGGACTCGCCATCCGCACGCGTCAACTGAACCCGTCATCCAAACGCGACTGCCCGAGACACAGCCGAGATGCCAACCAGCTACATTAGGCCGAGGCATCATCCTGAACTCATCCGGAACACATCCGGAATGGCAGCCAAGGGCGTCGGCTAACGCATGCGACGCCTCAGAGCAACGGCCCCACCCGCCACGAGAGAGGCACCGAGCATGACGCAGACAGCAGGCAGAACATTCGTGGCGTCGCTGGTCCGAGGAATGGCCGAACCCTTCCTCTTGGTGTCGGGATGCGTCGACTTGGCGGAACCGTCGGGCTTGGAGCCGTCGGGCTTATCGGCAGAACCACCGGGCTTGTCCGTGCCGCTCGGAGGATTCGAAGGAGGCTTCGAATCGGGTGCGGGCGTCTTGGCCTTCTTCACGACAAGCGTGCCGGAAGCGTAGGAGAAGTCGTAGTCGTCGGCAGCGCCGCCTGCGGGCGAGAGCTCGAAGGACCCCTCGGACGCAAGCGAGGCGGCGGGCAGGGGCGTGACGGCGGGAGCCGTGTAACCCGATGCCGTTGCGGCATCTTCTCCGCCGACGAATCCCGTAACGGACACGGCGTAGGCCGGGCTTCCGCCAGGCTCGACGGTCTCTCCCGCATAGGAGGCCGTGAGGGTCGCCTTACCTATGGACCAGGGAATGCTCATGGTGCTCGCACCGCCCCCAGGTCCGCGCAGCGCCGCCGCATAGGCGACGAGGCCGGCGCGCGCAGGAGCCCACTCGAGATTATCGGCATCGGCGATCGTGGCCGTAGCCACGTAATCGCCGGCGTGCGTCGCTTTCCAATCGCCGGAAAGCTCGTAGTCGTCGGAAGACGCGACGCCCTGCTGCTCGACGCCCGTGTAGGTCAGCCCCGACGCAGCCTGCGGACGAGCGACCTTCTTCTTGGCGATGGACCATGCGATATCGCGGCTCGCAGACTCATGCCCGTCGGCCCATACGTAGCCGGGCTTCAAGGTTGCCGTAGCAACGTAATCGCCGGCGTTGGTGGCAACCACATCGCCCGAGAGCTCGTAAGCCCCGCTCGTCGCGACGCCCTGCTGCTCGGCCCCCGTGTACGCCAGGCCCTCGATGGGTGCCGGGGCAGGAGCCTCGCCGGCAGGAAGCACGGTGAGCGTGCCGCCCTCGTAAGAGGCGAACTCGTAGTTGTCTGCCGAACCGCCGGACGCCTCAAGCTCGTAGGTGCCGGGCGCAAGCGTAGCGAGGTCTTCGTCCTCATGGCCCTTGACGGAAACCTTCGGCGCCTTATAGCCCTTTGCCGTGGAAGCGTCCTGCCCGCCGACGAAGCCCGTCACCACGGAGTCGGGAAGCTGAGCGGATGCATCGCCGTAGGACATCTCCATGTCAGGCGCCTTCGCCGTCAGAGGCGCAGGCGTGATCTTGATGAGCACCAGCACGCCATCGGTCGTACCATCCTTCCAGGCGAAGTTGCCCCCCTCGGCAACAACGTAAGGAGCAGCGGCTGCAGGATACAGACTCGCGTCGTAGGGCACGAACCGTTCAGCTCTTTGACCTACGCCTTGCCATGCTTCATGAATGAAAGGCTTCTTGAGTGACAATCTATCGCGAAGCGCAACATTCTCACCGAAGTTGAGGTACGGAGCCAAATCGATATCCTCGCCCGTATAGACGATGCTCACCTCGGTGGGATTCACGACGGACTGCTCGACATCCACCGTGCGCGGCGCGATGTCGAAAGCTACCTGCTTATCCTCCGTCGTCCCATCCGACCAGGTGCAGCCTTCGATGAGGTGCAGCGTCGTCTCGTAGCTCCCCGCATTGACCGCATGCGTATTGACGACCAGATACCCCTCGCCCGCCTCGACGGCGTTGTGCTCTTGATTATCGAACACCACGTTCGTTCCCGTCGGAATAGGGATGGTCTTGTTGCTCGGAGCCGACGGTCCGGAGATGCTCCAATCGTACGTGACGGGCGCGGTCGTGCCGTCTGACCAGGCGTAACCATCCTTCAACGTGGCGGTGACGGAGTAATGCCCGGGATAGAGGGCCGACGCCTCGCCCGAAAGGGTGTAGCCGGTGTTCTCGTAAACAGGAACGCCCTGCTCGTTGCCGTTGTAGGCGAACGAGGTCTCCTTGACCGCAGGTTTGTTCACCACGGTCTTATCCGTGACGAGCACCGGCACGTCGACGGAATCCGACTTCTTCGTCGCGGAATCGTAGTCTATATCGAGCTGCATCGCGATATCTCCGTCGGGGGCAAGCGAATACTGAAGCGGCACGATATAAAAGGAACTGCCCTTGAAATTGTACGTCGCCGTGCCGGTCGTCTGGGCATCGGTGAGCTTCACGAGCATCTTGTGGATGCGCGAGTCCTTGCCGTTGTAGCCAGGCTTGTTCCAGAGCGTCTTGCCGGTCGCGGTCACGCGCTCGATCGCGGTGTCGGGCAAGTCGGTGCATGTCCCCGCGTCCTGAAGCGTGAAGGCGGGATTGTACACCCTGAGATACAGGTAACGGGTGCCGTCTTGCTTGACGATAAGCGTCGCGTTGTCCTTCATGGGGCTCATGGGCAGGCAATGCATGGGAAAGTTCTTGGGATCGAGGGTCTCGCCCGGAGCGAGCGTGTGCACCTCGACATCCACGCCGTAGTCGGGGGTGTTCTCATCGTAGACGCCGAACGGGTTGTTGGGGTTGTTCGCATACACCGTGACGTCGGAAAGGATGGGATTGTACTTTCCCGGCATGGAGAAGTTCGCCGTCACCGTGTAGGTGCCGGGCGCAAGGGTTCCGGGTTCCTGCTTCGTGCCGGGCTTCTTCGCGGCATCGAAGGCTGCCACGGCCTGGTCGAGGGCATCCTTGGCGGCGGTCAGGGACTCGGAGGTCGGGTTCTGCGCGGCAAGGGATGCCTTCGCGGCGGCGACGGCGTCTTTAAGCTCCTGCGCCGCGGTTGAAGTCACCCATTGCGCATCGGGAGAGATGTCGGAGCCGTCGGCGGATTCGGCCACGCTCTCGAGATCTGCCTGCGCGGCATCGATGGATGCCTGCAAGGCTGCCTTGGCCTTATCGAGGGCGTTCGCCTCGATCGTGTATTCGATGGACTTGGGACCGGTCGTGCCGTCGGCCCACACGTAGCCGTCCTTGAGCGTCGCGGTTGCGGTATGCACGCCGGCATCGGCGGCCTTCTCGCCCGTCAGGGTGAAGCCTTGGGTACCCTTGCCCATAAGGACGCCCGTCTGCTCGGACCCGTTCGAGACGAGCCCTTCGACAGCCTTGGGCGTATTCACGACGATCCTGCCCTGCTCAAGCGCGGGAGCCGCCGTCGTGTCGCCCGTCCTGACCGCGCTGCCGTAGTCGATCGCGAGCTGCAGGGCGATATTCCCGTTCGGGGCGAGCTCGATGTTCAACGGCACCGCATAGAGCTTGCTGCCCTTGAAGTCGTAGGTCTTGGTGCCGGCAGTCTGGGTTTCGGGAAGCGTGAGCGCGACCTTATGGATGCGGCTGGTCCTGGCATTGTAGTTGCCTTCCCATATGCCGCCGCCACCCCAATCGGTAGGCGACACGCGCTCGACGGCCGCATCGGGCAGCGCGGCGCAGGTGCCGAGGTCCTGCAACGTGAAGATCGGATTCGGGAAGGGAACGAGAAGCGTGGCCTTGCCGTCGGTTCCCACATAGAGCGTCGCGTTGGCGCTGACCGGAACCTGCGGAATCGCGTTCTGCACGTCAAGCCCCACGTTCTCGTCGATCGTCGGGCCGAAGGGATTGTGCTGCGTGGTCGGATAGACCGTAAGCCCCGGAATCAGGGGATTGTACTGCCCCGGCATGCTCACGTTGGCCGTGACCGAATAGGTTCCGGGCGCGAGCGTCGCGGCCGGGGCGCGCAGGATGCCTGCGGATGCCGCCATGCCTGAAGCCTCCTCGCTCAGGCTGCCGTCCTGGTTGCCGGATGCCGCTCCCGCAGCTTCGTTCGCACCCTCGTCAGCAAGTTCGTCGGCAGGTTCGCCGGCGTTTTCACCCGCCGAGTCCGCGCCGTCCTGCCCGTCGGCGACGCGTGCCGCCGCCACGCCCGACGACGGTTCCGTCCCCGCATCCGCCCCTGGCGAAGCGGATGCAGGGGTCGGCACCATCGACACGGCCAAGACCACGGCGAAGACCGTGGCAAGCAGCCCGTCGAGGAATCTGCCTCGTGCCTTCATGCCCATGAGAGCCATCCTTTCCCTGCGCCGCGCGCATCCACGATCGCGCGGCCGAAATCCTTATCCCCTGCCGCATGTCGATTCCCTGCGAGTTGCGGCAGGTCCTTTGCTTCTCCGCCTGGCTGTCGGACGAACGATGCCCCGGCGTCCCTGGCGATAGTTAGCTAGAGATAACATTAATGGATGCAAACGCACGGAAAGGTTGCAGTGGTTACCCCGAAAAAGAAAAAAATCGCCCCTCGGAAAGGAGCGATGCGATGCGCTGCATCAATGGGAATGCGCGATGTCAGAATGAGGCTCGGCTTCGACGACCGTTCCCTACGCCCGCCGTGTCACGAGGGCGACGGCCTTCTTCACGACGAAGATGGCCAGCAGCAATGCCACGGAAAGCAGCACGATGGTTCCGCCGGGCTTCAGGCCGAGGACGTACGAAAGGATGAGCCCGAGCACAGCCGAGCCGACGCCGACAACGCTCGAGATGACGCAGGTCTGACGCCAGCTGCGCGCGACCTGAAGCGCGCATGCCACGGGAACGACCATCATGGACGACACCATGAGCGAGCCTACGGTGCGCGCCGCCACCGCGACGACGAGGGCCACGACGAACACGTAGAGCGCGTTGATAAGCGAGACCCGCACGCCCGATACGCGCGCATGGCGCTCGTCGAAGGCCATGAGGAAGAGCTCGCGGTCGAGCAGCACGCAGAACGCGAGCGCAAGGATGCTGATGCCGAGGACCGAGACGACCTCTCCCTCGCTGATGGTGAGGATGCTGCCGAACAGGAAGCTGTTGAAGCTCGCGGAATTGGGCACGAAGCCCGACAAGACGCCCGCCAAGCCGATGCCCGCCGCAAGCACGATGGCGACCGCGAGCTCGGACTGGTCCTTGAAGCGTTTGCGCACGCCTTCGACGCACATCGCGCCGGCCACGCACGCGACGGCCGCGCCGGCCACGGGGTTGATGCCTGCGATCAGGCCGCCCGCCACGCCGGCAAGCGACGTATGGGAAAGGGCGTCGCCGATCATGGACAGGCGGCGCAGGACGATGGTGACGCCGACCAAGGGCACGACGATGCCGAGCAGGATGCCGACGACGAGACCGCGCTGCATGAACACGTATTCGAACATGGCCTAACGCACCCCCTTGGATGAAGCACCGGCGCCTGCGGCGGTTTCGGCCTCGCAGGCACGCGATTCGTCGGCGTCTACGACGAGATCTTCCTCGCTCGCAGGAGACTCGCAGGCCGCCGCATCTGCGAGCGAGGCGGCGCCGGCCGCAGCGCCCGTACCGTCCTCGATGACGCCCTCTTCAAGGCGCATGACGGAGCACCCGAGCGACGGCAGCGCGTCCAGATCATGCGTGATGAGGAAGACCGCGATGCCCGCCTCGTCGTGCGCGCGGCGTACCAGGCCGTAGAACTTCGCGCGACCCTCCTTGTCGAGCCCGTTCACCGGCTCGTCCAACACGAGCAGATCAGGCGCGCCCACAAGCGCGCACGCAAGGCGGACGCGCTGCAGCTGGCCGCCTGAAAGCTCGCGAATGAGACGCTTGGAGAACGACGCCATATCCACCGCGTCGAGCGCGGAGAGCGCGGCATCGCGAAACGAACGGAATGCCGGACGGAAGCGCGGCATGGAAGCATGCTGGCTTGCACGCACGAGCTCGAGCACGGTGGCGGGAAACCGTCCGATGGCAGTCGGCGCCAGTTGCGAGACGTAGCCGATGCGCGCCCAGTCCTCGAACCGTTCGGGCGCGACGCCGAAGAGGCGGGCGACGCCCGAACGGGGCGTCGCCTCGCCTACGATGATCCTGGCTATGGTCGACTTGCCCGCGCCGTTGTCGCCGACGAGCGCGCGCATCTCTCCCGCCTCGATCGAAAACGACACGCCGCGCAGCACGTCGGTTCCACGGTAGGAGAACGTCACGTCGTCGAAGACGACGGGGTTGTCGAGCGATTCGATCACGCAAGCGCCTTCTTCAACGCATCGAGATTGCTGCGCATGACGGAAAAGTACTCCTCGCCGGCGGCGAGCTCTTCGTCGGATAGTCCTTCAAGCGGATTGAGCTCTTCCACCTGGGCGCCGGACGCATCGGCGATGGCCTGGGCGACCTTCGGGCTCACGAGCTCCTCGCTGAAGATGGTCTTGACGTTGTTCTGCTTGACGAAGTCGACGATCTTGGCCATCTGGTCGGCATCGGGCTCGGCATCGGCTTCGATGCCTTCGATCGGCATCTGGGTCAGGCCGTACGCATCGCACAGATAGCCGAATGCCTCATGGGAGACGACGATCGAATGATTCGACACGCCGGAAAGCCCCTTGGTGAATTCGGAGTCCAGAGCGTCGCATTCGGCCGCCCACTTCTCGTAGTTCGCCTCGTAGGTTTCCCTGCCGTCGGGATCGATCTCGATGAGGGCCTCCTTGATGTTATTCATCTCGATCTTGGCGTTCTCGGGCGCAAGCCAGACATGCGGATCGGTCTTGGAATCCTCGCCCTCGTGCTCGTGGGCATGGGCGTGGGCGCCGCCCTCGGCCGCATGCTCGGCCGCTTCCTCGGCAAGCGCCTCGGGAGAAAGCTCGAGCAGGTGCGCGCCCTTGCTCGCTTCCACGGCCACGAGCTTGTCGTTGGTGGTGGATTCGAGCACATCATGCACCCAATGCTCCATGCCCGCGCCGTTGTAGACGAGCATATCGGCCGTCTCGAAGGTCTTGAGATCGGCCGTGGAGGGCTCCCAGTCGTGCGGCTCGGTGCCGGCAGGCACGAGGCACGTCACCTGAACGCGGTCACCGCCGATCTTGCTCGCGAAATCGTACATGGGATAGAAGCTCGCGACCACCTGGACCCTCGAGTCGTCGACGGGCTTGGCGGGCGAAGACGTGCCGCATCCGCCAAGCACGAAGCTCGCGGAAAGGGCGCAGACGGCGGCACCGGCCACCAGGAACGTGCGACGGGAATACATCCCGGAAACATCAACAGACATGAATCCTCCCAGATTCTCTCTCAATGGACAGAAGCCTCCCCGCCCTCTGCGAGGAAGCGGGCGTCCGAACGCAGGCGTCCGACGCCGCATTCGCCGCTTCGACAACGGCGCGCGGCGGCGGCATCAGACGATCAGGCGCGTCCCCTGGGAGACAGGCGTAAGGAATGCAGCAGACGATGCGATGCGGCTGATCCAGGCATGCACGCGTTCGGCCTCGCGGCGCGCGGCGATGCATGCGCGTCGCACGTCCGCGGCAACGCGGTCTTCGATGCGGCGAAACGCGCGCATCGCCTCGCATACGGGGCAGTGAGGCCCGACGCAGCGATGGTCGGCAAGGGAGGCGGCGGAGACATGAGCGCAGGCATCGCGCGCTGCCAGACATGCCGCAAGGCCGAATGCGCGACGGGCGCCATGGAGAGATGCGGTCATCGTTCGCCTTCCCGCCTTGCAGCGCACGCGGAGCAGTAACCGTAAAGCACCGTGCGAGAACGATCGATGACGAACCCATGGTGGGATTCGACATGCTCGGAAAAGCCTTTGAGCATGGAACAGTCGAGAGGAAGCGCGCAGCCGCAATCCAGGCACAGAAGCTGGCCCTCGTCGGTGCCGTCCGTCTCGAGGATCCGGTAGCGCGACTCTCCGGTGCCGGGCGTCACGACCTTGGCCGCCACGCCTTCGTCGACGAGCGTCTGCAGCGTGCGATACACCGTCGTGCGGCCGACCGAGGCGCCGCCGTCGCGCAGAATATCGTAGACCTCGTCCACGCTCAAGAAACGACGCGACTGCTCGGTCAGGCAGGAAAGAACCGCAGCGCGCTGCTTGGTGTTGTACGAGCGTCTCTGCTGCGCCATGCCTGCCTCCTTGAATTTGAATTCAAAAACGGATTTCGATTCCGAATTATAGAACCGCACTGGCGGTCGTCAAGGACGAGGGGCCTCGCCCGCGTCCTTCGGCACAAGACCGATACATTCTTGCAATCCTCGAAACAACAGCTCATATTCATCCTGATGCGGAGCAACGGCCCGTATTCATCCTGGCATAGGAACGCGAGGGGCGATGCAGACAGAAAGGCTTCGCATCTCGCCGCCGAAGGGAAACGCCCATGTCCATGCCCATACGAGACAGGCTCTTCGAGCTGCAGGATTCGGATTACGCCGCCTTCCAGGCGAAGCTTACGCCCGGCGTGCCGCTCGAGCGGTTCATCGGCGTCCGCGTGCCCGACGCGCGCAGGCTTGCGAAGACTATCGCCTCGAACCCGGAAACGGCCGAATTCCTGACCGACCTGCCGCACGGCTGCTTCGACGAGGACATGCTGCATGCCCTGCTGATTTCCGAAATCAAGGATTACGAGACCTGCATCGCTGCGGTGGATGCGTTTTTGCCCTACATGGATAACTGGGCGGTATGCGACGTCATGTCCCCGAAGGCGTTCAAGAAGCACAAAGCCGAACTGCTCGGAAAGATCCGGATCTGGGCTTCCTCCAAGGAAGCGTATACCTGCCGCTTCGGTCTTGAGATGCTGATGACGCACTTCCTCGACGAGGATTTCGAGGCGGAGCTTCTGGAGATTCCCGCCGCCGTCCGCTCGGAGGAATACTACGTCAATATGATGATCGCCTGGTTCTTCGCGACGGCGCTCGCGAAGCAGTGGGACGCGGCCATCCCCTACCTGCAGCAAAGCGCGCTTGATTCCTGGGTTCACAACAAAACGATCCAGAAAGCGCGCGAGAGCCGTAGGATCGTCGACGAGCGGAAAGCCTATCTCAAGACGCTGAAGCGATAGCATATCGAAAGAATGTCCGCAGACCGCATCTATGCGATGCGGTCTGCGCCTATCGTTCCATCTACTTGTACGTGTAGAAGCCCTCGCCGGCGGCGACGCCGGTCTTGCCTTCGTCGATGTATTTCTTGAGAACTGCGGCGATCTTGCCCGGAGTGGTCTCGGGATCCTTCGCGAGAGGATTCATGATCACGATGTTGTACGCGGTCACGAGCCCGACGATGTCGAGGATACGGAACGGGCCGACGGGCGCGCCGGTGCCGAGCATCCAGGTCTTGTCGATCGTCTCGGGGTCGGCCACTTCGTTGGCGTACAGGGCCTCGGCGGCGCTCAGGAACGGCACGAGCATGCTGTTCAGGATATAGCCGGGCTGCTCCTTATGCAGCTTGAGGGGAACCATGCCGATGGCCGCGGCGAATTCGACGACCTGGTCGTACGCCGCCTGGTCGGTGCCGGGATGCCCCATGACCTCGGCGGTGTTGTTGCGCCAGATCTCGTTGGCGAAATGCAGGGCCAGGTACTTGGCGGGACGCCCGGTATGTTCCGCGAAGGCGCTTGGCAGCATCGTGGAGGAATTGGTGACCAGGATGGTCTTCTCCGGCATATGCTTGGCAAGCTCCTCGTAGAAGGCGATCTTCTGCTGCGGATCTTCGGCGATCGCCTCGATGATAAGATCGGCGTCCCGCGCGGCCTCTTCGTAGCTCGTCGTGAACGCGATGCCCTCGAACGCGGGCACGACCTTCGCCTTGAGCTCGTCGATCTGCTCGGGCGTGGCCTTCGGATCGTCCGCCAAACCGCGGCAATAGGCGGCAGGATTCGTCTTCATGGCCTCGAGCGTGGCCAGATAGGTGTTCTTCAGGACTTCGAACTTGGGCTTCGCACGATCGATCGACCCTTCGGAGCGAACCCATACCGTGACGTTGAATCCCTTGTAGGCGGACTGGAAGGCGATCTGGCTTCCCAGGACCCCGCCACCGGCCACGACGACGTTCTTGATCTCCATGCTCTGCTCCTTTCGCCAGAAAGCGGTTGAACGCTTCCCTTCCTCGAGGCCTTTTCGAGCCTTTTTAATTGTGTGCAATCGAATTGTAGGTTTGCAATCGTCTCTGTGCAACGGAAAACGCGCGCTGGGCGCATTTCGCGCGGCAAGCGGAGAGGCTCACGAACGCGGGGCGGATCGCCTCGCATGCGAACCCTCGCACAGCTTCGGGCCGTAAGACCCCGTCGCACTCGGATACCGAAACGCGCAATCGCACAAGCCCGAAACGAGAGGGGCGATCCCGTCGGCGCACGAACGTATCCCGCATGCAGCTCGACGCGCGGAATCGTTCGCCGAACGTCTATAGTGATAGCTCGACTCGAAGCACGGCGATCGCGCGGCGAAGACTCCGCGAGAACGCAGGCGACCGCACGTCGCACCTCATCACGAACGGAACCTATGGACACCATCGCTGGAAACAACAGTCCGAGCACCGACGGCGGCCTTCAGGCAGGCGGCCCGATCTCCGGAGCAAACTTCGAAGCAGACGGCCCGACTGCCGGCAGCGGCCCCGAAGCGGAAGGCCCGATCGCCGCCGACGGAGCCCAGGCCATCGGCTCGGCCGCCGACGGCGCGTGCGCGCCGCGCAATCCGACCGCATATGGCGAGCTGGGACGCAGGGCGCTCGAGCTCAACGACCGCGAGGAACTCTCGGCCGACGAGGTCATAGACGCATTCCTCGACTGGACGATCGAAGCCGGCATCGAGCTCTGGCCGCACCAGGAAGAGGCCTGCATGAGCCTCATGATGGGCGACCATGTCATCCTGGGCACGCCCACCGGATCGGGCAAATCCATGGTCGCGCTTGCGATGCACTTCCTCGCGCTTGCCATGGGGCGCCGCGCCTATTACACGGCTCCCATCAAAGCCCTCGTCAACGAGAAATTCTTCGATCTGGTCGAGCTGCTCGGCCGCGAGAACGTCGGCATGATCACAGGCGATACCCGCATCAACACCGACGCGCCCATCGTCTGCTGCACGGCGGAGATCCTGGCGAACCAGGCGCTGCGCGAAGGCGACGCGTGCGATATCGACTACGTCGCCATGGACGAGTTCCATTTCTTCGCCGACCCCGATCGCGGGTGGGCCTGGCAGGTGCCGTTGCTCACGATGCCTCGCACCCGGTTCCTGCTCATGAGCGCCACGCTCGGCGATATGACGCAGATCGCCGACGCCTTGGAAGCGCAGACCGGACGCACGGTGGATGCGATCCTTGACGCCGAACGCCCCGTGCCCCTGACGTACGAATACGTCGAAACCCCGCTCGAAGGGACGGTCGAGCTTGCGGTGCGCGCCGGCGATGCGCCCATCTATATCGTGCATTTCTCCCAAGACGCGGCGCTCGCCTGCGCGCAGTCGCTGTCGAGCTTCGGTCTGGCCAGCAAGGACCAGCGCGTCGCCATCAAAGAGGCCATGTCCGGCACGCGCTTTTCCACGGCATTCGGCAAGACGCTCAAACGCCTGCTCGAAGCCGGTATCGGCGTGCACCACGCCGGCATGCTCCCCCGCTATCGACTGCTGGTCGAAAAGCTCGCCCAGCAAGGGCTCGTCCCGATCATCTGCGGCACCGACACGCTCGGCGTAGGCATCAACGTGCCTATTCGCACCGTCGTGCTCACGGCGCTCTCCAAATACGACGGACGGCGCATGCGTCGCCTCCGCTCGCGCGAATTCCACCAGATCGTCGGACGGGCGGGGCGTTCGGGATTCGATACCGAAGGCAGGGTCATCGCCGAGGCGCCCGAGCAGGATATCGAGTATGCCAAAGCGCTCGCGAAAGCCGGCAACGACGAGAAGAAGCGCAAGCGCGTGAAACGCAAAGCGGCGCCCGAAGGCTTCGTCGGCTGGAACAAGCAGACCTTCGAACGCCTGATAGAAGCCGCTCCTGAAACGCTCAAGCCGCGCATGCGCATCACGCACGCCATCGTGCTGGCCGAAGTCGAGCAGGGCGGCGACGCGTGGGCGCGCACGTGCAGGCTCATCGACGATTCGCTCCAGACGACCGAGGAGAAGACCGCGCTCAAGACACGTGCCGCCGAGATCTTCCAGACGCTCATGGATGCCGGCGTGGTAGAACGCCTCACGGACGAAGGAGGCGGCACCGCATACGCCACGACGGTCGACCTTCCCGACGACTTCGCTCTCGATCAGCCGCTCTCTCCCTTCATGCTGGCGGCTCTCGAGCTGCTCGACCCGGAAAGCGAGACCTACGCGCTCGACGTCATCTCCATGGTCGAATCCACGCTCGAAGATCCGCGCCAGGTGCTGCGGGCCCAGGAGCGCCGCGCGAAGGACCGCGCGATGGCCGCCATGAAGGCCGAAGGCATCGATTACGAGGAGCGTCTGGAAAAGATCGCCGACGTCACCTACCCCAAGCCGCTCGAAGAGCTGCTCGAAGCGGCGTTCGCGCAGTACTGCGAGTCGGTTCCCTGGGCCAACGACTACGCGCTTCGTCCCAAGTCGGTTCTGCGCGACATGGTGGAGACCGCCGCGAACTTCAAGGGATACGTCACTTCCTACAACATCGCGCGATCGGAGGGCACGCTTTTACGGTATCTGTCGGACGCCTACCGCGTGCTCGCCAAGACGATTCCGGCAGATAAGCGCGACGAGCGCTTGGAAGACATCGTGTCGTGGCTCGGCTTCGTCGTGCGCTCGGTCGATTCCTCGCTCATCGATGCATGGGAATCCGCCGGCAAGGCGGAAGGCATCGCGGCCCCCGAGGCGGCAGACGTCGTCGTGCATGACCGGCGCGCCGTCACGCTGCTCGTGCGCAACGCGCTTTTCGCCCGCGTTCGCCTGGTCGCCCGCGGACGCGCCGTAGAGCTCGGCGAACTCGATGCAGACTGGGGCTATGGCACCCGCGCCTGGCAGCAGGCGCTCGACGGGCTTTTCGAGGCGCATGAGGAGATCCTGACCGATGCCGACGCGCGCTCGGCCGCTTATTTCACCATCGATGAATCCGACGAGGCTTCCCGCCATCTCTGGCATGTCATGCAGACCTTTTGCGATGCGGACGGCGACCGCGACTTCGGCATTCGCGCCGACGTCGATCTGGATGCAACCCAGGAAAGCGGCGAGGTCGTCTTCTCGCGCTATCGGGTAGGAGCGTTCGAAGATCTGCAGAATTAGAAGGACGGCCTACCTAGGTCCCGGCGGAAGGGCATGCGCGTGCTCAGACAGTCCTGAGCTCGCACGAACGCGCCACTGGCGCGTTCGGCTCGTGCGGAACTGCGCGCGTCGCATGCGCTTCCGTCGGGACCTTTTCGAGATGCGATAGAGCTGCGATAACCGCGATCTCTGCTGAGATGGCGGTTGAACGAACCGGGCATTCTGATACTTTGCTTCGTCTCCGCGCGCGCCGCATTTCAGGAAACCCGCATCCATACCTTCGACTCCATGGCCGCCGAAACGCTCGACGTGGTAGTTTGTAAGCATGCAGCTGGTATGCACGGGGGGGGAGGCGCCGCATGAATCCAGTTAAAGCGTTCCGCAGCAAAAACATCGCCATCGACACCGCTGCGCGCAGAGAAGGCTTCTGCGCGCATGCCGAACTCTTCTTCGTGCTCGACGGCCATGCGCTGTTTTCCTATGACGGCCGCGACGTCAAGCTCGACAAGATGGGCCTTCTCGTCATCAACCGCGGCACCGAGTACCGATACGAAGGATCGAGCGATCTCATCCTGGCCTCTCTCGAGCTGACGGGCACGACCTTCGAGACCGCATGCGACGGGATGCTGAGAACGATCGAATGCGACAGCAGCCGCGAAGACGACGAGCACCACGCCCGTCTTCGCGCGCTCCTCCGCCAGATGATAGTCGACCAGGACTTCGTACGCGACGATGAGTCGACGTATGCGCGTCTGGTGTTCGACTACTATTCTCTCTACTACAAGCTTTTAGAGACGCTCGTCGAGTTCTTCATGCCTAACGACCAGCCTCTTGGAAGCGAACGGAACAACCCTCCGAAAGACAGCGACCGCAAGGAGCGGATCGAGCGTTACCTCGACATTCATTACGCCGAGACGATCACCCTCGATGCTCTTGCCGAGGAACTCTACTTGTCGAAAGGCTACCTGTCACGTTTTTTCACGAAGAGCTTCGGAGTGAACTTCAACCACTATGTCAGAGAGCTGAGGTTGAAGCGGGCTCTGAACGAGCTTCTCTATACGGACAAGCCCATAACCCAGATTTCGTTCGACAACGGCTTCAGCGGATCATCGTATTTCAATCGAGCCTTCAAGAAGAAATACGGTGCGAGTCCCTCGGAGATGCGTGCCGAGGTTCGCGCGAAAGAACACCGCGAGCAGATGAGCGCCGAAAGCAGGAAAGCCCTCGACAATCGCATAAGCCGCATCCTGGACGGAAAGACGGAGCCTTTCGATTTCGCATGCGAAAGCCAGACATCCGAGTGCGACGTGCGCGAAAGCCTTCCGATCAAGCACTGTTGGAACAGCGTCATCAACGTCGGAAGCGCCGCGGATGTTCTGAAGACGGATATCCAGGAGCACATCATGATGCTGCACAAGCGTATCGGCTGTGCATACATCCGCTTCTGGAATCCCTTTTCCAGCGAGCTCCTGCTCGATGCGAACGAGACCATGGACGCGTACAACTTCATACGGCTCGACCAAATATTCGACACGTTGCTCAGCAATGGGATGAAGCCGTTCATCGTGCTGGAACCGAAGGCCGAACGAATCAATAAAACGCTTGATGACGTGATTTTCAGATCCGACCAAAAACGTTCCCTCGGAAGCGTTGAGTCGTGGAGCAGCATCGTCGTCGCGTTCATGAGGCACGTGACGCAGCGATACGGCGTTGAGGAAGTCGAAGATTGGATACTCGAGATACCCTTCGATGGATACGTCGTCGACGGCGAGCATCCCCTGGACGGGTATTGCAGCCTGTTCGGGATAGCGCAGCGCGTCGCACGGGAATACGCGCACGGCATGAAGGTCGGCGGTCCGTCCCTCCCTTCGATAGATGCGAGGATCAAGGGAATCCTCATGGGGCTGCGAGAACGCGGCCACGAACCGGATTTCGTATCGACGGTCAGCTACGCCTATGAGAAGAAGGAGGATGCATACCGATACTTCAAGCGAAGCGGAGACGAAGACTACCTGATCAAAGACATCGAGAGGATGGAACAGGCGATCATCGAAACCGGCATGCGCGATGTCCCGTTGTATCTGACCGAATGGAACGAAACCGTCGTCGACCGAAACTGCCTCAACGATTCGTGCTACCGCGGAGCGTACATCGTGAAGAGCATGATCGAAATCGATGGACGCGTTTCATTGGCGAGTTACTACAGCGGCACCGACCGAAGAACGGATTTCTTCGATTCGCACCTGCTTCTTCAGGGAGGGAACGGGCTGGTCACCAGGGACGGGATCATGAAGCCGGCGGGATTCGCCCTGACTATGCTGGGAGGGCTTGCGCACTACCTCGTCTCATCGGGCGACGGCTTCATGGTGACGACCGACCGCAGGCGCAATTACTACATCGTCGCCCATAACAAGAGGAAGCTCAGCTACCACTACTTCAAAACCGAGGAAGATTCCATCGCCAAAGAGCTGCTGTCCCAATGCTTCGAAGACGATACGGTCATCGAGCGGACTATCGTGCTTGCAGGTATGGAGAACGGCAGCTACCAGGTTCGGACACGGCGGGTCAACTCGCATGTGGGAAGCGTTCTCGATCTTTGGCGAGAGCTGGGATACAGCGATGCCCTCTCGAGCGGCGACGTACGCTACATCGAACACGTCTGCGAGCCGCATCTTCAGATCGAAACCGTGGAAATCCGAGAGGGACGCATGCCCTTGAAACTCGTCATGGAGCCTAACGAAATCGCGTTCATGGAAATCAGATGCCAACCCGCGCACCATCACGAGCCGAACCGAGCATGACCTTTCCGATACCTCGATCGAACGAGCGCCTTCGTATCCATCGATCGCACAAGGAGGCCGCGCCTGATTCACTCCAGCAGATCGGTTAGGTTCAGCAGCGCGCATACAGGTCGGCTCCCCCCTGCCGCCACGCAGCATGCAGCGCTGTATCCTTCAGCAACTGCAAGTTCATGGAGAAATCCCGCATCGCCGAGCCCCTCGGCACGCAAACAGCCGTTTTCGCTACGAATGCCGATGCGCGGCAACCTGTCGTCGATACCGCACCCGACCATCTTCGCGTAGCTTTCCTTCATGGTCCATAGGCGATACAGAAGCCTGATACGATCGTCCGCATCCTCCTCACTGGATATGAGCCGCCGTTCTTCTTCGGAGAAATACCGATGCGCCACCGTGAGAATCGCCTCGTCTTCACGGTAATGCTCTTGCACGTCGCAGCCTATCGATACCGTCGAAAACCCGCACAGCGCCCATTCTCCGCTATGGGATATGCTGAAGTGCAGATTTTCCCTTTCCGGAAAAAACGGCTTGCCTGCATCGTTCAACGCGACGTTCAGCCTTCCTTCGGCGTAATCGTCTCCGGCTCCTGCAGCCTTAAGCCCATGCAGCCAGAGCACCGAAGCAGCAAGCGCCTGCCGACGTTCCGAATCGACCTTTGCGGACTCCACCCTCCTCTTCCTCGACTCGGGAATCATCCTATAGAAGCAGGAAAAGAGCCCCACATCTTCAAGCGGGACCGTACGTGCCGCATAGATCGTCGTGCTGCATTCACCCATTCAGCCTCCTCAGCAAGGCTTTCTGGAAAACATCGACGCCGGCGCCGACATACCATACGCCCACCAGCATCGACATACCTATTTGAATGGAGAGGCTGCCGAGTTGGGCAGCCCCGCACGGCGCCATGACGGTAAGGCCGATGGCCCAGCCGCAAAGCCAGGCAGGAGTGAAGATCAGCTTCGGAAATAGCGCGCCGATGATAACCGCAAGACCGCCCAGAACGAAGAGCAAGATGAAGGTCTCGAGGCTTTCGTTCAGCGGCATCCAGGCCATGAGCAGAATGGCAAGAACGGCCCATGCGTCGCCGAGAAGAAAACCGACGGAGATCCTGGCCGCATCGGAAACCCTGTTCCCGTTCGTCACGTAAAGGCCGGCGCAAATCAGCGCAACCGCACCGGTGGCCACCCCGATATGCGGGGCGGCCACCGCCCAGAGCGGCGGAAGCAGGGCGATTCCAAGCGCCAAGGTCAGGGTGTTTTTCCACGTCTCGCTCATTCGTCCGTCCGTTCGCGCCTATCGCATGGCATAGGTCGTATGCAGAAGGCGATGCGCCCTCTCGCTCCCAGGCTTTTCCAGGTACTCGTCGTACAGAAGCTTGATGTACGGGTTCTCGTGCGACTTCCTGACCTCGCTCTCGCTGTCGTTGCCGTACAGAGCGGCGGCACGCGCTGCGGGAACGTCGGCCAGCCTGCGCGCATACGCGCCCTGATGGGGCTGCCCGCCGCCGTTGACGCAGCCTCCCGGGCATGCCATGACCTCGATGAACTGGTAGTCCGCTTCTCCGTTCTTGACTTTGGTCAGCAGCATGTTCGCATTCGCAAGCCCCGACACGACGGCCACGCGCACGTCAGCGCCGTCGATATCGACCGACGCCTCCTTGATGCCCGCCATCCCACGCACGGCAGCGAACTCGAAAGCGTCGAGTTCTTTGCCCGATATCGTTTCGCAGGCGGTGCGCAATGCGGCCTCCATCACGCCGCCCGATGCACCGAAGATGATGCCGGCTCCGGTGCCGAAGCCGAGCGGATGGTCGTATGCCGTGGCAGGATTCATGGCCTCCAGCTGGATTCCCGCATCCTTGAACATTTTGGCAAGCTCGTTCGTCGTCACGACGATGTCGACATCAGGCACCCCCGCGCCGTCTTCGTCATTCCTCGTGCACTCGAACTTCTTCGCCGTGCACGGCATGACGCTCACGGTCACGATATCCTCTTTATCGAGGCCCTCCCTTTCGGCAAGGAAAGACTTGACGATCGCCCCGTGCATCTGATGCGGCGATTTGCATGATGAGATGTTATCGAGCATATCGGGATAGAAATGCTCGGCGTACTTGATCCAGCCCGGGCAGCACGAGGTGATCATCGGAAGCACGCCGTCATGCGCAATGCGGTCGACGAGCTCGTTCGCCTCCTCCACAATCGTGAGATCGGCGCCGAACTTGGTGTCGAACACCTTGTCGAAACCGAGCAGCCTCAAGCCTTCGGCGATCCGGCCCTCCACGTCGATGCCGAGAGGGAACTCGAAATCCTCGCCAAGGGCGGCACGCACGGCAGGAGCGACCTGCACCGCGACATATTTCTTCGGGTCGGCGAGCGCCGCATTCACCTCGTCGATGCAGGTTTTCTCGACCAGCGCGCCCACCGGGCACACCGCCACGCACTGGCCGCAATTCACGCAGCTCGCCGCTGCAAGGCCGGACGGAGACGATGGCGCGATAGTCGCATCGAGTCCCGTTCCGGTGCAGGCTATGGCAGACACCGCCTGCATCTTCGCGCATACGTTCACGCACCTCTTGCACCTGATGCATTTGTTGTTGTCGCGAATCAGGACGACCGAAGACGTGTCGATCTCTTCGATGTTATCGTCCGGTATATCGGGCTCGTCGGTAAATCCGTAGTCCTTCAAGAGCGTCTGCAGCTCGCAGCTCGAAGAGCGCAGGCAGTGCAGGCAGTCCTTGTCGTGAACCGCAAGGATCCTGGAAAGCGCCTCCTTGCGGGCCTCCACGGCCTTCGGACTCATGGTCTCGATCTCCATGCCCTCGCCGATTCTCGTTGTCGAGGCGTTGACCAACTTGCCATCTACTTCCGCAACGCATACGCCGGATTCATCGACATCCACGATGCCCTGAAGGTAATAAAGCGTCGGAATAGGATGATTCAGATACTCCTTCTTGAATTTCATGGTCTCAAAAGAGGCGTCTAGGACGGTCATGCCCTTTTCCATGGCATAATCGTAGCCATTGAGCTTTATATTCACGACGTTCATTCGGCCTCTCCTTCCGCGAAGAACGTTTCCGGGTCGAATTCATCCACATGGCCATCCGGAATCCGATAGCCCTGAGGCCTGACCGGGTATCTCCACATCGGGATATCCTCCGTGAACAGTTCCATCTCTCCGTCTTCGCCCTGTCTGATGTTGATCCACTTGAGCCAATGCGCGTTGTCGGGCTCCGGGTAGTCCTTGCGAAAGTGGGGATACATGATGCCGCGGCTTTCCGTACGCATCTCGGCCGAGCGATAGATCATCTCAAGGCAAAGAATCGTATCGGCGGCCTCCAAGCACCTCGCAAGCGTATGCGGATCGTCGGCGGTCAGACGGGGGACGATCTCCTTCATCCTCTTGATGTCGCCGAAAACGTCCTGGATCGCGTCTTCGCTCTTAAGAACGCTCTTATTGACGTCGAAGATATACCGCTCGATCGTGTCGTAGATGACTTTCGGGCTGCACCCGTTCGGACGATTCAGCGGCGCGTAGATCTTCTCCTTGCATTCGGCTATCTGATCGAGCTGCAGATCGTCCCATTCTGCAGCAGCCGCATAAGGAGCTATGCTGTCGCCGGCCATCATGCCGGTCGTCGAAGCGTTTCCCAAGCCGTCGCCGCGCGTCCAGCCGAAATATGCATTGCCCTGCGTGGACACCTTTCCGGGGGCCCATAGGCCTTCCACATCGGTTCTGATCCCGGCATCGACCTTGACCGGCTCCACCTGAAGCACCGTCTTGATGGTCGTCTCTGGCTTCGTTCCGATGTCTCCGAGGTTCATCGCCGTCTTCTTGAACACGAGCTCTTCCCAGGCAAGCTTGTCGCGGAACATGCGCTGGGTCGATTCGTCCATGTCCGTGCCGCCGATCATCTCACGGACCTCGTCGGGCTTCTCGAGATCGACCCAAAGCGGGCCGTTGCCAAGAGCGACTTCCTTCACCATGGCATCCACAAGCGCAGGCGTGACTTCCCATTCGAGATGCCCGATGTATTTCTGGGTCAGGTTCTCGCCATGCTTGTTGCGAATCATGTTGAATCCGCCGTAAATCGGGGTGTTGGTCTTCTTGAACACGACGTCGACCTGGGTGGAGAATTCCACGTTGCGCATGATCGCGCCCACACGGTACATGGCGCCGACACCCGTGCCGTACCCCATGAATTCAAGACCGATCTTCTTGAAGTGGCATCCCTGCGTGGCCATGGCCACCGCCTTCGCATGGAAGACCATGCACTCCATATGATCGGCATCGAACCCGATGGCGCCGATGACCTTCTTCGAGGCGCTCGTCAGCAGTTCGAAGACATTGACGCGGCTCATGAGGCGAATGCCGAGCTTCAACGCGAAATCGCGAAGCTGCTTGCATACGTCGAGCGAGACGCCGCCCATATCGAGCGCATCCGGGATGAACGGAAGAGGAGCGGCCTTGCCGTCGTCATCGCAGGACGTGATGACGCCGCAATGCCTCATGTAATCGAGGTTGTCCCGATGCACGACGAGATAATCCCTGAGGAATTCCTGGTCGTTCAGAAACGGCGTATGCGCGTTAACCAGATAGGCAAGGGCATGCTGCACGCCGTTGGGATGTTTGGAAGTGGCGCGGATGCCGTTTCCTGCTTTCGTGGCCTGGCCGTTCCAGCCGATGACCCCCTTGTCGACAACCAGGATATCAAGCGATGGATCATTCTCTTTCGCCCTGATGGCAGTCACAAGTCCCGACATTCCTCCACCGACCACGAGGATGTCTGCGGTGTGAAGCGTGCCGTAATCTTCTACGTCGGCCACGTCGTTTCCCCCTTCTATTCCTGGTCCAGCGCAATGAGGCCGGCGCTATATTCCAGCGGGTCGACCTGCAGCGGAGAAATGACCTGAATATCGATGACGCTATTCAGGCAATCCATCTCGCACTGATAGCACAGCACGCAATCATCCGGATATCGAGGATAGGCATGCTCCGTGCCCGCATCCCACTGCCAGACGTCTTCCTGGCACCTCCGTATGCATCTTTTGCAGCCGCAGCAGCGGTCGACGTCCACGACGTAGCGCACGCTCTGCTGCTGGCCTTTGTTCTCGACGATGATTTTCATACGCGGTTCCCCCTTCTTGCAGATCGCGCATCCCGAAGGACGGCAGGACCTACGCGGCTCGGCTGCATTCCTGTTTCAGCTTCGCCGCCGATCGCGTTCAGTCATCCCACTCGAATCCATCCCACACCGGCTTGCCCGTATAGGTCTTGGCTTCCTCTTCGCCGCTCAGAACCCTGATCGCTCCGAAACCGAGCGCTTCCGTCTCGAAGCTGCCGGGATACACGTGCACAGGAGCGATCCAACCGACATACTCCTTGATCTGATCGCACAGCTCGCCGTCGTGGGCCATGCCTCCCGTAAGCAGGATGGCGTCGACCTCCCCCTTCATGGCGCCGGCCATCATCGCCGTCCACTTTCCGATGGAATACACCATGGTCCGATACACCAGCGCGGCTTTGCGGTCGCCGTCCGCGATCATGCCCTTCACCTCGCGCAGATCGTCCGTTCCGCACCAGGCGAGCAGGCCGCCCGTGCTCGACGCGTAAGTCTTGGCCTCATCCGGCGAGATGCCCTTTTCCATGCAGGCCAGAACGTCATCGATGCAGATATCCCCCGACCGGTTCGGAGATAGCGGCCCCTGCCCGTCGCCTGCGCGATTCCCGTCGATCATGCGGCCTTTTCTGTGGGCGGTGATGCTTATTCCGCCCCCCATATGCAGGATGATGTAGTTGCTGTCCTCGTACCGCACGCCGACGTTTCGGCTATGACGGATCGCCACCTGCTTCTGGTTGAGCGGATGCGATTTCGCCGGGCGGTAGATGCCGGGGATCCCGGTGATTCGCGCCTCGTCGCACAGTTCGTCCGTCGGCATGGGATTCACGAAGAACGCCGGAATGCCGTATTGCTTCCCCAATTCATACGACATGATGATGCCGAGCGACGCCGGATGCCGGATGCCTGCGACATCGTTCAGCGCATGCTCGTACACGCGCTCGTCGATGCGGTATGTGCCGCCTTCGCAAGGGTACAGCCCCACGCCGCGCCCGGAAACGGCATCGATATCCGACAGCTTGATGCCGTGCTCGTCGAGCGCCTTCAGAATCGTTTCCATGCGGACAGGCTCTTGATCGGCGAAGGTTTCGCAATCCGCGAAATCCTCCTTATGATGGTCGACCGCGATGTCGAGGATGACCTCGTCTCCTCTGACGACTCCCATCTTGGTGCTGCTCGAGCCGGGATTGATCGTCAGTACCGTGTATTCTTTCATGCGCACGCCTTCCTACAGCCGTTCTCGCACGATATCGACGAAATCGGCTACGGTGTAGAGGTTCTGCGCCTCCTGAATCTCGATGGTCACGTTCGTTTCGTCTTCGATGGTCGAAATCATCACGATCATCTTCATCGACTCGTTGGACAGGTCTTCGCGTAGGTTCGTCGCCAGTCCGATCGCGCTCTCGTCCACGCCGTACGCATCGGCCGCTGCCGAGATGACGGTCTTCGCCACGTCATCGTCGGCGTCAGCCGCATCAGGCGAAACGTTCGCAGGCGCATCGCACGCAACCAGCTCGGACGGTTCGGACGGGCGTTCCTCGAGGACGGGGACCTTTTTGAACTCGTTGTCCTCGACCAATTCCCAGACGACGATCTTCGTATCCTCGTCCTGCACGATAAGCGGTTTCACCTGAACCGTGTCTTCGGCAACCCATTTCGCGAAATCGTCGTACGCGTCGTAGTCGATATGAAGCAGGCTGGTTGCAACCGGATCGCAACCGGGCAGCACGACTTCGACCGCGAAATAGTCGCCATGCGCACTGCGGAAGTCGGGGTCTCCGAACGCACCGCGCGTCGACAGGACCTGTTTCACGACGCCTACGGCATTCGTGAGATCGACCCATTCGGTATCGAGATTCCCGCAGGAATTGCAGCAAAGGTAGGGAGGAAACTCGATATGGCCGCACTTCACGCATTTTCTGCCCAGCACGGTACCCTCTTCGAGCGCACTGTAGAACGTCTTGACGATGGGCTCCAGATCATACTTCGTCATCATGTCCATGCCACTCCCTTACTTCTTCTCCAACATGATGTTCAGCAGGTTTTGCGCCCCGCCGAAGCCGCGCAGCATCGCACGCTTCACCTCATGGCCGACTTGCGTCGGAGCATCGCCGCGCATCTGATGCACCGCTTCGTAGAGGTCGTGGAGACCGGATGCGCCCGCAGCGTGCCCGTATTGGCAACGTCCGCCGTTCGTGTTCACCGGACGGTCGCCCGTATACGACATGCGCCCTTCCCTCAGGTATTGCCAGCCCTCGCCCTTCGGCACGTATTCGCACATCTCCGCGGCAAGCATCTGGGACTGGTTGTAGAAGTCGTTGGTCAGGAAGAGATCCATGTCCGCACCTGTAAGACCCGTGAGCTCCTTCATCTGTCGATACGAGTTCGCCGTGCCCTGCATCTCGAGACGAGGGTTGGAATTCTCCAGACAGGAATGCCCCACGCCGAGAATCTCGATGGGATGATCGGTGTATGCATAGGCCATCTCGGTCGGGCAGATGATGAAGGCCGCCGCACCGTCGACGCGCTGCTCGAAATGAGCGCCGCGCATGTATTTGCCGATAAGCGGATTGAACTTCGAATGCAGGTATTCGTAGGACGAATCCATGCCCACCTCTTCAGCCAGCTCGTCGTACGTCTTATGCGCGATGGTGCTCAAGGGGTTTATCACGGCGGCTTCTCGGCTTTGAATGGAAAGCTGGGTCATGAAGGCATCCACGTCCTCGAGGCCGATGCCGTTTTCCTGAACGTAGTAATCGAGCCACGATTCCGAGTTGAAAGGCAGGGCTCCTCTGGTGAACAGCGTGTAGTCCCTCGGAAGCGTGGAACAAAGCGTTTCATGGAAGATTGCGTCGGTGCCGAAGCGCCTCTTCGTCAACACCCTGGTCGGATATGCGATGGAGTACGGCATCTCGATGCATCCGCTCAGCACCAGGTCATACTGGCCGGAAGCGACGACGCTGGCGGCGGTTTCGATCGCGACGTAGCCGGTCGCGCACGCCTCGCTATGATGGATGGATGCCTTGCCCTTCATGCCGATCCAATTCGCGACGTGCATGTTGGGCGTGGCGAAATTGCTCGTCCAGCCAGGACCCGCCTGGCCGTGCACATACATCTCTACATCGCTGCCGTCGACGCCGGCATCCCTCATGGCATCGCGCGCCGCATAGGCGAACAGCTCCGCCTCGTTCATGCCGTCCACATCGGGATCGTCCAGGACGCGCACGAAAGGCGTCGCTCCCACGCCGACGATCGACACGCTCCTCTGATATGGTTTCAGCTTGGGGATGTTGTCGTTGAAGCCCATTGATCCTTCTTTCCTTTGCTAATTCGCCGATGCCATGACGCTGCAGAACGCGAAATTGGAATAGATGCGATCCTCGGTGTCGCCGCGCGAACAATCGAGGACCGGCTGCGCGAAGCCCTGGTAAATGGGGCCGTAGCTGCGGCCAGGCGCGAATTGCTGAATGAGCTTCGTCGCGATGTTCGCGGCAGCGGCATCGGGAAACACCAGCACATTCGCTCGACCGGCCACATCGCTTGCACGTTTCACCTTTTTCGCGGCGACCCGTTCGACGATGGCGGCATCCGCCTGGAATTCCCCGTCGATCTTCAAATCAGGCCGCAGGGTCCGGGCTTTCTCGACGCCCTCGCGGACCTTCTGGACCGATGGGCTGTTGCCGCTGCCGTCGGTCGAATACGACAGCATCGCGCAACGGGCGGCATCTCCCGTAAGGGCCGTGAATGTATCGCAGCTTGCGAGGGCGATCGCGCTGAGGTGGTCGGACGAAGGTTCGACGTTGATGGCACCGTCCGACATGCCGAAGATATTGCCCTGCGCGCCTTCATACCCGTCTATTTCCATGATCAGCATGCCCGAAGGAACGACGACGTTCGGAGCGAGGCCGATGATGCCCTGGGTCGCCATCACGAATTCGGACGTCGTCGTATCGAGCCCTCCGAACGTGCAATCGGCGTCTCCCACCGCCTCCATCAGGAGCGCCATATACAGAGGATTTTCGATGCGCTTTGCCACCGATTTGGAGCTGAAGCCCCTCCGCGGAAGGGCAGCGAAGCGTTCAAGCAGGTCGTTTCTGTACGCTTCGTCACAGATGTCGACTATTGCGATGCCGGAAAGGTCGATCCCGTTCGCCTCCGCTGCGCTCATGCACGCGTCGGCATCGCCGACGAACGACACATCCGCGATTCCGTCGGCAGCGGCTCGGACGGCCGCTCTCATCATGCTGGGATTCGTGCATTCCGGAACGACTACCCGTTTCCGATTCTCCCTTGCCTTCTCGTACATCGTCTCGATGAAGCCCATGGCATCCACCTTCCCCTTATGAGCAATGCAACGTAGCAATCGACGTCGGGCATCAGCGTATACGCGATGCGCGCGCCGTGCTTTGCGCCACGTTTGCATTCTGTGTACCTTCGTTGCCGAGTTTCCCGTTCCGATGATGGAAGGTCATGAATCGTCGGACGATTTCTGACGACCCGCTTCGAAAGAACGCGGGTTTTATGGAGCGATCCGCTCCTCGCTTGCGAAACGCGACGGCCGCCTTCTACCATGACGTCGCCCGATATGAAGACGAGCGTGGTCGTGAATCTGACTGCAGGGCGCGAATGCATACCCTTTTTTTCTTTTCATGGCCGCGTCGTGTTCCCACGAGAGGAGAGCAGGTCATGAAGAGCAGGGTCGCCATCATGGGCATCGTCGTCGAGGACTCCGAGCATGTAGCCGAACTCAACGCGATACTGCACGAGTACGCACGCCACATCATCGGACGCATGGGGATTCCCTATCGAGAGCGCGGCGTGAACATCATAAGCGTGGCGCTCGACGCTCCCGAAAACGAGATATCGGCGCTGGCCGGCAAAGTGGGAAACATCGACGGCGTCAGCGTGAAAACGGCCTATTCGAGCGTCATCTCGCAAGATTGACGACACGATCATGGACACGAAGCCGCATGAGCTCATCCATGCGCTCGAGGCCGACCACGCATTGCCGACGGAAGGCTACGAGCGCCTCATAGCCGAATGCGACGCCGCCCTCGCCGCACATGCCGCCGAACGCGCCGCCGAAGCTCGGCGCGCGGTTTACGGCACCGATGTCTATCTGCGCGGCCTCATCGAGTTCAGCAGCTATTGCGTCAACGATTGCCTCTACTGCGGCCTGAGACGCTCCAACGGCCGCGCCGACCGCTATCGTCTGACGCCCGACCAGATCCTCGAATGCGTCGAGGAGGGCTACGGCATCGGGTATCGCACGTTCGTGCTGCAAGGCGGCGAAGACCCCCGGTTCACAGACGATATGCTCTGCGCCGTCGTTTCGACGATCAAGGACCGGCATTCCGACTGCGCCGTCACGCTTTCGCTGGGCGAGCGCAGCCGCGCGAGCTACCGCCGCTTGTTCGATGCGGGCGCAGACCGCTATCTCCTGCGCCATGAGACCGCGAGCCCCGATCACTACGCGATGCTGCATCCGCGTTCGATGTCGTACGAGAAGCGCATGCGCTGCGTATCCGACCTGCGCGACATCGGATACGCGGTGGGCCTCGGCTTCATGGTGGGATCGCCCGGCCAAGGCCCGCGCGAGCTGGCGCGCGATCTGAAGCTTATCGAGGAATTCCGCCCCGAGATGTGCGGCATCGGTCCGTTCGTGCCGCATCACGCCACACCGTTTTCCGATGCGCCCCGCGGATCGGTCGACCTCACATGCTATCTGCTCTCGCTCATCCGGCTCATCTCCCCCGGCCTGCTCATCCCGGCCACGACGGCGCTCGCGACCCTCGATCCCGCAGGGCGCGAGAAGGGCATCCTGGCCGGAGCGAACGTCATCATGCCCAACGTATCGCCCGCTTCGGTGCGCATGCGATACGACCCGTACGACAACAAGGCATGCACGGGCGAGGAGGCTGCGGAGGGCCGACGACGCCTGGACGCACGCATCGCCTCCATCGGCTACCGAACCGTCGTCGACCGAGGGGATCCGAAGCTTTCCCCGGTCTGACCGGGTGAATGCACCGAATGAAGGGACGCATCCAATTCAAGGGGGAAGGCAATCGCATGACGGTCCATCGATACGATCCTGCATCGCTTCATGCAGACGAATTCATCAACCATGACGAGATTCTCGAAACGCTCGCGTTCGCGCAGGCGCACAAAGACGATGTCGGCCTCTGCCGCGAGATTCTGAAGAAAGCCGAATCGCATCTGGCGCCTGCCAAGGACCATTGCGCGGTCATAACCCATCGGGAGGCGGCGGTGCTGCTCGCATGCGATGATGCCGGCATCAACGAGGAGATACGCCGTCTCGCCCATAGGATCAAGCTGGCCTACTACGGCAACCGCATCGTCCTGTTCGCCCCGCTCTATCTTTCCAACTATTGCGTGAACGGCTGTCTGTACTGCCCCTACCATGCCGAGAATCGAGACATCCCGCGCCACAGGCTGACCCAGGACGAAGTGCGCGCCGAAGTCGTGGCGCTGCAGGACATGGGGCACAAGCGCCTGGCCATCGAAGCGGGCGAAGATCCGGTGCACAGCCCCATCGACTACATCCTGGAATGCATGCGGACCATCTATTCCATCAAGCACGAGAACGGCGCCATCCGCCGCGTGAACGTCAATATCGCGGCCACGACCGTCGAAGAGTACCGGATGCTCAAGGAAGCCGAGATCGGCACCTACATCCTGTTCCAAGAGACCTACAACCGCGAACGCTACGAGGAGCTCCACCCCACGGGGCCGAAATCGGACTACTGCTGGCACACCGAGGCGCACGACCGCGCCATGGAGGGCGGCATCGACGACGTGGGTCTGGGCGTGCTGTTCGGGCTGGAAGGATACGCCTACGAATTCACGGGACTCATCATGCACGCCGAGCACCTGGAGGCCGTGCATGGCGTAGGCCCCCATACCATCAGCGTGCCGCGCGTGAAGCCGGCGATGGACATCGATCCCGACGCGTTCGACAACGGCATTCCCGACGACGTTTTCGACAAGATCATCGCGCTCATCCGCATAGCCGTGCCCTATACGGGCATGATCATCTCGACGCGCGAGTCCCAAAGCGTGCGCGAGCGCGCGCTGCGCTACGGCATCTCGCAGATTTCGGGCGGCAGCCGCACGAGCGTGGGCGGCTACACGCAAGAGGACCGCCCGCATGACACCGAGCAGTTCGACGTGTCGGACCAACGAACGCTCGACGAGGTCGTCGCCTGGCTCATGGACAACGACCACATTCCGAGCTTCTGCACG
The DNA here is from genome assembly GCF_000162875.1 of Slackia exigua ATCC 700122. Classification (GTDB taxonomy): domain Bacteria; phylum Actinomycetota; class Coriobacteriia; order Coriobacteriales; family Eggerthellaceae; genus Slackia; species Slackia exigua. The sequence goes on from NZ_GG700631.1 coordinate 243,113, forward strand.
GCATGCTACCGTGCCGGACGCACGGGCGACCGCTTCATGCAATTCTGCAAAGGCGGACAGATCCTGAACTACTGCCACCCCAATGCGCTCATGACGCTCATGGAATACTTGGTCGACTACGCGACGCCCGCTACGAAGGAGAAAGGCGAGGCCATGGTGCGCCGCGAACTGCTGAAGATCCCGAACGAGGCCACGCGCGCACGTACCGAGCGGTATCTGAGCGATATCGCCGGCGGCCGCGGCAACGACTTCAGGTTCTAGGCGGGAGGATCCTATGGGATTGAACGGCGCGACGAGCGGCGAACGGATCCACATCGGATTCTTCGGCGCGTGCAACGCAGGCAAGTCGAGCTTGGTCAATGCGGTCGTCGGACAGGACCTTGCCGTGGTTTCGGAGGTGGCCGGCACGACGACCGATCCGGTGCGCAAGGCCATGGAGCTCGCGCCCTTGGGACCCGTGCTCATCATCGACACGCCCGGTATGGACGATGAGGGAGAGCTCGGAGCCCTGCGCGTCAGGAAGGCGCGCCGTGTGCTCGATTCGACCGATGCGGCCGTGCTCGTGGCGGATAGCGTCACGGGGCTTTCGGATGCCGATCGCACGCTCGTAGGCCTGTTCGAAGAGCGAGGCGTTCCGTATGCGATCGTCATGGGCAAGTGCGACCTCGTGGGCGAACAAGAGCCGAAGATGTCTTTGGAGGCGAACGCGAACCCGCCGCATGGGCGCCTGTTCGCAAGCGCCTTGATGGGAACGGGCGTCCACGAGCTCAAGGAGCTCATCGGCACGATCGCCGCCGGCGCGAAGGAACCCCGGCGCGTGGTGGGCGACCTGCTCGAACCCTGCGACGACGTCGTGCTCGTGGTTCCTATCGACGCCGCGGCGCCCAAGGGCCGGCTCATCCTCCCCCAGCAGATGACCATACGCGACGTGCTCGATGCCGGGGCGCATGCGCACGTGACGCGCGAGACCGAGCTTGCGTCCATGATGGACACGCTCGCGCATCCGCCGCGCCTGGTGATCACCGACTCCCAGGCGTTTCGCCATGTGTCCCGCATCATACCCGAGGATATCCCCCTCACATCGTTCTCGATCCTGATGGCACGATACAAGGGCGATCTTGATGCGCAGGTCGCAGGCGCACGCGCGCTCGATGGGCTCGAAAACGGCGATGCGGTGCTGATCTCGGAGGGCTGCACGCACCATCGTCAATGCGAGGACATCGGCACGGTGAAGCTCCCGGGGTGGATTCGCGACCATACGGGCCGCGACATCGACTTCTCGTTCACGTCGGGTACCGAATTCCCCGACGATCTCTCAGGCTTTCGGCTGATCGTCCACTGCGGAGGCTGCATGCTCAACGAGCGCGAGATGCACTGGCGGCTGCGCCATGCCGCCGCGCAGGGCATCCCGTGCACGAACTACGGCATGGCGATCGCCAAGATGAACGGCATCCTCGACCGCGCGCTGCGGCCGTTCGGCGCCTAGATCGCGCGGCCGGCGTCGTTGCCGGAACGGATAGCCATCGCGATATTGAAAGGAGCCGCCGCATCGCCGATCGCGTACGTCTCGACATTCGAAAGCCCGTCGATCAGCGCGGTGTTCGGCTGCATCTCCGCGCCATCGACGATGGCGTCGGCGGCGACGGCGACTTCAAGCCCCTGCCCGGTCCTGATGACGACGCATCCATCCCCGACCTCGGCGATGGATGCCTCGGGGAAGACGCGCACGCCGAGCGCATAAAGCGCCGTGGTCATGAAACGCATCGCGTGCTGCGACTGCTGCATGTCGAGCTCCTCGTTCTTGCCGGCCGTGACCATGACGACCCTCTTCTTATGCACGGTGAGCCAGAGCGCGGCGTCGAAAGCCTGAGCGTTCGAACCCATGACGACGACGTCGTCGCCCATCTCCGTCATCATGAAATCGTCGAAGGCGACGATCGGAACGCCGAACGAGGCGTCAAGCCCGCTGTCGACGCGCACGCCGCCGCAGGCCAGCACGACCGCATCGGGTGCTTCGGACGCGATGAGGTCCGCATCGGCTTCCTGGCCCGTCTTCACGTCGACGCCGGAAATCTCGAGCTGATGCTCCAGGTACGCTTCGAGATCGGTCAGGTTCTCATGCTCGCCCTTCACGAGGTGCGCGAAGGTGAGCAGGCCGCCGAGCTTGGCATTCTTTTCGAACAGCGTCACCTTATGCCCGCGGAATGCTGCGATGCGCGCGGCCTCCATGCCGGCCGGCCCGCCGCCGATGACCATGACCCTCTTGGATGCGGAGGCTTCCGGAAGTTCGTAAGAGGCAGGGCCGCCCTCGCGCATGACGCGCTGGGTGAGGGCGTTCACGCGGCAGTAGCCCATCATCGCGTTAAGCTGGTTGCTGCCGATATGGCAGTGCAGGCAGCGCGTGCAGGGAGCGATTTCGTCGATCTTGCCGTCACGCAGCTTGTTGACGTAGTCGGGGTCGACCGTCAGCGGACGGTTCATGATATAGAAGTCGACCTTGCCGTCGGCGAGCGCCTGCTCGAAGAAGTCGGGAGCATGCGCCGGATCCATGTAGGTGACCGTGCCGACAGGAATCTTCAGCTGCTGCTTGTATTCGGCGACGACGTCGAGCAGCATGCCTGCGCCGCTGTGATCTCCGATGAGCCTGCCTTCCCAGTGACGGTTGAAATCCCACTGCGTGCCATAGCCTGTCGCGCCCTCGATGCCGTTCAGGATGAAGTACAGATCGCTGCCGAACTGGCAAGGATGGTTACCTAAAGGACCTAGGCGCAGATGCATGGCGTCCGCGCCGGCGGCTTCGAAGAGCTTCGCGAACTCGATGCCCTCTGCCGTGCCGGTCACGAGGTTATGAGGCGTGGTCAGCGTGTTGTCGAGATTCATAAGCGTCGCGTTGTTGGTGAGGTTGTCGTTCTCCTCGATGCAGTCGATCAGGACCTGGACGTTGAAATCGTCGCCGCAGGCCTGCTTGATCTTCGTGATGCACTCGGTGACGAAACGCGCGCGGTTCTCGATGCTTCCGCCGTAGTCGTCGGTGCGCGTGTTATGGAAACGCGACAGAAACATCTCGCCCTGGTTGAAACCGGCGGCGTTGATTTCGATCGCTTCGAAGCCCATCTCTTTGAGCGCTTTGGCGACGGTCACTCCGGCATCCTCGATGGCCTGGATCGTGGCGACGTCCATGTCGGCCTCGGCGACGGACGTGCCGAAGACGGCCCATTGATAGCCCAGATGAACACCGTACTCTGCACAGGCTGCCACGAGCGACTTACCGAGCTCGATGGCTTCCGCGGAAAGTCCGCTGCCGTCGGACGGGAAGGAAAACGCCTCCCCCTCGATCCAGATGAGCTCGACGCCGCCCTTGGCGAAGTTGACGTAGTACTGGATGAGTTCGTCGGCCACGCCGGACAGATAGCAGGCGGAGCCGGCGGCGGACTTCACCATGCGGTTCGAGATCTCCATCGAGCCGATGGAAATCGGCGAGAAGAGCGTCTTGAAGTCGGTCGTGTTGCTGCGATAGTCGTAATCCTGCGGGTTGATGCGCGCAGTATAGAGCAGATCCTCGTCCGCAGGCGCAGTAGACCCGGCCACGCCGGTCTTAGCCCCATCAGAACCATCCGAGCAGCCGACCAGACCGGCCCCTGCGGCGGCGACGCCTGCGATGCCGACGCCTGCAAGAAAATTACGACGTGAAAGATCCATGGTGCTCCCCCTTTTTGGAAAAGTCCGCGCGCATCGCGGGATACGCGAGACCGGCAACGCCCGAGAGAGCGGAATTCCCGCGCATTCGATTCCCGTGCGCGGAAGCGCATCCCCCCTGCGTGCCGCTCCCCTTCGGCAACATTGCGCGACCGGTCCCCTCGACCGGCATGATGAGATTCTATGCGGATGCGAGAGGAATAGGAACTACCGAGTTCTTATCGAGTCATAAGAGAATCGTATGGCTCTGCTGAAAAGCACGATATGGGCGAAGCGCGCGTAATGAGCGTGCTCTATAGGCATCGGCAAGGCGGCCATGCATTGAGCCGGGGAATACCCGTATGCACCATTGATACCGAGATTCGTGCAGATACGCCTCAATGCGCCGACCCGGCGGGGATGCGCGTGCTCAAACAGTCCTGAGCTCGCGCGAACGCGCCACCGGCGCGTTCGGCTCGTGCGGAACTGCGCGCGTCGCATTCCCCGCTGGGTCGGCGCTTGTATGAACGCATCGGGCCCATTCCCTATCGAACCGGCATCTCTGTACCTATGAGCAGCCCAAACGCATCCCCGCCGTGCCGATGCACAATTCGCCTACCTCTGCGTGCCGTCTCCGAACAAGAGCTCGTGCTCAGGGCCGGAAAGCGCATCGCGCGCCTGATCGCGCAGGTTGTTCATGCCGCTCAGGAATTGGCGGTACATCACCACGGTCAGATACCGCCCCTTCGGCGTAAGCGTCAGCTCTTCCTCATCGTCGGTCGCGAAAGCTCCGTTCAGACGCATGAATGCCATCTCGGCCGGAAGCCCGCGCTCGATGCTGATGCCGAAATCTCTTTTGAACTGGCGTTTATCGAGCCGCAGCTGATAGAGCTGCAGCAGGAAACGGTACCGCATCAGATCGCGCGCACCCATCCTGCTCTTGCCCATGAGCGGCATGCGGCCCGCGGCGATGGCTTCGTTGTATTCCTCGATGCTGAAGGTGTTCACGTAAATGCATCCGTCAAGACACGAGATGGATCCGCTGCCGATGGCGGGATACTGCTCGCATGACACCTGGAATTCATCGAGGCGCGCTGCCGACATGGGTTCCGCCGCCCCCATTGCGTCGTCTTCTTTCCCTCGAACTGCCGCATGCACTGCGGCGTCAACCGAGGACGACGCGCGGTCGGGCGCCGCTTCAACCGCCGCGGCGTCTGCGCCGTTGCGCGTGAAGGTCCAGAGCGTCGTACGCTTGAACAGAGGATCTTCGCCACCTGCCAGAACGCCGTCGATCAGATGGTAGTAGCGGCGCTCGCGGTCGTAATCCATCGAGCCCAAGGTCTCCGTCATCTTGCGCGTGGTCGCGCTCGACACGTAGAGCGGCGAGAACGTGGTCTGGCGGCATCCGCACGTCGCGATCTTCTCAAGGTCGCTGATCAGGATCTCTTCGGTCTGCGAAGGGAAATTGAAGATCATATCCACGTTGAGCGAGTCGAAATACGGTATGGCCTCGGCGATGCGCTCGAGGATTTCGTCGCCGCTGCCATACTTCTTGTAGCGATCCATCTGCTTGAGCAGGCCGTCGTCGAAGCTCTGGACGCCGACCGACAGACGCTGCACGCGTCCGCGCAGCTTGTCGAGATACGGCTGGGCCAGATGGTTCGGATTCGTCTCAGTGCCCACGTCTTCGATATGGAATGCATCGCGCGCCAGATCGATGGTTTCGCACAGTTCGTCGAGCATGATCGTGGGCGTGCCGCCGCCGATGTACAGGTCGTGGAAGTCGTAGCCCAGATCCTTCAGCATGAGCATTTCCTTGCGCATGCTCTCGAAGTACGGGCGCGCCACCTTCTCGTCGAACCGATAGCGATTGAAGCTGCAGAACGGGCAGAGACGCTGGCAGAACGGCACATGCATGTACAGCATGTAACGTTGGCCGGGCTTCGCCTCGGGAATGCGGGATTCAGGAGCAGGAACCATCGCAAGGTGATTCTTCGTCATCCTATGGATGATCTTGGTCAAAACACGTTCGGAAAGCATGCGGGCTCCTCATGTAAAACGCGCCCCGGAGGGCGCGTCGTTGCGTCGTGCATAGTGCGGTGTTGTCATTCTAAAACCACATGCGTCGATTGGGAGCAACAATCTCGTATCGAATGGACCTCATGCCCGCGCGTATGGGAATCGTGCAGATGAACAAGCCGATAGGAATGCCGGAGGCCCTAGGGCCTCAACCTACAGGCGGCCCTTCAGATCCTCTGCGACGGCCTTGATGAACGCACCTGTGCTGAGCTTCGTCGGATGCTCGATCGACGTGATGCGCGCAAGATCGCCGGTCATCTTCCCCGACTCGATCGTGGCGACCGTCGCCTGCTCGAGCGCGTCGGCGAAAGCCGCGAGGTCGGCCAGGCCGTCGAGCTCGGCACGCTTGCGCAGGGCTCCCGTCCACGCGAAGATCGTGGCCACCGAATTCGTGGACGTCTCTTCGCCCGCGAGATGCTTGTAGTAATGGCGCTGGACCGTGCCGTGCGCGGCCTCGTATTCCCAATAGCCGTGAGGAGACGCGAGCACCGAGGTCATCATCGCGAGCGATCCGAACGCCGACGAGACCATGTCGCTCATCACGTCGCCGTCGTAGTTCTTGCAGGCCCAGATGAAGCCGCCCTCCGCCTTCATGACGCGCGCCACGGCATCGTCGATGAGCGTGTAGAAGTACTCGATGCCGGCCGCTTCGAAGCGTGCGGCGTAATCGGCATCGAAGATTTCCTGGAAGATATCCTTGAAGCGATGGTCGTAGGTCTTGGAGATGGTGTCCTTCGTGGCGAACCAGACGTCCTGGCTCGTGGCGAGCGCGAAGTCGAAGCAGGCCCGCGCGAAGCTTTCGATGGAAGCATCCAGGTTATGCATGCCTTCGACCACGCCAGGCTCCGTGAACTCGTGCACGAGCCGGCGCGTCTCGGTGCCGTCGGACGCGGTGTAGACGAGCTCGACCGTGCCGGGGCCGGGGATGCGCATCTCGGCATCCCGATAGACATCGCCGTACGCATGACGCGCGAGCGTGATCGGGCGCACCCAGTTCTTGACGCACGGATCGATGCCGCGCACCACGATGGGCGCACGGAAGACGGTGCCGTCGAGCATCGCGCGAATGGTGCCGTTCGGGCTCTTCCACATGCGTTTCAGGTCGTATTCCTCGACGCGGGCCGCATTCGGCGTGATGGTCGCGCACTTGACCGCGACGCCCAGGCGCTTGGTCGCCTCGGCGGAATCCACGGTGACCTGATCGTCGGTCTCGTCGCGATGCGCAAGGCCGAGATCGTAATATTCGGTCTTGAGATCGACGAACGGGCAGATGAGCTCGTCTTTGATCATCTGCCACATGATGCGGGTCATCTCGTCGCCGTCCATCTCGACGAGCGGCGTGGTCATCTGGATCTTGGTCATGCGCGTATCCCCTCCGAACAGAGCCTGAAGCATACCGAGGCATTGTACCGCGAGACCGCGAACGGCTTCCATGGCGCGAAGGCGGGAAGCATCCATCCGCGACGGAAGGAGCGCACGAATCCGCCGATACGGACCCCGGACGCACGAGGGGCGACCGACGCCAAGGCCGGCCGCCCCTCTCTATTCAAGTCGCAGAACCTTCCTGATCGGCAGAAAGGAACGCGCGACTCTTCGCCGATCGAAACCCTCTCAGGCTTCATGACGAAATGCGTGCGGTTCGTGCGCAGGTTACTTGGAAGCGCCGCCCGCGGAAGAGACTTCCTTCGGATCGCCCTTCGTGAACACGAGCGTGCTGGTCTTGTCGGTCATGGTGAGCTTGTCTCCATCGAGGGTCGCAGCCTGGGTGCTGCCGTCGATCGTGACGTCGATCTCGGTCGCGCTCTTGACGGTCCAGGTGCCCGTCATGACTTCGCCGAACAGATCGATGCTGGCCGTGCCGTCCTCGTCGAGGTTCATGAACGCATTGAGGCCCATGTCGCTCATCATCTTCATGTCGTCCTCGGTCACGGCTTCCTCGCCGGAGATGGACGAGATGTCCCACGTGCCGACGAACGGCGTCTTGTCGGCGTCGCCGCCGCCGGCACCGCCGCACGCGGTAAGTCCGAGCGCGAGCACGAGCGCCGAAACGGCGGTAAGGGCTGCCAGCAGGCCGACACGAACTTTGGTCTTGGATTCCTTCATAGCGGGAGTCTCCTCTCATAAACACTATCCCTTGGTTTCCCTCCGGTGATTTTACCTGAAAACAGATTCTTTTGAAGCTTAGGCGAGAAATGGGAGGGGAAAGGTCCCTATGGCAAGAAAAGCCGCGCGCCCATGAGACGCGCGGCTCGTTTTGCGAAGCCGGTTCTTCCCTCGCGCATCGTGCCGCCTCTCTGCGCGACGAACGAGCCCTAGGCAAGATCTTCGGACGAAAGGACCTTGAAGCCCGCAGCCTCGAGGGCGAACGCGGCTTCGGCCGCCTGGGCGCCGCCGTGGATCTTGAAGACGTCCACCGCCTGGCCTGCTTCGGTCGAGAAGCAGTATCCGTATTCGATATTCAGCCCGAGCCCGTCGAGCGCCTCGAGCAGTTCGGACAGGCCGCCCGGACGGTTCGGCACCGCTATGGCCGCGACCTTGGTCTTCGTGGCGCTGAATCCGCCTTCTCCCAACGCCTCCATGGCAGCATCGGCATCGTTGCAGATGATACGCACGAGTCCGTAGTCCGACGTCTCCGCGATCGTGAGGGCCCGCATGTCCACGCCCGCCCGGCCCAGGCAGCGGCACAAGGCCAGAAGGCGGCCTTCGCTGTTTTCAAGGAACACCGTGATCTGATCGACCATTACCGAATCCCCTCCCTCGCGTCGAAGACGCGCTTCGCCTTACCTTCGCTGCGCGGAATGCTCTTCGGCTCCACGACCTTGACCTCGATTCTAACCGACAACGCCGCCTTGAGCTTCGCTTGGATCTCGCGCTGGAGACGCTGGACCGCGGCGATGGAATCGAGCGCGAACCCGGGATCGGCCTCGATCTTGAGCGTCACGACATCAAGCGACTTCACGGTCTCCAGTTCGATCCGATACCACGACGACGCATCGGGAATGGTCTTGACGACGTCTTCGATCTGGCTCGGGAAGACGTTCACGCCGCGAATGACGAGCATGTCGTCGGTGCGGCCGTGCAGGCGGTCGATACGGCGATGCGTACGTCCGCAGGCGCAGGCTCCGGGAATGATGCGCGTGATGTCGCGCGTGCGATAGCGCACGACGGGACTCGCCTCGCGATCGACCGTCGTGATGACGAGCTCGCCCCATTCGCCGTCGGGCAGATTCTTCCCGGTGACCGGATCGATGACTTCGGCATAGAAGTGATCCTCGGCCAGATGCAGGCCGGTCTGCTCCCAGCATTCGATCGCGACGCCCGGACCCATGGTTTCGGTCAGGCCGTACACGTCGAGCACCTTGTATCCGAGCTTTCGCTCGAGTTCGGCGCGCAGGGAATCGCTGAAAGGCTCGGCGCCGTGGATGCCGGCGCGCAGATGGAATTCCTCGGAAGGATCGATGCCCGCCTCGAGGGCGGTGTCGGCGATGTGCATCGCGTAGCTGGGCGTGCAGCACATGATGGTGGTGCCGAGATCCTTGAGCAGACAAATCTGGCGCTCGGTGTTGCCCGAGGACGCGGGGATGACCGCAGCTTCCGAATGCTGGCTGCCGTAATGGGCACCCAGTCCGCCGGTGAACAGGCCGTATCCGTAATTCACCTGAACGACATCGTCTGCGCCGCCGCCGGCGTAGACGATGCCGCGTCCGAAGCATTCCGCCCAGATCTCCAGATCGCGCTGCGTATAGGCCGCAAGCGTCGCGACCCCGGTCGTGCCGGAGGACAGATGGATCTCGCGCACCTCGCTGCGCGGCACGGCGAGCATGCCGTACGGGTAGTTGTCGCGCAGGTCCTGCTTGCCGACGAACGGAGCGCGCCCGAGGTCGTCGAGCGATTCGACGGAATACGGGTCGAAGCCCGCTTCGTCGTACGCCTTCTTGTAGTACGGAATGTTCTCGTAGCAGCGTGCCACGGTCTTCTTGATTCCCTCGAGCTGGATCCCTTCGATCCGCTCATGCGGCATCGTCAGGATATCCCCCTGGTTCGCATCCATCGCGTCGCCTTCCTTCGATTCTGATTCGACGCATTTCGTGCGTCGATGGCGTGATGATAGGGCTTTCCCGCACACCCTGTTCGGTGCCTCTATGAGAATCGCTGGTTTCTCGGTATAGTTTCCTATACTCTATTTCAAATAGAATTTTCGAACGGAAACCGCGTGCGTCATCGGCGCATCGATATCGGCATGAAGCAGCCGGGCGACACGCCTTTCGACCAGAACGCCGATTGCGATGGGTTCGCCCATCCGACGGATTCCTTCGGCGTCGATCACAGGAAGCGAGCGACGATGGACAAGGCATTGCTGGGACGAAGGCTCCTTGCGCTGCGCATGCGCGCGGGGCTTTCCCAAGATGCGTGCGGCGCGGCCGTCGGCATCACGGGAAAGGCCGTCTCCAGGTGGGAGCGGGGCGCGTCGTACCCGAGCATGGATGCGCTCGTGCGCCTGGCCGACCTGTACGGCATGAGCCTGGCCGAACTGTTCGACGGACAGGCATCGCGCGAAGGATCGAACATCGCGACCATCGCCGTCACCGGAGGTCCGTGTGCCGGGAAGACGACCGCCATACCCGTGCTCGCGCATGAGCTCGAGGTGCGCGGATATCGGGTCGTCACGCTTCCGGAAGCGGCGACGCTCCTGATGGAAACGGGCATGCGGCCCGGCATCGACGTATCCGAGGGCACCTTTCAAGAGCGGATCCTCGATCTGCAGCTGTCCCTGGAGCGCGCCGCCCGCATCACGCTTGAGCGCAGCGCGGATTGCAGGGCGGTCGTGCTCTGCGACCGCGGCATCATGGACGGGGCGGCCTATCTTCCTGCAATGGAATTCCCGCTCATGCTCGCGCGTGCAGGCCTTTCCGTCGATGAAGCCTTCGAACGCTACGATGCCGTCATCCATCTCGAATCGCTCGCGGCGGAGGAATCCGCAGCCTATGGGATGGAGGGCAATGCCGCGCGGCGAGAAGACGTCCTGGGTGCGCGCGCCATGGAAGAACGGATCAGGCGTGCATGGGCGGGACATCCCCACGTGTCGTTCGTGCCTGCGCGCGATGGCATGGACGCCAAGATCGGCGATGCGCTCGCATGCGTCCTTTCAGCGGCCGGATGCAGCAGGGTGCTTCCGCATCGGCGCATCTTCCTGATCAGGAAGCCGAACGAAAGCGCCCTGCTCGAACGCGTCGGAACGTATGCCGAGGATGTCGAGCAAATCCTGCTGAGGCCGGCGGGCGCGACGGAACGGGATAGAGAACGCGTTGAGAAACAGGATGGCAAACGCGCATCGAACCGGGATAACGAACGCACCGAGAAGCGAGGCGGCAAGCGCAGATCGAACCAGGGTGGCGGCCACGCATCAGAAACCCGCATCATCCTCGAGTCCCATGCAAGGCTCGAGGCGATCGCACGCGATGCGGAAGCCGGCGACGCCGGCGTACGAAGCATCGGGAGACATGAAGGCAGCAAGGCGTCGGGAACCAAGAACGTCGAAGGATCTCGGCGCGAATACTTCCGCCTGACCTGCTCGACAGACATCTATGAAGGTACCGCGCGCGAATCGTTCGACGGCGCCTGCGAGCGTTACGCCCTCGCCATCGACGGGAAGCGCTTCTGCGATCTGCACGCGTTCGCGGATCCTTCCCTGCACGAAGTTCGGCACACGCGCATCCATCTTGCCGAGGGTGCTAGGCGATACGAGGTGCGAACGTATCCGTTCCTTCCCTACCAGGCCGTCGCCATCGTCGAATGCGACGAATCGGACCTAGATGAGAAACCGGCGGACCTCATGCCGCCCTATCTGCAGCTCATCCGCGAGATAGCCCCGTCGCCGGAATCGTTTTCGACCCATGCCTTCGCCTGCGCCCTCGCGCAAGGAAGGTTCTGAAGCGGCGATCGCAGGAGGTTGATAGGGATCGTCCTCTTCCAATACGGCGACTACACGTTGAGGTTCATGCGCCTCTCCTATCGATGGAAAGATCCATGCTGAGAACGTTCGTCACCAGGAGGGCGCGGGCGAAATCCTAATTTTCCCGAACGGGAATATACCGGAGAGCTTCGTGCGCGGTTCTACGCGGCGCGGTCGGCCGCGCGCTGGGCATCGACGGCACGGTTCCTGAAGAAGATCGCCCAGTTCACAGCCAGCGCCGCAAGATTCAAGAAATAGACGGCGAGCACCCAGTTCACCATGCCTCCGACGAACTTGGCAGCGATGCCGGCAATGTATCCGAATGTGATCAGAGCGAGAAATGCCCACGACGTGCCTGCCGCCGTCTGAGCCTTGTACGCCTTTATCGCATTGATGGGCCACGAAAGCCCGAAGCACACGAGCATGATCGCCTCAAGAACCGATGCCATGGGAAACCTTCTTCCTTTTCATTCCCTGCAACGACCCACTACCCTACTCCCGACGAATCGCGTCGCGAGAAAATCCATCCAATGCGTGCAGGGAAACGCGTGATGCGCATGGAAGACGATAGGCTCGTCGACTCGGTCGCCTTCGCCCATCGTGCGAAGGATATGGAAGCCTGGCTGGCTCGCAAAGCGCCGCACGCAAGAAAAAGCCCGGCCGAAATGATTCGGCCGGGCCATAGAGCGCATATGCTTGACATCGCAGCGATCCGCGACGACGTTTCAGGATATCTCTTCCCTTAGTTTCCGCTCCCGAAGATCGCGTTGTCGATCGCGCTCTGGGTCGCTTGGTCGACCGTCCACGTGCTGCCGGACTTCGTGAGAGAGGCCGAGATGGTCGTGCTCGTCATCGGCGTTGCGCTCATGGCATCGGAGATGGCGGAGCCGACCTGGCGGTACATCTCGTCTTCATCGGCGGATGCAGCGAAGGAGCTGGCCGCTTCCCCGATCTTCTGGGCATAGACGTTGTTGAACTCGTTGTAGTCCCTGACCTGCATCGTGACCTGAGCCGTCGCCGTCATGCCGTCGGAGGAGACCGACACGTTATCGATGGAATACGAATCGCTCGCGAGCATCCAGTTGACGAAATCGGCGCCGGTCAACCCCAGCTTATCGATGCTGACGTTCGTGGACGCTTCGATGGCGCTGGCGAACGCCTGCTCGAAGAACGCGTTCTGCGTGGCGGACGTGTCCAGGTTCTCGTCGAGATACGCCTTGAGCGCATCGCGCGCGCCGTCGGCATCGGCCGAAGAGGAGCCGGACTTCGCGGCGTCGTTCGAAGAGGTCGCCGGAGCCTCCATGGTCGAAGGCGCGGAAGTGGATGCAAGCTCCTCGGTCATGCCAGGCAGAACCGAGGCCAGGAAGACCGCCGAGACGATCCAGACGATGACGCCGAGGGCGATGCCGATGCCGCCCGTCACCTTGCCGGCCGTCGCCTTGCCGTCCTTGCCGCGCTTAGACGCTTGGACGCCGAGGACGATAGCGACGATGCCGAGGACGATAGCGACGATAGGAAAGAGAACGGTCAGGATGGCCAGGATGCCGCAGACGAGCGAGCCGATGGCAAGGCCGTTGCCGCCCGATGCCGGCTGCTGCTGATACGTGCCGGCGGCCTGCTGATACGCAGGAGCATCGTTCGTCGGGGCAAACGGGGGAATGGCGGTCGTCTGAGCCTGGTCTGCGGCAGGAGCGGCGGAAGGAGCCTGCGGCATAGGCTCGGTAGCGGCGGGTGCGGCGGGCGCAACGCCCTGAGGCTCGGAAGCCGCGGGCGGAACGGAAGGAGCCTGCGCCGGCTGCTCGGGTGCTGCGCCGGGCGCCCCTTCGGGCATGCGGTTTTCGTCGGTCATAGTTCTTCCCTTCAATCGTGCGGAACGCGATCCGGTCGGCGAAGCTACCCTGCTCGCCCGGATTCGCTGAAAAGTATACCCGCTCCTGTCTCCGTTTCGCGTGCAGTTGCCCCTGAAAGGAAAATGCCCATCCGAAGAGCATCGGATGGGCGTGCGCTCGCGGACGTGCCGGTCGAATGGAAAACCGCGTTCAACCGCGGCGTTCCTCGATCTCGGCCGTCACGTCGGCGATGAATTCCCCAAGGTCGCGCTCGACCGTCTCGTTGCTGCGGTCGCGCACCGAGATGTTGCCGGCGTTCTCCTCCTTCTCGCCGAGGATCAGCATATACGGAACGCGGTCGATGCCGCGCGCCTCGCGGATCTTGTAGCCGATCTTCTCGTCGCGCTCGTCGAGCTTCGCACGAATGCCCGCCGCACGCAGGGCGTCGTAGACGCCGCGCGCGTATTCGCGATGCTTCTCGGACACCGGCAGCACCTTGACCTGGCACGGAGAAAGCCACGTCGGGAACTTGCCCGCGTACTGCTCTGTCAGCATGCCGATGAAGCGTTCGAACGAGCCGAAACCCGCGCGATGGATCATAATCGGGCGCTTCTTCATGCCGTCGGCGTCGGTGTATTCGAGCTCGAAGTTCTGCGGGAGCTGGAAGTCAAGCTGGATCGTGCCGCACTGCCAGGTGCGCCCCAGGCAGTCCTGCAGATGGAAGTCGATCTTCGGGCCGTAGAAGGCGCCGTCGCCCTCGTTCAGGATGTAGTCCACGCCCATGGCCTCGAGCGCGGCGCGCAGGCCCGCCTCGGCGAGCTCCCAATCCTCGTCGGAGCCCATGGAGTCTTCGGGGCGCGTGGAAAGCTCTACGCGATACGGGAAGCCGAACTGCTCGTAGTACGTGGAGATGAGATGCGCCGTATCGGTGACCTGCTCGGTAATCTGATCGGGGCGAATGAACAGGTGCGCGTCGTCCTGCGTGAACGCGCGCACGCGGAACAGGCCGTGCAGCGCGCCCTTGAGCTCGTGGCGGTGGTCCTTGCCGGCCTCGGCGAGCTTCAGCGGCAGATCGCGATACGAACGCGGCTTGCTCTTGTAGATCAGGCACGCGCCGGGGCAGTTCATCGGCTTGACGGCGTACTCTTCCCCATCGATCTCCGTCGTGTACATGTTCTCTTTGTAGTGGTCCCAGTGGCCGGACGTTTCCCACAGGCTCTTGTTCAGGATGATCGGGGTGTCCACCTGCTCGTACCCGTAGGCGTCCTGCATGTCCATCCAGTACTGCATGAGGGAGTTCTTCAGACGCATGCCGTTGGGAAGCCAGAACGGGAAGCCCGGGCCTTCGTCGGCCATCATGAAGAGCTCCATCTCGCGGCCGATGCGACGGTGGTCGCGCTTCTCGGCCTCGGCGACCATGCGCTCGTGCTCGGCGAGCTCTTCCTTGCTGCGGAAGGCGATGCCGTTGATGCGCGTGAGCATCTTGTTGTCTTTGTCGCCTTTCCAATACGCGCCCGACACGGCGGTCAGCTTGAACGCCTTGAGCGCCTTGGTGTAGCAGATGTGCGGGCCGACACACATGTCGATGTATTCGCCCTGCTGATAGAACGTGATGCGCGAGTCCTCGGGCAGGTCGCCGATGTGCTCGACCTTGTACTTCTCGCCGCGTTCCTCCATGAGCGCGACCGCTTCGGCGCGCGGGAGCTCGAAGACGCTGAATTTCAGGTTCTCCTTGCAGATCTTCTTCATCTCGGCTTCGATGGCGGCGAAGTCCTCTTCGGAGATTT
The DNA here is from genome assembly GCF_000162875.1 of Slackia exigua ATCC 700122. GTDB lineage: Bacteria > Actinomycetota > Coriobacteriia > Coriobacteriales > Eggerthellaceae > Slackia > Slackia exigua. The sequence goes on from NZ_GG700631.1 coordinate 258,436, forward strand.
TCGTGTCGGCGAAGTCGATGTCGTAGTAGAACCCGTTATCGGTGGCGGGACCGTAGCCGAAGTCGGCTTCGGGATACAGGCGCTTGACCGCTTGCGCCATGATGTGGGCGGCGGAGTGGCGCAGGACGTCGAGCTCTTCATCCTCGGCGCATTCGGCGACCGTTCCGTCGTTATACAGGACCTTCATGGTAACTCCCCTTGCACGTACGATGCAGCAGACGGCCTGCTGCCGGCATGCGGCGCGCTGCCGTCCGCCTCCAGGAGAGGGGACGTTGCGCGGCCGCAGCCCGACAATGACCGCACCATCTTATCCGATTTGCCGCAGACCTGGAGGAAATCGTTCCGATCGCTACGAAGGACGCAGATCCGAGAGGTTCGACCAGGCGGTGCCTGGCACGGGAGACATGCATGGTATCGAAGCTCATGACGCGACACGTACGGCCGCAAGCCCGCCGTGCCGCATCGCACGAAGCCTTAAGCTGCCTGGAGGGGCAATGAACGCGCGCGCTCCGGTCATTCGAACAAATCGATGACCTCCTGCTTGGAATGAACTCCCAGCTTCGCGTAGATATGTTTTACGTGGGAAGCGACCGTGTTCTTGGAAAGAACGAGCTGGTCACGAATATACGGCTGTGACCTGCCGCGACCAAGATAGCCCAGCACCTCCTGCTCGCGCAGGGAAAGCCCGAACTCATCCGCAAGCTGGGCGCATCGCATATCGATTTCCTCTTCATGCGTGAGGGAAGCGTCCTCGTCGCGAAGCGCGCGACCTTGCTCGGAACGCCCCGCTGAAGACTGCCCCTCCTCGTCGAGACAGGCTCTTGTGTGAGAACGAGAAACCGCAGTTCGAAACTCACCCGCACCCACGGTCTCCCAAGCCGTTCCAAACGCTGGAAAGCGAACCCGGGCATAAGTCGAAGACGATCCGGGCGGCTGGCTCTCTGTGCGTGCGAGCAGCACTTGGGAGCATGCAAGCACGCACATCAGCACGAAGGCGAGCGCGAACATGCCGTCGGGAAGCATTCTCACCGAGTCGATGGCCCGCGCACCTGCCACATTCCCGACAAGCACGCCGAGCTGTATCGAACCCAGGCATAGCCCTGCGGCGCCATACGCATCCGCAATACGCCGCTTCACGATGGCAACCAAACACAGGAGCGAAATGGCCTGCATGGCGGTATCCGCCATGGACAAGATCGTCGAAGAGGCTATCGGCATCACACGACCATCCCACGGAAAGAACGCCAAGGCAACCGTCAGCAAAGGCGCGAGCCAACGAAACAGCTCCGTGAAATCGGTGGCATGCGAGAACTGAACGAACGAGAATACGAGCACGATTCCAAGCCCTGTCCCCAGAATCGTCGGCACATCGATGCCCCAAACGAACAGGGCATCCCCCTTGACATCCTGAAAGACTCCCAAGCATCCCGTGATCGCGTAGACGACCGCGACGACCATCATGGCCCGCAGGAACCCGGCGATCGAGAGACGGACATCAGCACCGTCGTCGGAAGAGGAAGCGCCTTCATGAACAGAAGCATCCTCGATCGTCATGCTCAAGAGCGCTGCGGAGATGACGGGAAGCGATGAAACGGCCGCCATTCCGACGGCGCCGTCGAGATAGGGAAAGACCAGAGCGCCGACAAGCGGCAGAGCGGTGCTCAGGCATATCCCAAGCTCCGCCTGCCCAATGGTCAGGCGGCTCAATGCGGAGCACCACATCAGCATGAGCAGAGCCGTGCCGACGCCCGACATGGTTCCAGCGCACGCATCCACGAAACCCGCTGCGCCTTCCCCGATCGACACGGCTGAAAGCAGCGTACCCAGCACGACAAGCACCGAACCTATCCAGCCGATCGCCCTCTCATGGGAGGGACGACGACGGGAAAACCAAAGTCCGAATGCGAACAAAGCGAGCGCGACCGATACCGCAGAGGCAAGCCATGACGGGTCGGCGTTGATGCCGACCCCTTCGCGATGAGGATAGAACGCCGGCGTCTCGTACATCGCGTAGACCCATATCCACACGAACCCTATGCCGCAATGATGAAGCCTTGCCTCGCGAAGCACGATGAGACTCCTCCCTCTTGGCACGAAAGGCCTGTGCCCTGAAAACCCGCTCACCTCTTTCAGGTGAAAACCCGCATCCGCCCTCATTCTAGGTGATTACGGAAAAGCCGACGCATGCCATCATACGAGTCGCGGCCATCAGGAAAGCCGTAGGCGCAGAGGGGACGCCGATCGCATCGGACCACCACGCAGATGCCGCATCGCCGCTTCGCCTGAAAACATACCGTTCGTCAAGGGAGGGAATATGGCACGTTCGTTCGATATGTCTCGTCGCTCGTTTCTCACGGGCGCCGCGGCGGTCGCTTCGCTGTCCGCTGTAGGCGCGATCTCAAGCTGTGCGCCTAAGGGGGAAGCGGCATCGCAGAACGCGGAAGATATGCATCAAGCATCGGATGCGCCGAGCTGGCTCGGCGAAGCGCCCGAGATTTCGGATGCCGATTGCGTCGACATCCTCGATTTCGAAGTCGTCATCGTAGGAGCGGGGACGTCCGGGTACTTCGCCGCCGCATCCGCCGCCGAAAACGGCGCGAAGACCTTGCTCATCGAAAAGAGCCCGGCCGGAAACGGCATTCGATCCTCCGCGCTCGGAGCCGTGAATTCCAAGGCGCAGAAAGAGCGCGGCATATCCATCGACATCCCCGACATCGTCAACAATCTTTCAAGCTATGCGCAGGGCCGCGCAGACATGCGCCTCATCAGGAAATGGGCCGAGAATTCCGGCGAAGCGATCGACTGGTACACGGATCTGCTCGCTCAAAACGGCATGGAGGTCCAACTCGAATGGAGCATGCCCGAAGGCACGAGATATCTCGAATGGCCGGTCGGACACGGCACCAACGGCGAATACCCCGCACGCGAAGGAGAAGTCTCCAAGATATTCGATGCCTACATCACGTCGTTCGACGGATGCGAGGAGCGATTCAGCACCGTCATGCGGCGCCTGATCGCCGATGAGTCCGGCCGCGTCGTCGGGCTGTATGCCGAAGGCCCCGACGGCATGATCCGCGTCAATGCCTCCAAAGGCGTCGTGATAGCAACCGGCGGCTATGCCTACGACAAAGCCATGTATATGGATCGCCATGCCGAGGAGTACGCAAGCCACGGAACCTTCGACGCCTTCCCCAGCTGCACGGGCGACGGCATCAAGTCGCTGCTCTGGCTCGGATCTTCCATGGACTCCATTCCTTCCGGCGTCGTGTTCAACCGCTGCCTGCTCACGGCCGAGCAGCACGAAGGAGACCCGTACAACGTCGGCATCAAGGAATACGGCTATTTCTTCTATAGCTCCCAGCCTTTCTTGCGCGTCGACCATAGCGGGCAGCGCTTCCATAACGAAAGCGAGCCGTACGAATACGTCATGAAGACCTCGGCCAACCGCCCGAAGGGCAACCGTTTCTGGCACCAGATCTGGGATGCCAACTGGAAAACCGATATCGACCGCTTCCATACCACAGGATGCTCGACCATCTGCTACCACGAGGGCGGCGACCATGACTCGTTCCCGACGATGGTGGAGGACTGGATCGAGCCGGAGATGGAATCCTTCGTCGAAGCCGGCTACATCGTGAAAGCCGATACGCTCGAGGAGCTCGGAAAGGCGCTCGGCATCACGGACATGGATGCCTTCCTCGCCACGTGCGAACGCCAGAACGAGAATTTCGATAATCAGGTCGATCCCGATTTCGGCAAGGAGGCCTTCCGCCTGAGCGAACTGCGCACCCCGCCGTTCTATGCCACGGTGAAGTCCTGCGGATTCTCGCTCTGCACCACCGACGGCATCAAGGTCGACGACGACCTGCGCCCCTACGGCGAGGACGGTCACGCCATCGAGGGCGTTCGCGTAGTCGGAAACGACCAAGGAGGCTTTTACGGAGGCGTGTATCCCAATCTTGCTGTAGGCCTCAATGCGGGGCGTTGCGCCACGTTCGGGCGCCTGGCCGGCAAGGCGCTTGCCCAGGCATAAGCCATCCACGATTCCACGACCGCACTCCTGCCCTCTCCACCCGCACCCCTCCTCCCGTCGAGCGCAAGAGAGCATCGCGAGAGAAGGCGCCGACATGTCGGCGCCTTCTTGCTCTTAGAGAAGAAGTTCGGTTTCAGATGATGGATCCTTGGATCTTTAATCGTGACAGGTGTGGCACGCGTATACGTTCGCATGGTGGCAGGATATGCAATACTCCGGTGCGGTCTCCGAGACGGATTTCTTCGTATGCATGACATGACAGCTCGCGCAGGTGGTCTCTGAATGGTCCTCGTTCGCAGGCAGCGCATGGGGATTCACGGTCTTCCCCTCGGAATCGGTCAGGACGGTCGAGTCGGCCGTCTTGGCGGCAAGATCGTCATAGCTGCCATGGCAACCAAGGCACGCATCCTGCTTGATGCCGGTCTTACGAAGCTTCGTGACCTTCTGCGCTTTCTCGGCATTGGCGCCTTCATGGACGACGGCCAAGTCGGACTCATCGGCATGGCAGGTCTGGCAGGTATTTCCGTTTGCGGCATGGATGCCCGCAAGACACGCAGGATCGGTCAGCGAGTTCGATTCTGCGGCATGACATAGGCTGCAATCATCGGCATAGCTCCACGCAGAGATCGAAGCTGCACTCGGCGCTTCGTTCGCGGCACTCTGCTGAGATTCGCTCTCGCGTTGGCCCCCGCATGCCGCCAGACACGTTGCGGCAAGCAACCCGATCGCGACGCATGAGATGAGAGTTTTACTTTGCAAGCTCTTCAAGTTCGTACCCCCCCTTGTGCGCCACGCAAGGTCCTCTCCTTGCGATTGCGCACGAACAAGACGAAGCCTCGCTCGTTCAGCGCCTATGGGAAGCATCCCGCCGCCGATGTCCTTCGGACGGCGAGATGCCGAGATATCTACTTGCCTTCCCAAGCCGTTTCCGCCGCGGCATTTTCTCCCGCGATGCGTCCGCACACGATGCATTCGGTGAGGTTTCCGCCGCCTTGATACACGAACTTGAACACGGAAGACATCTCCCCTGCCGAGTAAAGACGCGGGATGATCTCATTGTTCCAATTGACTACGTGGCGATCGCCGTCGGTCTGCAATCCGCCTTTCGTATTAGGCCCGCCCGCAACAAGAGGCATCGCATAGAACGGAGGCGTGTCGATGGGCTGAAAGCCTTTGTCGACTTCTTCGCCCGAAATGGGATCCTTCGTCTTGCTCGAGCGCCCGAACTCCTCGTCGACGCCCGACTCAACCATAGCTTGATACTTCTCCATGGTCTCGACCAGGACTTCAGGACTCATGCGACCCTTGTTGTCACCGTGGGAATCACGGATCTTCTCTGCAAGCTCCTCGATGCTGTCCGCCTTGATAAGCCAGCCGTTATCGACCGCGGTCTGATTGCTCTCGTCCCAGGGGATGACTCCGAATCCGCACGTAGAGAGCGTGATATTGACCAAAGGTCCCGATGTGCGCTTCGTCTCGTCGATGATCATGTACGAAGGGGTATTGGGGAATTCGAGCTTCTCGATGTCCATATGCACGGCGTTCTTATACGAGAAGTAACGGCTGGGATCCTTGGTGATCAGCACTTCGTTCATGAAGCGTCGGCCTTCGGCGTTGACGACGATCGTGCCCGCCCCGCCAACCGAATCGGTGATCGATCCGACATTCATGCCGTTCTTCACGACGTCCGGACATGCCCAGATAAGTCGCGACGCGGCCTTGCCGACCTTCGCCAACTGCGCGCCGACCTCGCAACCCATGCGAATGCCGTCGCCTTCGTTAGAGGTCGTGCCGTAGAATGCCCAACCGGTAATGCCTTGGCCCTCGAGGAACGCACGGCGCATATCCTCGCTGTATTCGAAGCCTCCGCAGGTGAGAATGACCGCCTTGGTCGCCTTGACGCGGACCTCCTCTTCACCCTGCAGGGCAACAAGCCCTATCACTTCTCCCGCATCGTTAATGAGAAGCTTGCTTCCTCGCATGCCGTAGTCGATCTCGATCTTCTCGGATCGTGCAGAAACGCCCGCCTTAAGGCAGTTGAAGAATGCGAGGCCGGCCGCCGTGTCTTCTTTCGGCATGTCGAGCGTAGGGAACTTCGGTCCCGTTGCAGCCTTGCCATAAGAGCTGTTATAGGACTTGTACTTCGAGGCCTCCGCTCCAGGAAAGCTCGGAAATGCAGCGCCGCCGCGTTCGATCACGTTGTAGTCGGGATCGAGGCTCTGCATGAATTCGACGTTTTTAGGCTCGTATTCGGCGAACTTGTCCACGATGCCGTCGATATATCGAGGAGACGATTCCCCTTCCGTCTTGGTAGGGAGATTCTCGCCCGAGAACATAGCGCGCAAGTATTCCTTAAGAGCCTCTTTATCGCCATCTTGGTCGGGAGAGTGGAATATGCCTCCGGACATGACCGTGTTGCATAGATGTTCAGCCTCGGCGTTCTTCTCTAGGACAAGAACAGAGGCCCCTGCATCTGCTGCCGAAATAGCAGCGCACGCTCCAGCGCCGCCGAATCCGACGATCACGACTTCGGCTTCCTTGTCCCATGCCTGTCCGCCCGAACCGCCCGAGCTAGAGCAGCCTGCAAGGCCGAGCGCTGACGCGCCCACGGCGGTACCTGCCGCAGCAACGCCCATGTTGCGTAGAAAGGCGCGACGAGATACTGTGTAAGTCATTGCTCTTCTCCCCTCCCCATTGCTTCCTTGTTCCCTGCCTTCGGAACATCTCCGAAGGCAGGGACAACGTATGCGATGCAGCATGTTCATGCATCGACGGACTTGGCGGATTTCGCCCTGAAGCACGTCGATCATCCGAATCGGACGATCGGCTCGTCTGGATGATCCTAAAAGGCCTACCGATCATGCGGCACCAGTTGGGGGGGATAAAATGCTGAAGGCCACGATCCATCGATTCGAATGGCCCGGCTCCAAAGAGCTCGCGTGCGCCCTATGCCTGTTGCTTGCCTTAGGTGCATTGGGAATTTGGGCGAACCTCGTGGGCTACGGCACCGCATTCATTCTGCCGGCGGAGACGAGCCCTGCTTTCGAAGCGACGCGCTACGCGTTTCACGGCGGGCGCGCGCTGGCTGCGCTGCTCCTTCTTTTGTTTCCGAAGACAGTCGACAGGGCTTCCGTCGCCGCATCCGCCATAATCCCTATCTTCATGAGCTTCTGCACGGTGGGCTTTTCCATAGCGCCGTTCCAAACGCTTTTATCGACGTATACCGTGAGCATCGTCGCATCGCTGGTTCTGGGTTTCGCCTACATCTGGGTGATCGTAGCCCTCTATGTATCGATCGCGCGATGCCTGCACCTTGGAGCCGGCATCTCCGTCGTTCTCTTCGGTCAGATAATCGAGCAGGTCGCCAGCACGGCGATCAACTACGGAAGCCCTCCTCTCATACAGCTGTATCTTTGCTGCACATGTCCGGCAGTCTCGACGATCGCGCTGATGACGACGCATCGCCTTAAAGCCGGAATGAAGCAGAAGCGTATCGAAAAAGAGCCTTTTTCGGATCGGGCGCTTCGACATGTCTCGGCATTGCTCCTCTCGGCGGGAATCGCCATCGTGGTTTTGGGAGCCTTAAGCAATGTCGGACTCTGGGGTACGGTACGGCCCGATTACGCCATGGACGGTTTCGTCGAATCCATGCAGCGGACCTGCATCGCCTGCGTGCTGCTGCTTGCGTTTTCGATCTCCCTGTTCAAGCCGATGCGACATCCGCTGGTCCATCGATATCAGATTCCGCTGCTGATACTCATAGCAAGCATCATGGTGGCCCTGCTTCAGCCTTACGCGGCCGACGCAGAAGGCAAGGCCATCGCCGTCGAATTGACGTCGGCCGAATTCTTCGCACACGTTCTGCTGTGGACGATCCTGATCGCTGCGATCAAAGAAACGGGGCGGCCCGCATATCGCTTGGCTGGAATAGCGCTCTTCCCTTATTGCATGTGCTCGCTCGGATGGATCGTCCTTATGGAAAACGATCAGACGGCATCGTTGATCTTCGCTCTGGCGGTTGCGTTCGCCATCATCCTTCTTATTTCCACGCGTTCGGGAAAACCCCCTGAGCATGAAGCCTTCGGCACAGGTTCCATCGACGAGAGCGCATCGACCGGCGCAAGCGGAACGGCCGCTTTGGAAGCGATCGCCATGCGCTGTGCATTCATCGGATCGGCATACGGCTTATCCAATCGCGAAATCCAAGTTCTCGAGCTCCTTGCGCAAGGACGTTCTCGACCGTTCATTCAGCAGAAGCTCGTTCTCTCCGAAGGCACCGTCAAAACGCATATTTCACACGTCTACGAGAAGATCGGCGTTTCTTCGCTTCAGAATCTTCTCGACGTCTTGTACGAAAACGACGCGAGAAGAACTGCCGACGGCTCGACGACACCGGGAACGTAGGAACCCATGACAGAACCCAAAGATTCCAAGACGCAGAGCGCAGAACCGTTTTCCGTCGTCAAAGCGTTGCACGGCCGCAGCGCGACCTATGATATGCTGGCCAACGTGCATTTCGTGCCCCTGACCGCCGAACAGGCGGATGGCTTCTCGGATGCACCTCTTCATGAAAGGGCCGCTATGCCGCGCCATACGAATCGGTGCACACGAGCGGGGAAGGGCTTGGAATCCTAGGGCCATGAATGCGGTTCTTGTTCTTCTCATCGCCATCGCGGCATGTTTTGCGCTGCGAAACCCCCTGAAGAAGGCGCCTCTCGCCTTCTACGTCCTTGCGGCGATCGTCGTCGTGACGTTTCTGATGCTCGATTCGCTCGATGCTTCGCGAAGCGTGCGCTTGGCCTTCTTCTGGACTATTCAGAAATGCCTGGTGCCGCTGGCATTGTTCATTGTGGTCATGTATATCGGCGTGCTTCCGCGCACATCGAAGGTCGCTCTCTGGCTGCGCCCCATCCGGGCCGAACTCTCTATCGTCGCTTGGATCCTCACGCTCGGGCACGTGGTCGTATACCTGCAGTCTTACCTTTCCCCCCTAATCGGAGGCGTAGGCGTCAGGAATAACGTCATGATAGGCATCGTTGTGGCAATCGGCCTATTCGTGCTGCTCATCTTGCTTGGCGTAACGTCGTTCAAGTCCGTGAAGAAGCACATGGACGCAAGGGGATGGAAGGCCGTGCAACGCCTTGCGTACCTGTTCTTCGGACTGGTGTACGTGCATCTGCTTCTGCTGCTCATGCCTGCCGCGATCGGAGGCGGCGACGCGGCGATCGCGTCGATGTTCATGTATACGGCGATCTTTGGAATCTACGCGGTAGCTCGTGTGCATCGATTCCTGACCGACCGCACGGAAGAGCAGAGCTGCGAGCTCTCGGAAGACGAGGCGGCAAACTGAAGAGACGCAGGAAGCAGAGCGCAAGCATGCCCGCACGGCAGCCTATGGTCTTGCAGATGCCGAAACACGAAGCTCGGAAGGAAGCTCAGGCACGAATGCGCGTCCCATCGGCCAGCCTGCCACGAACGGCTGGGCGTGGGCGATGTGCGTGGCGGACAGCCGTTATGCGCCTAGAAGCTGAAGAACCCGAGGGATTTCCCGATCGACGCCACGAGAATCACGAGGATGCAGACCGGCGCCACGTACTTGATCATGGCCGACCATGCATCCGCCAGGCGGAATTCCGACGAGCGGCGAATTTCGTCGATGATGACCCGAGGCTTCACGATCCATCCGAAGAACAGGCAGGTGATCAGCGCGACTGCAGGCATGAGCACCGAATTGGAAACGAAGTCGAGCGCGTCGAGGATCGTCGATCCCTCGCCCATCGGCTGGATGAACGAAAGCCCGCTGTACCCGAGCGCCACGACGATGCCGACGACAGACATGTACACGATGACGATGACGAGCGCGCGACGACGCATGGCACCGAGGGCATCGGCCAGAATCGACGTGCACGCTTCGACGAGCGAGATAGCGCTCGTGAGCGCCGCGAAGAACACGAGCAGGAAGAACACGAACCCGAGCGCACCCGCGACCGGCCCCATGTTCTCGAATACCTGAGGAAGCACGATGAACATGAGCGACGGACCTGAGTTCTCGGCGACGGCAGCACCCGAACCGAACGCGACGAAGGCGGCGGGCACGACCATCATGCCCGCGAGCAGGGATATGCCGAGCGTCATGCCGGCGGTCTGCACGGACGACGTGGGAATGGACACCTCGGACTTCACGTAGGAGCCGTACGTCACCATGATGGCCATCGCGATGGAGAGCGCGAAGAACGTCTGCCCGAGCGCGGCGACCACGAGGTCTATCGAGAATTTGGAAAAGTCAGGCTTCAGGTAATAGACGAGCCCGTCAAGCGCGCCGGGAAGCGTCAGCGTATAGGCAGCCACCGCGATGGACATGACGATAAGCGCCGGCATCATGATGAGATTCGCCTTCTCGATGCCGCCGTTCACGCCAAGAGCGACCGTCAGGAACGTGACCGCCAGAAACACCAGCATGAAACTCACGCTCTGCGGCCCGTTCGCGATGAAGGACGAGAAGTACGTCCCCCCGTCGGCCATCGCCGAAGGCGAGTCGAAGACGTAGGCGAACGCATATTTGGTCACCCAGCCGCCGATCACGCAATAATAGGGCGCGATGATGAACGGCACTGCCGACGACAGCACGCCGATGAAGGAATACCGATCTCCGAACTGGCGATATGCGCCGATCGCGCTCTGCCGCGTCTTGCGGCCGAAGGCGACTTCCAGCGTGAGGAGCGAAATGCCGAGCGTGAACACGAAAACGACGAAGAGCAGAAGGAACGCCCCGCCGCCATAGTGCGCCGCAAGATACGGGAAGCGCCACATGCTTCCCAAGCCGACGGCGGAAGCGGCAGCGGCCAGCACGAATGCAAGCTTGCCCGACCATTGCGCGCGGGAACCCGCTGCGGAATCGCCTGGAGATTTGGGCTCGATGATGCGGGTGTCCGAAGACATGGCAACGTCCTTTCCCTGCGCGGACGCGCATTCATACGCGACGCAGGGTTGACGTCGCACGAAACGATCGGCGTGTGGGGCGGGCGAATTCCCGGGGAAATGCCTGCCGAATTCGGGATTGTACGGCACGAGCGCGCCCTATGGCAAGCAAGAGGACAGAACGCTCCCCTCTTCCGAAGCGTACACCAGAGAAGAGGACGGTCGAAGATGCGCCGAGCGTCGACAGAGCCTATCTAGAACAGTACGCAGAAGCGGACATGCCGGCAATCGCGCCGTCTCCGACGGCAGTCGCCACCTGGCGCACCTTCTTGGATCGGATGTCTCCGGCCGCGAACACGCCATCCACGCTCGTGCGCATCGCCTCGTCGGTCACGATATAGCCTGCGGCATCCAGCTCGATCGCGCCGTCGAGCATGCCCGTGTTCGGCGTGGCCCCTGCATACGAGAACACGCCCGCGCCCGGGCACGACACGGTCTCGACCGACCCGTCGGCCAACGATTCGATGTCGATCTCGGAAAGCTCGCCCTCCCCACGCACCGCGACGATCTTGCTCGCAGGACGGACGACGATGGCGTCCGTCGCCTCGATGATACCCCTGAACTGGGACGAACACGCAAGCGCAGGCTCGACGCACACGATGGTCACGCGCGTCGCCGTCTTCGCTAGGAAGATCGCCTCCTTGGCGGCCCCGTTCGCGCCGCCGATCACGTAGACTTCGCGCCCAGCGAACCGAGCAGCGTCGCGCGGTGCGTTCAGCCTGGTGAAACGACCGGCAAGAGCATCTTCCCCATCGTAGCCCGCCGCTCGCGGCGTGCCGCCGTGCGCCAAGACGACGCATTTCGATTCATAGACGCCGGCATCGGTCACGACGCGACGAACGCCCGAGGCCGTCATCTCTATCGCACGCACGGCTTCGTGACGAATGTCCGCCCCGGCGGCCGTCGCGTCGTCCTCCAACGCCTTCGCGAAGTCGGCGCCCGGCATCCACTGCGGCGCGCCCGCGAAATGCGTGATAGCCGACACGTGCGAAATAGTTCCTCCGACCTGGCCTGCCTCGAAGATGACCGTCTTGCGTCCGTTGCAGAGCGCGTAGTACGCGGCGCTCAACCCCGCCGGACCGGCTCCCACGATGATGATGTCGTACATGATGCGATGCTTCCTTTCCCCATACCGGCGCGCATCGCCGGTTCGTCCCTCTGAGTCGCACGACACATCCTACGCCAGCACGCGGCTCTATGAAAGGCAATAGGCAGAAGATGAGAACTGCCTGTCATCTCCGCCGAATCCTACGGACGCGCATCTTTGCGGACGATCGAGCGAATCCGGCCTTTCGTCTGCAGATTGACCGAGGCCGAAGCCTCTATACGTCTATCCGCCCGCACCATGCTTTAGAATGCATATGCTACGCATCGAGCAACAATGCACATGCAGGGGAACGCACCGAACGGAATGCCTGCGCCGCATGCGAAACGTAAGAATCTGCGCCCGTCGACCAGGCCGAACGGCGCATTCCATCGACGCATGCGACCGTACGCATCCTCCGCGAGACGCACGGCGAAGATCGACCCGGGACGTGCGGCATCCCCTCCCCGATAGAAAGCCGGCCGATGTTCGATAAGAGACTTTTCGCCCTGCCCGCCGTCCGACGCGCGCTCATCATGCTTCTCGTCGCCGCCTTCGCGCATGCGCTCTGCGTGCTCGGAGAGGCATGGGGGCTCTCGACGGCCATCGCACGCATCTGGAACGGGGATCCCATATCCGATCAGGTCCTGCCCATCGCCGTCTTCGCCGCATGCTTCCTTGCATCCCAAGCCGTCGCCTGGATATCGGACACCCGCATGGAATCGTTCGCGCGCTCGCGCGTGAACGAGATTCGCGAGCGGCTGATGGAGCGGACGTTCTCGGGCGACGTGCGTCTGAAGGAGAAGGCAGGCTCGGCCGCCGTCGCGCAGACGCTCATCGAAGGAGCCGCGCAGGTCGAATCGTATCTCAAGCTCGTGCTGCCCAAAATGGTCGGCGTCGTCGTGATTCCCCTGATCATCTTCATCGCTGCGATTCCGCTCGATATCGTTTCGGCGTTCATCCTGCTCGTGCTGTTCCCTATCATCGTCTTCTTCATGATCTTGATCGGAAACATGGCGCAGGATAAGGCGCAACGCCAGTACCGTGCGTTCCAGACGATGTCCAACCATTTCATCGACACGCTGCGGGGGCTGCCTACCATCAAGGCCCTCGGCGCCGGACGGGCGCGCGGGATCCAGGTCTTCGAGACGAGCGAGGCATTCCGCCGCGCGACGATCGACACGCTCAAGGTCGCCACGCTTTCGGGCGCCGTGCTCGACCTCATCGCGACCGCAGGCGTCGCCGCCGTCGCGATCATGCTCGGCCTCCATCTGATCGATGGCAGCATCGCGCTCGCCCCGGCGCTCGCGGCGCTCTTCCTCTCGCCCGAATATTTCAAGCCCATCCGCGCCTTCGCCGGAGACTTCCATGCCTCGCTCGATGGGAAGAACGCTCTGGCGGCGATGCTCGACCTCGAAGAACGCACGGGAACCGGAACCGAGGAAACGCCGGCGGAGGAAAAGGCCGCGCCTGCGGTCTGGAACGATTCATCCGTCCTTTCCCTGCGCGACGTCTCGGTCGCCTACGAGGACGCCGGCTTCTCCGCGATCGAAGAGACGACCATCGACCTGCACGGACATGAGGTCGTCGCGCTCATAGGCCCGAGCGGGTCGGGAAAGAGCACGCTTGCCTCCCTTATTGCAGGCTTCCTGCGTCCTTCAACGGGCGCGATCGCCGTTTCCAGCGGAATCGAAGCCCCTATCGACGTCGACCTTTCCTGCGACGCCTGGCGACGCCAGGTCGTCTACATCCCCCAGAATCCCTATGTGTTCAAAGCATCATTGCGCGACAACCTGCGCTTCTACGCGCCCGACGCGTCTGACGAGGCCGTGCTCGAAGCAGCGCGGGCTGCAGGCCTCGACGCCCTCGTGGATGAGATGCCCGACGGCCTCGACGCCGTGATCGGCGAAGGCGGCAGAGGGCTGTCGGGCGGCCAAGCCCAACGTATCGCGCTCGCGCGCACCTTCCTCGTGCCCGAACGTCGCATCCTCGTCCTGGACGAGCCGACCGAGCATCTCGACGTGGAAACGGAGCTTGAGCTCAAACAGCGCATGCTGCCTCTGTTCGAAGATCGGCTCTGCATCATCGTCACGCATCGCCTTCACTGGCTCGACCAGGCCGATCGTATCTTCCGCATGGAAGGGGGCCGTCTTGTCGAAGTCGAAGGCGCCATGGACGAGCAGCATGCCGCAGATGACGGCGCGCACATCGCATATGATGCAGCCCTCACGTTTGCACCAACCGCGACCGGCGAAGCTGCGTATCTGGACGAGGCTCTTTCGGCCGGCCGTTCGTCAAGCGTCCGCGCATCCCGCGTAACCTGCAGCCTTGACGACCGGGCTTCCGACGATACGGCCTTCGCGCATGCGGCCGGCTCCGCCGATGCCCTCGCCCCGGGTACCGATGACCCGAAACGCGATCGCTGGGTGCGTCCGTACTTCTCGATGTTCCGCCCCGAGCTCATCCGTGCCGTCGCCCTCGGCGTGGCGGCCCTTGCCTTCGCAACGCTCCTCATGTTCTCGTCGGGCTACCTCATCAGCCGCGCAGCCGAGCGTCCTGACGCCATCCTGCTCGTCTACCTGCCCCTTATCTGCGTGCAGGTATTCGGAGGCGGCAAACCCGTCCTTCGCTATTTCGAGCGCCTCGTCAGTCACGACTGGGTCTTCCGCATGACATCGGACCTGCGCCTTCGCCTGTATGCCGCGCTCGAGAAGACTGCGCTTGCGCCTGGATCGCGCAGGAGCGCAGGCGAGGTGCTCGGGCTCGTATCCGACGACATCGGACATATCCAGAACCTCTACCTGCGCAGCATCTTCCCCGCCGTGACAGCGCTTCTGCTTTACCTGCTCGTCGTGATCGCGCTCGGATGTCTCTCGCTGCCCTTCGCAGCCGGCACGGCCGTCCTCCTCGGCGTTGCGGCTTTCGTCCTTCCCCTCATTTCCTTGCGCGCGAACCGCACGCATCTGGAACGCAGCAAGAACGCGACGGATGCATGCTACGCGAGCCTGACCGATGACGTCTTAGGCTCGAACGATATCGTGCTCGCGGGCCGCGGGGCGGAATTCCTCGAGACGCATCGCGCGGCGCAGTCCGCAATCGCACGCGAAGAATCCGCAGTTGAGCGCCGCCGCCACGTCATCGACGCCTCGATGGCGGCGGTCTTCTGCATCGGAACATGCATGACGATCGTCTGGGCGGGCGAGCGCTTCGCCGAACCGGGCGCCATGGGCAATGCGGCGAACTGGGTCGCGGCCTTCGTCCTCGGATTCCTCTCCCTTGCGGAAGCATTCTCCCCTCTTCCGCACGGTGCGGCCGTAAGCTGCACCTACGCCCAATCCATCACGCACCTGAACCGCATTCCCGAAGCGGAGGACGAGGCCCGCGCCATCAGGCGCGCATGCACGAAGCCTGTGAAAGGCGGTCGAAACGGCCAGGAGCGCGGATCCGACGATCGCAACGCCTTCCCGAACCGCAGGTGCCATGCGGATGCGCAGGGGGATGCCTGTCTTCTGAACGAAGCGGATGCGACGCATCCCGCGATCGACGTGCGCGAGGTCGCATACGTCTACGACGGCTCGGACCGCCCCGCGCTCGACGGCGTCACGCTCGACATACCCTTCGGCCAGAAGGTCGCCGTGCTCGGCCGGAGCGGGTCGGGCAAATCGACGCTGCTTTCGCTCGTACGCGGAGACGCGGCGCCGCAGAACGGGTCGATACGCATCGCGGGGCGCGAGGCGTCGTCCTTCGGAAACGGCATCGCACGCATCGTCGGATACGTGCAGCAGGATCCCTACGTCTTCGACCAGACGCTGCGCGCGAACCTGCGCATCGCCGATCCGAACGCAACCGACGAGGACCTGCGAGGCGTCATGGAATCCGTCGGGCTCGCACCGGCGCTTGCGCGCCTCCCCCGCGGTTTGAACACGCTCTGCGGCGAGGACGGCGCGCGGTTTTCCGGCGGCGAACGCCACCGCATCGCGCTCGCACGCGTTCTGCTGTCGAAGGCTCCTATCATCATGCTCGACGAGCCGATGAGCGGACTCGACCCCGATACGGAGGCCGGCCTGCTCGATACGTTCATGAATGCGGCGCAGAACCGCACGCTCGTCATGGTGACGCATCACCTCGCAGGCATCGAACGGTTCGACCGCGTAATCTTCATCGAAGACGGGCGTATCGCGATGGATGGGACGCCTGCCGCTCTCGCACGAAGCGATGCGCGTTTCCAAGCGCTTCTGGAATTCGACGCGAACTGCTAGGCGCGCTTAAGGACGATGTAGGCATTGAGATCGCCCGTCCGGCCGTCGGACTTGAATCGGTCCACGACGCGGGTATCGGGCATGCGGCGCCCAAGCGCCGCGACGAGCCGATCGATTTCCTCATCGTCGGCCTCATGACAATAGCGCACGGCCGCCTCGTCGCCCTGCCAACCGAGAAGGAAGTCGCCTGGCTCGAAGGCGATCGGCCGCCCGAGGTACCGCGCCAGGCGCGCATGGTCGCGCCGAGCCTTCGCCGCGCGTGCCGGATCGTTCGTGAACTGCCAGAACGTCGCCACGACGAAGCCTTCCGGACGCGTCGCGCGCATCATGGCCTCAAGAAGGCGCAGGCGGTTCTCGAAGCCGGGCACATGATGCATGAAGCCGAAACAGACCGCCAGGTCGTATGCGTCTTCGCACGAATGCGGAGATATCGGATCCTCGAGAAGCATCCCTATAAGATCGCGCTCTTCGAAGCGCACATCCCCGCCGGTAAAACCGCCCGATCCGAGGCGCGCGAGCTCGACGCATGAATCCACCGCATCGAATGCGAACGGCACGTGCGGATAGCGCGCTGCCAGGAACCGTTCGAACCGAAGATTTCCGCAGGCTACGTCGAGCACGCGTACGACAGAAGAACTACCGTACGCGATGCGTTCAATCCCATCGGAAGCTTCACCGCGCTTGGCGATTCCGACCTCATCGAAGGCCTCGCCATGCCCAACGTGCCCGATCGCTTCGCGAACGGCCGGCACGACCCTGTCGCATGCGCGGATCCACCCTTGCCAGGGAGCATGCCGGGTATCGGAGAAGGAATCGGCGTGCAGCCGATAGAAACGCTCGTTGAGCGCAGCAAGGTATCGCGCGTCGTCGGTATTCATGCGCAGGATTATAACGGACGGCCGCCCGTAAGCGGACGGCCGCCCGTGCGTGCCCGGCCCTGTCTTTACCGGGTGCATCTCGGGATGCAAAAGCTCCGGTCGCCCGAACGCGCCCGATCCTGCCGAAGCGGCACGCCGCGAAGACGCATGGAATCCGCCTGCCGGCCCTGCACGCCTCCGCACGCATCCATTAGAATCCCTGGATATGGAAGAACTCCTCCTCGACATCATCGACCGTATCCGCACCCGCGGCTCCCTCGGCCCCGAGGAGGTCGCGCGCCTCGTGCAGCGCCGCAACCACGGCTATTCCGACGGCTGCACGCACGTCTCGAAGCGCGGCCTTCTGCCGTTCTACCTCAAGACGAAGCGGAACGACCCTGCACGATGGCGCTCGTGGAACGTGAGTTCGGAACTCGAACGCGAGCTGCTCGCCGCCATCCAGATGAAACCGCGCCGCACCGCATCGGGCGTGGCCACCATCACCGTCATCACCAAGCCTTGGCCCTGCGCGAGCGCCTGCCTTTACTGCCCCAACGACGTGCGCATGCCGAAGAGCTATCTGGCGAACGAACCCGCCTGCCAGCGAGCGGAGCACAACTTCTTCGACCCGTACCTGCAGGTCGTCTCACGCGTGCGCGCCCTTGCCGCCATGGGACATCCGATCGATAAGGTCGAGCTCATCGTACTCGGCGGCACCTGGACCGACTATCCCGAGAACTACCAGATCTGGTTCGTGCGCGAACTCTTCCGCGCTCTGAACGACGAGGACGCGGAGTCCCACGCCGCCGCACGGCGCGAGAAGCTGCGTGCATTCGGATTGGAGAACGACCCCGGCATCCTCGCGCGGGCGACCCGCGCCGCGCAAGCGCGCGTCGATGCAGGAGAAGAGACCTACAACGATGCCGTGGCATCGCTCTACGATGCCTCCGACGCATGGCGCGCCGTCGACCGCAGCCAAACCGCCACGTTGCAGGAGCTCGAATCCGAGCAGCGGCGCAACGAGACCGCGCGCAGGCGCGTGGTCGGCCTCGTCGTCGAGACGCGCCCCGACGCCATCGATGCGCGAAGCCTCACGCTCGCGCGGCGCCTCGGATGCACGAAGATCCAAATAGGCATCCAGAGCCTCGACGGACGCGTGCTCGAAGCGAACGACCGCCAGGTAGACCTGAACTCCATCGAGCATGCATTCGAGCTGATGCGCGCCTTCGGGTTCAAGCTGCACACCCACTTCATGGTGAACCTCTACGGGCAGACGCCCGAATCGGACAAGCGCGACTACCGGGAGTTCGTGACGAACCCGGCATTCCTGCCCGACGAGGTCAAGCTCTACCCTTGCGCGCTCGTCGCAGGAACCGGCCTGGTCGACCTCTACGAAGCCGGCCTGTGGCGCCCCTACGGAGAAGACGAGCTGCTCGACATCCTGGTCGCCGACGTGCTGGCATCCGCGCCCTATACGCGCATCTCCCGCATGATCCGCGATATCTCCGCCGACGATATCCTCGTCGGCAACAAGAAGACCAACCTGCGCCAGATGGTCGAATCGGAGATCGAGGCGTGCGGGCGCGCGTCGGACGTTGCCGAAATCCGCTTCCGCGAGATGGGCACCGCGCGCATCGACGCAGATGCGCTCGAGCTCGAGATCATCCCCTACGAAACGACGAACACGAGCGAACGCTTCCTGCAGTGGAAAACCCCCGACGGGCGCATCGCAGGATTCCTTCGCCTGTCGATGCCGCACCAGGAGTATGTCGCCGCCCACGCGGACGAGCTTCCCGTACATTTAGGGGAAGCCATGGTCCGCGAGGTGCACGTCTATGGCAAGGCGGCGCGCCTGCATGCCTCAAGCGATGGTGCGCAGCATCTCGGCCTAGGAAAACGTCTCATAGAAGAGGCTGCGCGCATTGCGCGGGACGAAGGGTTCTCGCATCTCAACGTCATCAGCGCCATCGGAACGCGCGCGTACTATCGCAGCCTTGGATTCGAGGATGCGGAGCTGTACCAGCAAAGGATGCTTTAATCCGCCGCCGCGCCCTCAAGGCGCAGCCCATGCCCGGCTTAGACGCCATGCCTCGAAATAGGGCTCCACGAGGGCTCCACGGCCGATGCCGCACGGCTTGCCCGATCCCTCGAGCCGTGCGCCCTACATGAACTTCGTCTCGGCGAGCTTCCCGTCGACGAAATCGTTGAGCTTCAGCGCCGGCCCGCGCAGCGCGAGCGCGACCAGCAGCGTCGGTATCGCAAACGCAAGCAGCGCGACCACGTGGAAGGCGAATTCGCCGCCGTAGATGCCCGCCACGCACGCCGCCATCGCGTTCATGCCGTGGGTGAAGGGCAAGAACGGATAGACGGCCTGGAAGAACGGACCCGTCATCTCGATAGGGAACGTGCCGCCCGACCCCGCCACCTGCATCACAAGCAGAATGACCGCAACCGCCTTGCCCACCTCGTTGAACATCGCGGTCAACGTATACATCATCAGCATGAATACCTGACCGGCAACGATGCCGGCAATCACGAAGAGGACCGGATGGACGCACTGGATCTGCAGGACGAACAGATCGCCCAGGCATACGAGCAGCGCCTGTCCGAAGGAAAGCAGCGAGAAGATGCCGAACCGTCCGAAATAGCGCGCCGCGGGCGACGGCATGCCCAGCTCGAGCAGGCGCCGATCGGCGATGCGGGTCCTCATCATCGCCGCAAGGATGATGGCGCCGACCCAAAGCGAAAGGACCGTGTAGAAGGGAGCCATGGCCGAACCGTTGTTCGCGACCCCATAGACGGCCTGCCGATCGACGCGCACGGGCGAGGCCAGATATTCGGCAAGGGCATCCGACCCTCCGTTCAAGATCGTGCGCACTTCGTCAAGATTGCCCGACGCAAGGGCCGCTGCGAGCTTTCCACGGGATTCATCCAGATAGGAAGCGGTATCGTCAAGCTTGTCCGCCGCGTCGTCGAGCGACGAGGCCGCATCGGACAAGCGGGAGGAAAGCGATCCGGCATTGCGGGAAAGGCTTCCCGCGACATCCGCCAGATCGGACGCCACCGTCGAGGACTTCGTCGAGATATCCCCGAGCGATGCGGTCAGCGCGTCCAGGGATTTCCTGAGATCGTCCGACCCCGACACATCCGAAATGCTCGCCTTCGCATCGGCGATAGATGACCGTACGGTATCTATCTGCGCTGATGCATCTGACGTACCTGCGTCGAGAGCGTCCGCCGCGTCGCCGAGGTTCTGCTGCAGCGCTGCAAGCTCGGCGATGACGCGGTCGATCGCGGCCGTGGCCTCCCCGCTCGTATCGGCGGCCGCCACGGCATCGCGCACCGATTCATAAGCGACGCGAGAATCCTCCGCCTCCTGCGCGGCGGAACGCAGAATCGCCGAAGCATCGCTTGATCGGCCCTGGGCGTCGTCGAGCGCGGAAGTCACCTCGGCGTCCAAGCCGTCGAAGCCCGCGAGGCTCTGCGCCAGGGCGCCCTGCACCGCTCCGGTCGCCGCGTCGAACGAATCCGACGCATCGGACAAGCCGGATGCCGCATCCGTGATGGAGGAAACGGCGCCCGACGAGGCGTCCTTCGACGATGAAAGCATCGAGGCCGATGCATCGGACAGGCCGGATGCCGCCGTCATGAGGGACGAGAACGCGCGCATGTCGCCCTCGGCCGAACGCATGTCGCGGGCCGCATCGGCCATATGCCCGTCCATGCGCGCCGCATAGGTGGAGACCTGATCGCCGTCGAGATAGGACACGAGGTCGCTCGCAAGGGACAGAGCCGCCTTGTCCACCGTCTCGGTGAACTTCACGCGCACGGAGTCCTGCACCGAAGCAGCGCCTTTCTCCGTGATGCGCGGTGCGATGGGGTTTTCCTTCTCGTTGGTGTAATAGGTGATCTCCGAATGCGTGACGTCGGGCGAAAACAACGTCATCATGTCGGCGCTGAAACCCTCGGGGATGACGATGGCCGCATAGTATCTGCCCGACCGGATGCCCTCGACCGCTTCGTCCTCGCTGACGAAGACCCAGTCGAAGCTGTCGTCGGCGCGCAGCGACGACACGACGGCGTCGCCCATGTTGATGTCCACGGGCGTCAGGTCGCTTTCGTAGCCCGCGTCCTCGTTCGCAACCGCGACCTTGAGCCCCTCGGTATGCCCGTATGGATCCCAGCTGCCAGCGATATTGAACCATGCATACATCGGAGGCACGAGCACCAGGCCCATGAGGACGATGATGCCGATGACGTTCTTCACGCCGTAACGCACGTCGCCGGCGAATATCCGCAGGACGTCGCCTACGACCTTGGCCGGGCTCTCAAGCCGAGGAGGCTTCATCGCGCGCCTCCCTTCTCATCGGAAGGACCGGGCGCGTCGTCGGACCCGAAGGGATCGATGCCGGGCGCGCTCCCAGAATCCAAGGAGCCGCCATGCCCGAGAGAATCGACGTCGGCCTTATCGCCGGATGCGAAGGGGACGACGCCGTATTCGCCATCGATTCGGGAGCGGCCGCCCGCATCTGCGCCATCGTGGAATGCAAGAGGGTCATCTCCCCTGAACAGGTCTTCTTGCAGCGCTATCCACTCCGATTCGACGCCTGCCCGCTCGTGCGCGCCCGGCTTCGTCGAGGCGGTCCGGGCCTCGACGACGCGCGCATGATGATCGGGCGAGAAATCATGGTGGCGGAGAGGCAGGTGGTCGCGCGCGTCATCGATGAGCGCATCCCCGCCGAGGCCGGCCATGCGCAGTTGGAAGCCGAGGCTTTCATGCAGGAATTCGACGACGATGAGGAACACGTCGACGAGAATGACGAGGGCGATCATGCCGGCAAGCAGCATGAGCTTGTCGTCCACGTCCACATTGACGAACGAGACCAGCGCCATGAGCACGAGCGGCAGCGCGGCGACGACATACGACCCGACGCGCACGATGCCGTCGTAGCTGCGGTTGAACCGCTCTGCGCGATCGAGCAGCATCGCACGGTACGTATCGGTATCCAGCAGGGCCCGGATGACATTGCGGGCACGGTAGCGCGATTGGCGCATGCCCTGCTCCTCGCTTACGAGAAAGCCCGTCTCGTGCAGCTTGGCATCGAAGAGCACATTGAGGTTGAGCACGTAGGGACGCACGACCAGGCCGATGAAAAGCGAGACGAGCACGATGGACAGGAGGATGGCCGCGTCGAAGGCGAGGTCGTGGCCGTATATGCCGGCCATGGCCTGGCGCATCGCGTCGATGCCGTAGGTGAACGGGAGAAGCGGATGCACCATGCGGAAGAACCCCGGCATCATCTCGATCGGATACATGCCCGACGACCCGGGAATCTGCATGATGAGCAGGATGACCGCCGCAGCCTTGCCGATATGCCGAAGCGTGATGCCGAGCATGAAGATGATGTTCATGTAGGCGAGCGACGTCAGCACGCCGGCGGCGAGGAAGGCGACGGGGTTTTCGCATTGCACGCCGATGACCAGATCGCCCGTGCAGATCACGAGCGCCTGCAGGATGGAAAGCACCATGAAAAGAAGCCAGCGGCCGAGATACGCCCTCGTGGCGGTGAGACCTTCGATGCCTTCGCGATCGACCTCGAGCTTGATGAGCGCCATGAGCACGAAGCCGCCCACCCAGAGGGCGAGGTTGGTGTAGAAGGGGGCCACCGACGACCCGTAGTTCTCCACCGGATAGACGACCTTGGTCGTAAGCGTCACGGGCGAGGCCATGAAATCGCCCACGTCGGCCGGATCGATGCCGAGAATCTGGGAAAGCTCGTCGATTTCGAGCGAATCGGACAGAGCAGCCAGGTCGGATGCCGTCGAGGACAGGTCGGCCTGGGTGGTCGCGAGGGTGGATGCCGTCGCATCGAGGGCAGAGGCGCTTTCGCCGAGCGTTCCATCGAGCTGATCCAGGAGCGCAAGGGCCTGATCGGCCTGCGGCCCGAGCGCAGACGACACGCCGGATAGCAGTCCGAGAGATGTCGACAGGGAGCCGAGACCCGATGTCACCTGGGGCGTTATGGTCGTATTCACGGACTGCGCCGACGAGGAGATGCCGGCAAGCCCGTTCGACACGATGCCTCCCATCGCCTGCACGTGCCCGTTCGCCGCGCTCACGGCGGCATCCAGGGCATCGCTCGTCTCCTTGAGCGTGCCGACGGCGGCCCGATAGCGATCGTTGCGCGCCTGAAGATCGTCGATCGCTTTCGAAACGTTCGGATCGGCGGATGCGAGCGCCTTCAGCGCCGCAATGGCTTCGTCGTTGCGGTCGATCGCCTTGTTGAGCGATGCGATCGCGGCATCCACGTCGCCTTTCGCCTCGGTCGTCTTCGCCGCCAACTTGCCGACCGCGATCGATGCCTGGCTCGAAGCTCCGCCGAGGGCCACGCTCCCCTTCGTGAGCGCACCGGATGCCGATGCCGAAAACGATCCGGCGTCGGCTTGGGCGGACGTCATGAGCGCCCCCGCCGTATCGAGGGACGAGGAGATCGACGAAGCGAGGGACTTCGCATCGCCGAGCGTCGTGCGCGCCGACGAAACCGAACCCTTCCAGCCGTCGATGCCTTCCGAAGCGGATGCCAGGGCCTCCCGCACCGACGACAAGTCGTCGCTTGCGCCGGCGACCCCGGCCGCAACGCCTGCGTTCGCACCCTCGACCTCGCCCTTCACAGACTTTGCGGCATCGCGCGCGGCAGACGAGGCCGCCTCGCTCGCTGCGGATGCGAACTGCTCGTTGACCTTGCGCTCAAGCGCCGTCGCGCCCGAATCGGTCACCTTCGTGGCGACGGCGCTGTGCTTCTCGTTCGCGTAATACGTGATCGTAGGATGCTCGGGCTTGCCGGTGAGCACGCTTGCGAAATCGGCGCTGAAATCAGCAGGGATGACGTAGGCGGCATAGTACGTGCCCGACTCGACGCCTTGTACGGCCTCGTCTTCGGACACGAACTCCCAACCCAGCTGATCATCGTCTTGCAGGTTCGCTTCCACCTGGGATCCGACGTCGATATGCCCGAGCGCCTCGGTATCGGCGCCGACATCGGCATTCGCCACCGCCACCCGGATGTTCCCGGTGTTCCCGTACGGATCCCAATTCGCCCAGACGCAGTACCACGCATAGAGCGCAGGGAGAACGATAAGTCCTGCTATGACGATGAGCGCGACCGGATTGCGCGCAAGACGCCCCAGGTCGCGCGCGAGTATCCTAAAGGCGGTCTTCATGGAAGAGGGGGCTCCTCGAGTTTCGGCGCATATGATGCAGTATCGCGTATCCTACCGCCGACTCGCCTTTTCGGGAAGGCGTGCAAGCCCCGCTCCTGATCGATTCCAAACGGCGGCTCCTTATGCAACGGGACGCGTCGGATTCACCAAATCGATGATGTCCTGCTTCGAGTGAACCTCGAGCGATGCGTAGATTTTCTTCGCGTGCGTCCTGACCGTATTTTCCGAAATATAAAGCCTTCGCGCGATAGACGGTATGTCGTGGCCGTGAGCAAGCAGGTCGAACACCTCGGACTGACGCTCGGAAAACCCGTTCTCCTCGGCGATAAGACGGCAGCGCGCGCTCACGATGTCAGAACCTGGCACGACGACACTAGCCTGTCTCTTAGCCCCGCTTCGCCCGTTGATGAGGAAGACCGCGAGCGAGCAGCCGTAGAGCAGAAGGAATGCCGCCGTGATCGCTTGACTTTCCCGAGGGATGGAACTTCCGGCCATAAGCCCCGCGATATCGGAACCCAAATGATGAAAGGCGTACAAGACGCCGGCAGACAGCGGGTAGGCCACCGCGAGGGAAAGTCCCGTCCGCTTCGCGCAGTCGATGCATGACATCATCATGACGACGGAAAACAGCGTGAAGCCGAACGTCCCCATGAACACAACGGCCATACGCTGGTCGCCCTGCAAAAACGGAAAGAACAGCAATGCGGTGATGAGCAGAGGGTAGAAAACCATGAACGCCTTGGTGATGCTCGTGGAACGATGCAGCGCTCCCCATGCCGCCGCAAGGACGACGGCACTCGCGATGTTCGCACCGTATACGATAAAACCTCTTCCGATGAACGACGGCGTCTCGACGACCATGCCCGATTCGAGCATGGTGGACGCAAGACCGATCATGGCGAGGCAGAAAAGCGACGGCGCCAGATCAACCAGGGTATCTTTCATCACAACCGACCGCGATCCGATGCCTGTCTCGTGTCCCGCTCCAGATGTATCCGGAAGACGCAGGCAAGCGAAGAGCGACGCAAGGCAGAGCATCGCGAGCAGAAGCATGACGAGAAGCACGGCCTGTCGATCGATGAGCACATAGACGAGAAAAGGTGCCGCGGCAAGCACCGATCCCAGGATTATCTGTTTGCGTGCTTCTTCCGCCACGCTCAAGGCAAACACGTATTCCCAACATATGAAGCAGCAGGTCGTACCGATGCCATACAGGATTCCAGAGGCGAAGAGCATCGCCTCGGCATCGGTAAGATAGAAGCCCAAGAGCAGCACGATTCCTGCGAACAATAATCCTGCAGCCTCGGGAAACGGCCTTCTATCGAACGCCTTCGGGACCAAGGCCGCCGCAAGCGCGTACATGAAGAACGATGCCACGTTGCCCATCATCATCGATGAGCACCAGAGGCTTGCCGCGCCTGCGCCGAAAGCGCGCTGAGGCAGCGTCGAGAACCCCCAGAGTGAAAACGAATTCATGGCGAGAAACGCCGCGAAGCCGAAACCGACCAGAAGAAGCCTCGAACGATTCGAATTCGCCATGCCTATCCCTCCCTTAGGTACGAGCGATCGTATCACAGGGATATCAGGCGGGCAAAAGTGTTCTCACCTGCGGTTTATAGATCATTTCACCTACTGTATGCGATAGACGGAACGAAAAAACACCGACTGCGGGCGAAGGCGAGCGCGGCCATGCGGACTCATACTGGGCGCAAGCCCCGGGGAGGGGGATGACTATTCGACGCATGTCGAACGAGGAGGGAACCATGAGCATGACCATGAACCGTCGAAACTTCCTTAAAGGCGCGATCGCGACGGGAGCGATCGCGGCCACGGGAGCCGCGCTCTCAGGGTGCGCCAAGACCGACGCCGCAGACTCCGACATGGGACACGCCGATACGGGTGCCGATGCGACCTCGTATCTGACGGCCGACTCGTACGAACACGCAACCTGGAGCTTCGAAATTCCGCCCGAGCCTGTCGACGAAAGCGAGATCGCCGAGACCTACACCCATGACATCATCGTCGTAGGAGCCGGTATGGCAGGCCTGTGCACAGCCGTCTCCGCCGCAGAAACGGGTGCCGACGTCCTCGTATTCTCCGCAAGCTCCAAGCCCATCTCACGCGGCGGATCGAATCACGCCATCGGATCGAAATACCAAAAGGAGAAGGGTATCGACTACTCCCCCGAGATCGCGCGCGAAATCGTCAAGGCGGAGCAGACGGCGGGGACCTACTTCATGGACAAGAAGAAATGGGAGCGTTGGATCAACAACTCCGCCGAATCCATCGACTGGACGATCGACCACATGGAGAAAAGGGGTCTCAAATGCTGCCTGGAGCCTGGCTACACCGACCCGGACGGCACCATCACCATCCCGCCCGCATCGCATAACTTCTACAACGACGAGCAGCCGTTCGGCGCCCTGTTCGGCGCCCCGCTCGAAGCGCAGGCCTATGCCGATATCCTGACCGACGACTTCGGCAAGGAGATCCATTACAACACGGTGGCGCAGTATCTCATTCGAGAAGATGGCAACAAAGGACGCGTCTCCGCAGTCGTCGCCAAGAACGCCGACGGGAAGTACGTGAAGTACGTAGCGAACAAAGCCGTCGTGCTCGCCACGGGCGACTTTTCCAAGAACCCCGACATGATGGCCAAATACAGCCCCTGGGCCTGGAAGCACTTCAAGGAGTCGCTTGCGGGAGACGTCAACTACGACGCCGAGCTCTCCTATTCGGGGCTCATGCCGGGCGACGGGCAGAAGATGGGGTTATGGATCGGTGCGGCGTGGCAGAAGACCTATCCGGTCGCAGCCATGATCAACGGCGGCGCCTCAGGTCCCGCGCATGGGGTGATTTCCAATTTCTGGGGCATCAATCTGGACATCCACGGCAAACGCTATCAGAACGAATGCACGAACTTCGCGTACGGGGCGATGTCGCTTCTGCAGCTTCCCCAGAAGACCGCGTTCGCCGCCTGGGACAAGGCCTATGCCTATACGCAGGACGAATGGGACGTCTTCGGCGTCTGCCTCGATCACGAGAACGGCATCATGCCGAAGACTCCCGAGGAAATGATCGCCTCATGGGACGAAGCCGTCGAAAACGGGTCTTCGAGCATCGGCACCGGTGCCGTCTATTACAAGGCCGACACGCTTGAAGAGCTCGTCGCCCAGATGGAAGGCATCGATCAGAAGGAAGCGCTGGCCTCGATCGAGCGCTACAACGCGTTCGCGGAGCAAGGACTCGACGAGGAGTTCCACGTGAATCCGGATATCCTTTATCCGATTTCCACCCCGCCGTTCTACGCTACCAAGACCGTTGGTGCCACGTTCCTCACGGTCTGCGGCGGCCTGCGCACGAATGAGAACATGCAGGTCTGCGATGAAGACGACATGCCGATCGAAGGCCTGTACAACACCGGCATCATGACCGGTGACTTCTATGCGAACAGTTACAATTTCGTCATGCCCGGCCAGAATCTTGGCGCCGTATGCGGCACGCTCTCCTACCTGCTCGGACGCGATCTGGCGAAACTGTAGAGATCCTTCCGGCGGACGCCGATCTGGCGAAACTGCAGATGCCTTCCCGGCGGACCCAATGTGGCGAAACTGCAGATGCCTTCCCAGCGGACCCGCTTTTGTCGCGCAGCATCCCTAACGTCGCACCTGGAATGGAGGGTCATTCCAGGTGCGATCGCAGCGAGAAGAGGATTTGAGCATGCAAGGAACCGACCGCGGCAAAACCCATCCTCCCGTCGCCTCGTCGAAGAGGGGTCCCTCATGCAAGGAGCCAGCACGGAACGATGCAGTATCGCGTATCCTACCGTCGAGTCGCCTTTTCGGGAAGGCGTGCAGGCCCTGCTCCCGATCGATTCCAAACGGCGGCTCGATATCAGGCAACTTCCTATCAGGCCTCTCCCTATCAGGCCGGAACGTTCGGATGAGCTCAACCTGCCGAAAAATCGGAGCTTTGCGAAAAAACGCGGGTGTTTCAGGCTCAACTGCCAGAATATCAGAGCTTAGTGGGGAACTTACATCGTACGCTATTGCTCTCGCACGGATCTACGCTTCTAGCGTTCCCTTATATGCCACATAGGCCTTATGCATGCACTATATATTGAAACGTTGGCCGAGGGACCTTCTTGATTTGACTTACAAAACTCCACTAAGCTCCGTATTTTTGACACTAGAGGGGAAAAGAACATATACACCATCGCGCAACAAGCCGACCGGAGCCCGATTCATCCTTACGCCTCGATCCGTTCCGGATAGTCCTACCCCTCCCCTCGCGTCCGCGGGCGCTCGCTATATGTCGAGTAGCCAGACCGTAGAATCCATCCTACCCCTCGCGGCAATGGGTGCCGCAGCCGATTCTTTCCCTGCGCCGTTCACAGGCGGCTCATCCTGCCTCTCGACCCGCCCCTCGCGGCAAAGGGCGCTCGCAACGCCTATGCTTCGTTCCGCCCTGGATAGTCCTACCCCGCGCGCCCGCGGGCATTCAACTGGGCATTCGCCCGCGCGACGGGAGGCGCCTTTCCTACCCCAAGCGCCCGCGAACATTCATGCGCCCGATCAGGCACCGAAGAGGACGGGGCCTCCTACTCTGCACGCCCGCGGGCGTTCATGATGAGCATCTGAAGGCGGTTCTCCACGTTCGCGAAACTCACATCGGGATCGTAGTCGAGCGGCAGGATCTGCACGTCCGGATACATCTCCTTCAGGCGTTTCGCGATGCCGCGCCCGACGATATGGTTGGGCAGGCATCCGAAAGGCTGCAGTATGACGAAGTTGCGGCACCCGCGCGAGGCATGATGCAGGATTTCGCCGGGTATGAGCACGCCTTCGCCCGCGTCGAAGGTATGGTGGATGATCGGGTCGCTTGCCTTGACCAGATCCTGCATGCGCGTGGCCGGCTCGTAGAGCGGGCTTTTCGCCGCGATGCGGTCGGTCAGCGCATGTGCGACGTTGAACAGGTCGTCCGCCACCGCATACCAGGTCTTCTCGCCGAGCGGCTTGTCCACCCGGTATTCGCGCACCTGGGCATGCTTGTAGAAGTAGGTCTTGCGGATGACGTCGGTCATCCGCGCCTCGACCACCTCGAGCCCGTTTGCTTCCAGATAGCGTTCGACCTCGTGGTTCGCGCCCGGATGGAAGTTGAGCAGGTATTCGCCCACGATAAGCACCGTCGGACGAGGATTGCTGCGATCGTAGGCCACGGCATCCATGATATCGACCGCGCGGGCGAACCCGCGTGCCGCGCCGCGCACGCCATGAGTCTCGATGCCATCCATGAGCACATCGATCGCCCGGTCGAACGCCGCATCGGCAGACCCCGCTTCAAGCTCGTACGGACGGATCTTGCGCAGCATCTCTTCAAGCGCATCGATCATCGGCAGACCCATCGCGATGCGGATGGCGCTTGCCAGATTCATCCTGAAGCCGGGATGCATGTCGTGATAATCCACGTCGTCGTTCGTGATGATGGGCACGTTCTCGTAGCCGGCATCGTCGAGCGCCCGGCGCAGCAACGCCGCGTAATGCGTCAGGCGGCAGTCGCCGATGTACTTGCCCGTCGCCACGGCAACATCGCACCCGTCGTAGTCCCCGCTCTCGAGCGCGGCCAGCGTCTCCCCGATCGTGATCTGGGCCGGAAAGCAGATATCGTTGTGCACGTAACGCTTGCCCAGCGCGATCGCACGCTCGCGTCCGAGCGGCAGCGGCACCGCGCGCACGCCCTGCTTCGTGAACACCGATGCCATCAGGCGGCTGAACGCATGCGAGGTGTTCGGCACGAGAACGACCTTCTCCCGCGCATCGGCTTCGGTGAACTTCACCGGGTACGGATCGGATAGGCTGCGCACGCGCCGCGTCCGCCCCATCTCGCGCGTGATCCCTATCGTGTCGACGAACGAGCGGATGCGGATGCGCAGAGGTCCCCGGTTATCGGATTCATCCACTTTGACGATGAGCGGCGTCTTTTCTCCCACCTCGTCCATCAGGCGCACGATCTCGTCCGACAGATATGCGTCATGCCCGCAGCCGAAGCTCACGACCTGCACGTATTCAAGGCTGTCGCTTTCCGCGGCCAGAATCGCCGTCGAAAGCATGCGCGCATGGAAGTTGTTGACCACGTCCAAGCGGCTGCGCGACAGGTCGACCTCGGCCGCGCCGGGCACCGCATCGGGCGTGAGCACGGGAATGCCCATCTCGCAGAACATCTCGGGGATGCCGTGGTTCACCAGGTCGTCGTTGTGATAGGGACGCGACGCCAGCACGACCGCATACGTGCCCGCCGCTTCCGCGGCATCGATGACCTCCGCCCCGCGCCCGAGCAGCTCGGCGCGGAAGCTCGCCTGGGCCGCGTCGGCTCGGCCGATCGCGCGCGCGACCTCGTCCGCACCGATGCCGAAGACATCGGCGAAGTAGCGTGTGAGCTGGCGGTCACGATCGGCAAGGCTATACCAGTGGAACAGCGGATCGTCGAAGGGAATGCCCGACCGACGCGTCGGGTCGTCCGAATTGGCGATGACCATCGGATACCCCTTGACCACCGCGCACATGGATTCGCTCGTCTCCTCGGTGTTCTCCGTCGGAACCGTGGTCACGATCGGGAAGAAGATGCGATCGACGCCCTGGCGTTCAAGATCGCGGATATGCCCGTGCACGAGCTTCGCGGGGAAACACACGGTATCGGACGCGACGGCCGGAAGCCCTTCCTCGTACATCGCGCGCGTCGAGAGGCGCGACATCTTCACCGTGAAGCCGAGCGCCCGCAGAAGCGTGCGCCAGAAGGGCATGCGATCCCAGAAGCCCAGCACGCGCGGCAGGCCGATCACGACGCCGCGCTCAGGCGCCTTCCCTGCATCGTAATCCTTGAACAGCAGGTCCTTGCGCACCTCGAAGAGGTTCGGCACCGTCGCCGTCTTGGCACGGATGGCCGCCACCTGCGCACGCACCCCGGCATCCTTCGGATCGCCGACGACCTCGCCGCGCTCGCAGCGGTTGCCCGTCATGAACGTCGATCCGTCCGAGAACGTGACGCGCGTACGGCTGCAATGGTTCGCGCAGAACGGACAGGAAAGCCCTGTCTCTTCGGTCCATGAAAAACCGGGAAGCGCTTCCAGGCCTATGAAGGAGCTCTCGAACGAACCGGCGGCGCGCGCGGCTTCAGCCTTGCGCTTGGTCAGGAGCGCAACGCCGATGGCGCCCATAAGGCCGGGATACGGAGCGCGCGTGACCTCGAGGCCCAGATACTGCTCGAGCGCCCGCAGCACCGCGTCGTTTCTGAAGGTGCCGCCCTGCACGACGATGCGGTTTCCCAGGCTTGAGAGGTTGGACACACGGATGACCTTGGTGAACACGTTCTCGATGATGGAACGGCACAGGCCCGCCATGATGTCGTCGGGGCCGTGGCCCGATTTCTGCTCGCTCACGATGCTCGAGTTCATGAACACCGTGCAGCGGCTGCCGAGCTGGGCGGGGAAATCGGCGCGGAACGCGGCGGCGGCGATATCGGGCGCGTCTATGCGCAGAGACGACGCGAAGTTCTCGAGGAACGATCCGCATCCCGACGAGCAAGCCTCGTTGACCGTGATGTTGGACACGATGCCGCGGTCGAGCCAGATGGCCTTCATGTCCTGCCCGCCGATGTCCAAGATGAAGCTCGCATCAGGTTCGATGGCGCAGACCGCGGTAGCGTGCGCGACGGTTTCGACCGCGTGGCAGTCGGCATGGTAGGCATGCTGGAACAGCGCCTCGCCATACCCCGTCGTGCCGCAGGCGATGATATCGAGCCCGACGCCCGCCTTGGCATACCGGTCGCGCAGCGCCATGAGCGCATCGGTGCAAACGCCGAGCGGCTCGCCCTGATTGGACGCATAGAATTCATCGATCAAGCGCTCGCGCTCATCGATGAGCGCGAATTTCGTGGTGGTGGATCCCGAATCGATGCCCAGATAGGCGCGCACCGTGCGCCCGACGTTTTCCGGCACGTCGCTTGCACGCACGATTTCGGGAAGGCGATGCCGCGCGTCGAAGGCGTCGCGCTCCTCGAGCGTCTCGAAGAACTTCGGGCCCGACGCCGACGACGCGCCGCGCCCCATGCGCGTCAGCACGTCTTTGGCCCGATCGATGTCAAGCGGCTCGGACGCGTCGGCGAAAAGCCCCGAGCATGAGAGGGCCGCCCCGATGGCCACCATCATCTCGGGTCGCTCGGGCACGACGACATCGTCGCCCTCAAGGCCCAGGCGTTCGGCGAACACGCGCACGAGCGTCGGATTGAACGTGAGCGGACCGCCCTCGAAGATGACCGGAGCCGTGATGTCGAGACCCTGCGCGAGGTCGCCGATCGTCTGCTTCGCGATGGCATGCATCGAGGACAGCGCCAGGTCCGCACGCGGAACGCCCTGATTGAGCAGCGGCTGGATGTCGGTCTTCGCGTACACGCCGCAACGCCCGGAGATATCGTAGACCGTGGCGCCCTCGCGGGCCAGCGCGTCGAAGCCTTCGACCGGAACCTCGAGCACTGCGGCGATCTCATCGACGAAAGCCCCGGTGCCGCCGGCGCAGCTGCCGTTCATGCGCATGTCCGACACATCGAACGCGCCGGTCGCCTCGTCCTTATGGAAGAAGATCATCTTGGCGTCTTGGCCGCCGAGCTCGATGGCGCACCTGACCTGAGGATGCATGTCCCTGATCGCGATCGCGTTCGCCACGACCTCCTGCACGAAGGGCACGTCGAGCGCGGCCGCCACCGCCGCGCCGCCCGAACCGCAGACGGCGACCTCGACCGACGAGCCCGGATAGAGCCCTTCGACCTCTTCAAGCGCACGCACGACCGATGCCGCCTGATGGGCGCCATGACGACGGTATTCGAGATGCATCACGTCGTGCGTGGAGGCATCCAGGACCGCGTACTTGGTCGTCGTGGAGCCGATATCGATGCCTAGATGAAGGCGATTCCCCGCAGCGCTCAAATTCCATCCCCACATAGGCGCATTCCCTCATGGCTGACGCATGGAAAGCCTCATGCGCGGGCGCGCCCCCGATCGGTGCCGCATTGCGAAACAGGCCTTCCTGTCCGTTGCGGCGAATAGTTTGAAAGCCAAAAGGCTTGGAATACGAATGTACTCCTCTCGGCGACGCGCGCAGACAATCCCCACACCTTGCCGACGAAACGTCACGAAGCCGTCATGCGGAAACCTATCCACGAGAAGAAGGCGAATCGCATAGACGTAAACGCCGGTCAGGAATATTCGCACGTTGGCCACGGCGCATGAAGGCGTCGTGGCGAAACGGCGCAAGGCACGGTATCGATCGTGCGATACGCCCGAGACGACGCGCGAGGCCTTTCGTCCGCGCAATCGAAAGAAGGATTCGTCATGCAGATCGCACGTACCGTCGAAGACGCCAAGGCGATCGCCCGAGCGTGGAGGCGCGCGGGCAAGACGGTCGGCCTCGTTCCCACGATGGGATACCTGCACGAAGGACACGCAAGCCTGATCGAACGCGCGCACCGAGAAAACGACCGCGTGGCCGTGTCGGTGTTCTGAATCCGACGCAATTCGCCCGAACGAGGATCTGGCCTCCTATCCCCGCGATTTCGACCGAGACGTCGCGCTCTGCG
>NZ_GG700631.1:292594-316102 GCF_000162875.1 Slackia exigua ATCC 700122
ACCGCGTACTTGGTCGTCGTGGAGCCGATATCGATGCCTAGATGAAGGCGATTCCCCGCAGCGCTCAAATTCCATCCCCACATAGGCGCATTCCCTCATGGCTGACGCATGGAAAGCCTCATGCGCGGGCGCGCCCCCGATCGGTGCCGCATTGCGAAACAGGCCTTCCTGTCCGTTGCGGCGAATAGTTTGAAAGCCAAAAGGCTTGGAATACGAATGTACTCCTCTCGGCGACGCGCGCAGACAATCCCCACACCTTGCCGACGAAACGTCACGAAGCCGTCATGCGGAAACCTATCCACGAGAAGAAGGCGAATCGCATAGACGTAAACGCCGGTCAGGAATATTCGCACGTTGGCCACGGCGCATGAAGGCGTCGTGGCGAAACGGCGCAAGGCACGGTATCATCGTGCGATACGCCCGAGACGACGCGCGAGGCCTTTCGTCCGCGCAATCGAAAGAAGGATTCGTCATGCAGATCGCACGTACCGTCGAAGACGCCAAGGCGATCGCCCGAGCGTGGAGGCGCGCGGGCAAGACGGTCGGCCTCGTTCCCACGATGGGATACCTGCACGAAGGACACGCAAGCCTGATCGAACGCGCGCACCGAGAAAACGACCGCGTGGCCGTGTCGGTGTTCCTGAATCCGACGCAATTCGCCCCGAACGAGGATCTGGCCTCCTATCCCCGCGATTTCGACCGAGACGTCGCGCTCTGCGAAACCATCGGCGCCGACCTCGTATTCCATCCCGAACCCGAGGCCATGTACCATGACCCGCACGCGTTCGTGAGCATCGATCTGCTGTCCGAAACCATGGACGGGGCCGCACGCCCGATCCATTTCCGCGGCGTGTGCACCGTCGTTTCCAAGCTCTTCAACATCTTCCTGCCCGACCGCGCCTACTTCGGGCAGAAGGACGCCCAGCAGCTCGCCATCGTGAAGAAGATGGCGGCCGACCTGGACTTCGACGTCGAAGTCGTCGGCTGCCCGATCGTCCGCGAGGCCGACGGCCTGGCGAAATCCTCGCGCAACGTCTACCTCTCGCCCAAGGAGCGCGCAGCTGCCACGGTGCTTTCGCGCTCGGTCTTCGAGGGACAGCGCATCGCGCACGCCGGCATGGCGGCCGCCGAGCTCGAAGGCGCGATGAAGGCGGTGCTTGCCGAAGAGCCGCTCGCCGACGTCGAATACGTGACCGTCGTCGATGCGCTCACGATGCAGCCGATCGAGGCGCTCGACCGCGACGCGCTCGTAGCCATGGCCGTGCGCATCGGCCGCACCCGCCTGATCGACAACTTCAACTTCGACCTGCAGGATTTCTCGTGAAAACGCTCAACGCCATCGGAACCGCGCTCTCCCGTTACGTCGCCGTCATCATCGTGGCGCTTTCGGTCTGGGCATTCTTCATGCCCTCGCTCTTCTCATGGGCGACATCGTACACGACCGTCTTTCTGGGCGTGATCATGTTCGGCATGGGGCTGACCATCAAGGCCCAGGATTTCAAGGTCGTCTTCACGCATCCGAAGGAAATCGTGCTCGGCGTCATAGCGCAGTACACGATCATGCCGCTTGCCGCATGGCTTCTGGCGTGGGCGCTCGACCTTCCGGCCGATATCGCGATCGGCGTCATCCTCGTCGGATGCTGCCCGGGCGGCACGGCGTCGAACGTCATCACCTACATCGCGCGCGGCAACGTGCCGCTGTCGGTCGGCATGACGATCGCATCCACCCTGCTCGCACCGATCGTCACGCCGGCGCTCGTCTTCTGCCTGGGCGGCGCGTGGGTCGACGTGTCGTTCTGGGCCATGTTCGCATCGGTCGTGCAGGTAGTGCTTCTCCCTGTGATCGCAGGCGTCCTCGTCTCGACCGTCGGCGGAGAGGCGATCGAGCGCGCCGGCGGCATCATGCCGCTCGTATCCGTGCTGGCCATCGCGCTTATCGTGGCCGGCATCACCGCCAACAACGGATCGAAGATCGTCGAGAGCGGCGCGCTCGTGCTGGCCGTCGTCGCGCTGCACAACGGCATCGGGCTGGCTGCAGGCTACGGCATATCGCGCCTGTTCAAACTCGACTACGACAAGACCACCGCGCTCGCCGTCGAAGTCGGTATGCAGAACAGCGGCCTGGCCGTGAGCCTCGCCGCCGCCAACTTCGCAGCCAATCCCCTCGCCACGCTGCCGGGCGCCATCTTCAGCATCTGGCACAATATCGCCGGCTCCATCTTCGCCAACGTGCGACGCCGCGGCATGGAGAAGGCCGAACGAGGGATCGACAACGGATAGGGCTCGGCAACGAGGCGCGCCCTCAGGCCTCTTGATGCCGACCTTCGATCCGCCATCGGCGCCGAACCCCTTCCCTATTCGAATATCGAATCCTCCAACCTGCGTTTTCGACGCAGATTTCCTGAATGCAGGACGATCGCGCGCGCACTCGCCTACCATATCCCCGCATAACGCGCTGCGCCGCACCCTTCGCGACCCGGCGAAACCGCTTGAAGGATCCCGATATGTGCCAGCTCTTCGCCTATAGCTCGCTTCATCCCACGACCGCGACCGCCGCGCTCGCCGAATTCTTCGGCAACAGCGTGGACAACCCGCACGGCTGGGGCGTCGCCTGGCACGAAGGCGACGAGGTCCGCATGGTGAAAGAACCCATACCCGCCTACCGTTCGACCCTCGTGCGGCATACCCTCGATGAGGCGATCGAATCCACCCATATTCTCGCCCATATCCGAAAGGCCACGCACGGCACCTGCGCCTACGACAACTGCCATCCGTTCGTCCAGACCGATTCCTCGGAAACCGCCTGGACGATGATCCATAACGGCGTGATCGTCAACGACGCGCTGCTCGCAGGATACGATTCATGGGAAGTGGGCGAAACCGATAGCGAATGCGTGCTGATGTTCCTCGTAGACGTCATCGACGAAGCCATGCGGCGGCGTGGGCACGAGCTTTCCTTCGACGAGAAGTTCGAAGTGCTCGGCAGCGCCTTCGACCAGCTGTCGAACGGCAACAAGCTTAATCTCATCCTCGATGACGGGCAGACGCTTTTCATTCACACGAACACGCTCGACACCACGCTCTATGCAAGCCAGAACGACGACGCGGCGATGTTCTGCACCGTGCCGCTCACGCTCGGAGACTGGACGCCCATCCCTCAGCGCCGCCTGGTCGCCTATCGACAGGGACGCCTCGTGCGCGCCTCTCATGTCCAGCACGTGCATTCCTTCGACAGCCGCACGGTCCGCTACCTGCAGCTCCCCGAGGTAGACCTGCCTGCCGCCGCCGATTCCTACGCCTCACCGGCATTGCAGGGCGCCAAGTCCGTGGAATGCCGGCGCTGATGCCGCGAAGCGTCGGCATCGCGCCTGCGCCTGCATCCGCGGCAGAAGCGACGTTGTAGAATGCCAGCATTGCAGAGCACCGGTTCGACAGGAATTCCCGCATTGCAGGAAACCGCGCCGCATTCCAATGCCGCAGGAAAAAGGAAGTGGGAAGATGCCTAGACCCGATCAGACGCTGCAGGGAAACGCCTCGGCTACGGAAGGCGCCCAGAGGCGCGGTGCGCTCATCGTGCGCGCATCCATCGTCGGCGTTGTCGGGAACATGCTGCTTTCGGCCATGAAAGCCGCCATCGGCACCA
This sequence comes from Slackia exigua ATCC 700122, assembly GCF_000162875.1. GTDB lineage: Bacteria > Actinomycetota > Coriobacteriia > Coriobacteriales > Eggerthellaceae > Slackia > Slackia exigua. Next base: position 296,238 of record NZ_GG700631.1, read on the forward strand.
TGACGGGATCGATCGCGATCGTCCTCGACGCCGTGAACAATCTCTCCGACGCGCTCTCGTCGATCATCACCATCGTCGGGACGCGCCTGTCGGAAAAGGAGCCCGACCGCGCGCACCCCTTCGGCCATGGCCGCATCGAATATCTTACGACGATCATCATCTCGGCCATCGTGCTCTGGGCCGGCGTGACCTCCCTCTCCGAATCCGTCAGCCGCATCATCGACCCCTCGCCCGCTTCATACGGCAAGACCGCGCTCGTCATCGTGGCGCTCGGCGTCGTTGCGAAGATCGCTCTGGGACGCTATGCCACGGCGCGCGGACGGGCGCTTGAATCCAATTCGCTCAAGGCGTCGGGCACCGACGCGACCATGGACGCCGCCATCTCGGCCACCACGCTTGTCGCCGCGGGCGTGAACCTCGCGTTCGGGATTGCCGTCGAGGCCTATTTGGGCGTCGTCATCTCCCTGGTCATCGTCAAAGCCGGCATCGATATCCTGCGCGAAGCCCTCGACAAGATACTCGGGGAACGCATGGATTCCGATCTCGCCGATCGCGTGAGGAAGACGGTCGAGGGCGTGGAGGGCGTGCGAGGGGCCTACGACCTCACGTTGAACGACTACGGTCCGAACCGCCAGATGGGAAGCGTGCACATCGAGGTCGACGAGACCATGACCGCCCGTCGCATCGATGCACTGACCCGCGAAATCACCACGACCGTCTATCGCACCTGCAACGTCTTTATCGACGCGGTCGGAATCTATTCCACGAATGTCGACGATACGAGCCGCGTCTCATCTATCCGCTCGCGCGTGAACGAAATCGTTTGGACGCACGAGCACATCCTCGAGGTGCACGGATTCTATCTGGACGATGATGCCCGCACCATAAGCCTCGACGTCGTCATTTCCTTCGACGAGCCTCATCGCGCATCGGCCGCCGAAGCCATCCGCGAAGAGATCCAGGCCCGCCTTCCCCGAGTACGTGATCGAACTGACCTTAGACACCGATTACAGCAGCTGAGCGCAGCCGCCCAGTCCGGCCGTCCAAGGACGGCGCCGCACGGGCTTGCAGGCTCCTTCGCAACGGCCTGCCGCACGGCCAGCGAGAGCGAGAACCTGCCGGCATGGGCCGAGACGCTCGATGCTATGCGCGTTCCTCGCTCTTCTCGATGCGGCGCTGCGTGGCGAAATGCTTCGATTCCTTGCCGGTCATCTCGTCGACGTCGAGCGCGATCATATGCATGTGCGCGAAGCTCGCCGCCATCTGCTCGGTCAGCACCTTCTCCTGGTCGACGCCGGGATTGTAACGCGCACCGAGCATCATCGCCGTCTCCATCTTCTCGCGCGCATCGGTGATCAGGCGGATACGTCCGAAGGCGATCACGCTGCGGAAGTGCGTTGTGTATCCGGGTCCGTCGACTTCGTCGGCGTCGACGATCGCAAGCGACGCCTTGCCGCAGCGCGCGATGGCATCGATCTTGTGCCCCGCCGGCGCGCTATGGAAATAGAATGCGCCGTCCGCGTATGCATAGCTGATGGGAAGCGCGTAGGGATACCCATCATCGCCCGCGAGCGCCAGCACGCCGTGCGTGTTTCGGGCGATGACGGCCTGCACCTCCTCATCCGAAAGCTTCTGGTTCTTTCGACGCAGGGAAGGAAGCATGTGAAATCCTTTCGATGAAGGCCGGTCGTCGCAAGGAAAAGACCGGATGAATGCCACGGGCGAAACAGAAGCGCAACCGCCTCCTTCCCGTGCGAATTCGCACGCAAGGACGAGATCTAGCGAGCATCGTAGCACCAAGACGACCGCAACGCAGCGAAAACGCATCGGGGAGCGGATAGACGTCAACCTCAGAGGCACAGGCCGTTCGGTCGTTCGGCCTTAGGAAAGCCATCATAAGGATTTTGGACGTAGCGTTTCAGCGCTTCGTCCCGCGAGAGGGGCACGGCCGGGAAGAAGGCCCTCTCCACTTTCGTGAACAGGTCTACGGCATCCTTGGCTTCATATACCTTGTTTCTCTCCCCTGACTTGACCCGACGCAAGATGCCCGCCTGCTCAAGCACGGCAACCATCGACGAAGCCGTGGAGAAACTGCACCCCGTCACGGATGACACCATGCCAACGCTTACCACCGGCATCCCCAGAAGCGCCAGCATGGCCTGCCTCAGATTTTTCGTGGCATGCTTTCCTGCTCCTTCAAGACGCGTAAGCCAGTTATTGTACACCCTGGTCAGCTCAGCGCAGCAGAACCTGGATACGGACTCCGCAAGCTCGCAGGCCCTGACGCTGTGAAAAACCCATTCGTCCATCGCCAGCATCGCCTTATCGGTCCTGAACGTGCTGGTGGCAAGGTAGGGTTCGAGCTTCATGACGTGGCGATTGGTCGCCATGGCGGGCGTGATGGAAAAGGGAGGCATGACGTTGCGGACAAGGCCCTGCTTACGCCAAATCAAGACGGCAAGAAGCCGGCCGGTCTGGTCGGACTCCGCCTCGAAGGCTTTGATCGCCTCCATCTGGAAATGGGCCAAGGCCGATCGGACGACGACAGAATGCCTGTCGCTATTGCAAAAGGACACCAAGTCGTTCAGAAGCCGGGGAAGCCTCTTCGGAGGGGTAGGGACATACAGGTCGAGGTCAACGGCCGATTGCCGGACCTCCTTCAACGTACGGTAATCCACGGCGCGAAGCCCTGCCTCGGCTTCCCAGGGAGTGCCGAGGGTGATACGCCTGTTGATATCCAGCAGGTCTGAAGCCGAGACAGGCCCCTCCCCGAAGGATCCATCCAAGATATCAATCACGCAATCCTTGATCTGGGCGGCCGCAACGGTGGCTTCAAGCACATCCGGCGGGCATTTCGCCAAGGTATTCGCCATGCCAGCCGCGGCCGGGGAGAATGCGGCAACCCCACCGCACTCCCAAGAGGCGAACTCGAGGATGCAGCACATCCGATAGCTGGGCTTCACTCCCATAGTCCTGATGGTGGAAACGCCCTCAATACGGGCGAGACCCTGTCGCAGGGAATCAAGCAGGCACGATCCATTGAGACTCGTATCGAACCGCGCTATGGCTATTTCCGCTCGAGAGACGGCCGCCAAGGTCTCGCTGCTTAAAACCAGTTCCTGCTGGCACAAGGGACCTGGAGAAAACGGCACCGCCGCAGCCCCCGCAACGTTTGCGCGCTTTCTGGACGAAGCGGTCTCGCCAGTGGCAGCGATCTTCTCGATGGTTCGAGCGAATAGATCATGACTCTGCTGTCTAGAGAAAAACTGCATCGGGTCCCACTTCCCCTTGATAGAACCCCTCAGCATCCGCATTTTACCATCGGCAAAATCGACTGCCCGAAACCCTGATTCCATATTTCGGTTTAAGGCATTTCTCGAAATAGAAGAATCCTACGATGCGGAGATTCCCACATGTGCTTCCCCCTCCCTACGACGGGCGGTTCATGCTTCGATTTTTCCTTTTTTTCGAAACAACGGCATTTATCTGGGAAAACAAGAACCGATTCATCTAATGTTCACGTTGTCTTCCGAAGAAATCTAGATATCCTCGGAAGATTCCAGGCATGGAGGAATAGAAAAAGGGGGGATTGGGCATGACGAAGAATGCTACGTCGACATCTTTGGACGCAAGCTGCGTATCCAGGCGAGGAGCGGTCAAGTGGGCCGCCGCGCTGACCGCAAGCGGAGCCACGCTGGGAACAGCAGGCTGTTCAGGATTCGACAGAGGATCAGCAGGCACCGCCGATCCCGAAAGCCAAGGGAAGTGGATTCCCTGCAACTGCTGGGCTGACTGCGGATCCAAGGGGTTCAACAAGGTTCTGGTCAAAGATGGCGAGGCCGTCAGAATGGGCACCGACAAGACCCATGCGGACTCTCCTGACTGTCCACAGCTACGATCCTGCGCCCGCGGCCGCGCCTTGCGCGGTATGGTGTTCGGCGCAGACCGCATCAAGTACCCTATGAAGCGCAAGAACTGGCAGCCTGGCGGCAAAAACTTCCACGGCGAGCTGCGCGGCCGCGATGAATGGGAGCGCATCAGCTGGGAGGAAGCGTATCGCTACATTGCCGACGAATCCATTCGTATTCAAGATACCTACGGTTTGGACTCCGTTTTCATTCCCGGCTACGTGGCATCCTTATTCGGTAACTGGGACATCGGCCGCCTCTTCGCACTGCGCGGCGGCTATCTTGAGCACTGGGGCGCTTGCTCCTCTGGCGCATGGGGATCCCTGGCAAAAGTCTACGGCCTGGCCGAGGACACCAACGACCGCATTGACCTTCGCAACGCCGATCTGATTGTGCTCTGGGGCTCCAATCCCGCATGGAGCCGCACCGGTCTTCCTACCTACGACTATCTGCAGTGCAAGAATGCGAACACGAAGTTCATCGTGATCGATATCTTCCGCCACGCCACCGCACAGGCCCTGTCTGCGGAATACGTGGGGATCAGGCCCGGAACCGACACCGCCCTGGCGCTGGGCATGGCCTACGTGCTCCTTACTGAGGACGATCCGGATTCCAATCCCTTGATCGACTGGGATTTCCTCAATCGCTGCACCGTAGGCTTCGATGCTGACCATATGCCCGATGATGCCACTACCAGCGAAAACTTTAAGGACTATGTCCTCGGCGCCTACGACGGCACGCCCAAAACGCCAGAGTGGGCCGCCGAGATCTGCGGCGTGAATCCCAAAGCCATCGAGGAATTGGCCTTGGAAATCGCCAAGACCGAGAAGGTCTCCATCATCATGTCCCCGGCCCCTTCCCGCACCACCAATGGCATGACCTGGTGCCAGGCCATCATGACCTTGGGCGCTATGTCCGGCTGCATTGGAAAGCCCGGCTGTTGCTGCGGCTCCGATGCAGGCCACTCCTGGCTGCAGGGCGGATATCTGACCCTGCTCCAAGGCGGTACTATCCTTGGCGAGCCCTCCTGGACAACCTCCGGCCAATACGACATGATCTGGAATCCCATAGGCGGCGCCTCCATCGAGTACGGCGTGCCCAACGGCATGTACAAGCAACCCGAGGAGCCTAACTACCGGATCAACATCAACGAGGTCTGGACCGGAATCCTCGACGGCGAGTTCACCGTAGGAAACGGCGAAAAGAAACCTTGCAACGTCCAGATGATCTACGATACTCATGAGAACATCCTCAATCAGGCACCGGGCACCATGCTGGGCATCGAGGCCTACCGCAAGGTCGAATTCGTCGTGGCTCAGAACATCGTCATGACCACCGCCTGCAAATATGCCGACATCGTGCTGCCCGTCACCACCCAGTGGGAGCGATACGGAGACTTCACCGCAGGCTATCGTGAGCAGATGCTATGGACCAGCCAGGTCTGCGAACCCCTGTTCGAGGCAAAGAGCGACCTTGATATAGCCGCCGAGCTGGCCGAATACATGGGGGTCGATCCCGAGCAAGTGCGTCCTTTGGACTACAAGCAGATGGTGTTCAACTGGGTCGCCGCAGCCACCCGCACCAAGAAGGATGGATCGGAACTGGAAAACCTGGTCAGCATCACCCAGGAAGACCTGGACACACTCGGCGTAAAGGGCATGCCCCAAGAAGGAGCCGTGCCCATCCTCGACCTGAAGCGCAACGGCATCTACACCTACGAGCGCACGCAGGACGACGGTCTTGACCATGTGGTGCTCAAGGCATTCCGCGACGATCCCGAAGCCAACCCCATCGGCACCACTACCTCAGGCAAGCTCGAAATCTACTGCCAGCAGGCGGTGGATCGCGTCAAGGCCTGCGGCTGGAGCGAAATTCCGCCCATCCCCAAGTACATGCCCGCCATCGAGGGCTACGAGGAGACCTTCGCAGACTGGGGCGGCAAAGAAAAAGGCGACTATCCCTTCCAGCTCGTGACCGTGCACATCACCAGGCACTCTCATTCCTCTTTCGCCAACGTCCCCACTCTGCGCGAGGCCATCGACCATCCGCTGTACATGAACCCCATCGATGCCGAGGCGAAGGGATTCAAGACAAACGACACCGTCCTCGTCACCTCTCGATGGGGCAAGGTTCTGCGCCCTGTGCTCCTGACCGAAATCATGATGCCCGGCGTGGTTGCGCTCGGCCAAGGCGCATGGGCCGAAATCGACGAAGAAACCGGGGTCGATCTTGCCGGCTGCACCAACGTCCTGTGCGGGCCCAATGCCGTCGGCTGCGGGCACCAAGCCTGGAACAGCTGCATCGTCAACGTTGAAAAGTGGACCGGCACACCCCTCGCCCCGGACTACGCGTGGGAGCCCCGAGAAGTCTTTAAGGAGAACTAGCCATGGCACAGATGGGCTTTTATATCAACAGCGCCGTTTGCTCCGGATGCAAGGCTTGCGAACTGGCGTGCAAGGACCGCAACAACCTCGATGTAGGCGCTCGGCTCCGCAAAGTTCGCCAAGTCTCCGGCGGAACTTGGGATCACGACCCCGCACTAGGCACCTATACGCCCAAAGGCGTATTCTCTTATTCGATCTCATTCTCCTGCGGGCATTGCGAAAGCCCCGCATGCGTGGCAAGCTGCCCTACCGGAGCCATGGCCAAAGATACCGACACCGGCATCGTTTCCAACGATCCCGATGTATGCATCGGCTGCGGCGCATGCGCAAAGGCCTGCCCCTACGGCGCCCCCGCCGTAGTAGAGACTCTGGGCATCGCCAAGAAGTGCGACATGTGCAAGAACCTCATCGACATCGGGGAGGCTCCCGCCTGTGTGGAAATCTGCCCCCAACGAGTCTTGGAATATGACACGTATGACAACCTCGTGGCAAAGCACGATGGTCTCAAGGACGTCGCCCCCCTGCCCGATTCGGCGACCACAGGTCCATGCGTGGTCATCACCCCCCATGCGGACGCGGTATACGATTCCGGCCAATGCCGTCCCATGCACCTCGAAGAACAGTAAACCATGATGCACGGCGGCGAAGCGTTCCTATCGCTTCGCCGCCCTCTCGGATCGGCACGAAGGAACGCCATGATTCAGAAAGAAGCCGTTGGTCGCCTTCAGGAAGCGGAAGCGCTGTTCGCCATGCTGGGAAAGCTGACCATGGGAATGCCCGACAGGGATCTGTTTGCCACCGTCGCGGATGACGAACTGTTTTCGGAAACCCCGTTCGTGCGGTCGAAGGAAGCGAATGATGCCTTGGAAGAATTGCAGGCATGGACGAAATCGTGCCGAAAGCCCTTCGGAGATGCAGACTTCGAAGCCGTTCGACTAGACTACAGCCGATTGTTCGTCGGCGCGCAACGGGTCGCGGCGCCATTATGGGAATCCGTATACTTCAACAAGGAGAGGATGGTCTTTCAGCAGGAGACCTACAGCGTCAGACGCGCCTATGCAAAGTGGGGCCTGCGGGTTGAGAATTTCCAGCACGAACCCGATGACCACCTGTCATCCGAGCTGATGTTCGTTTCGTTTCTTGCGAAAACCGCCTACCAGGGCCAGGGTCGCGAAGATGAAGCTTTGGCCGACATGGCATCGTTTCTCTTGATGCACCCGAGCACCTGGGTCGCGAAATGGAGGGATGAGATCCTTAAACGAACGAACGATGGATTCTATCCGGGCTATTCCCGTCTCGTCTGCGCCGCTGTACGCGAGGCTATCGCTTTCGCCGAAGAAAACCTACGCTCCTGAATGGCGGCATGCCGCTTTTCGCCCAGACCGCCTTGCGCACGTCCCAGCACGCCAGGCGGCCTGGCCTTGCATTGCCCCGTCGCAGCTTCCTTTTGAGCATATCGCCAAGAGTTTCTATCTGAACGAATCGCTTCCTCGATGAATTCGACGACTTCGGACCGTAGAGCCGCCCAAAGCCTAGGCGCCCGTCTGCACCTGGTAGACGAAGCTGTCGAGCGGGGACTCGCCGAAGATGCGGATGCGCGGCAGCGTATAGGGGTTGTCGCCCACATGGACCTGATCATAGGCCGTGGTGAATGCGCAGAGCAGCCCCGCGTCCTTCACGGCACCCGGTGCCGCATCGGACACATCGCCGTACGGATAGGCGAAAGCCTCGTTCGTGCCCAGCATATCCGAGAGCTTCTGAAGGTCGGCCGTGATCTGCTCGGCGGTCAGATCGTAGATGCGCCCGCCGTGCCCGATCGCCGTCGATCCGCCCGTATGCATGGCGTACGAATGGTTCTGGAAATCGATGTAGGGGCTCGCCTTCTCGTGGATGATCTCTTCGGTGTTGTCGTTGTCTCCGATGAGGAACGCCGTGGCCGGCACCTTGTATTTCTCGAGCAGGGGAATGCCGTAGTCGAGGAATCCGTACTGGCCGTCGTCGAAGGTGAGCACGACGCTCTTCGCCGGCAGCGAATGCGTGCCGTCGATATAGGCGCGGAGCTCGAACCAGGACGGATAGTAGTAGCCGTTGTCCGTCAGCCATTTAAGCTGCTCTTCAAGCGTCTTCTGGTTGATGTAGTTGGAATTGACCTCGTCGGGCTGGTCGTCGTCGGTGTAGACGTAGTGGTACATGAGCACGGAAATGCCGTCGGAATCCCATGCCATGTCATCGGTCACATGCACCGTGCGCTCGATCGAGTCTTCCATGCCGGCGGCGTTGCGCACCGTGTAGGTGACCGTGTAGTCGCCCGGCTTGGACGTATCCACCGAACCCGACGTCGTCACGCTGGAGGTCAGGTCGCCCTCCTTCACGTCGAGGACGTGGACGCCGGACTCGATATAGCTCTCGCCCGTCTTCACGTACGTGTCCTTGCTGCCATGCAGCGTCATGACGATGCGGCCGTCTTCAAGAGGAACGGTCGTCGGCGTGGCGGCCGTGTTCGTCTGGGCCGCGCCGTTCGCAGATGAATCCTGATCGGAAGATTCCGCCTGCGCAGCCCCGTCGGCCATCGAACGCTCCTGGGCCCCCGGACCGCCGACGGCGTAGACGAACCCCGCAAGGCCGACGACGACCAGCAGCGCCAATACCGCGAGCACGATGAAGGGCGTCTTGGACGGACGGTCGTCCTCGAAGACGCCGTATCCCTGGTTCTGGCTCATATGCGTCTCTCCTTCCACGCACGCATCCCGATTCGCTCCATTTAACCATGCCTGCACCCTCGAACGCGAGAAAAAAGCGGGGCGCGCCGGACGCGCGGCGGCGCGAACGTGCGGAAAACCGATCGGGCGCCGAAGGGCTACGCGTCAAGATCGCGCAGGAAATCCCAGGTCTCGAGGTCTTCGACGGCATGCGCATCGCTCGAGGGGATGAGCACGGCGCCGCGCTGCGTCAGGTAGTCCCTGATTGCACGGCTCGGATACGGTTCTGCGGTCTGCCCCTTGCGAAAGGCGCGGACGTTCACTTCGAAGGTGGCGTCCGTGTCCAGGAGCGCATCGGCCGCCGCCTGCCAGGCGCGCACGTAGCGCGGATGGGATTCGTCGAAGAGCCTGCCGTGCGCATTGAATCGCTTGACCAGATCGAAGTGTCCGATGATGCCGCATCCCGTCTTCTCGACGACCTGGGCGGCGGTGGCGAAGAACTCTTCGGCGAGCGCATAGTAGTCGCCGTCGAAATACGTCGCGCATCCGAGCGCCAGGATCTCGGGCGTCTCGTCGACCGGCAGGTACTCGCCCTGGGGATTGCCCATCGTGACCACCGTGCCGCGGTTCGCGCCGGGTACGCGCACGTAATGGACCGATCCGATGGCGTACTCGAAGGCATCCGTCGGATCGTCGGAATAGAAGTCCTGTTCCACGCCGCACCTGATGTCGATCGTGCCCGCAAGGCGTCGCTTGAGCCCGGCCGCCTCGGCCGCATACGCCTCGTAGCGCTCGCGCGGCATGCAGTAGCTCTCGTCGAAGAAGGTATGCGAATGGTCGGTGAAGCCGAATGCGGAGAATCCCAGGTCGACGGCACGCCGGGCCATCTCTTCCATGGAGTTCGCGCCGTCGCTGTACGTCGTATGCGCATGCAGGTTCTTGTCAAGCCACGCCCAGTTCAAGCCCGTATTCCCTTCCGTCTTCCCCGTTTGCGCTCAGACGAGCGCCGAACTCATCGCGACCTGCTTCTCCTTGCGGTCCACCACGTGCCGGTCCGCCAGTTCGGCGCGAACCTCGTCCAGGCCGATGCCGCTTGCCGCCATCAGCACGAGCACGTGATAGCACAGGTCGGCGATCTCATAGACCGTCTCGCCCTCGTCGCCCTTCATGGCGGCGATGATGACCTCGGTGGCTTCCTCGCCTACCTTCTTGAGGATCTTCTCCGTGCCCTCGGCGAAGAGATACGTGGTATACGATCCTTCGGGACGCCGCTCGTTGCGCTCGCACAGGAGCGCATAGAGGGCGTCGAGCGTGAAACGCTGAACGGATTCGTCTTTGAACAGCTGTTTCGTGAAGCAGCTGTCGGTGCCCAGGTGGCAGGCAGGACCGTCTTTCACCACCTCGACCACGAGCGCATCGCCGTCGCAATCGGCGCGGACGGACACGACGTACTGCACGTTTCCGCTGGTTTCGCCCTTGCGCCACAGCTCTTGGCGGCTGCGCGACCAGAAGCAGGTGCGGCCTTCCGCCAACGTGATGGCCAGGCTCTCGCGATTCATGTACGCGACCGTCAGCACGTCGCGCGTGAAGAAGTCCTGCACGACCGCGGGAATCAGCCCCGCGGCGTCGAAGGTGAGATCGTCCAGGTTCATGTCATCCTCCTATATCAGTCGCATCGGAATGCCGCCGTCATGCAGGAAGCGCTTGAGGTCGACGATGTCCACCTCGCCGAAGTGGAAGATGCTCGCCGCCAACCCTGCATCGACGCTCGGGACCTTGCGGAAAAGCTCGAGGAAGTCCTCTTTCTTCCCCGCGCCGCCCGATGCGACGATGGGCACATCCACGACCTCGGAAAACGCTTTGAGCATCTCGAGATCGAAGCCGCCGCGCACGCCGTCGGCATCGATGCTGTTGAGCACCGCCTCGCCGGCGCCCGCCTCCACGCCCGCGCGCGCCCACGCGAGGGCATCGATGCCCGTATCCACGCGTCCGCCGTTCGCGAACAGGCGAAACGTTCCGTCCACGCGTTTGACGTCCATGGACAGCACGACGCACTGATCGCCGTAGCGCTTCGCCGCCCGTCCGATGAGCGACGGATCGGCGATAGCTCCCGAGTTCACGCTGACCTTATCCGCCCCGGCCTTGAGCACGCGATCGAAGTCCTCGAGCGTGCGGACGCCTCCGCCGACGGTCAGGGGAATGAATACCTCGGATGCCACGGCGGACAGCACGTCGGCGAACAGCGCCCGTCCGTCGCTTGAGGCCGTGATGTCATAGAAAACCAGCTCGTCGGCGCATGATTCGTTGTAGCACCGCGCCATGGCGACGGGATCGGCCACGTCGCGCACGCCTTCGAAGTTCGTGCCCTTCACCACGCGCCCGTCGCGCACGTCGAGACAGGGAATGATGCGCTTGCCGATCATACAGGTTCCCCTTCCGCGCCGCCCGAAGCGACGGCGATCGCATGGGCGAGGTCGATGCGGCCCTCGTAGAGCGCTTTGCCCACGATCGCGCCTTCGACGCCGGCATCGCGCAGCGCGGCGATGTCGGATTCGTCGGTCACGCCGCCCGATGCGATGACGGAAAGTCCCGGGATCGCGGCCAGGCGGGCGTAGAGCGCGCGGTTCGTGCCGGCAAGCATCCCGTCGCAGGCGATGTCGGTGCAGACGACGCGTGTCGCACCGCGCGCGACCAGACTCCGGCAGAAACCCATGCCGTCAAGTCCGGAATCTTCCGTCCAGCCCGACACGGAGACGCGGCCGTCGCGCAGATCGACGCCCACGACCACCGCTTCGGCCCCGAAGCGCGCAAGGGCGGCATCCAGAAACACCGGATCCTTGACGGCAGCGGTGCCCAGAATGACGCGCCCGACGCCGGCGTCCAAGTACGACTCGATGCGCGCGAGATCGCGGATGCCGCCGCCCACCTCGACGACGAGGCTGGTGCCTTCCGCAATGCGACGCACCACGTCGAAATTCGCGAGCGTGCCGTCGAGCGCCCCGTCGAGGTCGACCACATGCAGGAAGCGCGCGCCGGCCTCCTCGAAGCCGCAGGCGACCTCGAGGGGATCGAGCCCGTAGCGCGTCGTCCGGGAATAATCGCCCTGGGTGAGACGCACGACGCCGCCGTCGCGCAGATCGATGGCAGGCAGGATGTCCATCAGATGCGGCCTCCCTTCGCGTCGTCGAGGAAGGCGGCCAGGATCGAAAGCCCGACGTCCCCGCTCTTCTCGGGATGGAACTGGCAGCCGCACACGTTTCCTGCACGCACGATAGCCGGCACGTCGATGCCGTAGCCGGCGATCGCGACGAGATGCTCGGGACGCGCGTCGGCGACGTAGGAATGCACGAAGTAGACGCATGCGCCTTCGGGCACGTCGGCGATCAGGACGTCGTCGCGCACGCGATCGAGCGCGTTCCAACCCATATGGGGCACCTTGAGATCGATGCCGTCGCGCGCGAACGCCTCGGACAACGGCACGACCGATCCGGGCAGGTAGCCCAGGCCGGCATGCTCGCCGTATTCGAAACTGCGCTCGAAAAGGAGCTGCATCCCCAGGCAGATGCCCATGAGCGGCACTCCTGCGCCGATGCGTTCGTCGAGCACGTCCGCAAGCCCCGATGCACGCAGACGAGCCGCCGCGTCGCCGAATGCGCCGACGCCCGGCAGGATGATCGCATCCGCCGCGCGAATCGCATCCGCATCCGAGGTCACGACGGTCGGCGCACCCAGGCGCCGCAGAGCGCCCGTGAGGCTGAAGAGATTCCCGACCCCGTAGTCGACGATGGCGGCCGTGCTCATAGGATGGTTCCCTTCGTTGAAGGAACAGCTTGGTCGCGTGCGTCGTCTATCGAAACCGCCGCGCGCATGGCGCGTCCGAGGCCTTTGAACGCCGCCTCGATGATATGGTGGCTGTTGCGTCCCGCCAGTTTGCGCACATGCAGCGATGCGCCCAGCTCGCGCGCGAACGCCGCCATGAATTCATCGGCGAGCTCGGTTTCGAAGGTGCCGAGGCGCTCGGCCGGCACGTCGAGACGGCAGTCGCAGAAATCGCGGCCGCAGATGTCGACGGCGACGAGCACGAGGGCCTCGTCCATAGGAAGCGCTATGTCGCCGTAGCGAAAGATGCCGCGACGGTCTCCGAGCGCCTCGCTGATGGCGCGTCCGAGCGCGATGCCCACATCCTCGGTGCTGTGATGCCCGTCCACCTCCACGTCGCCCTGGCAGGCGACGTCCAGATCGAAGCAGCCATGGTATGCGAAGAGATCGAGCATGTGATCGAGGAAGGGAACGCCCGTGTCGACGTGCGCGGTGCCGGCGCCATCGAGGCCGATGCTCAGCGCCACCTTGGTTTCCTTGGTTTCGCGTTCGATCGTTGCCGTGCGCATCAGGCGTCCTTTCGGTCGAAGATCTCCGCGCTCGCCGCGATGAACCGGTCCATGTCCTGCGGCAGGCCGATGCTCACGCGCACGTGGCCGCTTGTGCGCGGGGCATTGAAATATCGTACGATGATGCCGCGTTCACGCAGCTGGGAAATGTAGCGTGGGGCCGACACGGCGGCAGGCGGACGCACGAAGAGGAAGTTCGCGGCGCTCGGCAGCACCGTGCAGCCGAGGCCGCGCAACGCGGAGGCCGTGCGCTCGCGCGTCGCCATCACGCGCTCGCGCGTCTGTTCGAAATACGCCGCGTCCCTGCAGGCGGCCGCTCCGGCGACGAGGGCCGCGCGATCGAGATTGTACGGGTTGAAGCTGAAGCGCACGACCTCGAGCACGCGCGCGATCTCGGGATTCGAAAGCGAGAATGCGATGCGAGCGCCGGCGAGCGAACGCGATTTCGACATCGTGCGCAGCACGAGCAGGTTGTCGAAATCATCGAGCAGCGATACGGCGGATGCCGCTCCGAAATCGACGTAGGCCTCATCCATGATCACGAGACGGTCGGCATCCTGGGCGAGCAGCGCACGCACATCGTCGAGCGGCGCGGCGATGCCCGTCGGCGCGTTCGGATTCGGAATGACCACCGTCTCGCGAATACCGTGGTAGTCATCCGGCGACCAGGTGAAATCCTCATGCAGCGCGACAATGCGGACCTTCCGTCCGAACAGGCCCGCAAGCGTCGGATAGAAGCCGTAGGTAACGTCGGGGAACGCGATGCCTTGGCCGGCGAAGGCCAGAAAGCTCATGGCCAGAAGCTCGTCGGAGCCGTTGCCGACGGAGAACCACGAGGTCGGACGGCCGAACGTCTCGGAGAGCGCCTGTTTGAACGACGTCGCCTCGGGATCGGGATACAGACGCGCATCGGCGGGATCCTGCGCCGCAAGCGCCGACACGACCTGCGGAGACGGTGGATAAGGGTTCTCGTTGGTGTTGAGCTTCAGCAGATCGGCGACATCCTTGGGCTGTTCGCCGGGCGTATAGGGGGCGAGCGTGCGCGCAAGCGTCTCGTCGAGGAAGCGGCATGCGCCGGGCCGCGCGGTCGATTCGGTCATAGGGTCCTTCCCTTCATCAAGCGTCGATGCCGGCAGACGCGGGCGTCTCGAGCATCCCTTGGATGACGGCGTCGATCTCCGAGCGCTTGAACAGGTAGCTGCTCTTATTCGCGATGAGGCGGGCGGATGACTCGAAGATGCGTTCGACTGCTTCGAGGCCGTTCTCACGGAGCGTCGCGCCCGTCTCGACGAGATCGACGATGACGTCCGACAGCCCGAGGAGCGGCGCGAGCTCGACGCTCCCGTGCAGCGTGATGGTTTCGATCTGCCGCCCTTTTCGATCGAAGTGTTCGCGCGCGCAGGTCGGATAGGTGGTTGCGATGCGCAACGGAGCGTTGCGGGCGTCATGCCAGCCCGTCGGCGCGGCCACCGCCATCGAGCAGCGCCCGAAGCCGAGATCGTGCAGTTCGTAGACGTCGGGACGGGTTTCCAGGAGCACGTCGCGTCCGGCGATGCCGATATCCGCGACGCCATGCTCGACGTAGATAGCCGTATCCGATGGTTTCACCAGGAAGTAGCGAATGTTGCGCGCCTCGTCCTCGAGCACGAGCCGGCGTCCCTGCCCTTCGAGCGTGCAGGCGCCGTCCGCCCCGCCCATGCGTTCGAGCGCGGCACGGCCGAGGCGACCTTTCGGCAGGGCGATGCTGATCATGCTCGGCCTCCTGTTCGCATCCGATCCTTCATCCACTGACGGCCGGGCATCGACGTCCGGCCTCCTGTCCGTGCCCGTCTGCCGTTCGTATTCGCGCTTCTGCCCGCAGACGGTCGCCCGTTCGCGCCCGTTCTCCCGTTCATGCTCGGCCCCCTGTGAATGCGGGAGCGATTTCTCCCAGATAGAGCGCGAATCCTGCCGCGCCTTGCGAACGACCGACCTTTTCCATCAAGCCGTCGTAGCGCCCGCCGGCAAGCACCGCGCGCGGCAGGCCCTCGATATAGCCTTGAAAAGCGAGGCCTGTGTAGTAGCCGGCTTCACCGACGAGCGACAGGTCGAAGAAGAGCCGATCGGCTTCGAGACGGGGAGCGGGAGGCTTTCCCTCCGACACCCCTCGACCGCCTGCCGCAGCGCCCGCGGCAACAGGAAAGGCGTCAGGCTCCTTCCTCATAGCGCACGGTTCTTCCCCCGCCGTATCCGGCTTTCTCGTCGCGTCCGGGTCCCCTCCGATTGCATCCAGCCTCCCCGCCGCATCCGGGTCCTCCCTCGCCGCGCCTGATTCCTTCCCGGTTGCGCACAGCTCTTCCCCGACCTCATCCGGCCTCCCCGCCGCATCCGGGTCCGCCTCGATCGCGCACGGTTCTTCCCCTGAGGCGACCAGGCGCTTGACAAGCGCTTCCAGCGCCTCGACGGCTTCGAGCGCGACGCGAGAGAGAGGAAGGGCCTTCAGGAATTCGACGGCGCTCGAAAGAGGCGACGACACGGCAAGCGCGCCGAGGAGGGCATCCTGGGACTCGAATGGCGCTCCGGCCCCGCGCAGGACGTCTGCAAGGCCCGCCGCGTTCTTCAGACGGATGCATCGAAGCGCCTGGTCCCGCGACTCATCTTCCAACAGGCAGGCATCGAGAAGGGCGGAAAGGAGCCCCATATGGCTCACCGCAAGACGAGATCGGCCGCCGCACACGTCGAGCGTGCGGCAGGCGAGCGCCACGACCTCAGCGTCCACGTCCGATTGCACGCGACCGGAATCGCACCCCAGGCATTCGAGCCCCATCTGGGCGATCTCGGCGAACTCGCTGCCGCCAGGAGGAACCCTGAAAACGTTCTCGATATAGAAGAGCCGCTCGACAGCCGCATCGACCGAGGCGTTCTTCACGATGCTCATCGTGACGTCGGGTTTGAGCGCCATGAGCCTGCCGCGCGGGTCGGTGAAGCTGATCACGGCATCGTCGCGCAGAAAGCCTCTGTGTTCGAGGTAGAGGTCGTAGGGTTCGAACTTGTTCATACGGTAGCGTTCGTAGCCCGACGTGCGGTACAGAGCATCGAGCGCCAGCGTGACACGCGTGTCCCATTCGAGGTCATCGGAGGAAAACGCCTCGGGAATCAGCCCTGCGCGACCCGGTGCTCGATCCGAAGACGGATATCCCGGCTTACCCGCGCGGGAAGCCGTCGCCCGGCCTGCGCGTGGATCCGCCGTACGATCCGTAGGCGCATCCGCTGCACGGCCCGCTGACGGGGCCATTGCTTGATCCGTGGGCGGGACCGTTGCTCGATCCATGGGCGGAACCATCGCCTGACCTGCGGGCAACGTCATTGCTTGATTCGCAGAGGAAACCATCGCCGCACCCTCCTTCCCTGCGCCGAAAGGCTCGGGCATGCCCGAATCCGCACCGTCGACAAGCAGCCTGGGCTTCGCGTCAGATCCTGGATTGATTCTAGCTGGTCGTGAGGTGGTTATAAGCTCACTCTGAGACGATTCCGGTCTTGGTTTGATCTTGAACTGTGAATTATCGAATCGATTCCAGTTCGATCCTAAGTTGATTCCAGGCCGGCCGATGCGATTCAAGCCCGATCTTGATCTTGCGCCGGGTTCGGGCTTGCACCTTGTCCTGTCCTTCTATCCCAGCTTAAACCTTGACTCCCGGCATCGATTCCCAGTATCGACTTCCAGCATCGACTCCCCGCTTCGATCTTCGGTTTCGGATTCTGTTCTCAAAGTTCCCATGCCCTGCATGCACTTTATTACGATAGAGCACTATAGCACTGCGCACGATCGGCGCCAACGCTTTATTGCGCTAAAGCGCTTCATCACTGATTTGACACAGGACACCGAAGGTGCTGCGAGCAGCCGGACGAATCCTGGGCTATTTCGCGCGCATAGTGCTTTCGCTCTTACGCGAGCCCCAGCCACGAACTGACGATGGGCACATATCCCATGATCAGCACGACGATGATGAGCGCAGGCAGCACCGCGCGCATGTAGGTGCGCGTCCAGCGCGGGAAGCGCGGCCCATCGCCGGCATCGGCTTCTGCAAGGAAGTTTTCCCAACCCCAGCCGTTCTTCGATACGCAGAACAGCAGGAACACGAGCGATCCGAGCGGCAGGATGTTGTTGGACACGATGAAGTCCTCGACCGCCTGGATGTTCCCGATACCCGGAACCTCGAGACCGGACCAGACATTGAAGCCGAGCGCGCACGGAAGAGAGAGGGCCGCGATGCCGATGCCGTTGATGACGACGGCGCGGCGGCGAGAGATGCCCCATTGATCCATCGTGAAGCTCATCAGGTTCTCGAAAACGGCAATGACGGTCGAGAGGGCCGCGAAGCTCATGAACACGAAGAAGAGCGCGCCCCAGATCTGGCCGCCCCACATCTGGTTGAAGACGCTCGGCAGCGTGACGAATACGAGGCCGGGGCCGCTGTCGGGCTGAACGCCGAACGCGAAGCAGGCCGGGAAGATGATGAGGCCGGCCATGAAGGCGACCGCGGTATCGAGTCCGGCGACGCGCAGGGCCTCGCCCGTCAGGCCGTGTTCCTTGCCGATGTAGCTGCCGAAAACCGTCATCGCGCCGATGCCGACCGACATCGTGAAGAACGCCTGGCCCATCGCCGCATAGACGGCCTGGCCGAACCCCGCTGCGCCGCCGGCGAACAGCTTGCCGAAGTCGGGCATGAGGTAGAACTCGAGGCCGGCGCCGGCGCCGTCGAGCGTGACCGCACGGATGCAGAGCGCGACGAGCATCACGAACAGGGCGCCCATCATCACCTTCGTGATGCGCTCGACGCCTTTGCGCAAGCCGGCGAAAGTGCAGGCCAGACCGAGTACAACGACGACGATCATCCAGAAGATCTGCTCGAACGGATTCGCGAGCATAGCGCCGAACACACCGCCGACCGCATCCGCATCGGCGCCTCGGAACGACCCCGCCGCCGACTTGAAGACGTACGACAGCATCCAGCCTGCGACCGTCGTGTAGAACATCATCAGGATGTAGTTGCCCGCGAAACCGATCCATTTATAGAAGTGCCACCGGCTTCCCGTCGGCTCGAGCGCGTCGAAGCTGCGCGCGATGCTCTTCTGGCTCGCGCGACCGACGGCGAATTCCATGACGAGGATCGGAAGCACGAACGCCACCAGGAACAGCAGATACAGGATGATGAACGCTGCGCCGCCGTACTGGCCGGTGATAGAGGGGAACCGCCAGACGTTTCCCAAGCCGATGGCGCAGCCTGCGCTGATGAGGATGAAGCCGAGCCTCGACCCGAATTTCTCACGTGCTTCCACGATCGTTCCCTTCTTATCGTTCGCCGGTCCGTCATCGCGCACGATGAGCGACCGTCGGTCATAATTCTTGCAATTCGGGACGCCATCGCAGGTCGAAGCGCTCGGAGCCCGATCGTGCGGCCTAGACCATCGTCGAAATCCGTCACACAGACGCATCTCGGAATTCGGACATGCAAGGTGAATCTCGAACCGCGAGCACCTGCCTCAAGCATCTGCCTTGACCTGAAACCCACCAGATCGGGAAACCTGACAGACCTGAAAACCTGCCAGATCGGCCCGAGCCACGTAGGCCTGAAGCCAAAGCCGATGCGCGTCGTCCAAGCTAGACAGATACCGTAGCTCATGCATCGGCATCGAGCCACGAGAGCTGCGAGAGCTCCGCCCAGCATCGATTCTGCCCGGCACCGATCGCGATATCGGGTGACGCACGTCAGCCATCGCTCGAAAGCAGCCAAGCCACCTCGGACGTTGACATCCCGTAAATGAAGCAGCAGTGTAGCAAACCCACTTGCCAAAAAATCAGAGCTTAACGAAAATCCGCGCCTCTTTCGCACTCAACTGCCAAAAAATCTGCGCTTAGGGGGTATCCGGGATGGTCGAGTGGCAGCAGTCGAATTCCATGGGCGCCATTCTTGCATCAAAACACCAGATCAACGTCATGTAGCTGAATCGATACGCGTGGCTGACTCGCGAAACGACTTGCAAAATCCCACTAAGGGGGATGCGGACAAAAAGTTGGACCGCGAAGGTCCGGGAAGGGGTCCGCATGTACGACAGGAAGGTCGTCGAGCTGGCGCTGTGGGCGCTCGAGGAGGGCATGACGCAGGCCGAGGCCGCCGCGATCGCCGGCGTCGGTCGCGTGAGCGTGGGAAACTGGGCGGCCGGAAGGCTTCCGCACGACCGCGGCGTCCCGCTCAGGCTCCAGGGCCGGCGTGGTAGGATCCTGCCGACGGGGGAAGCGAAGCCTGCGCCGAAGGAGGATGCCGCGATGGGGCCGAGCGAGCGCGAGAAGGGGACCTACGAGCCGCCGAGGAGCGGGCCGCTGGCGGGCCTTGAGCCTGCCCAGATAGAGAACCTGCTGCTCAGGGCGGTGTTGGCCGACCTAAAAGCGGGCGGGTGGGACCCGGCTTCGATCTCGAACAGGAGCAAGTGCGAGCTCGGCGAGAG
>NZ_GG700631.1:316202-343176 GCF_000162875.1 Slackia exigua ATCC 700122
AGCCTGCTCGCGGCGCTCGCCCAGAGGCGCCCGGGCGCGCGGACGACCGTCCATTCCGATCGCGGCGGCCACTACCGCTGGCCGGGATGGGTCTCTATCTGCGAGCGGCACGGGCTGGCGCGCTCCATGTCGCGCAAGGGGTGCACGCCCGACAACGCCGCGATGGAGGGGTTCTTCGGCAGGCTGAAGAACGAGTTCTTCTACTACCGCGACTGGCGCGGCGTGAGCGTCGACGGATTCGTCGCGAGGCTGGAGTCCTACCTCGAGTACTACCGGAGGGACAGGATCAGGGAATCGCTTGGGTGGCTGAGCCCGGACGAGTATCGGAGGAAGCTCGGATACGCCGTGTAGGCGGTCCAAGAAATCGTCCGCATCCCCAAGCGGCCATATTTTGACACTTGAGGCGTATTTCACTTCCAATGCCTGCGAATCCGCCCATCCAACACTTGCGAATCCGCCCGCCCAACGGATGTATCCGTTCCCGCTCGACAGATGCATCCGTCCAATGAGCCTGCCCGCTCGGCGAATCCATTCTCTCGCGTTCGTGCGCGGCGACACTCGGCGCAGCTTCCGACCCCCAATGGCCTGGTCCGTCTTCTTTCTAACTGCACTCCCCATCTCCAATGAAGAGCAACGCGCATCAGAAAGCAGGATACGCCGTTGTTCCATCTCATACCCTATTTCGCTCTCTCGCTTCTTACGCTGCCGCTCCCATAATGAATGCTTGACTGCGCAGCTCCATCGCCTACCCTGTTTCACTCCCTCGTTTCCTATCCCATTTCACCTCCTCATCTCCTATCCCCTCACCACGCTCCCCGCCCTCCCATCGATTCCACCGAAAATGCCTTATTCAACGAAGCCAAGATCCGATGGAGGACTCGTTGTCGATCATGCCGAAGACGTTGTCGAAACCGAAGATGCCTCATCCAACGAAGCCAGATCCGAGACACCGGAGGAGCGCCCCCCCCCCATCGCCCTCGCTGCGGCCTTGGCGCCAGCATCTTCTTCGATCCGCAATCCTTGACGCCAACGTCTTCTTCGATCCGCAATCTCGTTCTCAGTTCCAACCGCCCGGCTTCAACAGCGCAGCATGCAGGGTATGGCGAATATGCTCCTGCTTCGGCGTAAGGAGACGTCTGCGCAATCCCAGCGCTTTACGCAGCTCGTCCGCGAACTCTTCCATCATGGGAAGAGATGCGAACCTTCTTCTTGTAACCGTGAGAACATGGATGCCCCTATGCTCGAGCAGATCCCTGCGCAGCGCATCGCGTTCTATCCTCTCGGCGTTCGCATGGAACGAATCGCTGTCGTATTCAACCGCGACGTCGGCCGCGCGCCACAGCAAATCGCATTTCAAAAACGAACCGCTCGGCTGCTGGCTTCTTCGAGCATTCTTGACGCAGCCCTTCGCCCTCTCCTTAAGTATTCCGGAATCTGTTTCTTTCGCGACCTCTTGAAACGATCCAAGATCGACGCATGTGCTCCTCCAGGAAAGAGAGCTCCTATCTCGCGCATCCCCTGCATTGACCTCGACACCGCCATTTTCACGTCTCCGAAAAGCTCCAACGCCGTCCATGGTTCCCCGTCCAACCTTGATGATGCCGTTCATCTCAGGTGTTGAAAATCCGAATCCTCCCTTGCAACGCGGCAGAGCAAGCATGATCTCGAGCACGGTTTCGCGGGGCGATGCCGAATCGTCGACGACGTAGCGCATTGCCTGCACGGCGCGAGCCCTGCCGTATGCAGAAGGAAGCTCGCGGAGTCGACGCGCAAGCGTTACGCGTCGCACCAAAGGTTCGATAGAGAAGGCGATCTCATCCCGTAGCACGGCGTATTTTCCGCACAGTTCGTCTCCAAGCCGAATCATATCCACAAGATCGAGCATCTCGCCCATCTGACAGAAGCAGAGCGCCGGAGAGACTGCGAATACATCGGGTGCGATCTGGAAAAATACCCTGGACGAGAAATCATGCGTTGTCGAATGCGCGCGTATTCCCCGCACTTTATCGTTATGTCGTCCCTGCTTGACAAGGACATGCATGTCGTCACGCAGCGCAAGCGCATCCAGGGCCGAAGGCTTGAAAACCATCGCGAGGCGCGCGAGTTCCTTCTGCGTCGCTCGAGCAGAAGGCAGAGGCGAACTGCAAGCAGGAACGATCTTGCATCCTTCGTAAAATGCACGAGAGCGCCCGATGCGCACGTTTGTCCAAAACGCCAATGCAGAGCTATGGGAGAGTATGATGGCCATGCGTCCATGCTGCCATGGCGACCTTGCCGATTCCTATTGAAATCCTGCCGAACTCATATGAAGGATGCCCGCCGTCAGCATAGGACGTTCATCAGTGTTTCCGAATCCATGATCGCCAATGCTTCCAATCCATGGCTGCTTCCAATCCATGGCTGCTTCCAATCCATGGCTGCTTCCAATCCATGGCTGCCAATGCTTCCAATCCATGGACCGCATAGACGTGAGGGATGGTGCGAGATGCCGCCCGACACATTCACCATGGGTGATGCCGCGGGCCTTGGCGTCGACCGGGTTGATCCACAGCTGCTGGCGCGCGACGATAGAAAACGCGCGGTCTCGCTCTTCGACGAAAACCGCGCGCCAAGTCGAACCATCTAAGCCAGGACCATCTAAATCCGAACCATCCAATCCAGAACCATCCAATCCAGAACCATCCAGTCCCGAATCATCCAGTCCCGAACCTTCTAAGCCACGCAATCGTCTCAACACGTCATCGGCGTCGTCGCCCCGAATGGAACGGGCAAGTCCACAATCCCAAACCTTCTAGGCCACGCAACCATCTCAACCGCAACCGCTCTACTCCGCGAGCTGCGCGTCCTTCTTCATGCGTCCGAACAGCTCGTTCCAGTCGCTCGCCGCAAGGACCGTTCCCACGACGATGACGACGCAGCACACGACTTGCAGCAGCGTGACCTGCGCGCCGAGAATCACCGCGCCGAAGACGACGGCCCAGGCGGAATACGAGATGTTGACCGCCATGCCGCGCGCCGCCCCGATGGTCGAGATGGCCTTGTAGTAGCACAGATACGATGTCGTGCCTGCAATCGCGGCGCCCACGATGACGAGCGTGCCCATCGAAGGCACGACGCTCGCCGTGAAGCCCCAGGCGCCGAAGGCCGGGATCACGAACAGGCCGTAGGCGAGCGCCGAGGTGGTCTCGCGGATGTGAAGGGCGGTCTCGTTGTCCACCGCATCGTCGCGCATGCCCCAGGCGCAGATGACCGCCTCGGAACCCCAGCCGACCAGGCACACGAGCGCGCCCGCCACGCCGATGATCGGATTGCCGATCGCATCGGACCCGGCTGCGGCGTATCCCATCACGCACACGCCCGCAAGCGCGGCCAGAAGCGCCACGACCTGCTTGAGCGACATCTTCTCCTTGAGGAAGAGCACCGCCATGAGAGACCCGAACGCCGGATAGAACGCCGAGATGATCGCCGTGTACCCCGCGCCGATATTGCCGATGGCGAAGACGTATCCCGACATGCCCAGAGGGCCTCCCAGAAGCGCCGCCGCCGCGACGGCCTTGCCGCTTCTCGTCTTCAGCGCGGCGAGCGTGTCCTTCAGGCGACGCTTGCCGCCCATGTAGGCGAACAGCCACACGGCGCAGAACGCATCGTGCAGGAAGGCGCCGGCCAGAGACGCGAGCACCGCGGTCTCGGGGCTTCCCAGATAGGGAGCCATCGCCAAGGCTATCCCCAAGATGACCGTATCGAGGCCCCAAAGGCAGCCGCTCAAAAGCCCGTATCTCATGCTTCATCCCCTTCATACCATTCCAGCGCGCGCGCCAGATATTCCTTCGCATACGACCGGTACACGTAGCTCCATTCGCCGACGTTCTCGCCTTCGAATTCCTTGTAGATCGACCATACCGACCAACACCAACCCGCAAGGCCGACGAACGCCGCCACGTGGCGCTTCTCGGCGAGCGTGGGCTCATGGCCGAAATACGCCTCGAGCGCGGCGACGAACTCATCGTGCGAAAGCTTCGAGCAGACCGTGAAAGTGCCCAGGTCGTTCGCATAATCGCCCATGCCTGCGTATTCCCAGTCGATGAGATACAGGGCGTCGTCGGCGCCGACGAGGAAATTCAGCTCGAAGAAATCGTTATGCGTGACGCACGGCTCGCCGCCGTCCGCACGCGCATACGCGCGCACCTTGCGCGCACGGTCGGCCATATCCCAGAACCGAGGGATGTCGATGCAACGTTTCGCCTGGATGAGCTCTATGTAGCGGCACCCTTCGTCGTAGTAGTCGAACGAGCGGGCCAGACGTCCGTCCGCTGCATGCAGATCGCGCGCATACGCCATCGCGCGCGAAAGCTCGACGGGATCATGCGCGTTGAGCGGACGGCAATCCGGAATGAAGCGCGAGATCTTCCAGCCGGCATCCGGGTCCTCGTAGACGAACGTCTCGTCCAAGCCCAGATCGCGCGCCAGCATCTGCGCCTCCATCTCGGATGCGCGATCGATCAGATCCTCGGTGCCCACGCCTGGATTACGGTAGACGTATTCCCCGGCTCCTTCGGCACCGTCCTTCACGCGGAAATGGCACGAGAGGTTGGTGAGCCCTTCGCTCAACGGGTAGAAGTCGTATACGTCCTCGATGCCGCAGCCGAGCGTATGCGTGATATGGACCAGGGCATCGGAATCGACGTTCGTGATGAACTGAGGGTCGAAGGCGCGCAGCTCGTCGATGCTGTCGAATTCGAAGATGGTCCCAGGCGCGTACGGCACCAGACGCATGTCGAGTTCGTCCAGATGGGCGGCGAAAACGTCTTCCCAGAGCGCATCGGCGTCGTCGGGACATGCGGTCGCCTTCTCGATCAGGGGCGCGAAACGCTCCGAGAATGCCCGATCGAAATACGCCTGGCCGACCATCACCCATGCATCGCGCCCCCCTACGGCGACATCCACGATGCGGCCATCGTCGTCGATCGAGGCGCACCATTCCTCGGTCGCACCGGTTGCACGCTGGGCGGCATAGTATGCATGCCGCTCGTATGCATGGAAGGGATTCTCGGAGAAGTAGTTGTCGGACACGCAGACATAGGTGTTCGCAAGCAGGTCGCGGGCGACATTGAGCGACGCATGGTTGTTGCGGGCGGCGAAATCGGGATTGACGACGATGCGCACGCCGTACTCATCCTCGAGATAGAAGAAATACTCCTTCATGTATCCGACGACGATGGTCACGTCGTCGATGCCGGCATCGTGCAGCTGGCGGATCTGACGTTCGATCAGGACCTCGCCATGAACCTCGAGCACTCCCTTCGGCTTCTTGTAGGAAATGGGCGCAAATCGCGTGGAAAGCCCTGCGGCCAGAATGACGGCGTTGTCCACCTTGTACGGCGCGAGCGCATCGAGGCCGGCCTGCGTGCAATGGCCTGCCGCATCGATCAGCCCGTGCGATACGAGCGCATCGAGCGTCCGGCCATCCAAGACCATGGGATCGCCTGCGGCGGAAAGCCCGAGAGCAATCCCAGGCGCAACCGCATCGACGGCGGCGGCGCGCACAACCCTGAATTCGATTTCCGAAAGCATGTATGCATCTCCCTGCATAGGCATCTGTGCCGATAATCGTTCGTGCGTAAGTATCGCATCTACGCGACGTGTGTTCAAATATTTTTAAGTAACGATTTTTTTGAACGATTTATGCAAAACCAACGGCTTCAGGCTGAAACCGACGGGAACCGATGCGAGAGGGCGCCATCCGCCACGCGAACGACGCCCTCGAAGCTTCATATCGGCAGGACCCGGCGATCCTAATCCACGCGCACCGTCGATCCCGAAGGAACGTTGTCGTAGATCCATTCAGCATCGTCGATATCCAGGCGCACGCATCCGTGCGAGATGTGATAACCCAGACGTCCGTCCAGGATGCCGCCGCCCGGACGATACAGCACGGAATGGAAGAGGTAGTCGCCGTAGAACTGCGTATAGTAATAGCAGCGGTAATTGCCATGGCCGAACACGTAGCCCTTCTCGCCCACCTCGAAGGTCCCCGTCACCGTAGGGGTCGAATACGCGCCCGAGGAGCAGGGGAAGCTGCGAACCTCGTAGCGGAAACCCTTCGCACCCTTGTAGATCGTCACCCAATTGCTGTCGGTATCGACGATGATCAGGTAGTTCGTATCGCTGTAGAACGAATTGGCGTAGATGAGATCGGAATCGGTGATCCAACGGCCCGATCCGGACAGGTAGTATCCGTCGACCGTGTCGTCGGTCGCCATGCGGCCCGATCCGTACAGGTAATACCAGTCGCCGTCGTATTCCAACCAGCCTGTGTCCATGCGTCCCGAACCGCGCAGGTGGTACCAGGAGCCCTTCACCTTGATCCAACCGGTGTCCATGCGGCCCGAGGCGCGCAGGTGGTACCAGTCGCCGGAAACCTTGGTCCACCCGGTATCCATCCGACCGGACCCCCGCAGGTAATACCAGTCGCCGCCGTCCTTGATCCAGCCGGTGTCCATGCGTCCCGAACCGCGCAGGTGGTACCAGTCGCCCTTCACCTTCGTCCAGCCCGTGTCCATCCTGCCGGAGGCGCGCAGGTGGTACCAGTCGCCATCGATATGCGACCAGCCTGTGTCCATCCTGCCGGATTCACGCAGGTAATACCAGTCGCCGCCGTCCTCCAGCCAGCCGGTGCGACTGCGACCGGTCGATTCCAAGTAGTACCATGCGCCATCGGCCTCGGCGTCCTTGAACCAGCCGCTCTTCGCCGATCCGTCGGCGTTGAAATAATACCAACGGTCGTTCGGCTTCGCCCAGCCGGTCCTCATGATGCCGGTCTCGTTGTCGAAGTAGTACGTCGATCCCTCGATATCGATAAGGCCCTTCTGTTCGAGATTCGTCTCGGGATCGAAATAATGGATCTCGCCGTCGACTTCCGCCTTGCCGGAAGCCTTCGTGCCGTCAGGCATCACATAGATGCGTCCGCCCTCGACATCATGCCAGCCGGGAGTAGACGGATCACCCTCCGGGGCCGCAGGGGCCGCGTCCGGGAAACCGGAACCCTCGCCAGGCGCAGGAGCCGCGGAAGCATCGGCGGCAGGCGTTTCGGAAGGCGCAGGCGCAGGAGATGCGTCAACGCCAGGGGTATCGCCCGTCGGCGAAGAAGCGTCTTCGGCAACGCCGGGCGCCGCAGCGTCCGCCGAGCCGTCCGCCGTGCCCGAAACGCCGTCGGAACCCGCGTCCGCCGCGTCGCCGTCGGGCGAGGCAGCGAGGGCAGATGAAGGGGCGCCGCCGGCCGGAAGGGCCGCATCGTCGGCATAGGCGTATGCGGGAGAACCGAAGACGCAGGTCGAACCAAGAGCCGCAGCCGCTGCGGCAAGCGCGGCGGACATCAGGCAGAACCGGCCGACGCGAGAAAACGCCGCCACGTGACGAGTCCGAAGATCATTCATGAAAACCACCTGAAATAGAAAGAAACACCCTTGTGCGCAGAATACCATTCCATCAAGGAGGTGCGGCCATGAAGGTCGCGAGCGTCTCAAGCCTCGTCCAGAATGGCGATGAATTCCTCGGCGCGCCGTCCGTACGCCTTCGCGAATCTATACCAGGAATGCAGGGGCTCATCGACCGACTTGCCCATCATGTCCTGATACACGGCGCGCACGAAGCGGTCGAAGCTCACGAGCGACAGGCAGGCGACGTAGCGTGCAAGGGCAAGAGGCTCGGGCGCATGCCCCGCATACGATTCGAACGCAGCGATGGCATCGTCGAAGGAATAATCGGCGCAGCAGCAGGCGAATGTTGCCGGATCGACTTCAGGCCAGGTCATGCCGGCGCGCTCCCAATCGATGACGCACAGTCCCTCGTTGCCGAGAATCAGGTTGTCAGCGCAGAAATCGCCGTGGGACAGCACGATGCCGCTCTCGGTCCTCGCAAGGAACGCATGGAGGCGGCGGGCCTGTTCGTGCATCTCGGGGAAATCCCTGAACGAGATGCGCCGATCGGCGGACAGGGCTTCGAGATAGCTCTCGGCGTCCTTGAGCGGATCGGCAGAACGTTCGACGACCGCCCCCGACGCATGCAGCGTGCGCGCCGCCGCCATGGCGGCATCCACGTGCGCGGCGTTCCTTCCGTCGAACGGCTCGCATGCGGCGATGAAACGCGAGAGCTTCCACCCGTCGGTCACGTCCTCGAAGATGAACGATCGATCGAGGCCCAGCTCATACGCGATGGATTCCGCCGCGACCTCGGCGCTGCGGCGTATGAAGGCATCCGACCCGACGCCGGGATGACGGTACGCGTAACGCCGGCCCTTCACCTCGAAGGCGAATGAAAGGTTCGTCAGACCCTGCTTAAGGGGCACGATGCCGTGGATGTCCGATCGTGCGCAGCCGAGCATGCGGCACACATGGTCCATGATGGCCGAATCCACGTTGTCTATGAAGTCCGAGTCGAATTCCTGCAAGTCGGCAAGAGAGTCGAATTCCCAGATCACGCCATCTTCATAGGGATGCATGACCATAGGAAGCTCGTCGATATGGGCCGCGTAGATCTCTTCCCAGAGGCGCGGGGCGCATGCGGGATCGTCGTACTCGGCATCGAGGATGCGCCCGAAGGCTTGGGAGAACGCACGATCCCAGTAGACATGGCCGAGCATGATCCAAGAATCGCGCCCGCCGACCTCGACGCCCGAGATCAAGCGCTCCTTGCCTTTGGTGACCAGGCACCACTCCTCGGTCGGACCGCTCGCGAACGTCGCCGAATAGTAGGCGCGGAAGACGTACGGTTCGAAGGGGTTTTCGGTGAAATAGTCGTCCGACGAGCAGATGTAGGTGTTGCCGAGCAGGTGCTGCACGCAGCGGATCGTCGAGTTGTTGTTGCGCGTGGCGTATTCGTGGTTGATGACGATGCGCACGCCGAACAGGTCTTCAAGGTAGAAGAATTCCTCTTTCTTGTAGCCGACGACGACGGTGATGTCGTCGATGCCGGCCTCGCGCAGCTGGCGGATCTGACGTTCGATCAGCACCTCTCCGCGCACGCGCAGAACGCCCTTGGGCTTTTCATAAGAGATGGGCGCGAAGCGCGACGACAGGCCCGCCGCCATGATGACGGCGTTGTCGACCTTGAACGGCGCGAGCGCGTCAAGAGCTGCATCGGTCGGCGCAAGAGAATCATCGACCAGGTCGAATGCTCTGAGCGCCTTGATCGTGGCATTCGCCGTGCCGAGCGACAGCCCCGATGCCGCGGCCACCGCGCGCTGCGTGCGCGCGCCCTTCGCATAGATGGCGTAGAGCGCCTCGAATTCGTATGAACCAAGCATGCGCGCATCCGTTCTGTATCGGCGGGAAAACGTAGGTGCCATTATACGCCGTGCATCCACCCGGGCCGAAGACCGGGATTATGCCGCAGGCTGCGCATCCGACAGGCTCGCGGCCGCCTCGTCGCGCACAGCCGTGCTGCCATCCGGTCCTGCAGGCCCGACCGACGCAGTCTCGACATCGGAATCGATGGCAGCGCCCTGGTCGCCCGTCGCATCCCCCATCTCCTCCATCTCCGCCGCTTCCGTCGCGTCGGCCGCATTGACCTGCGCGCCCGATGCGTCATCGGCATCGTCCTGCATGTCCGTCCTCAACGCGTGGGGCGCGGCGTTCGCGGAATCGGGCTCCTGCAGCACGCCGCTGCTCGCGAAGGTGTAGGTGACGCCGTCGATGACCTGGGTGCCCGTGAGCATCGCACCGCTCTTGTCGAAGTAGAACGTGCGCTCCTTGCCGTCGTAGACGATCTTTTGCCAGCCGGTGAGCATGCGGCCGCCCTCGTCGCCCGGCATGAAGTAGAACCAGCGCATCGAGCCGTCGTGCTCGATTTTCTGCCACCCGGTGAGCATCTTGCCGTCATCGTCGAAGCGATACCAGTTCACGTACGGTTTCTGCCAGCCGGTCAGGCGATGCCCGTCATCGTCGAACAGATACCAGGATCCGTCGATCCTCTGCCAGCCGGTGGCCATCGCGCCGTCCGCGCCGAGATAGTAGGTGTTCACGCCGCCGAAATACCAGCCGCGCACGAGCGCTCCGCTGCCTTCGAGCAGATAGTATGAGCCGTCGATCTTCTGCCAGCCAGTAAGCATGCGGCCGCTTCCCGCCAGATAATAGCGCTCGCCGTCCGCATCCTGCCAGCCGGTGCGCATGCGATGGTCGTCGCCGAAGAGGAACCATGAGGCGGTTCCGCCGTAGTCGAGCTTCTCCCAACCCGCATACGCGACGCCGCTGCCGGAAAACGCGTACCAGGAACCGCCGATCTTCTGCCAGCCGGTGAGCATGACGCCGTCGTCGGTGAAGTAGAAGTCGCGATCTGATCCGTCGTAGGGAATCGTCCTCCAACCTGTGAGCATCTGTCCGCCGGAGTTGCCGGTGCGGAAGTAGAACCAGCTCATCGTGCCGTCGTAGCGGATCTTCCGCCAGCCCTGCACCATCGCGCCCGACGAATCGAGGTAATACCAGGCCCGCTCCGGCTTCTGCCAGCCGGTGAGCATATGGCAGCCGTCGTCGAACAGATACCAGGAGCCGCCGATCTTCTTCCACGTGTCTTGGACGGCGTATCCGTCCTTATCGAAGTAGTACCAGGAACCGTCGATCTCTTCCCATTCGCTCGTGAGCGGCTCGCCTTTCACCACGAACGTCCACCCTCCGGCTTTATGGATCCACTGACCCAGATAGCCGAGGCAGTCGGTGAGCTCCTTCTTGTAGCGGTTCTGCCAGCCCTGATGATACTGAGGTTGAGACGGGTACCGCGCCGCCACATTGTCGACGACCGCGTTGCAGGCCGCGCGTGCGAACTGGCGATCGGACATGCCGGCGCTCAGACCCGCCTTGTCGAAGAAATACAGGCAGCCTGTCTGGCCGAAGAGGTTGCACATGCCCCAGCAGAGGCCTTTGATGCAGTCGGAACGCTCGGAAAGATCGATCCCGTACCGCGACTTCATGATCCTCTGCACGGGCCGGTAGTACTGCTGATATGCCCAAGCGTCCTGGTAGCCGGCGAAAAGCTCCGGATCGCTCTTGTGCGCGGCCTTCCACGCCGCGTTGAGGGTCACGCCGAACGATGTGAAATGCACGTAGCCGTCATCATCCGTGTAGACGACGTCTTTGTTCTTGAAATCCCCGCTCGAATACTCCAAGGCCTTTCCCAGCGCCTTGAAGATATGCGGATGGTCGTCATAGCACGTCTGCATGAAATCGCGCAGGCCGTACCGACGATCGAACTGGTAGTAGCCCATCGCGTTGTAGTCGTCGCCCGAGCTGAAGGTCTGCGCGTAATTCTGGGAGCTCTCGTACTTCGCGAAGTACTTCATCTCATCGGACAACGACATGGGCTCAAGAGCGCAGGCGGGCTTCGGCGCCATTCCCTCGATGCACAGCGCGACGCAGCATGCGCATGCCAGGGCGAGGAGGACCTTGGTCAAAGCGTTCATATCAAACCTTCCCGACGCGCAGGCTGCGTTTACGGAGGGATGCCGAGGAAATGCCGTCGGCGTTGCGCGTCGTGCAGCATTCGCGATTCGCACCGCGTCCTTGTTTGCTGCATAATGTGAGACTACCTGCCGTAACGTGTATAGACGAGACCCTTCGGTCCTGTTTTCGCCTAAAAAGTGCAACATCTCCTCAAGAAAGGCCGCCATGACCGTGCCATCCGCCCCGAAACAGGCCTCACGCCCCGCAATCGCCCTTGTCGCAGCCGCAATCGCTGCGCTTCTGGCCATGTCTTTCCTTGCGCTCGCGCACCCCGCCTTCCTTGCGCGCCCCGCCTTCGCCGACGACGCGGGTGCAGATGCCGCCTTGGCCGCCGACGCGAATCAAGGCGATGCTTTCGCGGCGGCCTCGATGCCATCCGATCGAGAATCGGACGATCCTGTCGATGAAGCCGCCACGGGCGCCGTCGTTCGCGGCGAAGAAGGATCGACGGTCGCGGGCAATGGGGACGACGGCGCAGCCGCAGGCTTCTCGCTCGATGCGGCAGAGCTCGCATTCGCGAACGCAGGCGAAACGCACCGGCTTGCCGCGATCGGCGCATCGGGCTCCGTGACCTGGACAAGCTCGTCGGATGCCGTGGCGAACGTATCGCCCGAAGGTGTCGTGACGGCGACGGGGTTCGGCACCTGCGCGATCACCGCAACGGACGAAACGGGCGCGGTCGCGATCTGCGCGGTATCGGCATCGCAGCTCATCTACGACGAGCTCGACCGACCCCATTACCTCAACCCCGACGGTTCGAAGGCGGTCGGGTTGCAGAAGGTCGGAGCGGCGATCTTCTTCTTCGACGGAAACGGCGATCCTCGGACCGGATGGATCGACCACGAAGGCGTCTGGTACCTGTTCGACAGCAAGACGGGCACCGCGGCGCAGGGATGGCGGCGTGCCTCCTACAACGGCGACGATCCCTCGTGGTACCTCTTCGACGATGAGGGCCGCATGCTCACCGGCTGGCAGAAGGTCGGAAGCGCATCGTACTGCCTGGGCGAATCCGGACGCATGCGGACCGGTTGGATCAAAGACGGAGGCTCCTGGCATCACCTCTCATCGTCCGGCGCGGCCGATACGGGTTGGGCGCGCCTTGCATGGAACGGCACGATGTCATGGTACCTTTTCGATGACGAAGGCCGTATGCGCACCGGCTGGCAGAAAGACGGCGGGAAATGGTACCTGCTCGCCGAATCCGGCCGCATGCTCAAGGGCTGGCAGAAAGACGGCAGCTCCTGGTTCCGCCTGGCCGATGCCGGCGGCGCCATGGAGACGGGCTGGGTCGAAGACGGGGGATATTGGTACCACCTGCGCGCCTCCGGCAGGATGGACACCGGTTGGACGAAACTGAGCGGCACCTGGTACCACCTGCGCGATTCAGGCCGCATGGACACGGGATGGGTGAAGACCGGCGGCGTCTGGTACTGCCTCATGCCGAACGGCGCCCTTCCCACCCTCGACGGCGTGCAGGACGGCACGCTCACCAAGCGGCAGAGAGACATGGTGGCGTCCTGCTACACCGTTCCTTCTCCCGGCGGCAACCTCTGCTCGGAGTGGGTCGATCGGGTCTATCGCGACGCGACGGGGACGTCGTACGTCTATCCCGGCGATGCGTGCAACATGTACTGGGACTTCTGCAATTCCAAGGATCCGGCCGACCTCAAGGTCGGCATGGAGGTCGCCACATCCTCCCATCCGCACACCTGGGCCGGATCCATCTGGGGACACATCGGCATCTACATCGGCAACGGGCGCGTCATGGACAACGTCGGCTATATCCGCACGGTCGACCTAGGATCCTGGGTCTGGTGGTATGGGCAGACCCATGCGGTCTACTGGGGCTGGGACGAAAACGACGACCTATCGAAATAAGCGCCCGCCTGCCGATGCGGTCGTACGACGTAAGCCGTGGGCGTATAATCCATGCAACTTCCCCATCCATCACGCCGCAAGGAGAATCCGCCCTTGAAGCCCTTCAGGCTCGATATCGTGAGCACCTATCGCGCGCCTCTGTACGGGTTCGCGATACTCTGGATCGTCATCTACCATGCGACGATCGATAGCGTCGACTTCTCGTTCGGCATCGAGCAGCTCCTCTGGTTCAAGGGCATCATGGAGCTCGGCAACGCCGGCGTCGACGTCTTCCTCTTCCTTTCGGGCGTGTGCCTCTTCTTCTCGTATGCGAAGAAACCGACGCTGCATGACTTCATGAAGAAAAGGGCGGTGCGCCTCATCGTGCCTCTCGTCGTCATCGACTACGGGTACTGGATCATCCGCTGCCTCGTGCAGGATCCCGACCTGGGCACGGCGATGGCGCACTTCGTCTTGAAGGCCACGACGCTGGAGTTCTGGTTCACGGGCGTCGCCTCCGTCTGGTTCGTCTCGCTCCTCATCCCCCTGTATGCATGCTATCCGCTCATCCATGCGTTCCTCTTCGAATCGCCGCGCGGAAACGCGGCGGTCAGGCTCGTCGTCCTCGAAGCGCTCATCATCACGGTCGATCTCTCCCTGTGGGCATACGTCCCCGATTTCTACTACATGATCGAAATCGCCATCGGACGCATCCCCGTGTTCGTCTTCGGCTGCTTCGCGGGAAAGTACGTCTACGAACGCCGCACCTTGAGCTGGTGGACCTGGATCATCGTCGCGGCAGCGGCCGTGACCTTCGTATCCCTCAAGCCCACCGATCTCATCGTTGTTCCTTGGAACCGCTTGTTCCAGGCCCTCGGCGGCATTTCCCTCAGCTACGCGATCTGCGGCATCTTCGCGATCTTCGACAAACCGGGCGCGCCCGAGAAGCCTGCGGCGATGCGGTTCCTATCGTTCGTCGGCGGATTCTCGCTCGAACTCTACCTCACGCATATCGCGCTGAACCAGATCTACTCCTTCACGCCCCTCTACATGGAAGGCGCGCTTCTTCCCTACCTTGTCGTGGCCGCCGCGGCCGTTTTCGCTGCATGGGGCGCGCGGGAATACGCCATCGAACCCGTCTCGAAATGGATGCTATCCAAAGAAGACGGGGCGCATCGCGACCGAGCGCCCCGCAGGCGCCCGTAGACGTCTATTCGTCGGCTTCCTCGGCGGCGAGCTCTTCGGCCTCGCGGCCGCCGCCCACGCCCTCTTCATCGGACCAGAGCAGCAGGTCATGGCCGGCACGCTGATGCGGATACGGCAGCACCATGAAGTTGCCGTACTGCATGCGCAGGAAGACCTCGGGGTTGTTCGGCAGCATGATGTCGAGCCCGTCGAAGCTCACGCGCTGCGCGGGATACAGGTCGGACACCTTCGCCATCGTATACGACGGAACGAAGCAGGCGACGTACTGCAGACCCTCTTCGGCCGCCTGGTCGTTGTAGGTCCCGGCCACCTCGTCGAAATGGCGCTGCGTCTCATCCAGCGACAACGACCAGTAATGGTGCGCCAGCAGGCGCCCGTTGATCTGCGAGATGAGCCAGTCGATGTTCTTCTTCGCGCCGACGCTTGCCGACTGGGCCTTCGGATATTGGCGGTTCACGATGCGGTTATGCGCCCGCGCCGCCGCCTTGACCTGCCCGCGGAACGCGCGCTGCTCGGACGGATCGTTCGGGATGTAGTCGAACGGGAACACATCCACGCAGATGCCCTTATGGAAATCGCGGAACTTGTTGTAGTCGGTGATGTAGGTGGTGCCGTTCATCCTGACCTTCGAGAACAGGTATGGGATGTTCGGATCGGTCTCGCGCGTCTGCAGGAAGAAGCGCTCGCCGTCGAGCAGCGCGCCCGCCTCGGCCTTGAAGCGTTCGTAGTCGGCACGCATCATGCCGATATCGATGTCGTCGTCCCACGGGATGAAACCGCCGTGACGCACGTAGCCGAGCATCGTGCCGCCGCATGCGAAGTACTGGATGCCGAGCTTCTGGCAGATGCGGTCGATCTCGGCGACGATCTCCTTCGCGTCCTCCTGAAGGCGGCGCAGTTCGGGGGTCGTCTCGATAATCGGCTCCTTCGCCCAGATATCGGGACGAATCGGACAGTAGATCTGGATGCCTGCGAACGGAAGGCGCTGCATCTCGCCGAAATCGGTGATGGGAACCGTGACGGAGCGCCATCCCGCGACGCGCGTGACGTTGCTCATGCCCCGCCCTGCGTACTTGCGCGCGCGATGATGCATGAGCCATGAGGCGAACCGAAGCGGCAGGAACCGATAGCGCAGACGCGCACCATGCTGGAAACGTGTCACGCCCTCGTCGTCGATCATGAGCTCGCGCGCGTTCATGGCGCGCTTCATGATGGTGTTGCGCCTCTTCATCTGGCGGAAGAACTTCTTGCGCGTGAAGAAGTCGTCGGGCACCTCTTCGAAGACGGGCAGCTCGAACGATCCGCGCACCTGCATCGGCAGGGACGACCCGTCGAACACGACCTTCCCATCGTAGAGGACCGGAGTCGGTTCGAGCGCGGTCACGCGCGGGTAGATGGCGTCGATGTCCCGGTAGCGCTTCTTGGCAAACGTCGTATCGAAGCGCCAGCCCAGCTCCTCGACCTCTTCGTCGGTCAGACGGCGGCAGGCGCCGACCAGCCGGTCGTAATCCGCGCGCAGGATGCCGAGCTCGAGCTCGGCGTCGCCCGGCAGGAAGTCGGCATACGACACCACGCCGCGCAGCGTCTTGCCGTAGGCGAAGTACTTGATGCCATGCAGGCGGCAGAAGGCGTCGAACTTCGCCAGAAGCTCGACGTTCGCCGCGCGCGTGGCGGAAAGGACCTGCGCCGCGCGCAGGTCCTCGTAGGTCTTGATGTCGTAGTAGGACTCTCCGAACGCCTGCTTGATGAAATCGATGTCTTCAGACGTCCGGAGCGTTGAGATGTCCGCCATAGCGTGCGTTCCCCCTTGAAGCACTCGTCTTAGAAGAGCGGAGCCGAAAGAGGCTCGCCCACGCCGCAGTAATCGGTCGCACGCAGGTAGCCGTCGATGGCATCGCCGATGTGATCCCAGATGATGTCGGCGGCTTCGTTCTTCAGAGCGCCGATGCGCACGCGATAGTACTGGTTGGGCAAGTACTGGCTCAGCATGCAATGCGGAATCTTGTTGCCGGACAGGTTTTCCACCAGCGCGTCGCGGGCCGCGACGACGGCCGGCTGCGCGAAATAGTAGCGGCAGCGGTCGTAGAAGCTATAGGCGCGCGCGATGCGCTGCTCGTTGGGAGTTCCCTGGTAGTACGGAGCCCACGACTTCGGGTTCTCGAGCATCGTGCGCTCGAGCACCTCGCGATAGTCGGACCAGACCTCGGGCGTCTCGGCGTAGATCTCGCGCTCGATCTGCTCGAGGGCGAAGAGCGCCTCGCGCAGCGCGAAGGTGAGCGCCGGGCCGACCTTCAGGATGGCGACGCCGTCTTCGCACATGGCGGTCAGGTTCGTCGTGGTCTGGTAATCGCTCGAATGGCCCTCGATGCACAGGGGCTCCTTGCGCATCGCGGCGACGAGGTCGGCCGCGCGCGTGCGATCGTACTCGTCGATCCTGAACTCGTGGAATTCGACGCCCATCTCGACGACGATGGCGACGACGCGCCCGAAGGCCTTTTCCAGGCCCAGACGCTCGAACTCCTCGCGATAGATGCGGATGGTGTTGTAGGCGTCGTCCGCCGTGGTCACGCCCATCTCGCCGGCGTTGAAATCGCCGCCGGGCACGGGGACCTCGCTGCCGATGACATAGACGAGCTCAGGCGCCTCGGGGTGCGATTCCTTGTATTGGGCATAGGCGTCTTCGGCCGCACGGCACAGGCGCGCACCGCGCTCGGCGCAGGTCTTGGTCATGAAAGGTTTCGCCGGGTCGTCGGATGCGACGCGCATGCTGGTGTCCAGGTGAATCTTCTTATAGCCGGCGAGCACGCATTCGCGTACGAGCTCCTCGGCGTTCACGAGCGCTTCTTCCTCTTCGCAGTCCACCCAGGGCAGCGGGCCCAGATGGTCGCCGCCGACGATGACCTGCTCCCAAGGCACCGCGTTCTCCTCGGCGAGACGGCGTACGAAATCGGCGAAGTCGAACGGGGTCATGCCCGTGTAGCCGCCGAGCTGGTTCACCTGGTTGGATGTGGATTCGATCAGGGCGGGCGTCCCGGTCTTGCGCGCGCGGATGAGCGCGGCGCGAATGACGTCCTCGTTGGCGGAGCAGCACGAATAGATGCCGGCGCGACGGCCTTCCTTGTTCTTCTTCACGATTTCCTGCAGCGTAATCATCTAGTGTTCCTCCCAAGAGTCGATGAGAATCTTGCCTTCGACGTCGCGCTTGGCGTAACGCTCGAAGGCATCCGATGTGTCGGAGAGATTGTAAACCGTATCTAACATCTCGGGAACCACCCTCATGATTCCTTGATTGAAGAAACGGTTGACGATATCCCATTCGACACCCGGCCACGGCTTGCTGTAGGACATCCACGAGCCCCCGACCGTGAGTTCCTTGCGGTTGATCGTCTCCCACTGCTTCGCGGTGAAGGCCACGTCGCGCGACGGCGTGCCGATGAACATGACGCGGGCCTTGTTGGCGGCCAGCTCGAACGAATCGAGGATGGTTTCCGGCGTGCCCGCGGTATCGAAGACGTAGTCGAAGCGGCGCCCGTCGTTCAGAGCGAGCACCTGGTCGAGCCAATCTTCCTCCAGCGTGTCGGCGAGCTTCGTCACGCCGGCGGCGCGGGCGGCGGCGGCCTTCGGGGCCGAACGCACGGTGGCGACCACGTTGGACGCGCCGTAGCCGGAAAGCGCCTGGGCGCAGAGGATGCCGATGGTCCCGCAGCCCACGACCGCGGCCGTGGCCTCTTCCTTGAAATGCGCGAGCTCGATGCCGTGGATGGCGACCGCAGCGGGCTCGAAGAACGCGCCGTCCAGATCGGGCACGTCATCGCCGAGGAACACGACGTTCTTCTCGGGCAGCGTGACGTATTCGGCCATGCTGCCCTGGGAGCGGGAGCCGACGAAGCCGTAATGGCCGCAGAGCGAATAGTCGCCCTCCAGGCAATCCTCGCATTCCATGCAGGGCTGCAGCGGAACGCCGGCGACACGACGTCCGACCAGGTCGGAGGAGACGCCGTCGCCCACCGCGACGATTCGGCCCGAGAATTCGTGCCCGAGCACGAGCGGGAAGAAATGCACGCGCCCTTGGAGGACGCGCGGCACGTCGGACCCGCAGACGCCGGTGTAGTGGACCTTGACGACCACTTCGCCGGCGGCCGGCTCCGTGCGTTCGATATCTTCGTAGACGATCTCTTGCGTGCCGTGCAGCACCGCAGCTTTCATAGGCGCTCCCTTGCGATGAGAATCGCGCGGCCCGATGACCGCGCGATTGGAATCGTTGTCCTAGAAATAATAGTTATGGAAGAGCTTCTTGAAGGCTTCCATGTCGTTTCGATAGGTAATCTTCAGGTTGATGAGGTCGGTCGGCACGACTTCGATCGGTATGTCGAACGCCAGCGCAAGGGCGCCCGCCGACGTGTAGTTCTCCAGCTCGTCGACCGAAAGGGTGCTGTAGATGCCCCAGATGCGCGAGAACTCGAAGGCCTCGGGGCTCGCGCCCGTCACCACCGTCTGACGCGGGATGACGCGCTCGAGCATGCGGGTTTCGGGGTCGATGCCGTAGACGGTGTCGTACTGGCATTCGCCCATCGTCGCGCCGCCGTGGGCCGCCGCAGCGGCGGACAGCTCTTCGAGATGCGCCTCGTCGACGTAGGGGTGCGTGACGTCGTGGATGAAGACGATATCGCCCGCGACCGCGGATTTCGCCGCCTCGGTCAGGCCGTTCTTGACGGATTCGGAGCGGCTCGCGCCGCCGTTGACCACGGCCCAGTCGATGCCGAGCCCGAGGTTTCCGACCCATTCGCGCGTATAGTCGACCCAGTCGCCGTTGCAGACGATGACCATGCGGTCGGCGAAATCGATGCTCGCATACTTCTCGACCAGGTAGCTGAACGTGGGCTTGCCCTCGACCTCGACGAACTGCTTGGGAACGGGCGCGCCGAAACGCGTGCCGGACCCGCCCATCATCAGAAGGAGGATCCGCTTGTACGTACGTGACATTCCATGCTCCTTAAACGCCATGCAGGCAGATGAACGTATGGATTATACCGTTTCGAGCAGCGGATGGCCCACGCCGCGCTCGCGCAGGACGTCTTCGATGCGGGAGGTGCGGTACGCCTCGGGAATGCGCGAGACGAGCTTCTCGGCGCCTTCCTTGCCCAGACGGCGTTCGAGAAGGGGCATGCACAGATCCAGCAGATCGTCGTCCACGGACAGGCCGAGCTTCTGCGTATTCCAATACACCATGCGCTCGACCAGGGGTTCGAGCACGGTCTCGAACTCTTCGGCGCGCGCGGGGTCCTTCGACATGGCGACGAGGTCGGCTTCGAGGGGATAGTAGGTTTCCCACAGATCGAAGCGGTTCTCGGTCCTCGTCAGGTAGAGCGGATAGCGCAGGGTCTTCTTGTAGAACGGGTTGTACTTCTCGCGGACCCAGTCGCGATACTTCGCGCGGAACACACGGTTCGGCCACCGCAGCATCCTGCGCACGACGGGGGACGCCATGAACCGATGCGGATCGGTGTCCGTGTCGAACGTGAGGTAGATGTCGGATTTCGGCGTGAAGTACGGCCATTTCGCCGTGCGCCAGCTTTCGCCCGCAAGGGCCGTGAGGTACGCGTCGGCATCGGCGAACGCCCAGAACTCGCCGTCGTCCAGCTTCACGCGGCGAAGCTCGTCGAAGATGGTGCCGGGCAGGACGAACGACCCTCTGCGCTTGCGGGGCTTCGATCCCGTCCATGAACCGTCGGAAGACCGGTTCAGGATCGCGATGGCGATACCGGGAACGGGCAGCTTCTCCACCGGCTCGTCGACGAAGTTGATGGCGATGGCGTTCATATCCGCATACTTCGCCGCATGGCCGCGCTTCGAGAAGCCCACGATGCCGCGGCCTTCGGGAAGCACGGCCTCCTGGAGCCTGCGAAACGCCTCTTCGGTCATATGGACCGAGGTCTCGTACATCCCCCCGTGATAGCCGCCGAACTTCTCCGCATCCCATGCGGAATGGAACGCGAGCGCATACGGGATGTTCCGCTCAGCGCAGAACGCGTCGAATTCCTCCAGGAGTTTCAGGTGATGCTTCTCAATCGCGCTCGTCAAGGCCGAGCTCCTTCCTGTCATCCTTAGCGGCGAGGACCGTCATGCCGTTGTTCGAACGGACGATGATGTCTTCGAGCATGGCGGACGCCTCGTCCGTGCGGCCGATGCGCGCGTACGCGACGGCCTGGCGTCGTTCGATCTCGTCGTCGCCGGGAAATGCGGCGAGCGCCGTCTCGGCCGCCTCGGCGACCGCGCGCCAATCGTCTTCGCCTTCGGCGTCGCACGAGCGCAGATAGAGATCCGCATGCGTGGACACGAGCGCGTCGAGAACCGCACCGTCCTGCGCGACAAGGCGTCTGACCTCGTCCGTATCGTTGTAATCGATGGCGTTGTACACGCGGAAGATGGCTTCTATCTTGTTCTTGACCTCGAGGATGCTTTCGGGCAACGGTTCGTCGAGCGACCAGGACCTCTGCGTGATGATATGCATGATCTTGTTGTACATGCCGCGGTCGAAGAAGATGCGGCACGCGAGCGCGATCCATTCGTCCGACAGGCCGCCCCAGACGCGCCAGTACCACGGCTTCGAGGCGATCTGCGCATTCACGTAGTCCGTCAGGGCGGCTTCAAGGTCTTCGGGCACGTCTTCGGCATATTCCGAGGGAGATCCGAACGCCTCGACGCGCAGCCGCGCAGGCTGAAGGGACGTGCGGCAGTATTCAGGGGATACGTGCGCGCGCATGAGCACGTCCTGAAGCTCCTTGGCTTTGAAGGTCCGGTAGTTCTTGAGAACCTTCTCCTTGTCGAGGAACTGCATGTAGTCGTGCACGTACACGTCGTAGGGAATGTCGAGGTTTTCGACGTAATGGTAGCCGCCCGACCGGTTGCTCGGGTAATTGCGCCAGGTCACGCCGTAGCCGGCCTGCAGGAATTCGATGTATTTCTCGGGCACGTAGGACATATGCCCCTCGAAGGGCAGCTCCTTGTATGTGCCGAGGACGTCCTTCTCGATGACGCAGGCATCGACGCTGCCGCCTGTGAGCTCCATATAGGCCGTGCATTCTTCCTCGGGCGTCGAGAACGCGATTCTGTGCAGGTCTTCGAGCACCCGCTTCTCTCCGAAGATGCGGCGTTTGACCAAAGACTTCGCAAGGAGCCGACGCATGCTTTTCC
Organism: Slackia exigua ATCC 700122; assembly: GCF_000162875.1. Lineage (GTDB taxonomy): Bacteria > Actinomycetota > Coriobacteriia > Coriobacteriales > Eggerthellaceae > Slackia > Slackia exigua. The sequence goes on from NZ_GG700631.1 coordinate 337,949, forward strand.
TGCGCGAACGCTTGTTGAGCATCATGTGGTTCGTCAGCTCGTAGAACACGAGCATCGCATCCTTCGCACGCTCGCGCTTCTTCGGATCCTTCGGCAAAGGAACCAGGGGGAAGATGTCGATGGACATGCCGCACGGCGCAAGGTCCCAGGCAGACGCCCGGCGGATCTCGGTCGTGGCGGTGTCCACCAGGCGTGAGAAAAGCGACGGGTACCCAGGATTGCGGTAGATGTTGACGATCGCGCGGTTCGGCAGCGGGTCTTCGTCCCACGCCTTCAACAGACGCTGGTAGTCTCCCCACGTCGCGCTGATATCGAGATCGAAATCCCAGGGAATGAAGCCGCGATGCCTCACGGCGCCGAGCAGCGTTCCCCAATCGAGGAACACCTTGACGTCGTGGGCGCGGGCCCAGTCATCGAACTCGCAGTACATCGCAAGAAGATGCGCGAATTTGTCGTCCTTCGTATGAAGCGCCATGCCCCATCCCTCCGTCGTGCCGGCCATACGGGCAGCCGAAAAAATAGGCGCACCCCTGCGATGCGCCTATCGAACATCCGGTTTCCCGGCCATTATTTCACAAAGAAGCGCATGACGCCCGTCGGAGAGCTTCTATGGGACCAGAGGCTCGTAACGTGCACATCGTCGCCGAACGCTTCGATGATTTTGTCGTTGCCCAGGTATATCGCCACATGGCCGGGCCAGTAGATCACGTCGCCGCGCTCGCGCTGCGATAGCGAAAGATGCTGGACCTTACCGTAGTTCCACATATTATCGGCATCATGGCTATGCCATCCGTTCGCGCCGGTCATGTAATGCGTGTAGGGATTGAAGTCGTCGAAGTTCTTCGTGCCGCCGTCCAAATCCATGCCGCAGGCGTATGCGCATTGGAACACGAGGCCTATGCAGTCGACGCCTTCGCCCGGTCGCTTCGACCAGTTCCACACGTAGTCGGTGCCCCGATAATCGTACGCGCGATCGATGAACGCCTCGATGGCCTCGGAGCGGGTGGCGCTTTTGGCGATCCTCGAGGGCGTCGCGTAGTCGAAGCTCGAGCCGTACCCGTTGAAATACACGTTCTTGCTGCTCAGCTGATAGTATCCCGAAGGATTCTGGTACCCCGTCTTGTACGAGGTCGCGTAATCGCTCCACTCCCCGTTCGGACGCACATAGTAGTCGCCGACCCACTCGTCGGACGCCATGTCGCCCTGCTCATACAGGTAATACCATTCTCCGCCGACCTTCTGCCAGCCGGTGAGCATGCGTCCGCCGCTGGAAAGCAGGTACCACGTGCCATGAAGCTTGAGCCACCCCGTGTCCATACGGCCGTAATCATCCAGGTGGTACCAGCTGCCATCGACCTTCTGCCATCCGGTGCGCATGCGGCCCGACTCGCCGAGCAGATACCACGATCCGCCGCTCTTGATCCAGCCGGTCTCCATGGCGCCGCCGTCGAAGGCCATGTGGTACCAGGAACCTTCGTCCTTCTGCCAGCCCTTGAGCATGCGGCCGGAATCGGAGAGCAGATACCACTTCCCGTCGTCCTTCTGCCATCCGGTCAGCATGCGCCCGGATTCCGCAAGCAGATACCAGCTATCGTCGTCCCTGATCCAGCCCGTATCCATGGCACCGCCGGCATCGGCCATGTGATACCAGGAACCGCCGACCTTCTGCCAGCCTTTGAGCATGCGCCCGCCGTCGGAAAGCAGATACCACTTCCCGTCGTCCTTCTGCCATCCGGTCAGCATGCGGCCTTCGGCATCGAAGAGGTACCAGGACGCCCGGTCGTTCCACGTAAGACGGTTCCAGCCGGTAACGGCCGCGAAGGTCTTCGAATCGAAGTGCATCCAGACGCCGTCGTTTTTCTGCCAGCCGGAACGCGCCCAGCCGTTCGCGTCGAACAGATACCGCGACCCATGGACGCTTACCATGCCCTGGGCGCGCGATCCGTCGGGATGCAGGTACGCCAGGCGTCCGGATGCATCGCTGCGGTCGAAGGCACTGGCCTTCACCTCGCAGGATGCTTCGACGCCCGCATCGTCGCGCGCGATGATGCGGCAGGTTCCCGCACCGACCGCCGTGACGACGCCGCCGTCCGACACGGTCGCGACGCGCGGATCGGTGCTTTTCCAGGAAACGGCACCCTGGGCGCCCGCAGCGGCAAGCGTCGCTGAATCCTGGGCGTCTTCGAACATCAGCGAGGATTCGCTGAGGGTAAGCGCACCTGCAGGAGGAACGGCAGGTGCGGGAGATTCGGGGACGGGAGCTTCCGGCACGGCCTCGGATGCCGCGCCCTGTCCGGATGCGTCGGAGTTGCCGAGCGAATCGGCGGCCGTCGGGGTGGAGGCTTCGCTTGAAGCCCCTGCGGTTGCATCTTGCGAGGCCGAAGCGGCGTCGAGAAGAAGCTCATCTTCATCGGCGAAGGCGGGCACCGCGTAGAGGGATGCGCCGAGAACCGCTGCGCAGCATACGGCCGCAACCTTCCGCGATAGTTCGAACGAATTACCTTGAGCTGTAGTCTGCCCTGCCATGCATGCAATCCTTCACTGTCGTCATGTGCGATCCGTATGGTTCCCAGGATTCCTTCTGTCCATAGGTTCCTCGTAGGATACCGAGTGAACGGCATTTCGACCATCACAGCGCGTCAACATCTGGCATTCGACACTATCGACGCCCGACGCGGCCTAATCCCCTTCGGCGGCATAGGCCGGATCTATGGCCTGGAGCTCGGCGAACGTATCTATCTCGACGATATCGTCGAAGGAGCATTCCCTCACATGCACGTCATAGGCGTCCGCACGATGCACGAGCGCGACGTCATCCCAGAAGATCTGCGCGCAATCCCCGCCCTGCGCGAACACCGCGGGAATGTCCGCGGCGAGGCGCGCACCGTCCTCCTTCGTCCAGAACGAAAGACCTACCATCTGCCAGCAGGGCTTATCGCTTCCCTTCGCGATGCGCGTGATGGAGCCCTTCTCGTCGGCATCGAAGCACCAGTCCTCGGTCGCCGGGACGGGAATTGCCAGGTAGTTCGATTCGAACTGGTATTTCGTGACGAGCCCGGGGTTCGCGAGCAACAGATCCGACTCGAAGACGTAGGCGTTTTCGAAGCAGCCGGCGGCGGCTGCGGCGGACGATATGTTGTTCGTCGAATCGTAGAGGGGATTGTCGATGAACCTCAGCATGGGATACGCCGGAAGCAGCTGGTCGAATTCGTCTTTCAGATACCCCCTGACCACGTAGATCTCCTCTATGCCGACGGCGCGAAGGGCATCGATGAGCCGATCGATGATGCGGACGCCGTGGACGCGCACGAGCGGCTTGGGGGTGGTCGCGGTGATGGGAAGGAGCCTGCTGCCAAACCCGGCTGCGAGCAGGACCGCCCTCTTCGCGCGATACGGTTCGAGCGCTTGAAGCTCGTCCTCGCTCGCCTTCCCCGCCTCCGCGCGTGCGACCAGGCGATCGAATTCCTTGCGCGACATCCTCCTCGCACGAAGCGCAGGATCGCATCGGTACGACGGCAGGACCTGTGCGCCGAACCGTTGGGCCGCGCGGCGCCAGATATCCTGCCATTCGCCCATCGGATTCCCCTGCATCTCCTGGAACATCGACCAGACGTACCAGTAGAACCCGACGACGGCCGCGCACGCGAGGCAATGGCGGGCCTCGGCGGGCGTCGCCGGCCTCTGGAAATAGGAATCGAACAGCCTCGTGCAGTCATCGAGGGAGTACTCAGGGGTTTGTGCGATGAAATTCCCCAGGTCGCAGCCGTAGTCTCCCATGGCGGCGTATTCCCAGTCGATAAGCTGGAGACGGCCGTCCTTCACGAGGATGTTGGGGCCGTAGAAATCGTTGTGGCAGAAAACCTTCTCGCCTCTCTCGCGCGCAAGGAAGGCAGCCGCTTCATCGATGGTCGCGCGAAGTTCGGAGAAGCCGTCGGGTATCGGATACGACGCCTGCTCAAGCATGTCCAAGATGCGGAGCGCCTCTTCATGGAAGTCCAACGACCAAGGCGACGTCTCGCCGCTTCGATGAAGACGACGAATGAGTTCCATAGCGGCATCCACCTGCGCCTCGTCTCCATAGTCGAATTCGACGCATCCGGGTATGAAGCGGGAGATCTTCCAGCCCTCGATCGGATCCTCGTGCACGAACGTCGAATCGAGCCCCAGCTTGCGCGCGATGCCGAGCGCGTACGCTTCCGATGTGCGGTTGATGAGCGCGTCGGATCCGACGCCGGGATGCCGATAGATGTATGCCTCACCTGCGCACGAGAAGCGAAACGACTTGTTGGTAAGGCCTGCCGACACAGGCGCGACATCGACGATATCCCGCCGATCGCATTGAAGCGTCGCGCAGATGCGCTCGACGATGCGAGGGTCGATGCCGTCAAGAAAGGCTGCATCGAATGTCGTGTTATCGCCCATGGTATCCATCCGCCTTCGTGTCCGGCATTCGAGACGCGGGGCGGATGGTATCGGGCGCGCACAAGCCGATCCGTCGAGGCCGTCGATGCGATGCTGCAAAAAAACGAATGCATGATACCGCTTGCGAAGGAAGCGCGAAGGCGAGCGAGAATCCAAGCGGTCGGAACGGAGGGACGGCTGCGTTTGCCGCGTTCGATGCGTTCGATGCGCATTCGGCACACGACCGTCGTGTGCGGCCGCATGCCGAAGGATGCAAGTCAAACCCTTCCTCGATGCCAAAAAATCGACGTTTAGTATACCCTATAGGGGTATATTTTCGGTGCATAAGTTGTTATTGCAACGAAATGATGCTTGATTAAGGACGGTTTCGTTGTGAATACAACATAAATGATGCTCGAGATTCTCTAAAGGGGATGCGGACAAAAAGTTGGACCGCGAAGGTCCGGGAAGGGGTCCGCATGTACGACAGGAAGGTCGTCGAGCTGGCGCTGTGGGCGCTCGAGGAGGGCATGACGCAGGCCGAGGCCGCCGCGATCGCCGGCGTCGGTCGCGTGAGCGTGGGAAACTGGGCGGCCGGAAGGCTTCCGCACGACCGCGGCGTCCCGCTCAGGCTCCAGGGCCGGCGTGGTAGGATCCTGCCGACGGGGGAAGCGAAGCCTGCGCCGAAGGAGGATGCCGCGATGGGGCCGAGCGAGCGCGAGAAGGGGACCTACGAGCCGCCGAGGAGCGGGCCGCTGGCGGGCCTTGAGCCTGCCCAGATAGCGAACCTGCTGCTCAGGGCGGTGTTGGCCGACCTAAAAGCGGGC
>NZ_GG700631.1:343276-665206 GCF_000162875.1 Slackia exigua ATCC 700122
CGTCCATTCCGATCGCGGCGGCCACTACCGCTGGCCGGGATGGGTCTCTATCTGCGAGCGGCACGGGCTGGCGCGCTCCATGTCGCGCAAGGGGTGCACGCCCGACAACGCCGCGATGGAGGGGTTCTTCGGCAGGCTGAAGAACGAGTTCTTCTACTACCGCGACTGGCGCGGCGTGAGCGTCGACGGATTCGTCGCGAGGCTGGAGTCCTACCTCGAGTACTACCGGAGGGACAGGATCAGGGAATCGCTTGGGTGGCTGAGCCCGGACGAGTATCGGAGGAAGCTCGGATACGCCGTGTAGGCGGTCCAAGAAATCGTCCGCATCCCCAAACAGCGATTTTTTGTCATCGGCATCGAATTCGATGGTCGAAAAGGGGCTATACCCCCCTTTTTTTCGGACGGAACTTGATGCAGTCGCCAACACGATGCATCGGGGTGGCCGATACCCCCTTTTTACCGCGCGCGACGCATCGAAAGCCGATGTCGGCGACCTAGGATTGCTCGACGTCTGATTCGGTGACGACGAGCCGGACCTCCCATTGCACCATCAAGCTGCCGTCGGCCGTACGGGTTTTCACCGAAGGTTTCTTCCAAGATCCTTGCTGCGGAAGACGGCATGCTCGCTCACCTATAGGAACACGCAATGTCGTCAGAACGTGCAGCGCTATCGGAGTCAGAACATACTACAGCGCTATCGAGATACGCAATGTCGTCAGAACTCGCAGCGCTATCGGAGCATGCAGCGCCGGGATATGCAACGCTGCCAGAACGCGCAACGCCATCGGAACATACGACGCTATCGAACCGAGAAAAAAAGGAACGGCCCCGGTGCACTACCGAGGCCGTTGTCGAAACACGATCTTGGGGCAATCCCCCTCCGCAGGCGATTATCCGCAATCGCCGCACGAGTTGCCGAATTCCTCTCGACTACCCGATCCACACGCCGTTGGATGCGAAGAAGTACCACGTCCCTTTAATCTTGTGCCAGCCCGTAGCCATGCGGCCGGAGCCCTTGAAGTAGTACCAGTCGCCCTTGATCTTCTCCCAGCCGGTGTCCATGCGGCCGTTGTCGGCGAAATGATACCAGTCGCCGCCGCGCTTGAGCCAGCCGGTCTGCACGTATCCGTGCTCGTCCGTGAAGAACCAGTAGCCGCCGAGCGCGAACCAGCCGTTCGGATTACCGGAGTCCTCGTTCCAGGCCAGCAGATTTCCATCCCACATCATCCGAATCTCACCCGAGGCGGCGCCGTTGGACGCGAAGAAGATATCTGCATATTCGATGGCTTCCCCTGTTCCATACAGCCTCTGCCAGCCGGTGAGCATGCGCCCGGATTTGTCGAAGAGGTACCAGCGTCCGTCAATCATCTGATATCCCGTATGCATGCCCCATTCGGAATCCAGGCAATACCAGTAACCGCCGACCTTCTGCCAACCCGTGAGCATGCGCCCGGACTTGTCGAAGAGATACCAATTCCCGACGATCTTCTTCCAGCTCGTCGCCATGTGCCCATATTCATCGACGTAATAGACGCTATCCTCTAGGTGGAGAAACTCATTGGCATGCATGAACCCGTAGTCCGTATCGAGGTAGAACCAGTAGCCGCTGGGCTTCTGCCAACCCGTGAGCATGCGCCCGGACTCGTCGAAGAGATACCAGAGCTCGTTGTACTCCCACCACCCGGTCACCATATGCCCGTGCTCGTCGAAACCGTAGGTATGATCACCGATATCGAGAATTGCGTAAGCATACATGAACCCGTAATCCGGATCGAGGTAGAACCAGTAGCCGCCGGGCTTCTGCCAACCCGTGAGCATGTTCCCGTCGTCGTCGTAGAGGTACCAGTAATCGCCGATCCTCTGCCAACCCGTGAGCACCTTGTCGCCCGCACGCTGCATCTCCGCGCCGTCGGCGGCGGGCTCGTCGGCGAACGCCGGCGCAGGGGCCGCGCACAGGACGGCGGCCGCTAAGAACGCGAAGACCGCCGCAGCGAAGGACACCCTCGAGAAGAAGCTCCCTTTGCTTTCCGAACGCGACATATCGAGCCGCACATCATCGCACGTCATGGCAATCGCCCTCCTTGCCCCGCATCCCCGTCGGCGCCGGCCGGAGCCGGATCCGAGCCCTTCGAGCCGTAAACAGATCGACCGAAGCTACGGCTCCCCTAATGTAATGATAGACCACGTGCAGGAAAGTCGGGGCTAGTCCGCATCCCGTTTCGGCAGATGGACGCATAAAATGGACGCGCGACCCATAGCGCCCTGCGCCCATGGGACATACGGCCATCCTACGGCAAAGCTTGACGCGACGATGCATGATGCACATGTGTCAGAGAAAGACGAGAACGGCGTCTCTCCCAAAAGAAGAGACGCCGGACGGAAACGATCGAATCAACTTGCAAGAAGCATCCGTTGCGGATGCCGGATGTTACTCGACGAGCACGCCGTTGGATGTAAAGAAGTACCACGTCCCATTAATCCTGTGCCAGCCCGTCGCCATGCGGCCGGAGCCCTTGAAGTAGTACCAGTCGCCCTTGATCTTCTCCCAGCCGGTGTCCATGCGGCCGGACGACGCAAGATGGTACCAATCGTCGTCGTCCTCGAGCCAACCGGTGTCCATGCGGCCGGAAGAGCCGAGATGGTACCAGCTGCCGCCGTCCTTGATCCAGCCTGTGTCCATGCGGCCGTTGCCGGCCATGTGATACCAGTTGCCGCCGCGCTTGAGCCAGCCGGTCTGCGCGATGCCCTCCTTGTCCGAGAAGAACCAGGAGCCGCCGATTTCGGACCAGCCGGTCAAGGTCTTGAGGGTTTCGTCGGAAACCAGAAGCTTCCCATCCTTCGTCGTCCTGATCATGCCCGATGCAGCGCCATTGGATTCGAAGAACACGTCCGCGTATTTTGCATCGGGGAATTTCTCATTGACCTTCTGCCAACCGGTAAGCATGTACCCGGAATCGGCGAAGAAGTACATCTTTCCACCGATCTTCTTGTATCCGGTGACCATGCTGCCGCCTTCAGGATGGAGGTAATACCAGAGGTCGCCGATCTTCTGCCATTCGAAGAGCATATGTCCCTGGTCGTTGAAGTAATACCAGTCCTCATAGATCTTCTGCCAGCCGGTCACCATGAGTCCATCTTTATCGAAGTAATAGAGGTCACCACCTATGCTGAACACACCGTCGGCATACATGAAGCCCTTTTCCGGATCCAAGTAGAACCAATACTTACCAGGCTTATACCAGCCGGTGACCATGTGCCCATTTTTATCGTAGCAATACCATTTTCCATCAACCTGATGCCAGCCCTCATGCTTGGCATCGGCGACCGCGGCCGCTTCGGGCTCGATGGCCGCATCGGCCGCAGCCTTGGCAGCGGGCTTATCGGCCTCGTCGTTGTCGGCGGCTTCTCGCTTGCCAGCGCCATCAGGTTCGTCGGCAGCAGGCCTGTCGGCAGCATCAGCCGCGGCGGCAGACCCGCCGGCAGTGCCGGCCGCGGCATCGGCGGCAGGTTCATCGGCAACGCCGGCCACGGCGGCCGCGCCTACAGCCGCGGCACCATCAGGCTCGTCGGCGAGCGCCGAAGCCGGAGCTGCGCACAGGACGACCATCGCGGCCGTCAGGACCGCGAACGTCATCGCATGGATAGGATTCTTTGAAAACGGATGTTCGGCACGTTCCGAACGGGGCACGTCGAGTCGTACATCGTCATATCTCATGGCGATTACCTTTCTATATGTCTCGTGTCTCGGTCGAACTTCGAGCTGAAATCGGCGTCTCTAGGCCGTCAGCCCTTGAAAACCGCAGCCTCTGCACCTCGATGCCATCCGTGCGAAGGCGCGATCCCGGCTAGAATACGCGAATCGCGCTGAAAGATGAACTCACCTATAATTCAATCCGCATGTTTTCCTTTTCATGATCGAGGCACCCCTCATGAGCATTCCTCAAAAGCTCCGCTCCGTCGCGAAGCGCATCGCCAAGGATTCCCTTTTCGGCCGGCGCATTCCCGCCGCATATCGCGCGACGGCCCAGGCGCCCGTCGATCCGCACAAGGTCGTCTTCCTCGAAAACAAAGATGACGACCTGCCTGACAGCTTCGCGCTCGTCGAACGATGCGCACGCGAGCGCTACGGGCTCGACACCGTCTTCATCTCGCTGCATGAAACGAGCGTGCCCCGCACGCGGTACTTCGAGAACTGCGTGGCCGCCGCACGGGAGATAGCCACGGCCCGCTACGTCTTCCTCAACGACGCATCGCAACTCGCAAGCTGCCTGCCCCTTCGCCCCGAAACGAAGATCGCCCAGCTCTGGCATGCCTGCGGCGCCTTCAAGAAATGGGGCATGTCCACAGCCGGTCTCGCCTTCGGCGGCACGCGCGAAGAGCTGCTGCGTCATCCCTACTACGGGAACCTGTCGCTTGTGACCGTCTCGAGTCCCGACGTTGCCTGGGCCTACGCCGAAGCCATGGTGCTCGAGGATACGCCCGGCATCATCAAGCCCCTCGGCGTCAGCCGCACCGACGTATTCTTCGACGACGCGTTCCTCGCCGGCGCCCGTGCGCGGCTCGAACACGCGTTTCCGCAGGCCGAAGGCAAGAAGGTCATCCTGTACGCGCCGACGTTCCGCGGACATGTGAGCAACGCGACCGGACCCGACGCGCTTGACGTCCGTGCGCTCATGCATGCGATCGGCGACGAATACGTGCTGGTCGTCAAGCATCATCCTTTCGTGAAGCATCCGACGCCCATTCCCGACGATTGCCAGGATTTCGCCTTCCTCGACGACGGCAGCCTGCCTATCGACGTGCTTCTCAGCTGCGCCGACGTCTGCATCTCCGATTATTCGTCGCTCGTGTTCGAGTATTCGCTTTTCGGGCGACCTATGGCATTCTTCGCCTACGATCTGGATGAATACAAGGATTGGCGCAATTTCTACTACGACTACGACGAGCTTACGCCCGGCCCCGTGCTGGCCACGAACGAGGAACTCATCGACTACCTGACGCACGTGGACGAGCGCTTCGACGCCGCGCAGGTTGAGGCCTTCCGCGCGAAATTCATGAGCGCCTGCGACGGCCATGCAACCGAACGCATCTGCACCGAGATGTTCGGGGATGCGCCTGCTCAAGACGATGGGCGGAATGGCGAAGAAGCCCGGAGCAATGCGGCTCCCCGACATGCTGGCGCACCGAGCGAACCGCATGGATCATCCGGCTTTTCGAACGCCGAAGCCCCCGACGCGTCCCGTATGTCGCGCGCATCATCAAGCAATGCCGCAGCGGTAGAGAGGCGAGCCTGAATGAAACACGCCGCCATCGCCTGCGCCCGCATCGTCTACAACGGCCTTTACCAGCTCTTCTGCTTGATGTTCACGCGCCGGAACGAAGTGCTGTTCGCCTCGCGCCAGTCGAACAGCCCCAGCAAGGATTTCAAAATCCTGGCCGAACGCTTCGAAGCCGGCGGATGGAAGCCGGCCACGATCACGCGCACGTTCAAGGCGAAGCATGCGATAGCCTACGGCGCTTCGACCATCCGTCAGCTCTATCACCTGGCTCGATGCCGCGCATGCATCGTAGACGGCTACAACCCGGCCGTAAGCCTCGTGAACATGCGCTGCGAAACAAGCGGACGATCGGGCATTCAGGCGAACGCCGATCGCGACGTGCTGGACACTCTCCCGAGCGACGGCCTCGACGACCCGTGCGACCTTCCGAACGGCCACGTAGCGACGACCACCTCACGGGCCAAGGTCGCCCAAAACGGCGCACATGCCGGCACGCCCGACAGCCCGCACGCGCCCATCCACGACGAATTCCCCGAACGCCCCCTGGTCATGCAGATCTGGCATGCATACGGTGCCTACAAGAAATTCGGCTACCAGGCCATCGGCACGCGCGAAGGCCGCTCGCTCGCCGCTGCGCAAGCCGTGCGCATGCATCGCAACTATTCCTGGATCCTCTGCAGCGGCGCATGCAACCGCGGCGTGTACGCGCAGGCGTTCTCCTATCCCGTGGAGCGCGTCGCAGCGCTCGGACGCCCCAGCTTCGACGAGCACGACGAGCTGCGTCGACAGGAGGAAGAGGCCGACCGCGCACGGCGCGAGGAAGGCGCGCGGACAGTCATCCTCTTCGCTCCCACCCTGCGCCGTTCCGACGAATCCCAACACCCCTTCGTCGAGCTCTACGACCATGCGGACGAAGCGCTCGCAGACGTGGATGCCGAATTCCGCTGGTCGTTCCACCCGATCGAGAACCGCGGGCACATCGGGCCGAGCGGCATCGCGTCGCTTATCGGCACAGACATCGTGGTGACTGACTACTCGTCGATCATGTACGAAGGCGCGCTTCTCGGCAAGAAGGTCGTATTCTACGTTCCCGACCTCGATGAATACCTGGAATCCCCCGGACTCAACTTCAACCCGCTCGCCATCGCACCGGGCATAACCTGCACGAGCGAATCCGAGCTCGTCGCGCTTCTCGAGCGCCTGGCGAACAACCCTGGATCCTATGACCGCCAAGCGCTCGACCGCCTGATCGGCGACACGTTCGTGCACCCAGGCGATTCCACGACCGATGCCATCTTCGCATTCATCGAAGCGCATTCGTCCACGCGTTAGGACAGGCACACCAGTTCGATTCGCAGGAGATAACGCTTTAAAAAGGCTTGCAATCCGATGCGCCTCGCGCCTTCACGCGTCGGCGCAATGCATCGCTTAGATATGCCAGCGCATGACCGTCTTGCCGAGACGCTTCTGGATGTCACCCTCGAAGGCCGCCGTCGCATCGGCGATGGAGCGCACGTCGAAGACCTGCCCCACGATGCGTTCGAGGTATGCCGGCACCGACGGCTGCGCCCGGTACAGATCGAGCGTTTCCTGGAAGTCGATGCGCCCCGAACGACTGCTGCCGAACACGCGCAGCCCCTTTTCGAGCACCATGCGCGTGTTGATGGGCACGGCGTTTTCGCTTACGCCCATGAGCGCGATGCAGCCTTCGGGCTGGATATGGTCGATCGCCTGGTCGATGGCGCTCTGCGACCCCAAGCCGCCGGCGCATTCGAACGCATGGGCGACGATGAGGTCGGCGGGAATCGCGTTCGTCAAATACGTGCCGTCGACGAACGTGAAATCGGCAAGCTTGTCCTCGTTGCGGCCGAACACGTAGACCGCGGCGCGAGGAAAGCGCTTCTTGATCAGAAGGGCCGTGATGAAGCCGACGTTGCCGTCGCCCCAGACGCCCACCGACGAGCGATCCGCGTGGGCGAACGCGTCATAGCGTGAAATCGTATGCGTCGCCACGGACACGAGCTCGGTGAAAGCCGCAACGTCTTTGTCGATGCCTTCGGGCAAGGCCACCACGCGATCGGGCACGGTGCGTACGAGCTCCTGCATGAAGCCGTCGGCGCTCGATGCGCGAAACTTGCTCGTGCGCAGGTAGTTCTCGGCGATGACCTCATGAGATTCGCACGGAAGATTCGGAATCATGACGACGGCGTCGCCAGGCGCGTAGGTGCCGGTGTTGTCCAGCACCACTTCCCCGATGGATTCATGGATAAGCGCCATCGGAAGCTTCTCGGCCATGATGGCGGCACCGCGCGTTCCTTGGTAGTAGCGCTGATCCGCGTTGCAGATAGACAGGTGCGTCGGGCGCACGAGCAAGGTGCCTTCATCGATGCTCTCGTCGCGCACAAGCATCTCGAAGCGGCGCGGCGCGGTCAGCTGATACACGGTGTTCAGCATTTAATCCTCGATCCCCAGGAGCGCCTGCGCGATCTTGAGATCGGTCGGATAGGTGATCTTGATGTTGGATGCGGCACCGGGCACGAGCGCGACCTTCCGATCGCGCAGGACGAAGATCTTGCATGCATCGGTCAGAATGGCGCGCTCCTCGTTCGAAAGCGAGGCGTACAGGCTCTTGAGCGCACCGATCTTGAAGGTCTGCGGCGTCTGACCTTGGAACATGCGGCTTCGTTCGGGAACCGCGTCTATCACCGTGCCGTCGACGCTTTCGACGATGGTGTCGGTGGCGGGAATCACGGTGTCGCAGGCATCGTGGGAGGCCATGGCGTCAAGGTTGTCCTTGATGATGCGGTAGGTGACGAACGGACGCACCGAATCGTGCGTGACGAGCACGGCGTCGTCGTCGATGCCGAAGGCGTCTTCGATATAGGCGATGGCGTTCATGATGGTGTCGTTGCGCCGCTCTCCGCCGGCGATGACGACCAGCCGGTCGCTTTTTCCCACGTAGGTGCGCAGGATGTCTTTGGTCGGTTCCACCCAGGCATCGGGGCAGAGCACGATGACCTTCTCGAATTCAGGCATGATCAGGAACTTTTCGACCGTGTACGCGATGATGGGCTTCTTGTCCAGGAGCAGATACTGCTTGGGCTTGTCCTGATTGCCCATGCGCGTGCCGCGGCCTCCCGCCAGAATTGCAGCGAAGTTCATGATGCGTCCTTTCCTGCCCCGTCCGAGAATCAGTCGCCTATTGTATCCCAAGCATGCGGAGATGCTTCGCGTCATGCTCCCGCCGCCGTCGGCTTCTATTCGTTGAGCGAGAACGTGAGCTTGACGGGGTTGTGGTCGCTGAATTCGAATCCCGTATCGATGTTCTCGGCCGCGGCCGTCACGTTGTCCGACACGATGAAGCCGTCGATCGTGGTCGTGTACGTCACGCCCTTCTGATACGGGATGTCGTCGCCGCGGCACGTCGGGACATCGGCAAGGTTGCTCGCCTCGACGACCGAATAGCCTTCGGCCAGATCCTCGGAGGAAAGCGTCGCGACCCAGCTCGGCACCTGCTGCTCGGAAGGATACATCTCAAGGCTGCCGCACAGCGCGTGGTTCCAGTCGCCGCCTGCGATAACGTAGTTGCCCGCTTCGTATTCTTCTTTGAGTACCTGATTGAGCATCGCAAGCTGCTGGGCGCGGACCGTGCCGCCCTCGTCGTACGCGGACATATGGCTGTTAATGAGCACGAGCTCCTTGCCGTTGTCCACGGGAATGCGAAGGACCTCGAAGCAACGGTCGAGATCGAAGAACTTGGCGGGGAACGCATCCGACACCGGATAGCTGCGACGCACCGCGCTTGCGACGTGCGCGTCGGTCATCGTGAGGAGGCCGGCATTCACGATGCCGTGCGGGTCGGTCAGCGGATACGCCAGAAACGCGCTATGGAAGTTCGCCGCGTAGGTCGATCCGTAGCCGGGCATGACGCCCTTGATGGCATCGACCTGATTCACATGATAGCTGCGCGTCGAATCGACGTCCGCCTCCTGGAACAGAGCGAAATCGGGATCGAGGGCCTGGGTGGTCGCGATGGCGCCCTGGGTGCAGGCTTCGACGCTTTCCTTGCTCACGGCCGTGCCATGCGTGCCTTTCTTCGGCGTTCCGTCGGCCATGACGCCTTCGTCCATGAAGAACGTGTAGTCGGGCGTATACGCCCCGAACCCGATGTTGTACGTGGTCGCGGTGTATTCCGTTCCCGCCGACAGCGTCTGCAGGACGTTGGAATCCGTGACGAGACGTTCGTTGTCGTCGATCCGATAGTAGGTGATCTGCATATACGCGACATAGCACCCGACGACGAGCATGATGAACACCAGAAGCGTCGAGATGATCTTGAGCACGGCCCTGAGCGCCGCTCCAAGCGGTTTCGTCATGAACGACCCTTTCCCTTTCCTGCATGCAATGCGTCACCATTCTATATGACGAACACGCAGCATGAACGGAAACGAAGGGACGAGCACGCCGAGCCGCGCCGAAAAGCTGAAATCGGACGGGGCGGATATTGATCCTCGCGTAGGAATACAGCAGGGTGGGCAAGCGTACGCACCGAGCTCTTGAATCGGTACGAAGCGCCAGAAGGACACGGCAGGCCGAAAGTATTGGGGATCCGATCAGGCGCGACGGGCCAGCACGACCATCCAACGTTCGCTCGGATGCGTGCGCACCTCGATGCGGTCGAATCCCGCTTCCTCTAGGAGGGCTGCAAGATCGTCGCCCGTATACATCGACATCCCCGAAAACGATGCGGCCATCTCGCGGTCGGATTCGGCCGTGCCGTCCACCTCGTTCGAGATCATGAACGTGCCGCCGCGACGAAGCACGCGCGCGACCTCGGAAAGCGATCGGCGGATATCGGGCCAGAAATACACGGTCTCGAACGCGGTCGCCACATCGAAGGATGCATCGGCGAAGGGAAGCGCCATCACGTCGCCTTCGACGATACGGCAGGAACCCTGCGCAATGGCCCGTGCATTGAACGAGCGCGATTTATCGACGCTCGTCGGAGCGTAATCGACGCCGGTCACGCTGCCGCGCGGACAGCGCTCGAGCAGACGCGCGACATTTGCGCCGCCGCCGCAGCCGATATCGATCGCATCGGCCGTATCATCGATCGAAAGCTGCGTGAAGCTCCATGCGGAAAGCATCGCGTGACGGCCGCCGTTCATGCGCTCGAGCATGGTCAGGCCGCCCTCCCCTTCGGGACGCGCGGGATTCTGGTCGGGAGGAAGCGCAGACATGGAAATCATCTCCTTATTCGCAGAAAGACGCCGACCGCAACGGAGCGGACGGCGTCTTGGAAGGACATGAGCAACGAGTCGGAAGGTTATTTGCCCGTCTCGTCGGAAGAGGACGCGTCATGAGGTGCAGACGCATCTCCTTCGCCGGCATCCGCATCGACAGGCGACGACGCTGCGGCCGGAGGCGTCGGCGGAACCGCGGGCGCTGCGGCCTGCACGTCGGTGCCGGCCGGAACCGATGCCTGCGCTGGGGGCTCGGGCGCCGAAGGAGCGGCGGGAGCCTGCGCTGCCGAAGCAGGGGCCGTCTGAGGGTCGGTCGGAGAAGCCGGAGCAACCTGTTCAGGAGCAGCCTGTGCGACCGAAGCGACCGGAGCGGTCTGATTTGCCGGAGCAGCTTGAGATTCGGCCGACTCAGGAGCCGCGGCCTGCGGTTGCGGCGCGGAAGCCGCCGTCTGCGGTGCGGCAGCCTGCTGCTGAGGCTGTGCGAAGCCTTGATCCTGCGCGAACGGCTGGTAGCCGCCTTGGGGCTGCTGGTACTGCTGCCCGTATGCCTGCTGCTGATACGGATTCGGCTGCGGCTGGGCATCCTGCTGCGGCTGGCCGCCCTGGGGCTGCTGGTACTGGTTCGGCTGCTGCCATGCGCCGGTCGGGGCGTATCCACCCGGGAGCGGAGCGTCCTGAGGACCCCAGGACGGAACGTTGAACTGCGACGTCCAATAGCCGAGGGCGCGCGTCGTGATCATCTGGAGCCAAACGCTCACGCACATGAGCGCGTATATGAGAAGCGTGAAGACGAGCATGAACACCAGGAAGCCGGCGCCGGCGCTCGCGATCGCCGTCATGATTTCGGAATCGGACATGGTTCCCGAAGACGCGTTGATCACGGGAACGAGAATCGACATCAGGAAGGTGAAGCAGACGATGAAGAACACGAGGCCGAATATGAGACCGAAAATAAGGCCGAACAGGAGGTTCATCGCGAAGATGCGCACGATGCCGTTCGTGTCGCGCTTCAGCATGCTCCAGTCGTTCTTGATATTGAAGCCTGCGGACAGCGAGTCGTAGATGCTGATGCGCATGCTGCCGGCCCAGCCTATGAATTCCACAAGCACGTAGAGCGCAAGGGAGACGAGCGAGAGCAGGAACCCGAGCGCCATGGCGCCGCCGGAAACGGGCGGCACCGACCCGTAATACGACCCGCCGGCCAGCAGCGCGAAGTACCCGCTGTTCGTCAGCATATCGCTGAAGGTCGAGATGATGCCGGGAATGAGCCCGAGCACGAACATGAACACGAAGATGAGCCCGCCGCGCGCCCAGAGCCGCGTATCGTTGTTGCCGAAGATCGTGCGCGGCAGAGGATTGCGCACGTTCCATGCGGCCTCGCGTGCCCATCCATAGAGGAAACCGTTCTGAACGATGGTGCCGAGGATCGGGATCATATCGAGAAGGCCCAGCTTGAGCACGTTCTTGAACCAGCCGGGCGAGTTCTTCACGTCGTTCCATGCGGTCTGGAAGTACTTGATCTGCACTGCGACCACTTCCTTTCTCGTGGCGATGCATGCTGTCCGATCTTCGACGTCGAAAGCCGGCCGCCGAAGGCCGAACGCACGGCGCGGATCGCCTTACAGGGTTGATGATGCTGCCACTATACCGCAGGAGACGAGGTCATCAAGGCCTTGACACCGTATCGATACCGTTTCTTGAAACACCTGTTCACATATGCTTTTCAAAGCATGGGAGGGAGGCGCCTACCTGACCTTCACGAGCGAGAAGACGTCGGCATCCGTCGCGCGTGAAATGCAGGTGCGCGGCTCGAGGAATTCAAGCTCCATCAGGAACCCGAGGCCCGCGAGACGTGCGCCGAACTTCTGCACCAGGCGGATCTGCGCGACGGCCGTGCCGCCGGTCGCCACCAGATCGTCCACCAGAAGGACCACGTCGTCGGCGCACAGCGCATCCGCATGGATTTCCAGACGGTCGACGCCGTATTCAAGCTCATATTCCTCGGAAAGCGTCGCGCGCGGAAGCTTGCCCGGCTTGCGAGCGGGAACGAATCCGGCGTTCAAGCGATACGCCACAGGTGCGCCGATCATGAAGCCGCGCGCCTCTGCGCCGACGACCTTCGTGACGCCTGCATCCTTGAAATGGTCGGCGATCGCGTCGATGACGGCCGAGAATCCTTCCCCATCGGCCAGAAGCGGCGTGATGTCCTTGAAGACGACGCCCGGCTCGGGGTAATCGGGAATGCTGGCGATCTTGCTCTCGAAGTCGAATGCGACCATGAGAATCCTTTCGGGACGCGAAGCCCGCGCGAAGCGGCGCCCATCGGCGAATCAAACCGCGCCATTGTACTACGACTCCGTTCGCACGCGGACCGCCCTTCGTCTCGATCCCGATTGTGAAGACTCCTCCGCATGTTCTTAAAACCTATTGACCTTATTGGTTAGTGGGTTATTGTGTCGTCATCACAGGACGGCACGACGCTCGGAAGGAGGCATCGCATGACCGAGAAGTTCAACACGCTCAACCGAGGCTGCTACGCCACGCACGACATGATCTTCATGCGCGCATCGATGCCTTGCAGGCGAATGCCCTGCTCCCGAGCGAATCTTGCAGTCCTCTTGAGCGAAATCTCCGCCTGAGGGCCGCGCGCGCCGATAGGCATCGGCGAGACCTCGTTCGGGAGGCATACGGGCGCTGCTCCCGGCCTTCCGCATTCATTCGAATCGGATTCGTGGCAGCCGGGAACGCGACCGGGCGCACTGCTTCGCCCTTTTCCCTTTGCATCATGACGAACGATTTCGCATTCGGAGGAACGAACCATGACTGAATACCGATTCGAGACCAAGGCCCTGCATGTCGGGCAGGAACAGGCCGATCCCGCATCCGACTCCCGCGCGGTGCCCATCTACCAAACCACGTCGTACGTCTTCCGCAGCGCGCAGCACGCCGCCGACCGCTTCGGGCTGCGCGATGCCGGCAACATCTACGGACGCCTGACCAATTCCACCCAAGGCGTCTTCGAAGACCGCATCGCGGCGCTCGAAGGAGGCGTGGCCGGGCTTGCCGTGGCATCCGGCGCGGCGGCGATCGCCTACGTCATCCAGGCCCTCGCCCGCGGCGGCGACCACGTGGTCGCGCAGAAGACCATCTACGGCGGCACGGCCAACCTGCTCAAGCACACGCTGGCGCCGTTCGGCATCGACACATCGTTCGTGGATGCCCAGAACCTCGCGGAAGTCGAATCCGCCATCCGAGACACCACCAAGCTCGTCTTCATCGAAACGCTCGGCAACCCGAATTCCGACATCCCCGACGTCGACGCCATCGCGAAGATCGCCCACGCGCACGGCATTCCCGTGGCCGTGGACAACACCTTCGGCACGCCGTACCTGTTCCGCCCTATCGAGCACGGCGCCGACATCGTCATCCATTCCGCCACGAAGTTCATCGGCGGACACGGCACCACGCTCGGCGGCGTGATCGTGGACGGCGGCACCTTCGACTGGGCTGCGTCGGGACGCTTCCCGCAGTTCTCCGAGCCGAACGCCTCCTATCACGGCGTGTCGTTCGTCCAAGCCGCCGGACCGGCGGCGCTCGCCGCCTATATACGCGCCATCCTGCTGCGCGACACCGGGGCCTGCATCTCGCCGTTCAACGCCTGGCTCCTGCTCCAGGGAACCGAAACGCTTGCCGTGCGCCTCGACCGCCATATCGAGAACACGAAGAAAGTCGTCGAATACCTGGCGGCCCAGCCCCTGGTCGAAAAGCTCAACCACCCGAGCCTTCCCGGACATCCCGACCACGAGCTCTACGAGCGCTACTTCCCCGATGGAGGCGCGTCGATCTTCACGTTCGAGATCAAGGGAGGCAAGGAAGCCGCATATGCGTTCATCGACAACCTGAAGATCTTCTCGCTGCTCGCGAACGTCGCCGACGTCAAGAGCCTCGTCGTGCATCCCTACGACACCACCCATGCCGAGCTCACCGCCGAAGAGCTCGCGGACGCAGTCATCACGCAGGCCACCATCCGCCTGTCCATCGGCATCGAAGCCGCCGAAGACATCATCGGCGATCTTGACCAGGCGTTCCAAGCCGTCTCCGACATCGTGGCGGCATAGGCCGGGAATTTCCGAAGGGAGAGGTCGAGCGGACATCCCCGTTCGACCTCTCTTCATTCCCGTCTCGTATGCGCAGAGCCGATCAGAACGTCGAGGCGACGGTGCCGCCGCCGATGACCTCATCGCCCTGATAGACGACGACGGCCTGGCCGGGCGCCGCGAGGCGCGCGGGCGACGCGTAGACGATGCGGACCGTGCCGTCCTGCCTGCGCTCCACGCGCGCCGGATGCGGAGTCTGGCGATAGTGCGTCTTGACCATGACCTCGAAAGATGCGAGATCCTCGGGATCGGCGACCCAATTCCAGTCGTCGGCGACGCACCCGTCGGACAGCAGGGAATCCTTCGGCCCGACGACGAGCGCGTGATCCCGCGCGTCTTTCGCCACCACGTACAGAGGCCCCGATGCGGCGATGCCGATGCCCTTGCGCTGCCCCACGGTGAACGACTCGATGCCCGAATGCCGTCCGATCACCGCGCCCGCCTCATCGCGGATTTCTCCCGGCTGCGGCGTATGGCCGGAATAGCGTTCCAGAAAGCCGACGTAGTCGCCGTCGGGAATGAAGCAGATATCCTGGCTTTCAGGCTTGTCTGCATTGATGAAGCCCTGTTCGGCGGCGATCGCGCGCACCTCGGACTTGCGCATGCCGCCGAGCGGCAGCAGCGTGTGCGCCAGCTGGTACTGCGTGAGCGAATAGAGCACATAGCTCTGGTCTTTCGACGCATCGGCGCCGCGCACGAGGGCGAATCGGTCGCCGCGGCGCACGATCTGCGCGTAGTGGCCCGTCGCCACATAGTCGCACCCCAGGTCGAGCGCCCGTTCAAGCATGCTTCCGAACTTCAGTCGGCGATTGCAGTCGATGCACGGGTTCGGCGTGCGCGCCGTTTCGTACGCGCGTACGAACGGCTTGATGACGGCGTCTTCGAAACGATCGGTGAAATCGATCGTGCGATGGGCTATGCCCAAACGGCGCGCGACGCTTTTGGCATCCTCGACGTCGTCCAGGCTGCAACAGGTACGGCTCGCGCACGAGCGCGCGTCGCGGCCGGGCAGGTCGCTGCCATGCAGGCGCATCGTGGCACCGATGACTTCGTATCCCTGCTGTTTGAGCACGTATGCGGTAACGCTCGAATCGACGCCGCCGCTCATGCCCACCATGACGCGCTTCGTCATCGGCGAACCGCTCCTTCCCCGGGCAGGCTGCTCGGATTGCCCCATGATGCCTCGAGGGCGCACGCGAAGGCTACGCGCACCTCAGGACGCGGCGGCATCGAAGCCGCATGATCCACGCATATCATCATGTGAAGCCTCCTTTCCCTGCCGCATCGCATTCCGCGCATCAAACCATGCGGGAATCGTGCGGAACGCCCGTCATAATCCGCCGAACACCCGAATACCTCCCTATTCGGCGAACAGCGGCGTGGACAGGTACCGCTCGCCCGTATCGGGAAGGAGCGCGACGATGGTCTTGCCCTCGTTTTCCGGACGCTTCGCAAGCTCGACGGCGGCCCAGACCGCAGCGCCCGAGGATATGCCCACGAGCACGCCTTCCAGGCGGCCGATCTCGCGCCCGGTTTCGAAGGCGTCGTCGTTTTCGACCTTGACGACCTCGTCGTAGACGGACGTGTCCAGCACATCGGGCACGAAGCCCGCGCCGATACCCTGGATCTTATGGGAGCCGGACGTGCCTTCGGACAGGACCGGAGAGCTTGCCGGTTCGACGGCGACGACCTTGACGGCGGAATTCTGCTCCTTGAGGTACGCGCCCGTGCCCGTCACCGTGCCGCCGGTGCCGACGCCTGCGACGAAGATGTCGACCGTGCCGTCGGTGTCCGCCCAGATTTCAGGACCGGTCGTGGCCTTATGGACCGCCGGATTCGCAGGGTTGACGAACTGGCCGGCCAAAAAGCTGTTCGGCATCTGGTCGGCGAGTTCCTGCGCCTTCGCGATGGCGCCCTTCATGCCCTTCGAGCCGTCGGTCAGGACGAGCTGCGCCCCGTAGGCCTTCATGAGCAGGCGACGCTCGACGCTCATGGTCTCGGGCATCGTGATGACGACCTTGTACCCGCGCGCGGCGGCCACGGAAGCGAGGCCGACGCCGGTATTGCCGGAGGTGGGTTCGATGATCGTGGCGCCCGGGCCGATCTTGCCGCGCGCCTCGGCATCGTCGAGCATGGCTTTGGCGATGCGGTCTTTGACCGAACCGGCAGGATTGAAATACTCGAGCTTGCCGAGCACGCGGGCCTTCAGGCCCTCCTTCGCTTCGATGCCCTTGAGCTCGAGGAGCGGCGTATTGCCTATGAGCTGGTCAATGGATGTGTAGACGGTCATGGCAGCTTCCTTTCGAGGACACGCAGACGGGTCGTGCCGAAGATGCGTCACTGCATAACCCTATCTACTAAGTAGGTTTAGAGGGATTAAACCTACTTCGAGCAATAAAGTCAAGACGACGGCACGGGGTTCATGATGCGCTTCCCTGTAAATACATACAACCTGGTGATATTATGGGTAATGGAATTGAGAGAAGAGGCAGAGCATATGATGATTTCAACGAAAGGCCGCTACGCCCTGCGCGTCATGGTCGACCTGGCCGAACACATGTCCTGTTCGTACACGCCTCTGAAGGAGATCGCCCGGCGTCAGGAAATTTCGGAAAAATACCTCGAAAGCATCCTCAAGGTGCTCGTGAAGAACGGCCTGCTCGTCGGACTGCGTGGCAAGGGCGGCGGATATCGCCTGACGCGCGATCCCTCGTTGTACACCGTAGGCGAGATCCTGCGCCTGACCGAGGGCGGGCTTGCCCAGGTTCCCTGCCTCGACGAAGACGAATCGTCCTGCGATCGCATGGGATCGTGCCGTACCGTGGAGATGTGGCGCGGGCTCGACAAGGTCATCAACGACTACCTCGACGGCATTACGGTGGCCGACCTGGCAGAACGCATCGACGAGGGAAACTATTACGTGATCTAGGCCGCTGAATGCAGGTTGTGCAACGCGTACGGGCACCTGCCGCCTGCGTCCCGACCATCGGCGTCAATGGCCATGGCGCTCAATTCCCATGCGCATCCTTGCGGCCGCGTCGACGTTTCCGGCATTCAGTTCCGAAAGGCCTATTCCCCGTGCGGATCCTTGCGGCAATCCGGATTGCCCAGAAGGACCGCGCAATAGTCGACGAGCATCTTCTGAGCCTGGTCGGTCAAGGCGTCGAACGATCCGATGACACGCTTCTTCCGTGCAAGCGCCCGCTCCTCTTCCCATGAGATGCGTCCCGCAAGGTAATCGAGGGAGCATCCGTAGATATCGGCGATACGCATGGCGTCGACGGCGCTGATCTCGCGTTCGCCGCGTTCCCACGAGCCGAACGTGCGCGACGGAATGCCGAGCGCACGGGCCGCGTCGTCCTGGCTCAAGCCGGCGTGCTTGCGCGCCTCTTTGAAATTACCCTTCACGAGAACCTCCTTAATACAGGAGATTCTACACGTTAGGTGGCATTACCACAATAAAACTCCAGCGTATAGTGTTGACTTGCTCAATAGGTGCAGCTATATTCATCGTAGTTTACACATTACGTGATTATCGATGAATCGAGGGGCGGACGTGGGCTATGACATGCAGGCAATCGCTCGCCGGATGAAAGGCCTGAGAACCGAACGAGGGCTCGATCAGGCGACGCTTTCCCGCATATCCGGCGTCTCGCTGAACCTCATCCAACAGTACGAAACCGGGCAATCGGCCATGCGCCTCGACACCGCGGCCAGCCTCGCCGAAGCGCTCGGCTGCTCGATCGACGCCCTTCTCTGCAGAGGCTGACGGCACCGCATGCGCATGATCGGCAGAACCATAGGAATGGAAATGCAGTCTAGAAATTGCCCGGATAGCCATCCAAAGGAATACAGTCGAGGCATCGAATCCTAGACGAAGCCTCTCTCCCCATATGCATATGATTCCGACCGAGTATCATCTGTCTGGAAGCACAGCTACTCAATATCCGGCTCTATTCATAAAGAGCTCTCCCGAATCGAAATCGTGTGCATATTCAGGGCGATTGCCCGGAGAAGCCTGAGCGGCAAGATCGTCGAGAAGAAGATCGACGTCTGTCAGTGGATGAGTATTGCCTTTGCACGTATGGTTCGACCGTAAACGGCGCGCATTGCGTACTGCCTCATGAATTCTTGGATACAAAACGTCCATCTTCGGTTTCTTATTGCGACTGCCATATCCAGGAAGAAGCTGGCTTTTAGACAATTCCTCAATCAACTGAGAAGCCGAATCGTACGCGGCGGTTGTATATCTGAAATGGAGAAGAAGCCATAATTCAATGCTTGGATCGCTGACGGCAAGCAAGATGCCGTTCTTTTTCGCTTTCATGAGAGCGTCTCTCATGTTGCTATACCGGCATTCGCTATCTAGAACGATCCACCACCGGTCGACAACGACATCATTGCCCCGGTATGATTCTGTCGCATTTTTCTTTTTTAATTTGATTGCTTCATCGACCATGCCATTTGGATCCGTGCATTGCGCCTTCTTGATGGTGACAAGCTCCTTTGCTATGCCTAGCCTTTCTCTTATACAGCAGAAGTACTCTCGCTCGGTCACAGCGCCCTCGGTAAGAATATACAGACGACTTCCAGGTCGCCTGTTCCCTGGCTTTCTAGAATGAGATCTTCCACTCACGAACATCACTGCCCATCTCATTGTCTGCATCGACCGAAGCATTCAGGCACTACCGGCGTAGCAGAATACCGTCCTACCAGATATCCGCTCGAAATAGCCTCATCAGTCCTCGGTCTGAAATCTGACAAAGGATAAAGGCTGGTGGATCCATTTCGGCTTTTCTCGGTAAACCACACTTGATCACGCCTTAATAGCCCACGCTCTAGAAGACATGGGTTATGTGCAGTGAATATAAGCTGCGCATTTTTCGGATTGCTTTCAGGATTCAAGAACGATTCAATGATCTCTCTTACGATAATCGGATGCAAGGATGAATCTATCTCATCTACAAAGAGGGTTGATCCATACTCTAGAGCTTGCGCAATATGCCCGCTCAATCCGAAAAGCTGCCTTGTTCCATCCGACTCGTCATTAAGATCGACCCGCATGGCGCTTTCGTGGCCGGAATGTTCCAGAACTACGGTCCTGTACTCGTTCATGCTAGGAATTCCCATTGCATCGAAAATGTCTTTGATCTCATCCGGAATGGGCGGAGCAGGTCGAACCTCCACACAAGCTGCTTCAACACCGAGGTCGGCAACTCTCATCATTCCGTTGATGAAAGCCCTCTGGTAATCGGTCCCGCTATCGCCATGAAGGATCTCGCCGGTATAGGGAAAGTCTTCATGCGCATCCAACG
Source organism: Slackia exigua ATCC 700122 (assembly GCF_000162875.1). Taxonomy (GTDB): domain Bacteria; phylum Actinomycetota; class Coriobacteriia; order Coriobacteriales; family Eggerthellaceae; genus Slackia; species Slackia exigua. The sequence goes on from NZ_GG700631.1 coordinate 363,271, forward strand.
CCCTATACGTGTTGAGATCATCGGCAAACCAGTTGACGACCTCGATAGCCAGATCAGAGCTTGGAACGTTCCTATGGTTCGCAATAAGCGACAATACAAGAGCATTGTCGTTTACTAGAGGTTTGATAGCTGATGGAATCCTAAAATACCTAGAACCATTTATCGTCGTTCCTTCCGAATCGGTAGCACGGCTGAACCAGACCTGCCTCATCCCCTTAGGAAAGGCGCATAAGGTTTCGGCAACAATCCGCTTTCTTGTATACGAGAATGCGTATTCGAATCTCGTGTCATGACGGGTCGTGAATACAACGGAAAACTTGGTCGGTTGATCTTGCGTTTTCGTATCAAGACGAAACGGATCGTAGGGAAGAGAATCGTCGGCCGATAGAGAGGAGGACCGCAGTATCATTGTCCGCATCGTTCTCAAGGCACGCCAGATAGCAGATTTGCCCGATGCGTTCGGACCATAGATAGCAGCTGACCGTAGGATTTTCACTCCCGACATACCTGGAAGCTTGGGATCGATAAGCTGATCTTGCGATTCTTTATAGTACTTAATCGCCGTCATCTGAAGTTCGATCGGGTCTTTGATAGAGCGATAGTTCTCGACCTCGAGGCAGATGATCATAGTCTCTTCCTCTCTCTTTATATCTTGTCAAGATACTATCATTTTTGCTGATTTGCCGCAAAAAATCAGTCAGTATGAGCTCATATTGAAGAGCATCTTTGCTCATCGCTCTTACATCGGCCTCTCAAGATCGGCGAGGGAGAAACGTTCGAACCTACCTTGCCGGACCATGCATTATCGAATTCTGAAAAAGAATGCGTGAGTCGACATCAGAAGCTCCGCTTCATCTCGCGCGTCGTGTAGAGAGCGTCGTCGCCCCAGAGGACGACCTCGCCTGACGCGAGCGTCGCCGGCACGTCTATCACGCGCTGGTTGCTCGACCCGCGAAACCTCAGGCCCATACTCTTCTTCGCCTGCACGAACGGGCCGTCCACCAGCACGTCGAGGGTGGCCATGATGCGATCGGTGCATTCGGTATGCCCTGATCCGCGCGTCAGATTCTCGAACGTATGTCCCGAATAGAGCCAGATCGTCTTGTCGGGGAATTCCCGGCGCACGCGTTCGAGGAAATCGACCAGGCCCGCCTGGTTCTCCGGTTCCATAGGCTCGCCGCCGAGCACGCTCAGGCCGTCGACGTACAGAGGGCGAAGGCTTTCGACGATCTGGTCTTGGACGGCGGCGTCGAAGGGATTGCCGGCATGGAAGTTCCATGCCTCCTCGTTGAAGCAGAACGGGCAGTGCATGCGGCACCCCGAGACGAACAGGACGGTTCGCACGCCTTCCCCATTGGCGATATCGCAGTATTTGATCGTCGAGTAATGCATCGCTTCATGCTCCAGCCCGCAGAAAGCGACGCCGCACGCATCGCGCGCAGCGCCGCCTTCAAGTCTTAGCCTGCCGATCCGTGCGCGCATCGCCGACCGCCGGCGGCATCCGGTCGACGTGCCGCGCCTACAGATGCAGGACGCGGTCCTTGATCTCCTGGGTGCGGCCCTGGTTCCAGTACTGGGTACCGATGTAGCCGCAGGTGCGACGCGCAACATTCATCGTCGACTGATCGCGGTTACCGCAGTTCGGGCATTCCCAGACCAGCTTGCCGCCATCTTCCACGATCTTGATCTCGCCGTCGTAGCCGCAGCACTGGCAGTAGTCGCTCTTGGTGTTGAGCTCGGCGTACATGATGTTCTCGTAGATGTACTGGATGACGGACACGACGGCCTTGAGGTTGTCCTGCATGTTCGGGACCTCGATATAGCTGATGGCGCCGCCCGGGGACAGGCGCTGGAATTCGCTTTCGAACTTCAGCTTCGTGAAGGCATCGATCTCCTCGGCCACGTGGACATGGTAGCTGTTGGTGATGTAGCCCTTGTCCGTGATGCCCTTGATGACGCCGAAGCGGCGCTGGAGGGCCTTCGCGAACTTGTACGTCGTGGATTCGAGCGGCGTGCCGTACAGGGAGTAGTCGATGTCCTCGGCTTCCTTCCATTCGGCGCACTTGTCGTTCATCTTCTGCATGACGGCCTTCGCGAACGGCGTGGCCTCCTCGTCGGTGTGGCTGTGGCCGGTCAGGTACTTCACGCATTCGTACAGGCCCGCGTAGCCGAGGGAAAGCGTCGAGTATCCGCCGTAGAGCAGCTTGTCGATGGTCTCGCCCTTCTCGAGGCGCGCGAGGGCGCCGTGCTGCCACAGGATCGGGGCGGCGTCGGACAGCGTGCCGCGCAGGCGGTCGTGGCGGGCGCGCAGGGCGCGATGGCAGAGCTCCAGACGCTCTTCGAAGATGTCCCAGAACGCATCCACGTCGCCGCGGGACGAAAGCGCGACGTCAGGCAGGTTGATCGTGACGACGCCCTGGTTGAAGCGGCCGTAGTACTTCGGCGTGCCCGGCTCGTAGTTGCCGGCGTTGGCCACGTTGTCGTAGCCGTTGCCCGAGCGGTCGGGCGTCAGGAAGCTGCGGCAGCCCATGCAGGTGTAGCAATCGCCGTCGCCTTCGACCTCGCCCTTGCTGAGCTTGAGCTCGCGCATCTTCTTCTCGGAGATGTAGTCGGGCACCAGGCGGCGCGCCGTGCACTTGGCGGCCATCTGCGTCAGGTAAAAGTACGGCGAGCCCTCGGACACGTTGTCTTCCTCGAGCACATAGATGAGCTTGGGGAAGGCCGGCGTGATCCAGATGCCCTCTTCGTTCTTGACGCCCTGGTAGCGCTGCGCGAGCGTCTCTTCGATGATCATCGCGAGGTCGTGCTTCTCGGCTTCGTCCTTGGCTTCGTTGAGATACATGAAGACGGTGACGAAGGGTGCCTGGCCGTTGGTGGTCATGAGCGTGACCACCTGGTACTGGATGGTCTGAACGCCGCGGCGGATCTCGTCGCGCAGGCGCTTCTCGACCACTTCGGAGACGCGCTCGGGCGACGATTCGAAGCCCAGCGTGTTGATCTCGTCGAGCACTTCGCGACGGATGCGCTGGCGGCTGACGTCGACGAAGGGCGCGAGATGCGTGAGCGAGATAGACTGGCCGCCGTACTGGCTCGACGCCACCTGGGCGATGATCTGCGTGGCGATGTTGCAGGCGGTGGAGAAGCTGTGCGGCTTCTCGATCAACGTGCCGGAGATGACGGTGCCGTTCTGCAGCATGTCTTCCAGGTTCACCAGGTCACAGTTATGCATGTGCTGCGCGTAGTAGTCGGAATCGTGGAAGTGGATGACGCCCTCGTTATGCGCGGTTACGACGTCTTTCGGCAGAAGCACGCGCATGGCCAGATCCTTCGAGACCTCGCCGGCCATGTAGTCGCGCTGGACCGAGTTGACCGAAGGGTTCTTATTGGAGTTCTCCTGCTTGACCTCTTCGTTGTTGCATTCGATCAGCGCCATGATCTTGTCGTCGGTCGTGTTCTTCTGGCGCTTCAGGCCCTGAACGTAGCGATAGATGATGTACTTGCGCGCGACTTCGAAGCGATCGAGCTTCATGATCTCGTCTTCGACGAGGTCCTGGATTTCCTCGACGGAGACGGCATGGCCCGCTTCGGCGCAGGCGTCGGCGACGTTCTGGGACGCATAGGAGATCTGACGGTCGGTCAGACGCTGCGCGGCGGGAACCTCCGCATTGGCGGCGGTGATCGCGTTTTCGATCTTGGAGATGTCGAACTCGACTTCCGAACCGTTGCGCTTGATGATCTTCATGGATGCGCTCCTCTTCCTTTTCTCCCTACGGCTTCGCGCCGGTGTCTGAATTGCGTGGTGCACGGGTTGCCCGGATGTCTTCCGGCCGTGCCATGATACGACATTCGAAGCCCATAATGTTCGGCGTTATCCACAAGATATTGTGGATAGGGTGCAAAACTATTCCCATAATTGGTGTAATCGCAGGTCGAAGGCAAAGAGAGGACGGACGTGCCGTTCACAGAATTCCAACGGCATGGAGTTCTTTTGTCGTCGGTGAGCGGCGGAGGGTCGCGGGACCGTCGCGGCACAAAAAAGCCCCAGGGAATGTATCCCCAGGGCAGCATCAGAATGCTCTCGGATGCGAGGCTCTTTCGCCTTAAGATTAAGGAAGCGCTTTCGAATGCGAAGCCTTTTCGCCTTAGGAAGCGCTCTCGGATGCGGAGCCTGCATCCGAGGCGGCATCGTCGGCACCGCCGGATGCGGAGCCGGACCCTATGGCCGAAGAGAGCAGCGCGCCCATGGACCGGGATGCCGCATTGGACGGATCCTCCCCCGCAGCTTCCAAGGCATCGGCCACAAGCCCGTCGGCCTTGGACAGATGGTCGACGCCGCTTTCGTAGGTCTTCTGGACATCGGCGATCTTGGCGGCGAACGCCTCGGCGTCGGCCGAAGAGCCTGCGGCCTGAGCCTCGTTGTAGATGTCCACATAGGCGTTCAGGGCGCTGGAAAGATCTTTGGCGCCGGCGACGTATTCCTCATGCGCGTCGGCAAGATCGGTCGGAGCCGAGATGTCCTCGATCTTCAAAAGGTCGTCGGCGGCCTTCTGCGCCGCGAGCTTCATGGACGCGCCGTCGCCAGCGGCGACGTATTCGGAGAAGCCGGACAGATCGTCGGCCACATCGGCGCCGATGCCGTTGATGGAGGCCATGTAGGCACGGTCGAGCTGGAGCGGCGTGCGGGAATTGTCCTTCGCCTCGTCCGAGCAGCCGGCAAGCGCGAACGCGGCCAGGCAGGCGATCGTCGCCATAGCGACGATACGACGCGACGAAGCCTTCAGGTGGTCTAGGAGGGATGCCTTCGTATGCATGGTCGATTCGATCCTTTCACGTGGATTGCGCTCCATTGTATCAGCGGCGCGCACGCTCGGATGAAACGACGAGGCTCCGTTTCATTTTCGACATGAAGCGCGAAGACGAAAACCGCCGCGAAAAAGCTGAAGGCGGGCTCCCGAACGAAGCCCGCCTTCGCCGATCGCGGAACTGAGGCGATTCCGCTGAGTCAGCTCTTCTTGAGATTGCGGATGATGTCTGCAACACGCAGGGCGTCTTCATCGCTGCGCGTCATGACGAAGACCGTGTCGTCGCCGGCTAGGGATCCTACCACGCCGTTCAGACGCGCCGAGTCGAAGGCGACCGTGACGCCCGAGGCGATGCCCGAGGGGGTGCGCAGCACGATGAAGTTGTTGACGACCTCGACCGTTTCGACGAGTTCGCCCACCATGCGCTTGAGCTGCATGTCTTCGGGCAGCACGTAGTAGCCTTCGCGGGATTTGGCCAGACCCATGCCCGCGATGTCGCGGGAGACCGTCGCCTGCGTGCAGTCGTAACCTTCTTCACGCAACTGTTCCACCAGGTCGCGTTGGGTCTTAACCGTGCCGCGGCGGATGATGTCCCGTATGACGTCGTGGCGCACGGCACGTTTGGTCATGCCAACCTCCTTATGGAAAAACGCAGCTAAGAGACGCTGCATCGCTCGTGGGTCTTTTTGCAGGACTAAAATATACAGGTAATTGCATTAAATTGGTTTAAATTTTCAAAAAACGGTATGAAATTTGCTCAAAGCTGCAAATTTCTGCATATTTCTGAGAGAAAGGCGCGGCCATGGACCAGAAAAACGGGGCGCGCGCGGCCCATGCCGACCAACCGGCGCGCGACGCGAACGTCGCGGCGTTCGTCGCATACTTCCAGAACGGATGCAAGCCGAAGGCCTCCACGCTCGGCGTGGAGATCGAGCATTTCCTCGTGGACAACACCGGCCAGCCGCTCACGTACAGCCAGCCGAACGGCGTCGCCGACGTGCTGCGCACGCTGAGCGCCCGCTATCCCGACGTCAGCATGCACGGCGACGACATCCTGGGCGTCGCGAAGCCGCATATGAACGTCACGATCGAACCGGCCGCACAGCTGGAGATATCCGCCGGTCCCTTCGAATCCATCGCCGACATGCGCTTCGCGCTCGGCGAGTTCGAGCGGGACGTGGCGGCGGCGCTCACGCCGGTTGCGGGCCGCATGGTCGCGCTCGGCTACGACCCGATGCTCGTGGCCGCGGACAAGGAGCTCATCCCCAAGGCGCGCTACGACATCATGAACCGCTACCTTTCGGCCATCTCCCCGTCCGGGCCGCGCATGATGCGCGGTAGCGCATCGACGCAGGTGTCCATCGACTATACGAGCGAAGAAGACGCCGCAGCCAAGATGCGCGTCGCCTCCGCGCTTGCTCCCCTGCTTTCGCTCATGTGCGACAACGCGCCCGTGTTCGAAGGAACCCGCGCGCCGCACCGCCTGATGCGGGCGGAGATCTGGCGGTATCTCGATCCCGACCGCTGCAATACCGTCCCCGGATGTCTGGATGCGGGATTCTCGTTCGCCGATTACGCGAACTATATCCTGGACGTGCCCGCCGTGGTAGCGCTGGACGCCGAGGGCGAGGCGCGCTACGACACGCGCACCTTCGGGGACATCTTCGCCGACCGCACGATGACGCACGCCGATATCGAGCACGCGCTTTCGATGGTATGGCCCGACGCGCGCCTGAAGACCTACGTGGAAATCCGCCCTGCCGATGCGCTGCCGATCGATCTTGCCTGCGCCTACGAGGCGCTTATCAAGGGCATCTTCTACGGACCGGCGCTCGGTGCGCTGGCCGCGGCGTTCGAGGGCGTGGATGCGCAGGACGTGGACGATGCGAAGACGGCGATCATGAAGCGCGGATACGAGGCGGAGACGTTCTCGCGCAACGCCGGCGACATGTGCGACGCGCTCGTGGAGATGGCCTACGAAGGGCTGCCTGCCGGCGAGCGAGGGTTCCTTGATCCGCTGGCCCGGCTCGTGAAACAGCGCATCACGCCGGCCGACGTATCCGAGTTCGCGTAGGGCCTCAAGAAAGGGCCGAAGTCCGAAAGCCGTAGGAACATCGACCGATGAAGCGCGTCCTTCTCGAACAAGAGCAGGGCGCGCCGTTATACTTGGAGCGTCTTCTTCCACGGACGCCGCTAGGCGAAGGGATGCGCGCATGAGGGCCTCCGATGCAGAACATCGTCGTCGACCGACCAGACGGCAGGGCACGCCGAGGACCATCGGCGTGCCGCTAGAGAACGGCGCGCCCGTCGGCGGTTCCCGATGGCTTCCGCTCGTCGCCATCCTCATCGCTGCGACCGTCATCGTCCTGATGGCGTATGCCTGCACGTCGTCTGCCGGACAGGCGGCCAATCAGGAAGCCGAGCCCGCCGCGACCCATTCCGAAAACGATCCCGATCGCGTGACGTTCGTCGCCGTGGGCGACAACCTGCCCGAAGTCGCCATAAGCGAGCAGGCGGATGCCGCCGCGGGAGAAGCCGGCGACGGTCGATACGACTTCCGACCGCTGTTCGCGCCGATCAGGCCCTATGTGGCACAGGCCGACCTCGCCTACATGAATCAGGAGACCCACCTGGGCGGCGATGACATCGGCCCGCAGGGCTATCCGTCGTTCAACGTGCCCGACGCCATGGCCGACGCCGTGGTGGACGCCGGATTCGACTTCGTGGCATCCGCGTCGAACCACAGCTACGACTGGGGGCTGTACGGAGCGCTCGATCATTCCTGCGACGTGTGGAGCAAGCAGCCCGTGGCGTTCGCCGGCACCGCACGCAGCCAGGAAGAAGCGGACACGCTCGCCATCGTCGAGCGCGACGGCATCAGATTCGCGCTGCTGGACTACACGTACGGGCTGAACGGATTCGAGAGATCCGATGTGCCTCCCTATGCCGTGAACTTCATCGACGAGGACCGCATCAGAACGGACGTGGCTCGCGCGAAGGAACAGGCGGATGTCGTGATGGTCGCCATGCACTGGGGCACCGAGAACCAGACGGAGCCCGATGCGGACCAGCTGAAGTACGCGCAGCTGCTGGCCGATCTGGATGCGGACGTGATCCTAGGCTCGCATCCGCACGTGATAGGACCGCTGACCTGGATCGCGAATTCGAACGGAAGCGGGCATCGCACGCTCTGCGCGTATTCGCTCGGGAACTTCACGTCGCACCATGACGCGCCGCACATGATCAATGACCTGGGTGGAATGCTGGCCTGCGACTTCGTGAAGGCGGACGATGGCAGCATAGGGATAGAGAACGTATCGTGGACGCCGCTTGTCATGCATGAACAGGAAGGCGCCTTCGCCGTGTATGCGCTGAAGGACTACACGCCTGCGCTGGCAAGCGCCCACAACGTGCTGTCCGAAGAGGACGACCCCATCGGCTGGATGAAGCAGACGTCGGCCGACGTGGTGAACAGCTTGGGAGACAGCTTCCCGATCGATGCGGGTTTGTGACCCTTCTGCGCAAGCGTCCTGAAAAACCTCTTCGGCTTTTCGCACATCACGACGATCGATGCGTAGGACGCATCGCCTAGAACCATCTCCTCATCAGACACGAATTGCCCTGATGCGGGCGTGACTACCGTGCCGTCCTCCAACCGATCAAGGCTTCTATAGCAACCAGGTCTTTTTCGGGATAATACGTGTATATGAGACCAAATGGGCTCACGACCATCTTGCGAACCCCTTCGCCGAAGACACGAAGAATAGAGTCGGGAATGAGCCTTGAGCCAAATTCCCCGAAAGCCTCCACGTTGTCGAGAGCGGCATATATGTTCGCCTCAACCTTGCACGAAGTCACGCGCGACAGATCGTCGGCGAATCGATCCGAAAACTCAAGCCTGGGCACGAGCAGCTTGCTTCTCCGCAACAGCCGTCATAAGTTCTTCGCGCGTCGAATACGACCGGCCCTCTGCGTAATCGGCGCGCGACGCACGAAGCGCCTCAGCCATACGGAACTCATACAGCGCCTCTTCAACGGCTTCTTTTATCTCGCGATCGTGAACCTCCTGAGACATGAACAGGTATTTCCCTCGCCCATTCTCGGTAATGTAGACGACCTCCTCGTCAGCGATGGGTTGTCTTTAAAACGTGATTCAACTCTTATTCAATACGTAATTCAGTATGTAATTCAATATATAATGAGGCTCAATACTCATTTGAATGAGAGGCAACCGCTATGCCCATGCTTGAAAGACCTCTGCCGATAATCCGCCCCATAACCGACCTTCGCACGAAGCTCAACGACGTATGCGACCAGGCTGTTGAAAATCAAGAGCCTATCGTGCTCACCAAAAACGGAACGCCTGCGTTCGTTCTGATGGACAGCGAAACCTATGAGGCCCGGATCGAAAACGCCCGTGTTCGTGCGGCGCTCATCGAAGCCGAAATAGAAGAGAAGTACCGTCCTGAGACCATTTCGTCCCGAGATGCAGATGATCGGATGCGCAAACTCTTCGAAATTTGGGGGCTCACGTATGCATGAGGTCGAATGGCGACCGCGTGCGCAGCTTGATCGCGAATCCATCGCCATCTATCTCGGCCTCGAATGCAAGAACCCCCAAGCCGCCCTGTCGACCATACAGATGATCGACGATGCCATACGCCAGGTGCAAGCATTCCCAAGCATGGGTAGACGCGTCGTCCTCGAAGACACGGCCCATCATGACTACCGCCGCGTCCTCGCCGGCATGTATGCCGTGTTCTACCGCTTCGACAGCAAGCGCATCGTCGTGTACCGCATCCTGCATCAGCGCAGGGACATCGCGGATTACAGCTTTGTAGACCTAGACGAGGAAGTGTGATGGCAGAACATCCCAATGCCACCTAAGAAGCGGACTGTGAATGTCGCATGGCCGAAGCGCTTAAGGCATCTTGATGAAATGAGCAAGAACACGCTTGCAGCATTGCCACCATTCCCGCAAGCGTATCGGTACCAGAAGTCGACCCATGATTCAAAAGCGTCCTGAAAGATGCCTCGGATGCGCCGGTGCTCATATGCAAATCGCCGCAAAGAACCGCATGAACCGCATCGACCACGCTTTGGGAAAATCGGCCACGAACGGCTGACATAAGGTAATGCTGAGAGATCCTCGTCGTGTTTTGCGCCAGCATATCGACAATCTCGACCAAAGCATATCCTAACCCTCCTGACAGGGAAAACGCTCGAGCGATTGCCAATGCTCCGATGATGAAGTCGTCTCCGGACGGGGTGAGCCCCACGCCTAATCCGACGATCCGAGAAAGCACCAAAGACATTGCTCTCGAAGAAGCGGCAGAAGATGCCATGAGGTCGCAAAACAGCATGCCGTTCGCAACAAGCTCCTTGCTCATCCGCCCATCTACCGACGGACTCCTTGCGAAATCCTCCATGAACGGCGACTGCGCTTTGCCATGAAGGCGAAATGCTTCTCGTATGGAATCCAAGCAGGCTGCTGAAGGCAGAGGCTGCGATCCGACCGAAAGCAAGTCGAGCAACGTTCCGTCAAACGTACCGCAAGACGTTCTAGCGTGCCACGTATGGCGACGCTCCTCATCATCGACGATAACGAGCCTGTAGCATCCACCGTCCTCTTCGACGATACGAAGCGTCTTCGCGCGACGGACGAATATCGGCAGTTCCAGGGCATCGACCACGAGCCCTCCTGGAGCGAAGTCGCACGATCTTGTTCCTATCCACACCGTAGCATCGCGAACCATACTGCCGCATGCATCGCGACAATACTGCAATCGGCAATTCTGCTTGTTGCGGGCCAGCGAACCGCAAGGCATGGAGAAGTTGACGACATGTTCGAACGAAGCGCATGCTCGCATGCTCGCATGCGACTGAGCCGCACAGACCCAATCCCTATCCATGAATTCTATATTGCATGCTTTGATCATAGGCATTCCCGCGCTGCGAGCGAACCGAACGCGGTGACGTCGGCCCACTCGCAGCAATGAATCGCTACGCTTCCTGTTCTTCTCCCTTGATGCGTTTCTTGTATATGATCACGGCCGCGGCAATCGTGGCCACAATGGTGAACACGATATACAAGTATCCGGGTATAACCCCGCCCGCGAAGATGCGGAGAAGAAGGGGCGTACCGATGGCTATAGGAATGACCTTGGGAAACTTGATGGCGAACGTGACCATGAGGGATCCGAACACCGCGGGCGCAACATAGGATTTGACCGCATCGAGAGCCTCTTCGGGCAGAGCGCCTAAGATGAACGTTCCTGCGAAAGCGCCTATGCAGACGAACGCGACCGTGGTGATGGTGGATCCGATGATGGCTAGGGAAGATACCACTTCGGCTTCTTTCGATCCCGGCTCGACGCGCGTCAAATCCTGAGCGACGGCCGCGGCGGGAAGCTTGCTCGTCCCGATATTGCCTGTCAGAAACGCTTCGTAGCTTCCGATGGTGCCCAGCACCGGAAAGAATGTAATGGGCTCGATAAGCCAAATGAAGCCGAACGACGCAGCAATCAACACCACATCCTTGATGATCCAGTCGATCGGCGGAACGATACCGTAGGCAAAGTAGAGAAACGCGACGGGTAAAAACGATGAGATGCAGACGCCGATGAGGGTGATTCGGCCAATGAGATGAACGGGCTTGGTCCAGTTCTTTTCGTAGGTGGCGTTATCCATGAGAAACTCCTATCTAGACAACCATGTGTATGCCGGCGCCCACAAGCGTGCCGAGAATCATGGCGAGTCCGAGACTGTATTCCTTGAGACGCTCGTGCTTCTGCGCAATCTTGTAGAACAGAAGCGTTGCGATGCCGCCGGTAAGCCATGCAGCTACGAAATCGGCGCCCCCCATAAGAGAACCGGCACTCAGGTTGCCATAAATGGCACACATGGCAGCACCGCTGACGATCGCGAGGATGCGCGGATTTCCCCCTTCGACCTTGTTCTTGATTTTCCCAAGCGACTTAGCGAACAGGACGCATGCGACCAAAGACCCCACGCCGTTGAGCCACATGCCGAACCAAGACACCATAAGAGCTTCGGGAGTGTAGTCGGCACCGCCGAACACGGTGCCCGTCGCTTCAGCTCCGATTTGAGCCGCGGCAAGTTCGTTAGAGGCGGACACGATCATGGTCAAGCGCATCCACGTAAGCGGATGCCCAAGAACCGCCATGAGGCCGACCATGACGATGACGATGCCAAGCGCCGGACCTATAGCCGTGATAAGGCCTACGCGAAGCGATTGGGAGCATGTCTTGTCAGGCATGTCCAAAGCCTTCGCCTGCTTCCTTGTCAATCGGAAATAGGCGACCAACTGAAAGGCGATGATCAAAACGGTTACCGAGCAGATGACCCATAGCAATGGGTTGTTGATAATCTCATCCATGATGGCCTCCTAGCAGTTCGTTCCGTATGTTTCTTCAAAAGCAAGCAGGGCTTTCTCGAAGCACTCCATGGGAGGCGCCGTAATGCCCGCGCCGATCTGGCCGATACCGGCAAGCCTATGCACGCTTCCCGTATCGATAACGGGAAGGATGTTTGTTTCAACCACCTTGCGAATGTCGATACCCGTAGGCGACCCACGGAAATCAAGGACGGGCTGAGAGAAGTTGCCGTTCTCATACAACGTTATGTCGTACATCCGCTTGGAGATATCGACCCCTTCGGCCGCCGTTCCCCCGACGAGCTGAACGATTGCAGGAGCACCGCTCAGAGCGAATCCGCCGATTCCGGCGGTTTCGGTTATGCACGAGTCGCCCATGTCGGGATTCGCATCGTCGTCATCGAAACCAGGGAAATACAAGCCGCGAACCATTTGCGCCGGACCGGTGAACCATCGATCCCCCAGACCTGAAACACGAATGCCGAATTCAACGCCATTGCGGCACATAGCGGTAACCATGGAACTGCTTCTCACGTCGCGCGCCGCATCGAGGCACAGTTTGGATGTGGGCATGCTGATGCTGAGGTAATACCCATCGTTTCCGTTGATGAATTCAACCGCACGTTTCACCTTATCGAAGGGCATGCCCGAATCGAGCAGGAGGGGAAACAGGGCACGCAGAAGCATGCTTGTACCCGCCTTGTTGCGGTTATGACCCTCATCGCCCATATGCAGTGCCTGGAACTGCAGCGCCAGCGTGTCGATTCCCTCTTCCGAGGTGCTCAGCGCCGCATGCATGACCTCGCGGAATTCGGAAGCCATCCACCTGAGGCCGTCGATGACCTCGGGAGCATAGGCGCCGTAACGCAACAGCTTCCCGCCCATGCCTTCGGGAACAAGGCAGAAAGCACGATGTCCGCTGGTCTTATCCTCCAAAACTTGAACGACCATATTCGACGAGATGACGCCCGCCATGGCACCTACGGCGTCATGATCATGACAGGGTTCGAAATCTATATCGCCCGAAGCGGCTACTTCTGCCGCCTCTTCAGGAGTGCTCGCGAATCCCTCAAGAATGAGCGCCCCCATGACAGCACCCTGCATGGGCCCGCACATGTTCTCCCATGTGATAGGAGGACCCGCATGCAGAATCAGATTGGGCCGCATACCGGGGATCACGTCTTTTGCCAGCTGGAAATCCACCAGATGAGGACGCACCGAACAATACCGCTCCACGGCAACTCGATTCGCAGCATCTATCTCCGGTGACATGAGCGTCGAAAGGGCTCGGATCAAATCGGGAGATCCTGCGGCGGGCGGCGTCCAATCGACATTAACGCAAGCGACTCCCTGCAATTCGAGGTCATCGCAGAATCGAGAAGCGCCCACGTTCACTACGCGGAGGTCGTCGGAAAACAAAGTCTGAGCGTTTGACATTATCGCAGCCCCTTCACTATAGACGCGGCAAGATTAGCTGCCTGGACATTGGTCTGGCACACCAAGACGCCTTCTTGCGCAAGCATCTCTTCTTGATGCTGCTTGTCCTGCGGATCGGCATCCGTTCCCAAAACGTATGCGATGAACACCATCGTGCGCCCGCTTTCAAGACATGACACATTCGCCTTGTGAATAGCCGGAAGCGCAGCGCCAACGGGGTCCTCATGCGCACCGTAGCCCAGGACGAAATCGAGAAGGATAACCGCAGTTTCGGTATCGGCAGCCTCCTGCGCAATGCGGGCGTTGCGCGTCTGAGGATCAATCATGGGATGAGGCTTGCCCTGAGTGAATGCATCGTCTCCCAGGTCGAGGAATGCATGTCCGCGGCTTTCCGACGAATCGTCAAGAGAAATGGAACCACCTTTCGCCGAGTTCGCATATACGTCAACGTCGGGCAGAGAAGACATAAACGTCATCTTCGCTTCCTCCATGAGCGTGCCCCCGCAGAACAAACCGCGTACATACGATCCATCCGGCATGCAATCGATTTCGATCGCGCTTTCTTCAGGAGCGGAGAACGAGGAGTCGACCAATAGGGCCAACGCATCGACGGCGGAGACGATGTCGCTTTTGAACAGCACCGTTTCGGAAAGGTCTTCTGCGACATCGCCGAGAAAGCAAGCCACTACGGGTTTCGTGGATCGTGCCGCACGATCCCTTACCTTTCTCGCCACGGTTTCATGAGGAGGCTTGGAGATGAGCAGGATATGAGATGTGCCCTCATCGGCCTCGAGAGCATCGAAAGCATCAAGGAACATACGGCCTCCGACTTCGATGCTCAAATCCCTTCCCCCGGTTCCTATGATCTGGCTTACGCCCATTCCCCACGAATCAAGGAGAACTGCTGCCTCCTGGGCGCCGGTTCCCGACGCGCTTACGATGCCGATGCTGCCGCGCTGGACGGCATTCGCGAAGCAGAAGGCGACGCCTTGGAATGCACACGTCCCGCAGTCAGGCCCCATCATCAGCAGGCCTTTGCCATGAGCGAGGTCTTTAAGGGCTATTTCGTCGTCAAGGCTCACGTTGTCGCTGAACATGAGGACATGCAGACCCTTCTCGAGAGCCTTTCGCGCTTCGGCGGCGGCGTATATGCCCGGCACGGATATCACGGCGATATTGGCATCGACATCTTCGGCGGCCCGCGTCAAGGTACGCGGGCGTTCGGAATCACGATCCTTCTGCGTGACCTGTTTTTTCAATGCCGCTTCCAGATCCGCAAGAACATCCTCTTCGCGTACGGAATCTTCGAAGCTGCAGGCGATCATAAGATCGTTCGGCCCGGCATCCCCGATCGAAGAGGCATCGAAGCCTCCGTCGATGAGGATCTGTTTGTTCATGTCGGTTCCCATGCTTACCGAGACGGATAGAATATCCGGCAGGTCATTGAGCTTCTTTGAAATGCCCATGAGGGTGACCGAGTCGTAATACGTATTCTTGCGTACGGAACTCAGGGTTTTCACATTGCGCTCCTATTGTTCGAAGGTGCATTCTTGGAGAGGTGCCTTTCGGGATTTCACTTCGAAAAGAGGATTCTGGAATAGGGCGATCACCACCTTGCTTCGAGCATCGTCGAACACATCGGGCAAGACGTCTTGCTGCAAAGTATAGGAAGGCCCTAAGCAAGGGAACTGAAAATATGCTCATGGCTGTTGTGAAAAATGCTCAAAACCGCGCGGCATGGCGGTTGCTACTATGTTCTTGAAAAACATGCCGTCCCCGCAAGCCTCCATGAAGGAACGATGCTGGTATGGGTCTCAAATCTCAACACCATCTCGATCTCGAGGCCTTACAGACCTTTCTCCTGGTCATTGAAGAGGGCAGCCTAACAGCCGCCGCATCTGCTCTCTATAAAACGCCTTCGGCGGTCAGCTATCGCATCAAGGCGCTTGAAGAATCCCTCGGCATCCAGCTTCTCGAGCGCACGACCCATGCCATCGCTCCTACGACAGCGGGAAAGAGACTTGCCGCCAAAGCGCAGGATCTCCTTGAATTCCATCGCGGTTTCTATGACGAACTCGACGCGATCAAGACGGGAATCGAACCTTCGTTCACTTTGGTCGTCAATAACCTTCTCTATGATGGCGTCGCCGTTGCGAAACTGCTCGCCCATCTCAGCGAAAAGTTCGGATCTGCCGCGCTTAACGTGCAGAAATCCGTATTCACCGGCGTTTGGGACTATATGGTCCATGAGGGAGGATCTTTTGCCATAGGGGCGCCCTCCCACCATTCCATAGACGAGCGCTTCGTCACCACTCCCCTCGGCCTTGTCGAATGGGTATTGGTTTGCTCGCCGAATCATCCCATCTTACGTACGGGGATCGAAGTCGATGGCGATTCCATCAAACAGCATCCCGTTGTGAATATTCAAGACACCTCGACCCATTCCATCGGGCGTCCCGCCTGGCGTCTCGAAGGGCAAGAAGAAATCATCGTTCCCGATCTCGAAACCAAAATTCACTGCCACGTGATGGGCTTGGGCATCGGATTTCTGCCTAAACCCATCGCCGACCGATGGATCGCCGCGAAAAAGCTTCGCGCACTGTCTGCGAAAGACATCATGCGACAGCCTTCTCCCATGTCATACGCAAGAAAAAAGAATGATGACGGACGTATCGGAAACTACCTCGAGCACCTCATAAAGCGAAACCATGAACTCATCCAACCATTTCTTTCTCCTCTAATCGGACAGAACGCATACGGACAAGCGTCAAGCAGATAACTATGCGAACTCGTTTGGACAGCAAGGAGGAGACGCCGTGACTGAATCGGACGCTCATGTGCCGAAAAAGAAACGTATGTTCAGAGTCACCCTAGCAAGCATGTCCGGCACCATGCTCGAATTCTATGACCATTTCGTCTACGGTTCGGCAGCGGCGGTTGTATTCCCCGCGGTGTTCTTCGTATCCATGCCTCCAACCGTAGCGCTCCTGCTATCGCTCGTAACCTATTCGGTAGCCTTCATCGCCCGCCCTTTGGGCGCGTTGGTATTCGGATACTTCGGCGACAAGGTCGGCAGAAAAAACGTTCTGATCGTTGCACTCCTCATCATGGGAGGCGCGACGTTTCTCATCGGATGCTTGC
This sequence comes from Slackia exigua ATCC 700122, assembly GCF_000162875.1. Taxonomy (GTDB): domain Bacteria; phylum Actinomycetota; class Coriobacteriia; order Coriobacteriales; family Eggerthellaceae; genus Slackia; species Slackia exigua. The sequence goes on from NZ_GG700631.1 coordinate 380,047, forward strand.
CGGATTACGCGACGGCTGGGTCGTTCGGTGCCGTTGCGCTATGCATCCTGCGCCTTTTGCAGGGTGTAGCCCTCGGTGGAGAATGGGGCGGCGCTGCGCTCATGGTGAACGAGTACACGACTTCGCCAAGACTGAAAAGCATTCTCGGGAGCATAGTGCAGGTCGCTTCGCCATTAGGGTTTCTCTTGGCGAGCGGCACGCTTTCGCTTATATCGGATCTTGGCGGCGAAGCGTTTCTCCTAGGAGGCGGATGGCGCATTCCTTTCCTGGCAAGCGCCGTATTGGTAGTCATCGGGTTCTACATGCGTTTCGGCATCGAAGAATCGCCCGAGTTCCTTGAACGCAAGGAGGAGAGCCGTCCGGCACCGTTGATGGATGTCGTGAAGAACCATGGGAGAGAAGTGCTTCTGGCTATCGGAACGCGCATCGGATCAGACACGGCCTTCTACGTCTTCGCGATGTTTCCCTTGGTCTATCTGCCCCGCATCGGCATAACGAGCGGTTCGGCTTTGCTGGTCGGCGTATTCGCCTCGCTCGGACAGATGGTCGGCACGCCGATCTTCGGCTGGCTCTGCGGACGTTGGGGGACCCGCAAGGTCCTCATCGTCGGCGCCGTCGTCAACATGCTGTATGCGTTCGCGTATATCTTTTTGCTCGACACGCAGAATCCCACGATTATCCTCGCCGGAGCGTTCGTGTCGCTTTTCTGCCTTGCAATGCTCTGGGCGCCGCTCGCCTCTCATCTGCCGGCCATGTTCCCGGTACATGTCCGCTACACGGCAACGAGCATCGGTTTTCAGATGGCCGGCGTTTTCGGAGGAGCGCTCGCCCCGACCATCTGCCTCATGCTGCTTGAAAACACCGGCACCGCGATGAGCGTTCCCGTGTATCTCGGGGCCACGCTGCTGCTCGCGTTGCTCTGCACGATTAAAACGAAGGTTCCGGCACCATCTAGAGAGACGGAATCCTAGGAGCGAACAACGGCTGGGCGTATCGCAATCGGCAGCTCGACGACAAGCATCTTTCGCTCGTCGGAAGGTGCTTGTCCTGGATAACGAAACCCAAGAAAGAGTCTTCAGGTTTCGTTATCCAGGCTTTCGCTCGCTCCGTCTTCCGCCCTTAAATCGGCGTCCGATCCATCTTGCTCGTTCCACCTTTCATCCTTGACTTGGTGTCCGATTTATCTTGCCCAGTCCACCCTTCCCGGACCTTGGGCCTCCGGACGATTTCCTGGACATGCGAAAGCATGAGAGGAGATTATCCGTGTATAGCGAAGAGTTCAGGGCAAAGGCCCTGAAGGTTCTCGAAGAATGCAGCGGATCTTGCATCAAAGCCGCGCGGAGGCTCGGCATCGTCGGCTCCAAGACGCTCCAACGCTGGAAGAACGACCTGGCCGAGCCTCCCCGAAAGAAGCATCGGCATCCGAGCGCCGTTCGAAAGCAATCCATCGCAAAGTTTCTCGAAGGCGGGGTTGCCGTATCCGCAATCGCTAGAGAATACGGGGTATCCGTAACGGCTGTTCGTAATATTCGCAGCGAATCACGTCCGAAGGGAGCACGGACTTCATGGATACGGAAGAACGGATCGAAACTCCCGAGATGGATCCCCCAGGCCTGCCCGATGACGTGGAAGTGCTTGAGAAAAGACGCGCCGGGCCGGAACCCGGCGACGCGATCCTCTCTCAAGTCGTCGGAACGCTGAAAAAGACCCGAGCGTCGACCCGTCGGAGATGAGCGATCGAGAGGAGACGGCGGCGATCGGCGCTTTGAAGAATAGATTTCCGGTCTCTGCGCCGTGCGGGAAGCTCGGCATCCCGCACGGCTCCCATTGCTATGCCAAGGCAGCCTCCTGCGCGCCCGGCCGGCATGCGCGCGACCGCCGGCGAATCCGGTCGGTTTTCGAGGGAAGCAGGGAGGCTTTCGGCCCGGAGCGCATATGGATGGCGCTCGAGCGCGGCGACGACGGAGGCGAGCCAGGATGCACTTCCGAGAAGGCTGCGCGTCGCATCATGCGCGAGGAGGGTCTTGTTGTAGTCCATAACAAGAGAAGGCGCAGATGCAGCCCTTGCAAAGGCGAGATCGGCGCGCATCCCGGCGGCAAAGTCGCGCGCAGCTTCCGTGCGGATGCCCCGAACCGACCGCGGCTTGCCGACATAGCCCAGCTCATCCTCCCGAGCTTCAAATGCTACCTGTCCGTTATTGCGGACCGATGGGAAGGCGGTGTCGCACGAACTGTCGAGAAGCCCGAACGCAGAGCCCGCCGTCCCGCCCTCGTCGAGGCGGTCCGCAGGCTGGAGGGCGACGATCGCCCTGTCCTTCACAGCGATTGCGGGCGTCGTTGCAGGCGGCCTGGACGGATTGGAATATGCAGCGAGTACGGAATCGCCCGATCTATGTCGAAGAAGGCATGCCCGCCGGGCGATGCGGCGTGCGAGGGCTTCTTCGGGCGTCTCAGAAACAAGCTCTTCTACCACAGGTCTTGGGATGGCATTCGAAAACTTCAGCCGAATGCTCAATGGCTATATCACCTGCTGCAATACCCGACGGAGAAAGAAATCTCTGGGATGGAAAAGCCCGGAAGAGCACCGGCTGTTCCTAGGATATGCGGCCTGATGTGTCCAAGAAATCGTCCGGAGGCCCCTTTCAAATAAAATTTGAAAGCCATTCTGGTACGAACTTATGCCAATCTCCCCTTATGCATGACGAAGTCGTCAAATGTAAAAGATAGTTAAAATACTATTGCCCATGAGCAAAGCAGTCAAACGGATACTACGCCCTTCTTTGAAAGACAATAGCATGATTAGAATTGCAAACATCCATTTCATCAACCATCCTGTTCTAGGAGATTTAGAGCTGAATTTCGAAAAAAGAAACGGAGAGACAGCCGATACCATTCTCATTGCCGGAGAGAATGGAACTGGCAAAAGCACGATACTCAACTCCCTTTTTGAAATCGTCTCCTACAAAGCAGAATTTGAAGCAGATGTCGAATTTGAAAAGAACGGCATGCATTTCACTTTGAATTACAGAAATAAACAACTGGCGGATAGAGAGAGTCTTTATGTAAATGATGAATCAGGAATGAGCGAATTGATTATTACGCCATTTTTTCATCAGAAATATCCAACCACAGGAATCTTCTCTGATGTCGATATCAACTTCCACTCACATGACATTTCGTCGGTCACCAGTTCCGTACTAGACGAAAAGAATGCGAGCAGAAGATCATCAAAGGATTTACCTACCGAAATCAATCAGCTAATAATCGATATCCAAGCGCTAGATGATGCCGAGGTTGCCCAGGCTGTCCAAGCGAATCCGGATTCAATAGCTGGCCAGCTTAAAGTAAGCAAGAGAATGTCTCGTTTCACGTCTGCATTTGACAGAATGTTCGATGACTTGAAATATAGCCGTATCAACAATGTCAACGGCAAAAAAACAATCTTGTTCAAGAAGAATGGAATTGAAGTTCCTATCGAAAACCTCAGTTCTGGAGAGAAGCAAATAATATATCGCGGTAGTTTTCTTTTGAGGGATATAAACTCCCTCAATGGCGCTTTTGTTTTTATCGACGAACCCGAAATTAGTCTCCATCCCAATTGGCAAAAGAGAGTAATGGATTATTATAAAAATATCTTCACCAACGAAAACGGTAAACAAACTTCCCAAATTTTTGTCGTCACCCATTCTCCCTTCGTCATCCATAACGAAAGCCGCCGAAACGATAAGGTCATCGTTCTAGAAAGGAATGAAGACAGGGCAATCGTTTCAAAAACCAAACTGGAATACTACAAATGTAGCTCCGTAGAAGCAATTCGGGACGCCTTCTCCATCCACGAGTTTAATTCCTCAATTCCAACTGTTTATCTAGAGGGAAGAACAGATGAAAAATACTTCAATAGGACTATCGGGGTATACAATCTAGAGATTCCCTTCCAATTCAAATGGATCGGCTATTTAGATGAAAGCGGTCAAGAAAGGAATACGGGAAAGGATGCTCTTAACAAGGGATTTGAGTTTCTCGTCGCCTGCAAAACCGAGACCAAGCACGTCTGCCTCTTCGACTGTGACGCAAATAAAATACGAAAACAAACCGGCAGCATATATGCAAAATCACTTCGAACCTACAGCGAAGCAAAGATGAAAAAAGGCATCGAAAACGCACTCGTTCTGGACGAAATCGACATCGACGATTCATTCTATTCCACTACGATAAAACCCGGAGCTTACGGAGATGACGACAGCATCAAAACATTCCAAAAGATGGAATTTTGTAACTATATTTGCAAGATGGACGACGCATCCCTTCGCAAGGTTTTTATCCATCTTCGAGAAGAAATAGATGATCTGAAATCAATCTTTGACTAGAGCATCTAAACCTTACATCCATACGTAAGCTTTTCTAATTCATAGCCTGATGGGAATGCAGATAAAAAACTTGGACTACCAAGGTCCAGGGAGGAGTCCGCATGCACAACGGGAACGTCGGCGAGCTGGCGCTGCGCATGCTCGCCGAAGGGAGGACGCAAGTACCGTCAAGATAATTGCGTACTTTCGGGTGCGTACAGCGCGCTTGACCGATAGTAATTCCACGCAGCGCCGATAGCCGTTCCACACAACACCGACATCGCATTCCACGATACACCAATTGCAAGGAGGGGCACGCGGCCCCTCCTCTCAGACCGATACTTTAGCCGATCCCGCCCATACGCTTGCGCATCGACTCGTCTCCTTCGATATGGATCGTATACGACTTGTACGCTATACGGTCGATCACCGCGTCGGCTATGGCGCCGTTGCCCAGCTTGGCGTGCCGCGCCGACGGCGCGAGCTGGAAGCGCAGTATGAGGGATCCCGTGCGGCCCCTCGCCTCGATGGCCTCCATGATCTCGCGCGCCTCGCTGGGCTTGACCTTCTCGAGCAGCCAGTCGTCGATTGTCAGCAGGTCGCGTTGATGCACCTCTCGCGCTGCCTGAGCCAGCCCTCGTCCTTGGAGACGGTGGGCTCGTCGAGCGGCTCGGGCAGCCACGTGCAGCGGACCGTAAAGAACGCGTTGCGCGCCGCGAAACCGAGCGCGTTCGAGATTCAGGTCTTTCCTGCGCCGCTCGCGCCGGCCACCAGGACGTTCCTGCGGTTGCGCACCCAGCCGCAGTTCGACAGCTCCAGGATGAGTGAGCAGTCCAGCTTGCGGTCGTCATCGTATCGCACGTCGGCGACGCTGGCGCCGGATTCCGGGAATCCCGCCTGCCTCAGGTAGCGAAGGCGCTTGTTGGTGCGCCGGGCGTCCCATTCGGCGTCCACGATCGTCACGAGCCTCTCGTCGAAGCCCATCTCGTTGATTCCGGGCGCGTCCCCCTACTCCCGGTACGCCCTGGCCATCGCCGATAGCCTCATCCGGTGCATATTGTCCATCGTCGATTCGCTTACCATCTTTACCTCCTCACCAGAATTATTCCTGCGCATACGGGGAGCACTGCGATGGATGCATATCCGTTGCATCTGAACATCTAGGAGGCGGCATCGTATGCCGGCATAGGCGAGAGCGCCATGCGTTCCTATGTCAATAGAGCAGACCTGCCGTCGATGCTAGCCGCCTGCGAAAAGAGGGAACAAACGCCCCATAGGGCGCGTCAGGCTGGTCGAATACCTTCGAAGCAAACAGAACTACGCATTCGATACGAGCATCGAACATCCTATAGGCAAAAGGATAGCCTCTCTTGCCAAGAACGAAACACAAAAAAATACAGTAAAAGAGTACTGTGCCATGGATGATTTTGTGCGCATGGATGTCATATACGAGAGCGGAGACGTCGAGTTGCTTCGAAATGATCTGAAGACCATGCGTAGTATCAACGTACATGTGCATGACGCTGCTAGATAAGCCTGCCGATGAATATTGTCGCTACCGCTCAAGAAGCGGACATCGTGACGCACTAGGGGCGGTATTGAGTAAGATTTCCGCAGGTCAATCTCATCTTGCACTCAGTATCTGACATATTTCCGAGCCATCTTTCCCTATTCCGCTGGATTATTTTAATTCTATCTGGAGCGAGATGAAATGAAATGGGTGCAATGGAGCTGTATTCGTCAGGTTTACAGAGGATACCGAGATTAACAAGCGCGGCGGCGTCGCAGTCATCGTCGCAGAGCTTCGCGCATCCGTTCTCAAGGCATTCGAGAACGATCACTTTATTTCTTTTTGAGAGATTCATGCAGACGGCTCTCGTTACGGCGTGCTTTGACGGGACTGCGGATGTATATCGACCGATGACGAATCCGATTATTACGGCGATGAACATGACGATCAGAAACGCAATTGGGTACTGTGAGAGCGCTTCAAACAGATCTCCGAATATGCCCTCACTCGCAATCGTGACAAGGCTTGCTGCGATTATGACGATCCCGCCCAGATGGTCGAACCACTCTGTTGCGTTTCGCACAAGTACCTCCCTTGTAAGATAAATCGAATTATACACGACAGGAGGTAGCGCACGTCATACGCGTGCACGCTTATCTATGCATTCGTCTTCAGAGTTTTTTGTCGGGGCAGTTTCGTCTGATATGAAAGCTTGAATCTTCATTCCGAACGCAACAGCGCAGACGAATAGTGGCACACGGCCGTCCTATACAATGGCGTTTGCGACGACACCATGAATATCGGAGGTAAGCCGATGCGCCGCCGCGCCCATCTTACACTAGCCGAGCGCGAGGACATCATGATCCTGCGACGCGAGGGAGGGAGAATCACGGAGATCGCGGCCGCCATCGGCCGCGACAAGTCGACGGTCTCCCGCGAGCTCGCGCGCAACTCCTGCCGGAGGTTCTATCGGGCTTCGACGGCCCAGGCGCGCTACGAGAGGCGCAGGAAGGCCTGCCGCCGCAGCCGCATCCTCGACGGCGAAAAAATATTCTCACTGGTCAGGGACAAGTTCCTGAAGGAGCGGCGGTCCCCCGAGCAGATAGAGGGGCGCCTTGCGTTGGAACTGGGCGCGAGCCCCGTGAGCGACTCCGCCGTCTGCCGGGGCATCGCCCAGGGCCGATTCGACGGCTGCATCGGCGGGAGGAAAGCGTCGAGGAGGCTGCGCCGCAAGGGAAAGCGCAGACGGGTGCCGGGTGCGGCCGGCGGCGCGTGTCTGGTCGCCAACGTGGACCGAAGAAGCGGCTACCTCGTGGGCGGCAAGGCCGCCAAGAAGGTGTCGGCGCAGGTCAACGAGGTCATGATCGCCTCGCTGGCGGGCATGCCGCCGGCTACCGCGACGCCCGACTGCGGCAAGGAGTTCGCGGCCCACGCCGAGGTGACGACGGCCCTGGGCGTCGAGTTCTACTTCGCGCGGCCGCACCATCCCTGGCAGCGCGGCTGCAACGAGAATGCGAACGGCCTGCTGCGCGAGTACTTCCCGAAGGGCAGGCCTGTCGACGGATTCACCGACGGGCAGGTGCAGAAGGTGTACGATAAGCTTAACCGCAGGCCACGCAAGCGCCTGGGGTATCGGACGCCCTACGAGGTCATGTTCTCAACAGAGTTGCAATTGATTTGAAGATCCAAGGCTTAAAATGATTCATTGTCTCGATTTGACAGGATAACGCACTCGGTATTGAGGCGTGAAAATCCGTTCGACGATATGACGACCAAGTTGCTCTTCAAGACACTGAAGCGCGAACTCATGAATGATCACAACTGCAAAAGAACAGGTAAGATGCAAAGCAGGGCATATTCAAGTGTATTGAGCTCTACTGAAACACAAGGCGCATGCATTAGATGCTGAGATATGTCTTGCCGTGTAAATACGACCGACAATCCGCACAACGACCCTTGAATAATCGTCCAATTTTGGTTGGCCACTCTAGGATTAACAGCATAGAGCGGCACGAAGAAACGTAAGTGTTCTCAAGCATATGCCATCATCTTGATGGTCGCCTATCTTGTAATTTGCTCCAAATACTAGGGATGCTGCTTTCATCGTACAGATCTAACGGGTTCTTGAAGAAACGTCGCTTCAATCTTCCGTCTGTAAGCCGTTGCCAGCACCGATTATTCGAATCACGAAAAGCAAGCTCATAGGCAATGATCCCAGTTGTTCGCCTATCACCCAAAGGCTGGTCTACCGCATAGATTCCGGGCATGAGTGTAGCAACCTTCCTTCTAAATGAAGGGTCGACAATAAGGCTGCCCCGATCTTTCATACCATATGTCCCACGGTTGAGCAGTTCCATAGCCTCCCCCAAGTCAACCGGTCCGATATCGGCATTAATGACAACAGAACTGACTATTATTTCAAATACGGGCTGAAGGCTCTGGTTAGAGAGAATTACTTTTCCATCTTCGTGCCATGCAGAGACCTTCGACGCTTGTTGCATAGCCGTATCGACATATGAGCGCCATATATTATGTACCGTCGCAGCCAGAGTCACTAATGTTCCAATCGCTGTCAATAAAAGTGCAGCAGTTGAAGACAATTTTCACCCCGTTACAATTTGAACTCTAGGTAATTCAAATGTTCAAACCATAAACACCATCGACAAATAGTCTCTCTATAAATGCCAAGCTCAAAACAATGCCTTGTCCAATCACTCAGAAAATGCAAGTGATACGAGAAGGTGTATTCCGAGCCATCTTGATAAGCCTAATATAGTAACTGTAGATTACATCTACCGCACCTCAGCCCCGGTCGCCCTACAGACCTTCGCACGCAGCTTCTCGTGCGCCTTATCTACCTCATCGCTGGTCAGCGTGCGATCGGCCGCGCGATACGTGAGCGCGTAGGCCATCGACTTCTTCCCCGGCCCGACGTGCTCGTCGTCGCGGTACACGTCGAAGAGCCGCGCGCCTTCCAGCAGCGCCCCGCCGGCCGACTTCATGCACTGCATGAGCTTCTCATCGCTCACGCCCTCGTCCACGACGAACGCGATGTCGCGCTGCACGCCCGGGAACTGCGGCACGTCCACGTAATCCCTCGCCGGCCTCATGTCGCGCTCGAGCGCATCCGCATCCAACTCGAACGCCACCACCGGTGCCTTCGCGCCGTACGCCTCCACGGCCAGCGGATGGATCTCGCCCACCCAGCCGATCACGTCGCCGCCCGACATCATGACGGCCGCGCGGCCCGGCTGCAGGTGCGTCGCCTCGTCAGCCCCGAGCGCCTTGAACTTCACCTTGGGAAGCGCCAGTTCGCGCGCCACGTTCTCCAGCACGCCCTTGCCATCGAAGAAATCGAACGCCGCAGGCTCCGCATTCCACGCCTTCGGGCCCATCGCGCCCGCCAGCACACCGGCCACGCGCCTCTTCTCGCGCGGCTTCTTGGATCCCTCGTGCGCGAAAAACACGGTGCCCACCTCGTAGAGCTGGATATCGGCCACGCCATGGCTCTGGTTATACGCCACGCTGCGCAGCAGGCCCGGCACGATCGAGCGGCGCATGAACGCATGGTCGGCATTCATCGGGTTGATGAGCTCCGCCGCCTCGCCCATACCCTCTTCGCGCATGCGCAAAAGCTCCAGATCATCCCCGCCAGCGAACGAATAGGTCATCGTCTCGTTCAGGCCCGACGCCGTCATCGCGCGATGCACGATGCGTTCGCATTCCTGGCGCCGCGTGCGCACGCCTACGCGCCCGCGACCGGCCGGCAGCGTGGATTCGATGCGGTCCATGCCGTAAAGACGCAGCACCTCTTCGTACAGGTCGATCTCGCGCTCCAGGTCGGGGCGGAACGTCGGCACGGTCACGCGCAGGACGCCCTCGGCATCCCCTGCCGAAACCGTGCACCCCAGACGCGTGAGCGAACGCGTGATGAAGTCGACCGGGATGGCGGCTCCCATCATCTTCTGGAAGCGCTCGACGCGAAACGGCAGCACGAGAGCCTGCGCATCCGCGTGCGCCCACACATCCACGCGACCTGCGCACACCGTGCCGCCTGCCACCTCGGCGATAAGCGCGGCGGCATAATCGCTGCGCTCATCGATGCCGGCATCGTCCACGCGGCGCTCGTAGCGGATGGACGAATCGCTCATAAGCCCCAGGTTGCGGCTCGTGCGGCTCGTATGCGCCGGGCTGAACGTCGCGGCTTCGAGCAGGATGTTCACCGTGTCCTCGGTCACTTCCGAATCCAGCCCGCCCATGACGCCCGCAAGCGCCACCGCGCGCTTCGGAGTGGCGATGACCGTCATATCGGGCGTGAGCACGCGCTCTTCCCCGTCAAGCGTCGTGAGCTTCTCGCCTGCATGGGCCGCACGCACGATGATGCGCGCCGCGCCGTCTTCAAGGTCGAGCGCGTCGAAATCGAACGTATGCAGCGGCTGCCCCAGCTCGAACAGCACGTAGTTGGTCACGTCCACCACGTTGTTGATGGAACGCTGGCCGATGGCGGCAAGGCGTTCGGCCAGCCAGTCGGGCGACGGCCCCACCTTCACGCCGCGGATGAGGCGCGCCGTGTAGCGCGGGCTTAGGGCCGCGTCGGTCACCTCGACGCTCACCTGGCCGTCGATGCGCTCGTCGGATTCCTGGAGCGCGCGTTCCGGCATGCGGAAATCCACGTCGTACATTGCGCCCACCTCGCGCGCGAAACCCACGACCGACAGGCTGTCGGGACGGTTCGGCGTGATTTCCAGATCGAGCACCGTATCGGTCACGCCCTGATACTCGGCGAAGGGAACGCCCACGGGCGCGTCTTCGGGAAGGATCATGATGCCCGTATGGTCGCTGCCGAAGCCGAGCTCGCGCGCAGAGCAGTTCATGCCGCACGACGCCACGCCCCGCAGCCTCGATTTCTTGATCTTGATGCCGCCGGGAAGCTCAGCGCCCACGAGCGCCACGACGATATGGTCGCCCGCGTTGAAATTCTGCGCGCCGCAGACGATCTGCAGCGGCTCGGGCGCGCCGTCGGCCCCGAGGTTCGCCTCGCCCACATCCACCTGGCAGACCCACATATGATCGCTGTCGGGATGCGCGTCCTTGCTGATGACGCGGCCCGTCACGATATGGTCGAACGCATCGCCCAGACGCTCCACGCCTTCCACGCCCGTGCCCGTCAGATCGAGCCGGTCGCAGAACGCCTGCACGTCAGAGGGGACCTCGACGTATTCGGAAAGCCACTTCAGAGATATCTTCATGCCCGTCTCCCCTCTTAGAACTGACGCAGGAACCGCATGTCGCCGTCGAGCAGCATGCGCAGGTCGGGAACGTTGTATTTGAGCGCCGCGATGCGCTCCACGCCGATGCCGAACGCGAAGCCCGAATACTTCTCGGGATCGATGCCGACGAAGCCGTAGACGTTCGGGTCCACCATGCCGCAGCCCAGCACTTCGATCCAGCCGGTGTGCTTGCAGAAGCGGCAGCCTTCGCCGTGGCAGATGCCGCAGCTCACGTCCACCTCGGCCGAGGGCTCGGTGAACGGGAAGTAGTGCGCGCGGAAACGCGTCCTGCGGTCTTCGCCGAAGATCTGCTTGCACAGGTAATCGAGCGTGCCCTTCAGGTCGCCGAAGGTGATGCCCTCGTCCACGACCAGGCCTTCGATCTGATGGAATTGCGGAAGGTGCGAAGGATCGGCCACGTCGCGGCGATAGACCTTGCCCGGCGCGATGACGTAGATCGGAGGCTTGCGGTCCTCCATCGTGTGCACCTGCACGCCCGAAGTCTGGCTGCGCAGCAGCACGTCGGACTCGCCGCGCACGCGCGAGATGTCGCCCGAGCGATCGACCAGATAGAACGTGTCCTGCATGCCGCGCGACGGATGGTCGGCCGGCGCGTTCAGGGCTTCGAAGTTATAGTAGTCGGTTTCGGCCTCGGGGCCGGTCACGACCGAATAGCCCATGCCGAGGAAGATCTCGGACACCTCTTCGATGATGGAGGTGATCAGGTGGCGCGAGCCGATCTGCTGCGCGCGGCCGGGAAGCGTCACGTCCACGGCCGCAGCGCTCATGCGGGCCGAAAGCTCTGCCTGCTCAAGCGATGCCTTGCCCGCCTCGAGCGCCTGCTCGACGGCGACGCGCACCTCGTTAACGGCCTTGCCGACCGCTGCACGCTCTTCCTTGGGAACCTGCCCCATGCTGCGCAGATACCCGGTCAGCGTCCCCTTCTTGCCAAGCACGCCCACGCGCACCTGCTCGAGCGCCGACGTGTCGCCCGCTGCGGCGATCGCTGCGAGGGTTTCGTCCTTGAGCTGGGAAAGCTCGTCGACCAATGCCATGTCACGCCTTCCTTCCTCCTGCGACGAAGCATGTCCGCCGCAGCGTCGAACCGACGCGCGCCGATGCCGCGCGTACCTGTTCGCCCCATCAAAAAAGCCTCTCTCGCCTCAGAGCCCGGACGAATCCGGAATCCAAGGACGAGAGAGGCTCTCGCGGTACCACCCTGGTTGATGCGCGGCGACGAGAACGCCGTGCGCATCCGCTTGTCTGCCCTATGACGGGAGCGCCCGTCGCAGCCTACTTGACGTCCGCACGGTCTGCAAGACCGCACCCCGTGTTCAGCCGCGCTGCTCGGAAGGGAATCGATACCGGGCGACGACGGAAGCCTTCCAGCCGAGGGGCTTCTTCTCTGGTGTCGCGCCGCATGGCGTCGCTGTCTTCGTCAACGCATGTGCTCGCGCAAGTATAGCGCAAGGAGGAAGCGCCCGCCCGAGACAGCATGAAAAAGACCCGCCGAAGCGGGTCTTATCTCGTGCGATATATGCGGGCCGAACCCGTGTTACTCGGCAGCGGCCTCGGTAGCCTCGGCCGGAGCTTCGACAGCCTCAGGGGCGGCTTCGGCGGCAACCTCTTCAGTAGCGGCGGCTTCCGCAGGAGCGGCTTCCTCGGCGGCGGCAGCAGCGGCAACGGCCTTGGCGGCCTCTTCCTCGGCCTTCTTGGCGAACTCGGCGGCACGGGCGGCCTTCGCGGCGGCCTTGGCCTCGCGCTCGGCCTTCTTCTTGGCCTCGGCCTCGGCGGCAGCGGCGGCCTTGGCGGCCTTGCGGGCGGCTTCACGCTCGGCGACGGCGGAAGAAGCGCTGCCGAACTTGTTCGCGAAGCGCTGGACGCGTCCGCCGGTGTCGATCAGCTTCTGGGTGCCGGTGAAGAACGGGTGGCAGGCGTTGCAGATCTCAACGCGCAGCTCGGGCTTGGTGGAGCGGGTGGTGAAGGTGTTGCCGCAGGTGCAACGGACTTCGCACTCCATGTATTCGGGGTGGATTCCCTGCTTCATGATGGGTTCTCCTTTTCATGCCTTGGTTTCCGACCAAGGCGAGACAGCCTGGGAATGATACCACAGGGCGCAAGAGCGGAGAAGACGGCTTCTCGCTGCACGCCTTCCCGCCATGAAACGCACAAGCCGCACCGCGACGAGATGGAGCCGCGACGAACGCAGGCAGGCGCGCCCCGCTGTCCTGAGCATGACCCGCCACGGCGACCGGTGAAGAAGCCATGGCGGCCATCCGACGCAGAAAGGCGGCCGCCCCTATTTGAACTGGCTCGGATGCTTTCCGAAGAAGTCGGTGCGCGGCGGCAGCTCCTTGACGGCATGGACGCCGGACGCGGCCTCGTCCGCATCGCAGAGCTCGGCCATGGATGCGAACGGCGCATGCCAGCTGAACACGCGCTCGGGCGCGATCTGCAGGTATTCGGCGATCATCTCGCAGCCGGCGGGCGCCACCGGATGCATGAGCAACGCGCAGACACGCAGCAGGTAGAAGCTGTCGGCAAGCACCTGGCGGCGCGCCGCATCGTCGTCGGCATGCTCCGCATCGCGGATGCCGTCGGCCCAATGCTTCTGCGCGGCGCGGATGAATTCGTCCATGAGGCTCATGACCGCATGCAGCGATGCAGCCTTCATCAGGCGCTCGTATTCATGCAAAGCCGCATGTGCGCGCGCCACCACGTCGGGCGCGGGTGCATCGAGCGGCATCATGCCGTCGAAGTTCTTGGCCGCCTCGTAGAAGCAGCTGCGCGCCAGGCGATTGAACACGTTCGTGAGCAGCGCGCCTTCTTTGAGCACCGGGTCGGCGACGCGCGGATCGGCGCGCTTGGCCTCGTCGGGGTCGAAGGGCTTGGGCTTGAAACCCACCGACTTCTGGTCAAGGCCGAGCGCGAGCCAGTGCGCGCGCAGTTGGTCGACCGTGTACCAGTCGAGCAGCTCGTCGGCCGAAGGCGGCTTCGTCGCGCCCGAGCTGGACGCCTTCGTCTTGCCGAACAGGATGTGATGGTTGGCGATCAGGCGCGTCTGGCGCAGCTCGTCGCCCGACGGATAGGCCTCCATGCGGTCGCCCTCTTCGAAGGCCGCCCAGAGCGCCGGCTGCACCACGCCGTAGAAATACAGGTTGTCCTGGCCGATGAACTGATAGACCTGCGCGTCGTCGGAGCACCACCAGTCCTTGAAGGCGCTCCACGCATAGGCGCCGGGATCGGCCTGCGCCGCGCTTCCGCACGCACCCGACTCGGCCCGGTGCAGCAGCGCCGCGATGGAGAAGCTCACGGGAGCCCAAAGGCTTTCCGGCCAGCACCAGCACGTGAGTCCCGACACGCCGTCCATCTCGGGAACGGGAACGCCCCAGGCCACGTTGCCGGACAGGCGGAACGGCACGAGCGTCTTGCCCGTGCGGATCTTGAGTCCCGCATGCAGGAGCGCGTCGCGCGCGGCATCGCGGTCGTCGATCGAGGCGAATTCGATCGTGAACGACTGCTTGCCGCCTTCGGCCTCGTGGAATTCGTGCGCGGGCAGGGCGAACGCCAACGCGCGGTAGTCGTCCTGAAGCTCGTTCTTGATGTAGATGACGGGCGCTGCCAGAAACTCGCCCACGGCTTTGGACACCACAGCGCGCACATCGGGATCGGCCGCGTTGTCGGCGTTCACGCGGGCGATCTGCTCACGGAAATTCGGCAGGTCGAAGTACCAGTTCTCGACAGGACGCATCTCGGGCGCCTTGCCGGACACGGCGCTGATCGGGTTGATGAGCTCTTCGGGCGAGAACTGATGCCCTAAGTCGCATTCATCGGCGTAGGCCTTCTCGGATCTGCAGCCCTGCACCGGGCAGTGGCCCGTCACCTGGCGTCCGTTCAAGAAGACGCCCGCTTCGGGATCGAAGAACTGCAGCGTGCTGCGGCGCATGAGGTGCCCGTTGGCATGCAGGCGGTCGAAGACGCGTCGGGTGAGGCGTTCGTGGATGCCGGCGCTCGCGCCCAGGCACGACCCCTCGTAGACGGACAGGCTGATGCCGTACGCGTCAAGCGTCGCCTTCTGGGCATCATGGTTGCGGCGGACGTAGTCGACGATGGTGCCTTGGAAGGGCTCCTCCGTATCGGAGCCTTCGCACGCCTTGCGATAGCCCTCGTCGATCGGAGAGCCGTAGCAGTCGGTGCCCGACACGAAGAGCACCTCGTCGGCCCCGATGCGGTCGCGCAGGAAGCGCGCGTAGGCGTCGGCAGGGACGAAGACGCCGGCCACGTGGCCGAAATGCAGCTTCTTGTTGCCGTACGGCATGCCCGCCGTGACGACCGCACGGCGCGGCCATTCGATATCGGAAACGTAGTCCATGCGATGCTTCCCCTTATGCATTCGTAAACCGATACGATGAATCGCGCATGTTCGGCAGCGCCTTCGCCCGTCGCCTTCGCCCGAGACGGGATGCGAAGCCGGCTGACGGCAACCTCCGAAAGGCGACCTCAGGCCGGGGCGAAACGGCGCGCCCTACCTGACCGTATGCGCCTCGTCGAGCTTGGCAAGGGCGGCGGCCAAGTCGTCCGCGCTGATGGAAACCTTCGTCGAGCCCGAGATGCCGAGCAGCGACGCCAGGTCGGACCGCGAAGGATCGGCATCCACGACATCGAAGTCGCCCTTGATGCCGCCGAGCTCCGCAGCCTTCGCGAGCGCGTCGTCGTAGGTGCCGATCTCGTCGGCAAGGCCGTTGGCGACCGCGTCGTCGCCGGTGAATTCCATACCCGTGGCAAGTTCCTGGACCTGGGCGACGCTCATGCCGCGCCCCGAGGCGACCGAAGACACGAACTGGGCGTTGATCTGGCTGACGAGATTCTGGTAATACTCCCGCTCCTCGTCGGTCAGCGGACGCGTGCCGTACGACGAATCCTTGGATTCGGCCGATGCGATGCTGTTCACCTTGATGCCGAGCTTATCGAGCAGCTCGGATGCATCGTAGGTCTGCATGATCGTGCCGATGGCGCCGATGGCCGTCGAATGGTTGACGTAGATGTAGTCGGCCTGACTCGATATCTCGTAGGCCGCCGAACAGTTGATGGACGCGCTCGACACCACGATAGGCTTGTCGAAACCAGCGATGAGCTGAGACATCTCTTCGCCTGCGGTAGACGTGCCGCCGCCGGAATTGACGCGCAGGACGACGGCCTTGATATCGTCGTCGGCTTCGACGCTCTTGAGCGCCGCACGCAGGCCCTCGGGGCTGCAGGCGCTGCCGTCGTATCCGATGGTGCCGCTCATCGTGATGACCGCCACCGAATCGCCGTAGGTCGAAAGGCTCGAGGCGTCGCCCGCCGATCCGATGGACGAAAGCGAGCCTATCGCCGCAGAGCACGAGGCGGCGCCGATGCCGAAGATGAGCACGATGGCCGCGGCCACGATGCCGAGCGCGATCAGCCCGCTATGGGATTGCTTCGCAGGAGCGGCCGCGACCTGGGCGGCCGGAGCCACCGGAGCCGCGAAGCCTGCCGCGGGCGCCGCCTGAGGCTGCGCATATCCAGGCTGTTGATAGGGCTGGAAGGCCTGCGGCTGGAATGAGGCAGGCTGGCCTGCGGTTTGGGGCTGGCCGTTCTGCGGCCGATCGGCGGCTTGCGCCTGACCCGCACCCTGAGGCTGCCCTGCGGCCTGCGGCGGCGTCGGCATGCCGAAACCCTGATTCGTTCCATCGTTCATGGGGTATGCCTTTCCTTCGTCCATACGTCCCTATGGTATCCGATGCCGCGCACGCGTCATGCGAGATGCCCGCAGATTCATCAGGCGAGCAGCATGCGGGCGGCGGAATCCAGGTGCTCGAGCAAGGCCTGCGCCTCGCCCTGCGTCGGCGCCGCGGCGAAGACGTAGGCCTTCACCTTCGGCTCCGTGCCGCTCGGACGCACGATGACCTTGCAGCCCGCCTCGAGCCGCAGCTCGATGACGTCGGCGGCAGGCAGGACCTGATGGCCGGAATCATGGCCCTCGCCCTCCCGTCCACACGCCGCCCCGCATGACGCCCCGCCCACGACCGGCATGGGAGCGCCTGCCGCGTAATCCACGATCTTCTCGACCGCGAGCCCTCCCAAGCGCGTGGGCGCCGAGGCGCGCAGCCCTTCCATGATGCGGCGCATCGTCGCCGCGCCGTCGGCGCCGGGGAATTCGACCGAAATCGTGCGGTTGAGCACATGGCCGAAGCGGCTATAGAGCTCATCAAGAGCATCGATCAGGGTGCGCCCCTGCGCACGGCAGTCGCGCGCCATCTCGCAGATGAGCATCGATGCGACGACGGCGTCCTTGTCGCGCACGTGCGTGCCGGCAAGGTATCCGTAGCTCTCCTCGAACCCGAAGAGGAAATCGGATGCGCGGCCGGCGGTTTCGAGCAGGCCGATCTGCCGGCCGATGTACTTGAAGCCTGTCAGCGTGCGGCGCAGCTCGAAGCCGTACGCGCGCGCGAGCGCATCGACCATGGACGTGGAGACGATCGTGGTGACGGCGACGCACCCGTCCAAGCCGCCCTGCGCGTCGCGACGGGCGCGGGCAAGGTAGTCCAATAGCAGGATGCCCATCTCGTTTCCGCTGATAAGGCGATACGCACCCTGATGGCGCACGGCCACGCCGACGCGGTCGGCATCCGGATCCGTGGCGATCAGCAGATCAGCGTCCGTCTCCTCGCAGAGCGCCAAGCCGCGCTCAAGCGCCCCGCGCGTCTCGGGATTGGGATACGGGCAGGTCGGGAAATCGCCGTCGGGCACCGCCTGCTCCTCGACGAGCGTCACGTCGGACACGCCGATGCGCTCGAGGATGCGTGAAACGCATTCGAGGCCCGTTCCGTTCAAGGGCGTATACACGACGCTCAAGGGGCCGCGCGCATCGGAGGCCGACTGCGCGGCAACGGCATCGATGAACGCATCCACAACCGCGTCGTCGATCCACGAGACGAGACCCGTGCGCACGGCGTCGTCGAAATCCATGCAGCGCACGTCATCGAAAGGATCGACCGCATCGATGGCTGCAGAGATGTCGGATGCGGCCTGCGAAGCGATCTGGCAGCCGTCCGCGCCGTAGACCTTGTAGCCGTTATAGGCCGCGGGATTATGGCTCGCCGTCACGTTGATGCCTGCAGAACAGCCCAAACGGCGTACCGCGAAGGAAAGCGCCGGCGTCGGCTCGATGCGCGGGAACACGAGCGCGCGGATGCCGTTGGCCGCCAGAACGCCGGCGATGCGGCGGACGAAGGCTTCGCCCCCGTTGCGGGAATCGCGCGCGATGGCGACCGACGGCGCATCGAAGCGTTCGTTCAAATAGCGCGCAAGCCCCTGCGTCGCGCGGCCGACGGTGTAGACGTTCATGCGGTTCGTACCGACGCCCAGGATGCCGCGCAGCCCGGCCGTTCCGAACGAAAGATCCCGATAGAAGGCATCTGCCAGATCCTCGGACGATTTCCGTCTCATGTCGGCAAGGTCGCAGGCAAGCTCGGGGTCTTCCACGCGGCGCGCCCATAGATCGGCGAGGCTTTCGATATCACGCATCCGAACCTTCTTTCATCGACGGACGTTCTGGAAAACGCCGGCACGGGGCGAAGCCATGAAGCGATGCGGCCGTGAAGGCCGCGATCCGCGCGGCCGAAACCCGCATCCGCGAAACGCTCGGATGCGCACCGCCACGAGCGGGACATGAAAGGGTGCGAACCGAAACCGGTTCGCACCCTTGAAACCTCGGATCGCCTTCGACCGAACGCATCGACGCGGCCTAGAGATCGAGCAGCGCCTTGACGTCGGCATAGACCGTATCGACCGGACGGTTTCCGTCGACCGTCAGAAGCAGGCCCTTGCCTTTGTAATAGTCGATGAGCGGAGACGTGCTGCGCTCGTAGACGGACAGGCGGTTGCGCACGGTGGCTTCGTTGTCGTCGTCGCGCTGGTACATCTCGCCGCCGCACTTGGGGCAGGACGCGTCGGCCACGGTGCCGATGGCGCCGCAGTCTTTGCAGCAACGACGCGAGGTCAGGCGGTCGACGATGGCGTCGAAGGGCACGTCCACGAGCAGAGCGCCGTCGAGCGGACGCTTGAGTTGGGAAAGCAGCGCGTCCAGAGAGACGGCCTGGGCCGTTGTGCGGGGGAAGCCGTCCAGGATGAAGCCCTTGGCGGCATCCGGTTCCTGCAGGCGCTCGTTCATCAGGTCGATGATCAGGGAGTCGGGCACGAGCTCGCCGGCGTCCATGTAGGACTTGGCCTTCTTGCCGAGTTCGGTCTGGTTCTTGACCGCCGCGCGGAGGATGTCCCCCGTGGAGATGTGCGGCGTGCCGAACTCTTCGACGAGCTTCGCGGCCTGCGTGCCCTTGCCGGCACCCGGCGCGCCCAACAGTACGATATTCATGCGCGAACTTCCTTTCTGTCGCTACGGTGCATCCATTGTATCAAGCGCGCAGGCCGCATGTTCGCGTCGGCGCGCCGATTGATACGACGCACAGATTGCCTCGCGGCTCCTACCCCGCGTTCAGCCGATAGATATCCCAAAGCCCTTTGAGCAGCAGGTCGGCATCGTAGACGACCGGACGGCGGCATGCCGGGACGATAAGCTTGGAGATGCCGCCGGTCAGTATCGCCGTCACGGATTCGCCCAGCTCGTCCGACACGCGATCGACCAGGCCGTCGATCATCGCGGCGTTCGCGTGCACGAGCCCCGAGCGCATGCTGTCGACCGTGGTGCGGCCGATGAGCCCGCGCGGCTGCTCGAACTTGACGAAGGGAAGCTGCGACGCCGCGGCCGTGAGCGCGTTCTGCGAGATGGCGACGCCCGGCATGATGATCGATCCGATGTAGGCGCGATCGGCGCGCACCACCGAGCAGGTGGTCGCCGTGCCCAGATCGAAGATGCAGAGCGACCCTTCGTATTCGTTCACGGCGCCCACGGCATCGGCGATCATATCGACGCCCAGGCGGTCGGGCGTGTCGATGTCGATGTCGATTCCCAACGCAAGACCCGTATGCACGATGAGCGGGCGGACGCCCGTCTTGGCTTCGACGGCCGCGGACATGGCGTCGGTGAGTTCCGGCACGACCGAGCTGACGATGGCGCCTTCGATGGCGTCGCGCGCGAACGTATGGGAACCCATGACCGATTCGAACGCAGCCATGAATTCCTCGACCGTCAGGCGCTTGTCGGTCGGCATGCGCAGCTGCCAGGTCAGGCGTCCGCGCCCTTCCATAAGACCGAGCGTCACGTTGGTATTGCCGATATCCACGATGAAGACCACGTTCGTTCCTACCTTCTCGTACTGCATGTTCGAGCCGAATGCCAGGCGCTTCCGTTCGCATGCCCTGGGCGATGCCCTCTGCGCGAAAAACGATGTCGAGGCGCACCAGGGATGAAGCGGAAACGGGGAGGCGCTTGACACCCGAGATCATCCCGTCGCGGCCAACTCCGGCGAGAACAGCTCGTCGAGCAGACGGCCTGCGGCTTCGTCCTTCGAGAGCATCGGCAGATCGATCTCGCGCTGCGCCGTGATGAGCGTCAGGCGGTTGGTCGGCGTCCCGAAACCCGCACCCGTCTCGCGCAGGCTGTTCGCCGCGATCATGTCCACGCCCTTGCGCACGAGCTTCGCGCGGGAATTCTCAAGGACGTCGTCGGTTTCCATCGAGAAGCCGCATAGACGCGTCCCCGGCGTACGATGCGCGCCGAGCCAGGCCAGGATGTCCTGCGTGCGTTCGAGCGGCAACGACAGATCGCCGTCCTTCTTCTTGATCTTCGACGCGCTGCGCGTCGCGGGACGATAGTCGGCGACGGCGGCGGCCATGATGACGGCGTCGGCCTCGGACGCGCGCGACGTCACGGCTTCGAACATATCGGCTGCGCTTTCAACGCCGACGACCTCCACGAAGCGCGGGGCCGGAATGTCGACGGGGCCGCTTACGAGCGTGACATCGGCGCCGCGCAGCATCGCCTGCCGCGCAATGGCGTATCCCATGCGACCGGTCGAACGATTGGTCAGGAAGCGCACCGGATCGAGCGCTTCGCGGGTCGGCCCGGCGGACACGACGATGCGCATACCGGCAAGGTCTTTCACGCGCACGCTCGCGCGCACCGCCCAGTCAACGAGCTCGTCGACCGAGGGAAGCTTCCCTTCGCCCTCATCTCCGCAGGCGAGCATGCCCGAGGCAGGAGGAATGACCACGATGCCTCTCGATGCGAGCGCGTCGAGGTTCGCCTGCGTCGCGGCGTTGCGGTACATGTGCACGTTCATGGCCGGGGCGACCAGCACACGCGCACGCTCCATGCGCGACGCGACGTACGACACGCAGCCGGCATCGACGGCGTGCGCGAGATGCGCGACGGTATTGGCCGAAGCCGGAGCGACGATCATGAGGTCGGCCTCACACGCAAGCGCATCAAGGACGGATTCGCGCCCGGTCGCAGCCCCCACGACCACATGGTGGCGGGACAGCACCTCAAGCGTCAGATCGGATATGAAGCGCGCGGCGGCATCGGTCATGAGCACGCGCACGTCGCATCCGAGCTTCACGAGACGAGACGTCAGGTCGGCGGCCTTGTAGGCAGAGATGCTGCCCGAGACGCCGACGACTATGGTCTTTCCTGAAAGCACCGTCTCCCCTTTCGATCGACGACATCGCCCGCGGCATTCCGCATGATACCCGAAACGAAAAGCGCCCGCCTCCGAAGAGACGGGCGCGTGCGCGCAGCGCGAAGGCGAGCTGTCGCCCGAGGGCGGCCTACTTGAAGAAGCCTTCGTAGTTGTGCATCTTGAGCTGCGATTCCACCTTGTTCATCGTGTCGAGCGCAACGCCGATCATGATGAGGATCGACGTGCCGCCGAGCGCCTGGATCAGCTGGTTGTCCGTGAAATAGAACAGGATGGCCGGCACGACGGCGATCAAGCCGATGAAGATGCCGCCCGGCAGCGTGACGCGGCGCAGGACGTCGTGGATGTAGTCGGTCGTGGCCTTGCCGGGGCGGATGCCCGGGATGAAGCCGCCCTGCTTGCGCAGGTTCTCGCTCATCTCGTCGGGGTTGAACACCATCGACGTGTAGAAGTACGCGAAGAAGACGATCAGGATCATGGTCAGGACCCAGTTGACCGGACCGGTGCTGAGCGAGTTGGCGAACGACGTCAGCCAGCTGACATTGAGCAGGGCCGCGATCTGCGCCGGGAAGTAGATCAGGGCGCTTGCGAAGATGATGGGGATGACCCCCGCCGCATTCACCTTGAAGGGAATGTAGGTGGACTGCCCGCCCATCATGCGACGGCCCTGGACGCGCTTGGCGTAGTTGACCGGGATGCGGCGCTGGGCGCGCTCGACGAAGACGATCGCCGGGATGGTGAGCGCCACGACGGCGATGATCAGGATCGTGACCGCGAGGCCCATGCCGAAGTCGCCCTCGGTGTTGATGCTGCTCGCGATCGAGCCAGGCAGGCGCGAGATGATCGACGTGAAGATGATGAGCGACATGCCGTTGCCGACGCCGCGCTGGGTGATGAGCTCGCCCATCCACATGATGAACGCGGTGCCGACGACCAGCGTGACGATGACGATCAGGTCGGTGACGATTTCGGGGATCTCGGTCGTGAAGACGACGCCATAGGCGCTGCTCTTGAAGAGGAACAGGTAGCCGACGGCGTTGATGAGGCCGAGGCCGAGCGTCATGAAACGCGTGACCTGGGTGATCTTGCGACGGCCGGTCTCGCCTTCCTTCGCCCAGCGGCCCACGCTCGGGATGACGCCCTGCATGAGCTGCATGATGATCGATGCCGTGATGTACGGCATGATGCCGAGCGAGAAGACCGAGAAATGCGAAAGCGCGCCGCCGGTGAAGAGGTCGAGCATCGACATGCCGACGCCTCCCCCGCTGGTGAACGAATTCGCGAACTCGTTGAAGGGGATGCCCGGCACCGGCACGAACGCGCCGAAGCGGTACAGCGCCAAGATGGCCAAGGTGAACAGGATCTTATTGCGCAGATCCGGCACCTTGAATGCATCAACGAGAGTCTTTAGCAAAGCGGTTCAACCTTTCCTCCGGCCGCTTCGATCTTGGCGGCAGCGCTGGCGGAAACCTTGTCCACCTTGACCGTGACGGCCTTGGTGATGTCGCCGTCGCCGAGAACCTTGACGAGGGCGGTGTTCTTCTTGATGATGCCCTTCGCGACGAGGGCGTCGTGATCGACGACGTCGCCGGCCTCGAACTTCTCTTCGATGCGGGAGACGTTGACGGGCAGATATTCCACGCGGTTGATGTTGCGGAAACCGCCCAGCTTCGGCAGGCGCATCGCCAGAGGGGTCTGGCCGCCTTCGAAGCCGGCGCCCTTGCCGCCGCCTGCGCGGGACTTCTGGCCGTTCATGCCGCGACCGGCAGTCTTGCCGGTGCCCGACGCGGGGCCGCGGCCGACGCGCTTGCGGTTCTTACGAGAGCCTGCAGCAGGCCTGAGATCCTTGAGTTCCATACAAAGCTTCCTTTCGCTTTTCTCAACGGAGGAAATCCTCCGTTTCAGCCAGCAGCTCGCTCGCTGGCCAACTTCATAGGCATGCGACCTTCGGGCGCGATGCACCGCCCAGCCGCATAAGCTTGTACATGATACACGAAGTGTCCGTCCTTAGCACCGAAGAACACGGGAAAAGAAAAAAGCCCGCCGAAGCGGGCTGTGCGTTCGCCGTGCGAGGAGGTTTAGATCTCTTCGACTTCGACGAGATGCTTGACCTTGAAGATCATGCCGCGGATGACCGGCGTGTCCTTCTGCTCGACCACGCGGTTGATCTTGCCGAGGCCCAGGGAGCGAAGCGTCTGCCCCTGGTCGTACTTGTAGCCGATGGACGACTTGATCTGCTTGATGCGCAGAGTCTTCGTAGCGTCTGCCATGAGCCCTTACGCCTCCTTCTTTTCGGACCAGCCGTAGATCTTGCCCACGGTGATGTTGCGGCGCTCGGCCGTCTCGGTCGCGGACGACATCATCTTGAGGCCTTCGGCGGCCGCCTTGACGACGTTCATCGCGTTGTCGGTGCCGAGGGACTTGGTGAGGACGTCCTGGACGCCTGCGAGCTCCATGACCGCACGCACCGGGCCGCCGGCGATGACGCCGGTACCGGGGGTGGCGGGCTTGAGAAGGACGCGGCCCGCGCCAAACTCGCCGATGATTTCGTGCGGAAGGGTCTTGGCTTCGGTCAGAGGAACCGTGAAGAGGTTCTTCTTCGCGTCTTCGATGCCCTTGCGGATGGCGATGGGCACTTCCTGGCTCTTGCCCATGCCGACGCCGACGGTGCCGTTGCCGTCGCCGACCACGACCAAGGCGGTCAGGCCGAAGCGACGGCCGCCCTTGACGACCTTCGACACGCGGTTGATGTAGACGACGCGTTCCTGAAGCTCGGGAACAGCGCTCTGATTCTTTTCTTCTTTACGAGGAGTCATCTAAGCTACCCTTTCTTAGAACTTCAGGCCGGCTTCGCGGGCGCCGTCGGCGAGAGCCTTGACGCGACCGTGATAGAGGTTGCCGCCGCGGTCGAAGACGATCTCGGTGATGCCTTTCTCGAGAGCCTTCTTGCCGACGATGCCGCCCAGGGCGGACGCGCCCTCGACGTTCGCGCCGGACTTGCCGGTGGCCTTGAAGTCTGCGCCGAGGGTGCCCTCGCCGTAGAGAGTCTTGCCAGCAACGTCGTCGACGAACTGGACATAGATGTTGGAGTTGGAACGGGTGACGCAGAGGCGAGGACGTGCGGCGGTGCCGGAGACCTTGCCGCGCACGCGACGGTGGCGACGCGCCAGCCCAGCTTGTTTCTTCTGAAGCTTGTTCATCTCAAAATCCCTTCACGCGGCTATTTCTCGGCCTTGCCGGCTTTGCCTTCCTTGCGGCGGACATGCTCGCCCTCGTAGCGGATGCCCTTGCCCTTGTACGGCTCGGGCTTGCGCCACTTGCGGACGATGGCCGCGGTCTCGCCGACCCTCTGCTTGTCGATGCCGCGCACGACGATGTGCGTCTGATCGGGCACCTCGAAGGTGATGCCTTCGGGAGCCTCGACCACGACGGGATGGGAAAAACCGAGCTGAAGATCGAGCTTGCCGCCCTTGAGGGAGGCGCGGTAGCCGACGCCGACCAGCTCGAGCCTCTTTTCGAAGCCCTTGGTCACGCCTTCGACCATGTTCGCGATGAGCGCGCGCACCAGACCGTGGTACGCACGGTTCTGACGCTCGTCGTCCGGACGGGTGACGACGATCTCGTCGCCTTCCTGAACGACGGTGATGGCCTCGGGATGCACATAGGAGAGCTCGCCGAGGGGGCCTTTGACGGCGACCGTGCGATCCTTGATGGTGACCTCGACTCCGGCAGGAACCGGAATGGGCTGCTTACCGATACGGGACATATCTAGCTCCTTTCCTTTCCTTACCAGATGTACGCGATGACTTCGCCGCCGACGCCCGCCTTGCGCGCATCGCGGTCGGTCATGACGCCCTTGGAGGTGGATACGATGGCCGTGCCCAGACCGCCGAGAACGCGGGGCAGCTCGTCCTTGCCGGCATAGATGCGCAGGCCGGGCTTGGAGATGCGCTTGATGCCGCGGATGACCTTGGCCTTCTTCTCGCCGTACTTCATCGTGATCTCGAGGATGTCGCGCGGCTGGCTTTCGATGACGTCGAAGCCCTGCACATAGCCTTCCTCGGTCATGATGCGGGCGATTTCGACGAGCTTCTTGGAAGACGGCATGGAAACCGTCGGCTTGCAGACAGCGTTCGCGTTGCGCACGCGCGTAAGCATATCTGCGATGGGATCGTTCATAGTCATGTGGGGTTTCTCCTTTGACTCGTGATGAGCAAGCCGGAGGTACGCAAGGGCGCCCGTGACGCATACGCCTTACCGGCAGGCACACCGACCGTGACGTTTGCCTTCTACCAGGAAGCCTTGGTCACGCCGGGGAGTTCGCCTTTGAGAGCGAGCTCGCGCAGGCAGACGCGGCACAGTCCGAACTTGCGGTACACCGAATGGGGGCGTCCGCAGCGGGTGCAGCGCGTATACGCGCGCGTCGAGAACTTAGGCTCGCGCTTCGCTTTGGCGATCATCGACTTTTTTGCCATTCTCTCCTTCTTTCCTTACTTGTCGGGCGGTTTCGTGCGAAGCCGCCGTTCGAAGCATGCTGAGTGGGAAGTGTACTACTTCTTGAAAGGGAATCCGAGCGCGCTGAGAAGCGCCTTGGCTTCTTCATCGGTTTCCGCGGTGGTCACGAACGCGATGTCCATGCCGCGGGTGCGATCGACCTTGTCGTACTCGATCTCGGGGAAGATCATCTGGTCGGTGATGCCGAGGCTGTAGTTGCCGCGGCCGTCGAAGCTCTTCGGGGAAACGCCGCGGAAGTCGCGGACGCGAGGAAGGGCGAGGGCCAGCAGGCGATCGAGGAATTCCCACATGCGGTCGCCGCGGAGCGTGACCTTGCAGCCGATGGCCATGCCCTGGCGGATATGGAAGCTCGCGATGGACTTCTTGGCGCGGGTCACGCAGGGCTGCTGGCCGCTGATGACGCGCAGATCGTTCATCGCGGCGTCGAGCTGCTTGGAATCGGAAGCGGCTTCGCCGACGCCCATGTTGATGACGATCTTGTCGAGGCGCGGGACTTCGTTGATGTTGTCGATCGAGAGTTCCTTCTCAAGCTGAGGAACGATCTCGGACCGGTACTTTTCCTTCAGACGAGGTGCAGTCATCGCACATTCTCCTTTTCGATGAATTAAACGCAGGATTGCCGACCCTGCGTCCCATGCCGGATGCCGGCAGGGGCCATGGAACGGGGCCGAACGGTTCGGCCCCGACGATTACGCGATCGAACTAGTCGATATCGCAGTTGCCTGCCTTGCTGACGCGGATGCGCTTGCCGTTTTCATCGCGGCGGATGCCGATGCGGGTCGGCTTGCCGGTCTTCGGGCAGACGAGCATCACGTTGGACACGTGGATGGGGGCCTCGACGCGCGTGATGCCGCCCTGAGGGTTCTGCTGGGTGGGGCGGACGGCCTTCTTGACCATGCCGCAGCCTTCGACGACGACGCGCTGCCTGGTCGGGATGGCACGGAGAACGACGCCTTCCTTGCCCTTGTCCTTGCCCGCTATGACGACGACCTTGTCGCCCTTGCGAATACGCATGCTGTTCATATCCTGTGCACCTCCCCTACAGCGTCTCAGGTGCCAGAGACACGATCTTCATGTACTTCTTGTCGCGCAGTTCGCGTGCGACGGGCCCGAAGATACGGGTGCCGCGAGGGGCGCCGTCCTGGCCGATGAGCACGGCGGCGTTCTCGTCGAAGCGGATGTAGCTGCCGTCCTTGCGGCGGATCTGCTTCTTGACGCGCACGACGACGCAGCGGACGACTTCGCCCTTCTTGACCGAGCCGTTGGGAGAAGCTTCCTTGACGCTGCAGATGATGACGTCACCCAGGCCAGCGTAGCGGCGCTTGGAGCCGCCGAGGACCTTGATGCACTGCACCTTGCGAGCGCCGGAGTTGTCCGCAACGTTCAGCATGGTTTGCATCTGAATCATTGTGAAATCCTTCCGATACTAGATCACGCAGAGGGCGCGAACTATTTGGCCTTCTCGATGATGCGGACGAGACGCCAGCGCTTCATCTTGGACAGAGGACGCGTCTCCATGATCTCGACGGTATCGCCGACGCCGCATTCGTTCCGCTCGTCATGGGCATGGAACTTCTTGGTGGTCGTCATCATCTTGCCGTACACGGGGTGCGGCTTGCGCGACTCGACCTTCACGACGATGGTCTTGTCATTGACCGCGCTTACCACAACGCCCTGACGGACCTTGCGGGAGTTACGGGTTTCTTCACTCATCGATCCCACTCATCCTTATTTCGACGCGCCGGCAGCGGCGATCTCACGAGCGCGCATTTCGGTCTGAATGCGCGCGATGTCCTTCTTGACCTGCTTCACGCGAGCCGTATTGTCCAACTGGCTGGTTGCCATCTGGAAACGCAGGTTGAACAGCTCGGCGCGGGCCTCCTTGAGCTTCGACGTCAGGTCGTCGGAGGAAAGCTCACGAACTTCTGCAGCCTTCATTATTCAGCAGCCTCCGTTTCCTTGGTCACGATCTTGCACTTGATGGGCAGCTTGTTGATGGCGAGACGGAGCGCTTCGCGCGCGACCTCGTCCTCGACGCCGCCGATCTCGAACATGATGCGGCCGGGCTTCACGACGGCGACCCAACCCTCGGGGTTGCCTTTGCCGGAACCCATGCGGGTCTCGGCGGGCTTCTGGGTGATCGGCTTGTCCGGGAAGATGGTGATCCAGACCTTGCCGCCACGCTTCATCTCGCGGGTCATGGCGATACGCGCGGCTTCGATCTGGCGGTTGGTGATCCAGTGGGCTTCGAGCGCCTGGATGCCGTATTCGCCGTGGTTGAGCCTGGTGCCGCCCTTGGCCTTGCCCTTCATGGAGCCGCGCTGCACCTTGCGGTGCTTCACGCGTTTAGGAGCTAGCATTATTTAGCACCCCTTTCGTTGCGGTCGCCACGGCGGCCGCGGCTCGGGCGCGAGCTGCCCTCGAGGGCCGGCTGGGGAACCTTGCCGCCCGGCAGCATTTCGCCATGGTAGATCCAGACCTTCACGCCGATGGAGCCCATCGTCGTGGAGGCGGTGGTGAAGCCGTAGTCGATCTTGGCGCGCAGGGTGTGCAGAGGCACGCGGCCTTCGCGGTACCACTCGCGACGGCTCATCTCGGCGCCGCCCAGACGGCCGGAGCACTGGATGCGGATGCCGAGCGCGCCGCTCTTGCGGGCGGACTGGACGGCCTTGCGCATCGCGCGGCGGAAGGCAACGCGGCCTTCGAGCTGCTCGGCGATGGAGCGGGCGACCAGCGTGGCATCGAGCTCGGGGCGCTTGACCTCGATGACTTCGATGTTGACCTGGCCGGTGGCGACCTTCGCGACCTCCTTGCGGAGCGCGTCGATCTCGGCGCCCTTCTTGCCGATCACGACGCCGGGACGGGCGGTCGTGACGATGATCTTGGTCTTGTCGCCGGCGCGCTCGATCTCGATCTTGGAGACGGCGGCGCGGGCGAGCTTCTTCTCGAGGAAACGACGGATGGCGAGGTCGTTCTCGAGGGTCTTGGCGTAATCCTTATCGGCGTACCAGCGGCTGCGCCAGTCTTCGGTGATACCGAGGCGGAAGCCGGTGGGCATTACTTTCTGGCCCATGCGATTATGCCTCCTCTCGGGGTGCGACGATGACGGTGATGTGGCTGGTCCGCTTGCGGATCGGCGACGCGGAGCCCTTCGCGCGGGGGCGGAAGCGCTTCATCGTGGGGCCTTCGTCGACGAAGGCGGCCTTGATGAAGAGATTCTTGTCGCTCATGCCGTGGTTGTTCACGGCGTTGGCGACGGCGGAGTCGATGACCTTGCCGACGGTCTCGGCGATGGCGCGCTCGGAAAACGCGACGATTTCGCGCGCACGCGGGATATCCTTGCCGCGGACCTGGTCGACGACGATGCGGGCCTTGCGGGGGCTCACACGCACGTACTTAGCAGTGGCTCTTGCTTCCATGAGTGCTTACCTCCTTTATTTCGTCTTCTTGACATGGCCACGGAAGGTGCGGGTCGGGGCGAATTCGCCCAGCTTGTGACCGACCATGGATTCGGTGATGTATACGGGGACATGCTTGCGGCCGTCGTGGACGGCGATCGTATGCCCGACCATCTCGGGGAAGATGGTGGAGGCGCGGGACCACGTTTTGATGACGTTTTTCTCGCCGGAGGCGTTCATGGCCTGGATGCGGCCAAGGAGACGCGGTTCGACGAAAGGACCCTTCTTCAAACTTCTGCTCACGTTCTCTCCTTAACGTAACGTCGCGCGCTACTTCTTGCGGCGACGGATGATCAGGCGGCTCGAAGCCTTCTTGGCGTTGCGGGTGCGATGGCCCTTGGTAGGCACGCCCCACGGGCTGACAGGATGGCGGCCTGCGGTCTTGTTCTTGCCTTCGCCACCGCCGTGCGGGTGGTCGACAGGATTCATGACGGTGCCGCGGACGGTCGGGCGGATGCCCTTCCAGCGGTTGCGGCCGGCCTTGCCGATCTTGATGTTGGAGTGCTCGGCGTTGCCGACCTCTCCGATGGTGGCGCGGCAGGTAAGGAGAACGCGACGCATCTCGGAAGAGGGCATGCGGAGGATGGCGTAGTTGCCTTCCTTGCCCATGAGCTGAATGGAAGTGCCTGCGGAACGGGCGAGCGCGGCGCCGCGGCCGGGCTGGAGCTCGACGGCGTGGATGAGCGTGCCGACGGGGATGTCGGCGAGCGCGAGCGCGTTGCCGGGCTTGATGTCGGAACCGGTTCCGGAGGTGATGGTATCGCCGACCTTCAGGCCCTTCGGGTGAAGGATGTAGCGCTTCTCGCCGTCCGCGTAGTGCAGAAGGGCGATGCGGGCGGAACGGTTCGGATCGTATTCGATCGTGGCGACCTTGGCGGGCACGCCGTCCTTCCTGCGCTTGAAGTCGATGATGCGGTAACGGCGCTTGTTGCCGCCGCCCTGATGGCGGGTGGTGATGCGGCCGTAGTTGTTGCGTCCTGCCTTCTTGGGCAGAGGCGCAAGCAGCGACTTCTCCGGCGTGCTGGTCGTGATCTCTGCGAAGTCAGAGACCATCTGGAAGCGACGGCCGGGGCTGGTCGGCTTGTACTGCTTGACTCCCATGTCTTTCCTTTCTTCGGCTTCCCATCGCACGCCGGAACCCGACGCACACCGAAAGCCATCTTCGCGTTCGTGGGACCCGATTGTCGCTTGACCTGCATATGGGAGGTGCAGATCTACGGCTCCGAGTTGCCCACGCGCCCGGGTGTATCCATACAGAACCAGACGCAACCGAGCATTATAGATGCGAAAAGCAGGTCGTGCAAGGGACGCGCGCGTCTCCACACAACCTGCTCCACCTGGTCGCCATGCGTTTCGCCGCTGCGCGGACCGAAGCCGAGGCCTTGGGCATCGTCATATCGGGAATGGATGCGTTTCGCTGCCGCGCGGGCCGAAGCGCCATAGCCGCCCTCGCCTTCGCGTTGGCCAAATGCGTTTCGCTGCCGCGCGGACCGAAGGCTACTTCGCCTTCGACGCCGATCGCGCGCGTGCGCGGCCCTTGGCCTTGGCCCCGCCCTTGGCCGCGCCCTTGCGCGCGCCCGATGCCTTCGCCTTCTCCTCCTTGCCGGGGCAGCCGAAGTTGGGGCAGAGCTTCCAGGGGCCGCGCGCCGTCGTGACGACGACCAGAGGGGCCCCGCAATCCGGGCAGGCCTCGTCGGTCGCCGTCAGCTTGCCCGTCGCGGGGAGCGGATAGCTCGTCTCGCATTCCTCGTAGTTCTCGCAGCGGATGAAGCGCTTGAGCGTGCGAGGGTTCTTCGTGGCGACGAGCTTCTTGTCCAGGCCCTTCGCGGCGCAGGCCGGGCACGTCCCGACCACGAGATCGGGCTCGACATTGGTCGGGCAGCTCGGATCGATGCACTGGACGCGCGGCTTGGAGCGGAAGGCCGTGACCTTGATCTGGGGCATGCCGCAGGTCGGGCAGCGCTCCTCCATCGATTCGATCTTGCCCTTGGGCAGCGGATACGTGACGTCGCATTCCGGCCATCCCGCGCAGCCGATGAACATGGAATGCGTCTTGTTGGATGCGCGGATCTGCAGGTCGCGTCCGCACTTGGGGCACGGGCCCACGTATGCGTCCGCAGCGACCGCGTCGGCGAGCGCGTCCTTGACCTCTTCCTGGTGCGGCAGAAGCTCGCGGAGGACGTCGTTCAGGATGTCGCGCGAGAGGTCGACGACATCCTGCCGGGTCTTTTCGCCCTCGGCGATCCTGTTCATGTCCTCTTCGAGCGTGGCCGTCATGTCGGGGCTCGTGATCTGGGGCGCGAACTTGCCCAACGCGTCGCAGACCGCGATGCCGAGCTGGCTCGGCTCGATCGGATCGTTCTGGATGTACTTCACCTGGTACAGGCGCTCGATCATGGACGCGCGCGTGGCCTTGGTGCCGAGCCCGAGCTTCTCCATCTCCTGGATGAGCACGCCCTGGGAATAGCGCGCCGGCGGCTGGGTCTGCTTCTTCTCGCAGGCCGCGCCTTTGAAATCGACCGTCTGCCCCTGCTCGAGAGGCGGGAGCTGGACATCCTTCTTGCGGCCGTACGGATAGATGGCCCTGAAGCCCGGCTTCTGCGTGATGACGCCGCTCGTGTCGAACGGCTCGGAGTTCACATCGAACGTGACCTTCGTGTTCTCGGTGATGGCGGACTCGGAGAGCGTGGCGAGGAAGCGGCGGGCGATCAGGTTGTAGAGCTTCCACTGGGCAGGATCGAGCGAGTCGGGATCGGCCGGCGCCGTCGGGTAGATGGGCGGATGGTCGGTGGTCTCCTGCTTGCCGCGCGTGGCGGAAAGCGCGCCCTTGGACAGGAGCTTCTGACAGTACGGGGCGTATGCCGGGACCTTCGAGAGGACGCGGACGACATCGGCCAGGTCGAGCGAATCGGGATAGACCGTGTTGTCGACGCGCGGATAGCTGATGATGCCGGCCATGTAGAGGCTCTCGGCGAGGCGCATCGTGCGCGCGGGCGACAGGCCCTCGTTGGCGGCGGCGGCCATCAGGCTCGTCGTGTTGAACGGGGCCGGCGGGGCGATGGTGCGCCGACGTTTCTCGATCGCCGACACCCGGGCGGAATCGACGCCCTCGATATGCGCCATGACGGCATCGGCTTGGGCCTTGTCCGAGATGCGCTTCTGCGCGTACGTGGCTTCGAACTCATCCGCCCCATCGGCGAACAGGCCCTTCACCACCCAGTAATCCTCGGGCACGAACGCCATGCGCTCGCGTTCGCGGGCGACGATGAGCGCGAGGGTCGGCGTCTGGACGCGACCGGACGAGCGCACGTTGCCATACCCCGCGAACTTCACGATGGTCAGAAAGCGCGTGAGCACGGCGCCCCAGATCAGATCGATGTCCTGACGGCTCTCTCCCGCTTGCGCGAGGTTCACGTCGAGCGGGACGAGGTGCGAGAAGGCATGCTCGATCTCGGGCTTCGTGAACGCGGAATAGCGGGCGCGCGCGACGGGGACATCGGGGTTGACCTCTTGGATGCAGCTCAAGGCGTCGGATCCGATGAGCTCGCCTTCGCGGTCGAAGTCGGTGGCGATGATGATCTCGTCGGCCTTCTTGGCGAGGTTCTTCAGGCTGCGGATGATGTCCTTTTCCTTGGGAAGCTTCTCGATAGGCGCGTAGGTGAGATACGGGAGCGTGTCCATCTTCCAGGTGTTGAGCGCCACGCCGTCGGCCGTGAAGGGCTTGCGCTTGGTCTTGAACGGAGGCTTCGGAAGATGCGCGGGCAGCGTGGTCGGGAAGACCTCGCCGTCGGCCGTGACGGCCTGCCAGCCTTTGGACTTCTTGTAGACGATCGAAGGGACGAAATCGGGTTCGAGGATATGGCCGCGCAGGCCGATGCAGACCCATTCCTCGCCGTCCACCGTCAGGCGGTAGACCGGCGTGCTATAGACCTTGTCGGCTTTCGGGCGCGTGCCTCCGAGCAGCGACGATATCTGCTGGGCCGCGTCGTTCTTCTCGGTTACGACCAATTTCACGATGAACCCTCCGATTCATGCCATGCGCGTGCGTGCGCATCGTGCGGCGGGCAGGGCGAACGCAGGCCGCGACGAAGTTTGAAGGATTGTCAGGATACACGATTTTCCCTGCGTGTCGAACATTGCACGCACGTGGGCGTCGGCAGAAACCGGGAAGGCGGACCCTCGGGCCCGCCTTCCGCGTCTCGATCCTCTGCGAAGCGCCGAAACGGGCGCGACGGTTAATCCTGGATGCTCTTATAGAACGTCGATTCGTCGAAGACGTCTTCTATCTTCTTTCCGTCAAGCCAGGTGAGACCTAAGAATTCGCTCAACGTGGGGACGAGGTCCGAACAGTCGGTGAAATGGCCCTTGTCGTTCATGACCGCGCAATCCTGAGCTCGCCAATACCCGTCGGTATGGGTCAGGTAGTACGACCCGCCCTCGACGTCCATGAAGATGCGCGTGTGGGCGCGCAGGTAATTGGAGAACTCGTCGAATGAGATGTCGAGCGTCTCCTCGGCCTTCTGACCCATGGCTGGCTCCTATCTTTCGTCAGAGACGGCGGCCTTCGATGCCGCCGTCATACCTTGCGGCCCCAATCTTACTATATGCAGAGAATCCGTTGGCCCTGAATGACATGCGTTTCGGGGTCGTTTCGCCTACGCCTTCGTACGGAGGATATCGCCCGGCGAAAGGCGCACGGACGCGGCGCACGAATAGCACTCCATCGTGCGGTTCGCCACATCGACCTTGACGAGATGCCCGCCCGGACGCGCAGGGTCGGGGCCGAGGATGGAATCGGGCGCATCGCGGCGCACGTCGGTCAGGTCGAAATCGGGAGGGGCATGCCATACGAGGTCTTTCACCTCGAACGATTCGATCGGAGCTGTCGGACGCAGGGCTTCGACGACGTCGCCTTCGGCAAACCGGTTGCGGCAGACGAGAGAGGCTCGCGTGCCGGACGCGCGCGTATCGCCTCGCGCTGCGGCGGCCGCGCGCTCGGAACCGATGCATCCGGCGCCCGGGCCGCCGGATGCTTCGGCAGACGGAATCCGACCGGTCCCGAATGCGGCCGCATCGATCCCCGCGACGCGCGCCACCATGTGGTAGGCCCGCACGTACTGGTCCGATACGGCGTTCTGACCCGGATCGCCGTAGTAGAACCCCGTGGAATAGGGCCTGTGGCTCACGGTCTCGAGCTCGGAAGCCCACACGGACGCAGGTTCGCCGTCGAGCACATGACGGTAGGCGTTCACGACCGCGGCGACGTAATAGGCGCCCTTGGCGCGGCCCTCGATCTTGATGCTCTCGACGCCGGCGGCCGCAAGGTCGTCGAGGTGCTCGAGCATGCACATGTCGTTCGAGCTCATGATGAACGACTCGGCAGGGGCGGACGCGTCGACGCCGCCGGCTACCGGCGGTTCCTCCTCGATGTCGAACGACTGCCCGGGACGCGTGCGCTCCACGAGCGTATATCCCCATCGGCATGGCTGCGCGCAGTTGCCCTTGTTGGCGCCGCGTCCGTCGCCGACAAGATAATCGCTGATCAGACAACGTCCCGAATAGGCCATGCACATCGATCCGTGCGCGAACGCCTCGATCTGCATGCCCTGGGGCAGGCGCCGACGCATCTCGGCGATGGCCGAAAGGCCCATCTCGCGCGCGACGACGATGCGCGTCACGCCGAGCGAGGCGTACAGGCGCGCCGCGGCGGCGTTCATGACGGAGGCCTGCGTGGACAGATGGATGGCGACGCGCGGAGCCGCTTCGCGGGCGATGGCGATGGCTCCCGCATCGGCGACGATGAACGCATCGACGCCCGCGTCGGCCAGCATCGCGAAATAGCGGGGCAGGTCGTCGGTATCCGCGTCGGACATGATGGTGTTGACCGTGACGTGCACCGCCGCGCCACGCGCATGCGCGAAGGCGACGGCACGCGGAATATCCGCTTCGGCGAAGTTGTCGGCGCGATGGCGCATGCCGTAGCGCGGCGTGGCCAGGTACACCGCGTCGGCGCCGAACGCGACCGCGCATTCGAGCTGTTCCCAGCCGCCTGCCGGCGCAAGCAATTCCATCCTCGGCATCCCCGTTCGAGATTCGTCGACATCGTATTCCCGAGCGCCGTGCGAAGCGCTGCGCACGGAAGGCTCGAAACGCATGATTCGCCCGCGTCGGGCGTCCGTCCGTGCGAATGCGCGCTCGACGCGGGCCCGCGCCTCTAGGAAAGGACCCGCTCGACGGCGGAAAGGACCTGATCGAGAGCCACCGATTCCTTCTCGCCCGTCGCGCGGTCCTTGACCTCGACCACGCCCTCCTTCAGGCCGCGCTTGCCGACGACCACCTGGACCGGCCAGCCGATCAGGTCGTTGTCGTTGAATTTCACGCCCGCGCGTTCGTCGCGGTCGTCGATGACCACCTCGAGGCCCGCATCGGCCAGCGCGCCCGCAAGCTCCTCGGCCGCGGCCGTGACCTCGTCGGGTTTCGGCGACAGGGGGATGACGGCGACATGGGCCGGCGCGATGGCGGCGGGCCAGATGATGCCGTGCTCGTCGTTGCGCTGCTCGACGGCCGCAGCCATCGCGCGCGACACGCCGATGCCGTAGCATCCCATGATGAACGGCTTCTCCGAGCCGTCGGCATCCATGAACGTGGCGCCCATGGCGCGGGAATATTTGTCGCCGAGCTTGAAGATCTGGCCGACCTCGATGCCGCGTGCGCTGCGCAGGGGCGAGCCGCACTGCGGGCACGCGTCCCCTTCGCGCACGGTGCACAGATCGCCCCAGGCATCGACCTTGAAGTCGTCGCCTTGGGCGGCGCCGACGAAGTGGAACCCGTCCTCGTTCGCGCCGACGACCCAGCGCTCGATGCCCTTAAGGCTCGCATCGGCCGCGACCTTCACGCCTGCCGGCAGGCCGACCGGTCCCATGGATCCCTTGACGAGCCCCGCGTCCTTCATCTCGTCGTCGGTGAGGGGCGCGAAGCCTCCGAGGAGGTTCGACGCCTTATCTTCGTTGACCTCGTAGTCGCCGGGAACGAAGAGCACCCAGACGGTGCCTTCGCCGTCCTTGCCCGAAAACGCCTTCATGCAGGCGGCGGCGGGAATGCCCAGAAACGCCGCCAGCTCGTCGATCGTATGGACGCCCGGCGTAGCGACCTTTTCCCGCACGTCGCCTGCGGGCATGCCCTCCTTCGCGCGCATGTACGGCACGGGAGCAGGCGTGCAGGCGGCGGCCTCGACGTCGGCCGCATAGCCGCAGTCGCAATAGACGAGCTCGGCCTCGCCGTTATCGGCGAGCACCATGAACTCCTCGGTGCCGCCGTCTCCGCCGATCTGGCCCGCATCGGCCACGACGACGCGGTATTCGAGCCCCATGCGGTCGCAGACGTTCTCGTAGGCCTCGCGCATGCGCTCGTAGCTCGCGTCGAGCCCCTCGCGGTCGGCATCGAAGCTGTAAGCGTCCTTCATGATGAATTCGCGGCTGCGCAGAAGCCCGAAGCGGGGCCTGCGCTCGTCGCGGAACTTGAGCTGGATCTGATAGAGGTTGCGCGGAAGGTCCTTGTAGCTGCGCAGCTCGTTTTTGACCAGGTCGGTCACGACCTCCTCATGCGTCGGCCCAAGGCAGAACTCGTTGCCGTGGCGGTCGGCCATGCGCAGCATCTCTTCGCCGTACGCCCCCCAGCGGCCGCTTTCGCGCCAGAGATCGGACGACTGCACGAACGGCATCAGGATCTCCTGGGCGCCGTGGGAATCCATCTCCTCGCGGATGATGGACTCGAGCTTGTTGAGCACGCGCATCCCCAGGGGCAGAAACGAATACAGCCCCGACGCCTCCTTGCGCAGCATGCCCGCGCGATAGAGCAGCTTCGCCGACGTGACGTCGGCATCCGCCGGATCCTCCTTGATCGTGGGCATATACAGCTCGCTCATGCGAAGCAGGGTGCGTGTGCGAAATGAATTCATCGTCCGGTCTTTCTCGTCTCGTCGGTCGGATTCGGGGCCGTCGGGCCCCGTTCATTCGAAATGGATGCCGCGCCGTGCGCACGAAAGAGGCGGCCTGCGCGCCGGGTCGCGACGCCCGTCAGAGCTTGTCGATCTCTTCCATGAGGGTCTCGACGATATCGCCTTCATCGACCTTGCGCAAGGTGGAGCCGCCCTTGAAGATGACGCCCGCGCCCGCGCCGGAAGCCACGCCGATATCGGCGCCCTCGGCCTCGCCCGGGCCGTTCACCACGCAGCCCATGACGGCGACCTTGAGAGGCTTCGCCGACGTGGCCAGGCGCTCCTCGATCGCCTTGGCGATAGGGATCATATCGACCTGGCAACGCCCGCAGGTGGGGCAGCTGATGATCTCGGGGCCGCGACGGCGCAGATCGAGCGCCGAAAGCAGCATCCAGCAGGCGCGGACCTCGGCCGTCGGCTCGTCGGTCAGCGAGATGCGCATCGTGTCGCCGATGCCCTCTTCGAGCAGGATGCCCAGGCCGCTGGCGGACTTGACCACGCCCTGAAGCAGCGTCCCGGCCTCGGTGATGCCGATATGCAGGGGGATCTCGGGGATTTCCCGCGCGAGCACGCGATAGGCGCGCACCGTGGTCATGACGTCGTGCGCCTTGGCGGACACGACGATGTCGCCGAAGCCGCGGTCCTCGAAATGACGCACGTACTCCTTGACGGACGCGGCCATCTTCTCGGGAAGCGTCAGGTCGGTCCGCGCCTTCAGGGCGTCGTCGAGCGACCCCGCGTTCACGCCGATGCGGATGGGGATGCGGGCCGCGCGAGCCGCATCGATGACGGCGTCGGTCTTTTCCCACGATCCGATGTTGCCTGGATTGATGCGCAGCTTGGCCGCGCCGCGACGGGCGGCCTCGATGGCGATCCCCGCATCGAAATGGACGTCGGCGACGATGGGAAGAGGGCTTTTGCGGCATACCTCCTCGAAGGCGTCCAGACAGGAACGCCGCGGGATCGCCATGCGCACGACCTCGCAGCCGACGGCCTGGAGGTCGGCGATCTGACGGAGGTTGGCCTCGACGTCGGTCGCAGGCGCGTTGAGCATCGACTGCACGACGCACGGGGCGCCGCCGCCGAGAGGCACGCCGCCGACGGACAAGCGCCGCGTGCGCTGGTTCGGCTTGAGCGCCGTGGCCGTTGGTTCCATAAGACTCCCCTTCCCGCCTGCATCGCGCAGGACGGACGTGAAACAGGCGCGCGGTGCGCCGCTACATCTCACCGAATATGAACCGATGGATGTCCTGATTCAACATGACGACGAAAAAGACCAGCATAAGGGCAAGACCTGCGAAGGTCATGACGTTCATGGCCCGATACCCCACCACGCGGCCGGTGATCTTCTGGAAAACCTCGATGACGAAGCGCCCTCCGTCGAGCGGAGGGATGGGCAGCAGGTTCATGATGCCGAGCGACACCGAGATCATCGCCATGAAGAACAGGAACGCGAGCGGACCGGCATCGGCGTACTGCTTGGACACGACCGCCATGCCGATGACGCTCACGGAATTCGACATGGTGTCGGAAACGGTGGCGGGATTGAAAAGCCCCGCCACGGCGATCACGACCTGGCCCATATACGCGAAGCTGCCGAGCACCGCCTGCCAGACCGGAATCGTGACGTGGTTGAGAGCGCCCTGCGCATCTGCCATGTCGACGCCGAAGACGGAGTAGACCGCGACGAAGGCGACGACGACGAACAGCAGGTTCATCGCGATACCTGCGAGCAGGATGACGCTGCGCTTCCAGAACGGCAGCGAACGGTAGGTCTGGGCCCGCTCGCGCATATACAGCTCGTGCGCGTCGTCGAAGGCGCGCGGAGCGCCCTCGGCGAGGGCTCGTCCGCTCGCGGCGTCGCGCGCGGCACGGGTGCGGAAGACGTTGTGCGCATCGGCGCGCTTCGGCCCGACGACGCAGCCCCATTCCTCGAGCGCGTAGAAGGTCTCGACGGCCTCCTCGGTCGTGATGCCGGCTTCCGCGGCGAAATCGTCGGCGTAGACGGTGCCGCGCGAGGATATGAAGGCGAGCGCGCGCTCCATATGCGGATTCTCGGGGCCCGGCTCCATGCCGCAGACCTTCGCGTATCCGCCGAGAGGCACGGCCGTCACACCGAAGCGCGTGCCGCGCCAGGTGAATCCGATGCTCGGACCGGGCAGGCCGAGCATGAACTCGGTCACGCGCACGCCGAACGCACGCGCCGCGAGGAAGTGGCCGCCTTCGTGGATGAAGACGAGCGCTCCGAGCGCGACCGCCAGGTAGAAGACCATGAGAATGACGTTCATGCGGATGCGGCCTTTCGTTTACGCGTGCGTGCGCGCATCGTCGAGGAACGCGCCTGCCTGCACGCGCGCCCACGCATCCACGCGCGAGAGCTGGTCGAGGCTTTCCACCGCTTCGACCGCATGGGCGTCCATGACGTGCTCGACGCAGGAGGCGATGTCGAGCCAGCCGCAGCCTCCCGCCAGGAAGCGCGCGACCGCGACCTCGTTGGCGGCGTTCATGGCGCAGGGCAGCGTCCCGCCCGTGGAGCCCGCGCGGCGCGCGAGCGCGAAGCAGCGGAACGTCTCCTCGTCGACGGGATAGAACTCGAGGGAACCCAGACGCGTGAAGTCGAGCGGCTCGACCGGGGCGTCCCAGCGATCGGGATAGCTCAGGGCGAACTGGATCGGAATGCGCATGTCGGTCGTGCCGAGGTGCGCCTTCACGCTGCCGTCGGAATATTCGACCATCGAATGGATGGCGCTCTGGGGCTGCACCACGACGCGGATGCGGTCGTAGGGCATGTCGAACAGGTGGTGGGCTTCGATGACCTCGAGGCCCTTGTTCATGAGCGTGGAGGAATCGACCGTGATCTTCGGACCCATGTGCCAGGTCGGATGCGCGAGGGCCTCCTCGAACGTGACGTCGGCGAGCTCGCCGGCCGTCTTGCCGCGGAACGGGCCGCCCGATGCCGTGACCCACAGCGCGCAGACCTCTTCGGGACGTTCGCCCAGAAGGCACTGGTAGATGGCGCCGTGCTCGGAATCGATGGGCATGAGGGCGCCCGGACGCCCGGCCTCCTCGTCCAGCGCGCGGGCGAGCGGCATGATGAGGTCGCCGGCGACGACGAGGCTTTCCTTGTTCGCGAGCGCGAGCTGCGTGCCGTGGCGCAGCGTCTCGTACGAAGCGCGCATGCCGGCCGCGCCGACGAGCGCGTTCACGACGCAATCGACCTCGTCGAGCGCGACGAGGTCGACGAGGGCATCCGGCCCGAACGATACCTCGGCCCCTTCAGGCAGGGCGTCGAGGGCCGGCGAGCCCGCGAGCGCCTCGTCCCCGAACGCGATGCGGCGCACGCCGAATTCCGCGGCCTGCGCCGCGACGGCATCGACGCTGCGATTCGCCGCGAGCGCGACGATCTCGAGCTTGTCGGGATGGCGTCGGACGATATCGGCCGTCTGAGTTCCGATGGAGCCCGTGGACCCCAGGATCGCGATGCGCTTCTTACAGGACATAGGGGATGCACCCTCCTCCGAACAGCAGGAACGCGGAGACGAACGAAACCGCGATCATGGAATCGACGCGGTCCATCATGCCGCCGTGCCCGGGCATGATGGTGCCTGAATCCTTGACGCCGGAATTGCGCTTGAACCGGCTTTCCGCAAGATCGCCCAGAATGCCGGCGAGGCCGCAGAGGACGCCGAACGCGGAAGCCTCCACGAACCCCATGTCCACCGGCGGGATGAGCGCTATGGCGCACCACACCCCCACCGACGCGACCATGCCGGCGATGAAGCCTTCCCAGGTCTTCTTGGGCGAGACGCGCGGCGCGAGCTTGTGCTTTCCGAACCTGCGGCCGATCAGATAGGCGAAGACGTCGTTGAGCCAGACGCCGCACATGATCCCGAGCACCAGGATGCCGCCCCAGAACCCGGGGACCGCTTCGCGCACGAGCAAAAAACCGCACGGCAGGAACCCCGCGTAGAGCGCGACGAAGATGGACGCGCCCACGTCGACGACGCGCGAACGGGAATAGAACACGTACCAGATGAGCAGCGCCAGAATGAGGGACGTGGACAGCACGCCCACGCCCACGAAGCCGTACAGCCACATCACAGGCGGATACAGCACCGCCGCGACGATGCCGAGCAGATCGTTGGGGCGCTTGGCGTCATGACGCAGCAGCCCGAAGAACTCGTACGAGACGAGCCCCGCCACGATGCAGAAGTACACGAGGGTCGTGACCGTGCCGGCAAGTATCAGACCGACGGTGAGGACGAAGTAGACGGTCCCCGACGCGAAGCGCACGCCGAGATCGCTCTTCTTCGCCGGTCTGCGTCTCTCGCC
Organism: Slackia exigua ATCC 700122; assembly: GCF_000162875.1. GTDB lineage: Bacteria > Actinomycetota > Coriobacteriia > Coriobacteriales > Eggerthellaceae > Slackia > Slackia exigua. The sequence goes on from NZ_GG700631.1 coordinate 422,096, forward strand.
GGTTCCTTTCGGGCCTTCGGTCATCGAACGCCTCCGAAGCGGCGGTCGCGATGCTGGAAGTCAAGCAGGGCGCGCAGCAGCTCGTAGCGATCGAAATCGGGCCAGAGCACATCGGTCACGTAGAACTCGGCGTACGCGACCTGCCACAGCAGGAAGTTCGATATGCGATGCTCTCCCGACGTGCGGATGACCAGGTCGGGATCGGGAATGCCGGCGGTGTAGAGGCCGCGTTCGAAGAGCTCGGGGGTGACGTCGCGCGCCTCGCCCCGGCCCGCCGCCGCGACCGCCGCATCGGCGACGGCGCGCACCGCGCGCATGATTTCCTCGCGCGAGCCGTAGTTCACCGCGACGTTCAGGGTCATGCCCGTATTGCCGCAGGTCTGATCCCACGCGCGCCCGAACGCGGCGCGCGTGTCCTCCGGAAGGAGCGACAGGTCGCCGATCGTGCGCACGCGCACGTTCTCTTCATCCAAGCCGTCGACCTCTGCGAGCATGGTCTTCGCGAAGAGGTTCATGAGCCCGACGACCTCGTCGTCGGGCCGCTTCCAGTTCTCGGTCGAGAACGCGTAGACGGTGAGATATCGGACGCCCGCGTCGGAGGCGCAGCGTATGGTCTCGCGCACGGCTTCGATGCCGGCCTTGTGCCCGCGCAGCCGATTGAGCGCACGCTTCTTGGCCCAGCGGCCGTTGCCGTCCATGATGACGGCGATGTGCTCGGGCACGCGCGCCTCGTCGAGCGCCTCGGGATCGAGATCCGTCGGCGGATCGGGGAATATGTCGGTTAAGGCCTTATGGAACACGACGTCCTCCGTACGATGGGGCTCCGATCGAGAGCTTCGAAGCCTAGATGGCCATCAGCTCGGCTTCCTTCTTCTTGAACATCTCGTCGACCTTCTTGATGTAGGAGTCGGTCAGCTTCTGGATGCTCTCTTCATCGCGGCGCGCGTCGTCCTCGGATATCTCGGACGCCTTCTTGAGCTTTTCGACGGCGGCGTTGGCGGCGCCGCGGGCCTTGCGCACCGCGACGCGGCCTTCCTCGGAAAACGTCTTGCACTGTTTGGCGAGGTCGCGACGACGCTCCTCGGTGAGCTGAGGAAACGGCAGACGGATGACGCTGCCGTCGTTCGACGGCGTGATGCCGAGGTCGCTCGCCAGGATGGCGGCCTCGATCGCGCGCACCATGGATTTGTCCCACGGCTCGATCGTGAGCATATGGGCGTCGGGGACCTTCACGGCGGCCATCTGGTTGACCGGCGTGGGAACGCCGTAGTAGTCCACCTTGACCTTGTCGAGCACCATCGCGTTCGCGCGCCCGGTGCGGACGCCGGCGAAGGCTTCCTTGAGGTTGGAGAGCGCCTTTTCCATGCCCTCCTCGGCCTCGAGCATGATTTCCTCTTCGTTCATCCTGATTCCTCCTAATAGACCAGGGTACCGACGTTGTCGCCCTTGAGCGCGCGACGGATGTTGCCCGGCGCGGTCAGGTTGAAGACGAGCAGGGGCATATCGTTGTCCTTGCACAGCGATATGGCAGCGGCGTCCATGACGTTGAGCTCCTTGGTCAGGACGTCGAGGTAGCTGATCTTCTCGTAGCGCGCGGCATCGGGGTTCTTCGCCGGATCGGAATCGTAGATGCCGTCGACCTTCGTGGCCTTCATCATGCAGTCGGCATCGATTTCGCAGGCGCGCAGCGCAGCCGTGGTGTCGGTGGTGAAGTAGGGGTTGCCCGTGCCGGCGGCGAAGATCACGACGCGGCCCTTCTCCATATGGCGGATGGCGCGCAGACGGATGTAGGTTTCCGCGACCTGATGCATCTCGATGGCCGACTGGACGCGGCTCACGACGCCGGCGCGTTCCAAGCCGTCCTGCAGCGCAAGGGCGTTCATGACGGTCGCCAGCATGCCGATATAGTCGGCCTGCGCGCGGTCCATGCCGTTCGCGCTGCCCGCAACGCCGCGGAAGATGTTGCCTCCGCCGACGACGATGGCCACCTGCACCCCGTCGTCGACGACTTCCTTGATCTCGACGGCGAGGGAATCGATGACTTTGGGGTCGATGCCGTAGCCGGCGTCTCCCATGAGGGCTTCGCCGGAAAGCTTCAGAAGCACGCGACCGTATCTATACCCGTCTGGCATGTATGGGACTCCTTTCACGCGATTGCCGCTATCTTACGATAAAAGGAAGGGAGCCCGCAGGCCGCGAGCCCCCTTCGCGCGTTTTTTCCGCAGGCGTGGCGCGGGAAAGAAGGTACGGAGCTATCGGAGCAGCTGATCGAGCAGGCCGCCCTGGTCCCTCCGGCCGTTCTGGCCGTACCCGTCGTTCGGCCCGTAGCCGTTGCCGCCGTAGCCGTTCTGGTTGCCCCGGCCGTTCTGGCCGCGGGACGATTCGCCGGCGGAAAGATCCATCTCGTCGGAGCCGAGCGTCACCGAGACGGTCATGTCCTTGCCGTCGCGGTTCAGCCCCACCTCGGCGGTATCGCCGGGATACATCGAACGCACTGCGATCATGAGCTCTTCGGGCGAAGAGACGGGCTTCCCTTCGAACGAGGTGATGACGTCCCCCTCCTTGATGCCCGCCTCGGCGGCGGAAGTGCCTTCGTAGACCGAGGCCACGTAGACGCCGGAATCCTCCTTGATGCCGTAACGGCCGGCCATCGAGCTGTCGATCGCGGACATGGAAACGCCGAGCTGGGCATGCGTGGGAGTTTCGCCGTTCATGATCTGCCGGGCGATGTTCATCGCGTAATCGACGGGGATGGCGAATCCGACGCCCGAGCTCGATCCGGACTCGGAGGTGATCATCGAGTTGATGCCGACGAGCCTGCCTTCGGAATCCACGAGCGCGCCGCCGGAATTGCCCGGATTGATGGTGGCGTCGGTCTGGATCATGTTCGGATAGACGATGGGCCTGCCGGTGGACTGGTCGGTCATGGTGGTGGAGCGCTGGAGCGCCGACACGATGCCCTCGGACACGGAATTCTCAAGGCCGAAGGGGTTGCCGAGCGACATGACCCAGTCGCCCACCTGGAGGTCGGAGGACGACCCGATCTCTATCGGCGTGAGGCCCGTGGCGTCGGCCTTGATGACGGCGATGTCGGAAGACGGGTCGCTGCCGACGAGCTTGGCATCGTACTCCGTCCCGTTGATCGTGGCCTTGAGGCTTTCGGATCCCTCCACGACGTGATAGTTCGTGACGATGTATCCGTCCTCGGTCAGCACGACGCCGGAGCCGAGGGACGAAAGCTGGGACGACGAGGAGTCGGAACCCGAATGGGGGGCCTCCAGGCCTTGATGCGACCCGGAGCCGGAGGTGTAGACGTCGATGCTCACGATGGAGGGCAGCGCCTTGGAGGCGACGGCCGATGCGAGCGTCGCGTCTTTCCCGTTGACGTTGATGGTGGTCGCGCCCTTGGAGGAAGACGCGGCAGGAGCCGCCGGCGCCGTCAAGGAGCCTTCCAGCGATTCGTGGGGCATGAAGGCCTGGTAGGTGGCGAATCCGCCGGCCCCGAGGGCGACAGCGAGCGCGGCGCCCGCGAATCCTGCGGCGAAGGTGCGGCCGAGGCCCGGCGTGCGTGCGGGAGCCGCGTGCGCAGAGGCGGCAGAAGCGCCGGGACGGTCCGTCATGTCCGGATTCCGCCAGCCGGCGGTCTGCGCGGGACCGGCCGAGCCGAACGGCTGCTGCCCGGCGCACTGCCCTTGGGCGTACGATCCCTGCGCGGGCGCAGGTCGGCCGGATGCGGGATATGCGGAAGGATTCTGAGTCTGGAACGCGGGGGCCGAAGGAGGCACGGGACCGTTGCCTTGGCCCATCGGATTGGTTTCGCCTGCCATATCGATCACTCTCTTCTCTTGGAATTCGATCTTACTGTGAAGATAGCGAAGGCGTGCGGGGCACGGGGGCGGCAGGGCGCTTTTGACACGCCGCCGTAAAGCAAGGCGCATCGAACGAGGGCAATTGCACCACATTTTCGGCAAATATCGCGCTGAACTCGCGCAGCCTGAAACCGACCTGGAAGCTTGCGTTAGAATGGCTTCATCATCACCTCGGGAAAGGACGTCCATGGACACCCTCGCAACCATCAAAGCGATTCTCAACGACCGTCTCGACATCGACCCGGAAAGCGTCACCGAGACGTCGACCTTCGCCTCTCTCGGCATCGACTCGCTCGACATGGTCGAGCTCGTCTGCGAGCTCGAGGATCAGCTCGGCATCGATTTCGGCGAACCCGAAGGCATCGATGACATGGCGCAGCTCGTCGCATACGTCGACGGCCTCAGGTAATCGGCCGAACGGACTCGAAGAGATAGAGGCACCCGCATGGATACGAAGCAATTCGCGTTGGACCGGCACGAAAAATGGGCCGGCAAGATCGAGGTCATAAGCCGCGCCGAGGTCAAGACGCCGGATGATCTGGCCGTCGCCTACACGCCGGGCGTCGCCGAGCCGTGCCTCGCCATCGCCGACGACGTCGACCTCTCGTACGTCTACACGCGCCGCGCCAACCTCGTGGCCGTCGTCACCGACGGCAGTGCCGTGCTCGGACTGGGCGATATCGGGCCTGAGGCGGGCATGCCCGTCATGGAAGGCAAATGCGCCCTGTTCAAAACGTTTGCCGACGTGGATGCCTTCCCTCTCTGCATACGCAGCAACGATGTGGACGAGATCGTCGACACCGTGCACCTCATCGCCGGCAGCTTCGGCGGCATCAACCTCGAGGACATCGCGGCGCCGCGCTGCTTCGAAATCGAATCGAAGCTCAAAGAGATCTGCGACGTCCCCGTCTTCCACGACGACCAGCACGGCACCGCCGTGGTCACCTGCGCGGCGCTCATCAACGCCTGCGCATTGACTGGCCGCGACCTGGATGGCATCCGCGTGGTGTTCAACGGCGCCGGCGCGGCGGGCATCTCCATCGCGAAGCTCATGCTGCGCCTAGGCGTCGAGGATATCGTGATCTGCGACCGCAAGGGCGCCATCCACGCCGGACGTTCAGGCCTGAATTCCGAGAAGGAAGCGATCGCCGAAGTCACGAACCTCTCGAAACGCGCCGGATCCCTCGCCGACATGCTCGAAGGCGCCGATGCCTTCATCGGCGTGTCCGCACCGGGCGTGGTCACGCAGGACATGGTGCGCTCGATGAACGACAACCCGATCGTCTTCGCGATGGCCAACCCCATCCCCGAGATCCTGCCCGCCGACGCCCGCGCCGCCGGCGCAGCCGTCGCCGCGACGGGACGCAGCGACTTCCCGAACCAGATCAACAACGTGCTTGCCTTCCCCGGCATCTTCCGCGGGGCGCTCGACGTACGTGCGAGCGATATCAACGACGACATGATGGTAGCGGCGACCTACGCGATCGCCGATCTGGTCGATGACGCGGCACGCTCGGCGGACTATGTGATCCCCGGCGCGTTCGACGAACGCGTGGCGCCGGCCGTGGCGCGCGCGGTCGCGCAAGCCGCGCGCGAGTCCGGAGTCGCACGGCTCTAAGGCCGAACGAATGCGGAACGCCGCATTCGTTCCGACGAAGGCAATCGACAGGGATGTAAGAAGGCCAGGAGGCCCGATGCGGGCTTCCTGGCCTTCTTCCTTACAGGATGTTTCAGTTTCGCTTCAGGGGATGCAGGAGCGAAGGTGCACCGTCTTCCTCGGAGACGCGCCTTCGCGATGAAGCCGCCTTCCGAACGAAAGATCCGGAGCCGGCGTCAGAATTCGAAGTTCTCCGTTTCGCGCGAGGTCTGGGCCTTCTTCGCGGTGCGGATCAGGAATTCCTGGTTGTTGCTGGTCTGGCGAAGCGATTTGATGAGCATGTCCATCGCGCGCTCGGTGTTGTTCATGTTCGCAAGGATGCGGCGCACCGCCCAGATGAGCGGAGCCTCCTGAGGATTGAGCAGCAGGTCCTCCTTGCGCGTGCCCGACGTGACCGGGTCGATGGCCGGGAAGATGCGGCGGTCGGCCAGGCTGCGGTCGAGCTTGAGCTCCATATTGCCGGTGCCCTTGAATTCCTCGAAGATGACCTCGTCCATCTTCGATCCGGTGTCCACCAGGGCGGATGCGAGGATAGTCAGGCTTCCGCCGCCCTCGATGTTGCGCGCGGCGCCCAGAAACTTCTTCGGCGGATAGAGCGCGGCGGAATCGACGCCGCCGGACAGGATGCGGCCCGAGGCCGGCTGCGCCAGATTGTACGCGCGGGCGAGGCGCGTCAGGCTGTCAAGCAGGACCACGACGTCCTCGCCGTTTTCGACCAGACGCTTCGCGCGTTCGATGACGAGCTCGGAGACGACGATATGGTTTTCGGTCGGCATGTCGAAGGTCGATGCGATGACCTCGCCCTTGATGGAGCGCTGCATGTCGGTGACTTCTTCGGGACGTTCGTCCACGAGCAGGCACATAAGATGCACTTCAGGATTGTTTGCGCTGATGGCAGCCGCAATATCCTTCAGGATGGTGGTCTTGCCGGCCTTCGGGGGCGACACGATCAGACCGCGCTGGCCCTTGCCGATCGGGGACACCAGATCGATCACGCGCGCCGTGGTGGTGGAACGTCCGTGTTCCATGCGCAGGCATTCGTTCGGGAAGATGGGCGTCAGGTCGCCGAAGCGCGGACGTTGGCCGAGCGCGTCGACGGGCGTGCCGTTGACGGTCTCGACGTTTTGGAGCGCCGCGTACTTATCGTTCGGGCGCGTCGGGCGCGTCTGGCCTTTGACCAGGTCGCCCTTGCGCAGCCCAGTGCGGCGGATGAGCGCCGCGCCGACGTAGACGTCGTGCTCGCCCGGCAGATAGCCGTTCACGCGCAAAAAGCCGTAGCCGTCCTGCATCACGTCGAGGATGCCCGTGGCTTCGATGATGCCGTCGGCCTTCTTGGAAGCCTCGAACACGACTTCGACGAGTTCGGCCTTCTTCAGGCCCAGGTACGCGACCTCGAGCTCGGCGGCCTTCTCGCGCAGCTCGGCCACCTTCATGGCGGCGAGGTCTTCGCGGGAGAAGGTCGGCTGCATCGGCTGGTTCTGGCCGTTGCGGCCGCGACGTTGGTGACGGTCGTTGGCGAAGCGGTCGTTGCGGCCGGGACGGTTGTCGGAGCGGTCGAACTGATGGCCGTTCTTGCTCGAACGCTGCCTGCCGTTGCCGGCCCGATCGTTGGCGAAGCGGTCATTGCGGCCGGGACGGTTGTCGGAGCGGTCGAACGAGGAGTCGCGGCCTTCGCGATTGCGCTCCTTGCGCGGGGAGCGACGCTGGTCGCGAGAATCGCCTACGCGCTCGGCGCCTTCACCGTTCGCCGGCGCCGACGGCGCTTCGGACGCGTCCTTGGCGGGAGCGATCGCGGCATCTCCGCTTTCGATCACGCGCGGCGCGCGGGTGCGACGGCGCGAACGCATCTCGCGGGGCTGGATATCCTCGTCGGATACGGCGGCCACAGCCGATGCAGGCAGAGGCTCCGCCGCTGCGGGCGGCGTGGGGCTCTCCTTGCGTGCGGGTTCGGACACGGCCTGCGCGGATACAGCGGGCGCAGGAGCAGCTTCCTCGGGCCTGACCTTGCGCGGACGGCCGCGACGGCGCTTCGGTGCTTCGTCGGCGGGCGTTTCCGCAGCCGAAGCGGCATCGGCATCGGCGGCGACCGGAGCCTTAGCCCTGGCACGCCGAGCGCGCGCCGGCTCCGCCTCGGTCGTAGGAGCGGCGTCCGCGGCTGCGGCCGCATCGACCGCTACCTTGCGCGGACGGCCGCGGCGGCGCTTCGGCGCCTCGTCGGCGGGCGCCTGCGGGGCAGCCACGACGCTTGCGGCGGAATCCTCGGCCTTCTTCGTGCGACGAACGCGTTTTCCGGGCTCTTCGCCCGTCGAAACCGAAGCGGCGGCTTCAGGCGAAGTCAGCTCTTCTTGGCTCATGCGTTCACGACCTTCTCCCAATCCTTCATGAACGATTCGAGGCCGCGATCGGTCAGAGGATGCTGGACCATCTTCTTGAGCACGCCGAACGGTACCGTGGCGATGTCGGCGCCCATGAGGGCGGCTTGGGTCACGTGGTTGGCGCTGCGGATGGATGCGGCGATGACCTCGACCTGTTCGCCGTTGACCGTGTTGTCGGAATAATCGTAATTGCCGATGGCGGTAACGACATCTTCGAGCTGGGCCAGCCCGTCTTCGGAGATATCGTCGAAGCGGCCGACGAACGGCGAGATGTAACGCGCGCCGGCACGAGCGGCGAGGATGGCCTGCGGGACCGAGAAGCACAGCGTCATGTTCACGCGGATGCCCTCGTCGGCGAGCGTGCGGCATGCGGCCAGGCCTTCGACCATGGTCGGGATCTTGACGACGACGTTCGGGGCGATGGATGCGAGGATGCGGCCGTCGCGGACGATGTCGTCGCGCGTCATGGCGACGCTTTCCGCGCTGACCGGCCCGTCCACCGCGTCGCAGATGCGGGCGATATGGTCATGGAATCCGTCGATCTTGCCGCCGATGCGGGAGTAGAGCGTCGGGTTGGTGGTCACGCCCGCGAGCGCACCCCAGCTGGCGGCCTCTTCGATCTCGTCAAGATCGGCCGTATCCAAAAAGAACTTCACGTCTTCCTCCTTCGAAGGATGTGACGTCGAATGCCCAAGACGAGAGAACGCGTATCCGACCTGCATGCCTTCGCCTGAGACGCGAAAGCCCGTTCCAGATGGGGCGAAGATTCCAACCGCAGTCGGCCGCAATGCGCGCGTCGTTTCGGGGGTATATGCGATGGATTGTGCGGCGAATCTTGCAAGAATGCGCCCATGAACACGTCAGGGCATCCGACCTTGATGTCGAACGCCCTGATGATAGCATTCATCCTCCGCATAACAAGCCGCGTCGGAGAAAAATCGCGGGAGATTTCCGCCCGCAGCCCCGTCTGCGTCCGAAACCCGCATCGATTCCGACGTGCGGACGCATGGTGCGAAGAGCCGCGGTCGGCCTCGAACCTTCCTTCGGCTAGTCGACGACCTCGACGAGCTCGATGTCGAAGTTGAGGTCCTTGCCGGCGAGCTCGTGGTTCATGTCGAGCACGACCTCGTCGATCGTGACGGACGCGACCTTGGCGGGCATAGGGCCGTACGGGCTGTTGAAGTACACGGTCTGCCCAACGGGAAGCTGATCGGCGTTGGGGACCTGGTTCGCGGGAATCTTTTGAACAGCCTGCTCGTTATATTCGCCGTAGGCATCCTTGGCCGGGATATGGACCGATTTCTTCTCGCCGATCGCCATATCGACGACTGCCGCATCGAAACCGGGAATCATCTGGCCGGCGCCGCAGGTGAATTCGATAGGCTCGCCGCGATCGTAGCTCGAATCGAACTGCGTGCCGTCGTCGAGAGTGCCGCGATAATGCGTCTTGACCTTCTTGCCTGAATTGCTCATGGATCTCCAATCGATACGTGAACGTAATGCCCGCCATCATACTCGATGGCGGGCATGCGTCCGGGTGCGGATCGGCGATTCCCGAAGGGGCCTTACTTCAGCTTCTGAGCAAGAATCCGATTGATGACCTTGGGATTCCCTTGGCCGCGCATGGCCTTCATGCACTGGCCGACGAAAAAACCGATCAGCTTCGCATTACCCGCGCGATACCGTTCGACGGCATCGGCATTTTCGGCGATGACTTGGTCGATCACGGCTTCGATAGCAGCGGTGTCGCTCACCTGCCTCATGCCGCGCGCTTCGACGATGGCGGCCGGGTCGGCATCGTCGTCGATGATGGCGGCGAAGACCTCCTTGCCTTGCTTCGACGAGATGTCGTCGGCAGCCAGAAGCTTCACCAGATCGCATGCGCGCTGCGGCGTGAGCGGAGACGAGGCCAGGTCGAAATCGGCATCCGCATTCATGCGCGCGGTCACGTCGTTGATGACCAGGTTCGCGAGCGGCTTGGCGAGCGAGACGTCGTTCGCGCAGGCCATCGCGGCCTCGAAGAAATCCGCGGTCGCGCGATGCTCGATCAGGTGGCGCGCATCATAGGCGGACAGCCCGAAGGCGTCCCGATAGCGGCGCTTCTTCTGGTCGGGCAGCTCGGGCAGGCGCGTGCGCACGCCTTCGATGAATTCGTCGGACAGGTCGAAGGGAGCCAGGTCGGGTTCGGGGAACAGGCGGTAATCATCGGCCGTTTCCTTCACGCGCATGACGATCGTGCGCTTGGCTGTAGGATCCCAATGGCGGGTCTCCTGGTAGATGATGCCGCCCTCTTCGAGCACCTCCGCCTGGCGGCGGATCTCAAAGGCCAGGCCGTCGTGCAGGTTCTTGAAGGAGTTCATGTTCTTGAGCTCGGTCTTCGTGCCCAGCTGCGCCGTTCCGCGCCGACGGAGCGACACGTTGCCGTCGCAGCGCATGGATCCTTCCTCCATCGAGCAGTCGGAGATGCCGATGGCCAGATAGATCTGGCGCAGCTTCTCCATGAACAGGCGTGCTTCCTCGGGCGTGCGCAGGTCGGGCTCGGTCACGAGCTCTATGAGCGGCATGCCTGCACGGTTGTAGTCGACCAGGCTGTGCGTCGCCCCGGCGATACGTCCTTCGTCGCCGCCGATATGCACCATCTTGCCGGCATCCTCCTCCATATGGATGCGCGTGATGCCCACGTGCGCGACGTAGCCGTCATCGGTCATCGTGACGTTGCCGCGGCTCTCGCCCGGCCCAAGGCCGTCCACATCGATGCGTTCGGCCACGCCTGCGCCGTCGACCTCGAAATCCAGGCTCCCCCGCATGCAGAAGGCGATGGGGCCCTGCGTCGTCTGGAAGTTCTTGGCCATGTCGGGATACATGTAGTTCTTACGGTAGAACATCGAATGCTTCTCGATGTCGCAGTTCGTCGCCAGGCCGGCGAGCACGATGGATTCGATGGCCGCCTTGTTGGGCACCGGAAGCGCGCCGGGAAGGCCCAGGCACACGGGGCACGTATGCGTGTTGGGCGCGGCGCCGTGCTCGAGCTTGCAGCCGCAGAACATCTTCGTATCGAGCGTCGTGAGCTCGGCATGGATCTCCAGACCGATCACGGCCTCCCAGTCCTTGAGAACTTCTTCGAGCGCCTTCACGCTACTCACCTGCCTTGAACGCGGGAGCGACGCCGGCCGCGCCGTACGCGCGCTCCAGAACCGCGGCCGCACGGAACATATTCCGGTCTTCGAACTGCGGAGACACGAGCTGCACGCCGATGGGCATGCCCGTGTCGGCACCTAGGCCGACCGGCACGCTCATGCCGCCGTTGCCCACGATGTTGATGGGCACGGTGAAGATATCGGACAGATACATCTGCGCCGGGTCGGACAACGCGCCGAATTCGAACGCGGCATGCGGGCTGGCCGGCATCAGGATGACGTCGCACGATTCGTACGCGCGGGCGAAATCCTGAGTGATGAGCGTGCGCACCTGCTGCGCCGGATAGTAGTACCGATCGTAGACGCCGGCGGAGAGCAGGTAGCTTCCCAAAAGGATGCGGCGTTTGGCCTCGGGGCCGAAGCCGGCGGCACGGCTCGCTTCCTGCTGAGCGCCCAGATCGGCATGGCCGGGCTCGCAGGCGCCGTAGCGCACGGAATCGAAACGCGCGAGGTTCGAGAATGCCTCGCAGGGACCGAGCACATAGTAAGCGCTGATGGCGGCTTCGGAATGCGGGAGTTCGACATCGACGAGGGTCGCGCCGGCGGCTTCGAGGGCGCGCGCCGCCTCGGCCGTGCGGGATGCGACTTCGGACGTGAGGCCGGAAGCTTCCATGAAAGCGCGGACGATGCCCACGCGCATGCCGCGCACATCCTGGGCGGCCGCCTGCGCGAAGCCGGCCGGCGCATCCTGGGACGTGGAATCCAGCGGATCGCGGCCCACGAGCGCATCGAGCGCCGACGCGGCGTCGGCAACCGTGCGGGCGAACGGACCCACCTGGTCAAGAGAGCTGCCGAAGGCCACCACGCCGTAGCGCGACACCATGCCGTAGGTGGGCTTCACGCCCACGACGCCGCAGAAGGCGGCCGGCTGGCGGATGGAGCCGCCTGTGTCGGAGCCCAACGTGACGGGAGCCATGCCCGCGGCGACCGCGGCGGCCGAACCGCCCGACGACCCGCCGGGCACGCGGGCGAGGTCCCACGGATTGCGCGTGACGCCGAACGCGGAGTTCTCGGTCGAGGAGCCGAAGGCGAACTCGTCCATGTTGAGCTTGCCGAGCGGCAGGCAGCCCGCATCGAGCATGCGCTGCACGCAGGTGGCGGTATAGGGCGCGACGTAGCTCTCGAGCATGCGGGACGCGCAGGTGGTATGCGTGCCCTTCTGGTTCATATTGTCTTTGAACGCGACGGGGACGCCGGCAAGCGGGCCCAGATCGGCGAACGTGCCTGCGGCGATGGCGGCATCGATGCGGTCGGCGGCATCGAGCGCAAGCGCATCGGTGCGCTCGAGGAAGGCGTGGATCTTGGGCTCGGCGGCATCCATATGGTCGAGATGCGCCTGCGCGACCTCGCGTGCAGAGAATTCCTTGGAGGCAAGCCCCTCGCGGGTGCAGGCCGCGGTCATATCGGTCAGGTGCGCCATCACTGATCGCCTCCGCCTAGGATCGCGGGAATGAGGAAGCAGCCGTCCTGCTGCTTGGGCGCGTTCGCAAGGGCCTCTTCCTGAGTGAAGGACGCGCCGGATTCGACGTCTTCGCGCATCACGTTGGACAGCGATCCGATCGGGTGGAATGTGGGTTCGACGCCGTCGAGGTCGAACCCGCGAATGGGCTGAAGCGTATCGATGATGCTGTTGAGGTCGACCGTCATCTGGGCGGCTTCGGCGTCGTCCAGGCCGACGCGCGCGTACGTGGCGATGGAGCGCACGTCTTCCTCGGTCAGATAGTTCGGCATATGGAATCCTTCCGTGCCGCCTCGTAGGTGCTGCCGGACGGCCGCGGCCGCGCTTCGGGCGAAAACGCCCGGGCGCACGTGTTGCAACCTGACATGATAGCAAATGGAGGCAGAGCGAAGACGGTCGGAGCGTTCCGCCGCCATCGCCTCCATGCCCGTACGCAAGCCTTGCGAAGAACGCGATGCGCGGAACCTTCGATGTTTGCGCTCCTGGCTGCCGGCACGTACAATCGAGGCGCCCGTCAGCCCGCTCCTGCCAGTCGAGGGAAGGTGCCCGCGATTCCCGATCTCAGCCGCCGCAGATTCCTCACGATCTCCGCCGCTGCAACGCTTGCCGGCGTAGCCGCCGTCGCGACGAGCGCCTGCGCATCGCACACGCGCGGCGGCACCGAGATGCCGTCCCGCATCTTGCGCGGCGTCACCGTCGACTCCCTAGACGACATCGAAGAAACGGCAGCCGTCCTTTCATCGAGCGCGAACCGCCTGACCGTACGCCTCATCATGGATTCCGAACGTCCGCTCGAAGACTGCGTGCGAGCGGTCGCGGCCTTGAAACCGCACGCCGACATCATGATCCAGGTGATCGATTCCACCGATCTCCCCGATCGCTCGGCCTCATGGATCGCGAAGCGCACCCGGGACGCGATGGACGCCTTCGGCGACGACATCACGCTCTGGGAAATCGGCAACGAACTGAACGGCAGCTGGGCCGGAAGCTCCCCATCGCAGATCAACGCCAAAGCGCGCGCCGCCTACGACGTGGTTCGCGCAGCCGGCGGCAGAACCGCCGTCACCTTCAACTATTGGTCCTCCCACGACTGCTACGATCAGCCCTGGGAGGCGACCCTCCCCTATGCGCGGCAGGCGGCGGCAAGCGTTCCCGACGTGGACTGCGTCTTCCTCTCGGTCTACGAAACGGCGTGCTCGCCCGCCCAGCACCCGAGCGCCGAAGAGCTGGCCTCTGCGCTGAACGGCCTCGGCGAGATATACCCTGACGCCTGCCTGGGCATAGGAGAGATCGGGGCCCAAGGCGTCGACGACGGACTTGCGTCGAACCCCTCGATGCCCGAGAAAGAGCGTCTGGCAACCTACTATTACGGGCTCCACGACGATATCGCCGCGCAGGTAGGCCCCCGTTACGTCGGAGGATACTTCTGGTGGTACTTCTACGAGGACGCGGTCGATACACCGGAGGAATCGTCCTTGTGGCCGACTTTGGACGCGCTCCTGAACGACCTGTGAGGATGCTGCCGAGCCTTCGGATCCTCGCCTGCCCTACATCTCTTGACGCCAGGCGGCTATCTCGGCGAGGAAGGCATCGCCGTAGGTACGCATCTTGCGCGCGCCCACGCCGTTGACCTCGAGCATCTCCATCTCGGTCGAAGGCATCCTGTCGCACATGCCGTGCAGCGTGCGGTCGGTGAACACCATGTACGGCGCAAGCCCGCGTGCGGCGGCGATGCTCTTGCGCAACGCGCGCAGGCGCTCGAACAGCGCGTCCGAGCCGACGCCCGCACCTGCGCCCACGGCAGCGAACGACCCGGCCGATCCCGGCTTCCGCAGATGGTCGGCCTGCGCATCGGGCGTGCGACGCGGCACCTTCACGGAAAGCGAGAAATCCTCCGCATCCACGGCCCCGGCGCGCGCTCCCAGCCCGACCGTCGGGTATTGGCCCGCGGAGATGTCCAGCACGCCCTCGGTCGCCAGCAGCTCGATCACGTCCTTCACCGCAGACGCCGTCGCACGCACGCTCCCGTAGCTCGGCAGCGCATCGAATCCGCCGTCCGTCACCTTCTGGCTCTTCGACCCGCGCACCACGTCGGCGATGACGGTCTTGCCGTACGGATACCCCAATTCGCGTACGCATGCCACACAGGCGCGGGCGACCTGCGTCATATCGATCGAGGCGAAATCCCCCTGGCAGTTCGAGCAGTTCCCGCACGGATCGGCCGGCACGTCGTCGCCGAAGTAGGCGAGCATGCACCTGCGCAGGCATCCCGTCGTGCGGCAGTAGGCGATCATCGCATTCAGAAGCTTGACCTGCGCCGCATGCACCGCCCGCGCCTGTTCTTCGGTCAGATTGCCGTTCTCGGTCGGCGTGTCGATGAAGTAGCGGCACGTGGAGATGTCCTTGTCGCACCAGAGCAGCAGGCATTCCGACGGATCCCCGTCGCGACCGGCGCGGCCGGCCTCCTGGTAATACGCCTCCAGGCTCTTGGGCATGTTGTTGTGGATCACATAGCGCACGTTCGACTTGTCGATCCCCATGCCGAAGGCGTTGGTCGCCACCATGACGAGCGCGTCGTCGTCGATGAACCGCTTCTGGTTCTCGGTGCGCTCGGCCGGCGAGAGCCCCGCGTGGTACGCTGCCGCCGAGAAGCCATGCTCCTGCAGGAACGTCGCCGTTTCCTCCACCTCGCGGCGCGTCGCGCAGTACACGATGCCGCTTTCGCGCCGATGCGCGGCGACGAACGACGCTATGCGCATTCGTTTGGCCTTCGGGTTCATCTGCTCGACGGAGAAGCGCAGGTTCGGACGGTCGAACCCCGTGACCACGACCTCGGGATCCGTCAACCCTGCAAGGCGCACGATGTCGTCGCGCACCTCTTCGGTGGCCGTGGCCGTGAGCGCGATGACGGGCGGGCGGGTCCCGCGGGCAGCGCCGTATGCGTCGATGAATTCGAGGATCTCCAGGTAGGAAGGTCGGAAATCCTGACCCCACTGCGACACGCAATGCGCTTCGTCGATCGCGATGAGGGGAACCTCCATGCCCATGACGAAGCTGCGGAACGCCGGGTCGGACAGGCGCTCGGGCGCGACATACATGAGGTCGTACGCGCCGTCGCGTGCGCGGCGCATGATCTCGGCCTGCACGGCCGGCGAGAAGCTCGAGTTGATATACGACCCGCGTACGCCGGCGTCGACCAGCCCGCGCACCTGATCGTGCATGAGGGACACCAACGGCGAGATGACGAGCGCCAGCCCCGGCATGACGATGCCGGGGATCTGGTACGTGAGCGACTTGCCCGCGCCCGTCGGCATGACGCCGAGCGCGTCGCGCCCTTCGAGCACGGCGCGAATCAATGCCTCTTGGCCAGGCCTGAAGCTATCGTACCCATAGTACTTGCACAGCGCTGCCTTCGCGTCGTCCATGAAGGCGCGACGGGAACGGGACGACGAGGCGGATGCGCCGCGCGCATCGACGGACGGCATGCCCTAGACGTTGAACTTGAAGTGCATGACGTCTCCGTCCTGCACGACGTAGTCCTTGCCCTCTTGGCGCAGGCGGCCCGCCGCACGGCAGCCGGCTTCGCCGCCGAGGCTCACGTAGTCGTCGAACGAGGCCGTCTCGGCCTTGATGAAGCCGCGCTCGAAATCGGAATGGATGACGCCGGCGGCCTGCGGCGCCTTCGCGCCGACGGGAATGGTCCACGCGCGCGTCTCGGTTTCCCCGCTCGTGAAGTAGCTCTGAAGCCCGAGCAGGCCGTATGCTGCACGAATGAGACGTGCGAGCCCGCCTTCCTCGATACCGAGCTCTTCCATGAACATCTGCGCGTCTTCCGCATCAAGCTCGGAAAGATCGGCTTCGATCTTGGCGGAAATGGGAACGGGGCGCTGCCCGTCGATCTCCGGGAGCTCGACATTGACGGAACCTTCGTCCACGTTCGCGATGTACATCATCGGCTTCATCGTGAGCAGGCACAGATCCTTCACGGCCGCGGCTTCCTCGACGGACAGGCCGAGCGTGCGGGCACGATGGCCTTCGTTCAGGCCTTCAGCGACCTTCTTCGCGACCTCGAGCTTGAAGGCGCCGGCCTTGTCGCGGCGCGCTTCCTTCTCCAGGCGCGGAATGGCGCGTTCGAGCGTGCCGAGATCGGCCAGGATGAGTTCGGTCTTGATAGTGTCGACGTCGCTGCGCGGATCGACCTTGTGCGCGACGTGCTCCACATTGGGGTCGGAGAAGAACCGCACAACCTCGCAGATGGCATCGGTTTCGCGGATGTTCGCGAGGAACTTGTTGCCCAGGCCCTCCCCTTGGCTGGCGCCGGCCACAAGACCTGCGATGTCCACGAATTCGACCGTCGCCGGCACGATCTTGGCCGGATGGTCGATCGCAGCGAGCGCGTCCAGGCGTGCATCGGGCACGGCCACGATGCCGACGTTCGGGTCGATCGTGGCGAAGGGATAGTTGGCCGCGAGGCCTCCCTTTTTGGTCAGGGCCGTGAACAGCGAGGACTTGCCCACGTTGGGCAATCCGACGATGCCGATGGATAAGGACATGGAATCACTCCTTGGAGAAACGCGGTCGCGTGCGCCCCATCTTACCATTGCGCGGATGGCGCGCAGGAAGGATTCGGATATGAATTGTGTACAACCGAATTTGCATGAATCGATGCAAGGAAGCCGTGCGTACTGATGAGAATCTATATCTGTATTGATCGACGATGAATAAAGTCTGGTCACCCGACGCTTGGAGCGACTCCATCCGGTGGCAAATCTCCTGCAGGTCGCACTACGGCGACCATTAGCCCTCGAGCACGAAGCGGGCGATCGTCTCCACGTGCTCGGTATGGGGAAACATATCGACCGGCTGCAGCGTATCCAGACGATATCCGTGATCGCATAGGTATCGGGCATCGCGCAGCTGCGTCGCAGGATTGCAGGACACGTACACGATGCGCCGCGGCGCGAGCAGGCACGCTGCCTTCAGGAAATCGGGCGTCGCCCCTGCGCGCGGAGGATCCATGAACACTGCGTCGACCGACCCGCCTTCCGCAGCAAGCCGTCGCATGAACGCGCCCGCGTCGTCGGAGAAGAATTCGGCCGACCCGATGCCGTTGTGCCGCGCGTTAGTGCGCGCATCGGCCACGGCATCCATTCGCTCCTCGACGCCGATCAAGTGCTTGGCACCGGGCTTCCCGTCGATTCCTTTCGCCGCCACAAGCCCGATCGTGCCCGTGCCGCAGTACGCGTCGAGGATGGTCTCCTCGCCCGTCAGGCCCGCCATCTCGACGGCGGTACGGTACAGCACCTCGGTCTGCTCTGAATTCACCTGATAGAACGACCGTGACGAAATGCGGAAGCTCAGCCCGCACAGCTCGTCCAGGATGAAGCCGGGACCGTAGATCGTGCGTTCCTTGTCGCCCATGATGACGTTGGTGCGCCGCGTATTCACGTTCTGAACCACCGTCGTGATCTGCGGATGCCGGCGCACGAGTTCCCGTGCGAGGCGCTTTCCTGCGGGAAATGCCTCGTCCCGCGTCACAAGCGTGACCATGACCTCGCCCGACGCATGGCCGACACGCACCTGGGCATGGCGCAGGAAGCCCGTATCGGCATCTTCGTCGTACGGCTCGATGCGCAGCTTCGGCATAAGCTGGCGGACGGACTGGATGATCGCCTTGGCGACCTGGTTCTCTATCAGGCATTCGCTCGAATCGATGACGCGATGCGTGCCGCGCTCGTACATGCCGCAGAGGATGCGCCGGCGACGCGCCTTGCGATCGTAGACGCCCACGAAGGGCGAGACGACCTTGTTCCGATAGTGCAGCGGCATATCCATGCCGAGCACGGGCGCCACCTCGAGCCCATCGAATTCGGCGAACAGGCGTGCGACGGCTTCGCGCTTGCGCGCGAGCTGCCGGGCGTAGGGCACCCGTAATTCGGTGCATCCTCCACAGCGGCGGTCTATAGGACAGGAATATGCGGAGGCTTCGGTCATGCGGTGCATTGTAGCGCAGCGCACGTGACCCGACCGCGACGCGACGCTCGTTCACGGTCGCGCAACGCTTGGACCAAAGCAGCCCCATGCTTCCGCGTACGTGCGATAATCCCGGAAACGCACGTCGAGCGCGCTCGACCCCGAAACACGCTGAAGGAGCAGAACCATGGGTTTCATCGGACGCTGGATCGCCACCGCGATCGCCGTCGCCGCGGCGCTGTGGATCGTCCCCGGCATCGGCCTGGACAACACCACGAGCACCTGGGTGGCCGTCGCCATCGTAGGGCTCATGCTCGCGCTGCTCAACGTCTCGGTCAAGCCCATCCTGCAGATCGTGAGCCTACCCTTCTCCGTCCTCACGCTCGGCATCTTCTACCTCGTCATCAACACCGTCGTCCTCTACCTTGCATCCGGCATCGCCAACGGGCTGTTCGACGTGGGTTTCGTGATCACGAATTTCGGGTCGGCGTTCTTCGCGAGCATCATCATCAGCATCGTGAGCTCCATCGTGAACGGCATCACCGGCTCGGAATCGTAGAGGCTCTCCCTCAGCGCGAAGGATGGCTGCGATGTAACGAACGGATTGCCGGCAGCGAACGTGAATCCGTCCGCACGGCTTCGTCGCATCCATGGCGCCGACGCGGTGCCATAACCCGCGGCCCATGGCGGTTTTCGTATGCCATCATGCATATTTATTCGGGTTTAACCTGGGTTTAACGGTCTTTTTATGCAAAATTACGTGAATTATTCCGTATTTTATTCATCTAGAGGGTATACAATCATGGGCGTGCAAAGCGCTTGCGAAGACGTGCCGAAGGCTGCAAGCGCACCCATTGAGAGAGGATAGGACATGAACTTCACCAACGTCATCGTTCGCCGTCCCGGCGCATCGCTGTGCGACGGCATCACCAGCGCGCCCGAGCTCGGCCAACCCATCTATGAAAAGGCGCTCGTCCAGCACGACGTCTACATCGAAGCCCTGAAGCAGTGCGGCGTCGAAGTCACCGTCCTTCCCGCGATGGAGGAATATCCCGATTCCTGCTTCGTCGAAGACACCGCGGTCATCACCCGCAAGGGCGCGATCATCGACAATCCGGGCGCCGGCAGCCGCAACGGCGAAGCCAAGGAGATGGAACCCACCATCCGCCAGTTCTTCGACGACGACCATATCAAGCGCATCGTGTCGCCCGGCACGCTCGAAGGCGGCGACGTCATGATGGTCGGCGACACGTTCTATGTGGGCCGCTCCGCCCGTACCAACGAAGAGGGCATCCGTCAATTCGCCGAGATCCTCGAAGGCTGGGGCCTTGCGTGCGTCGAGGTGCCGCTGGAGCTCGTGCTGCATCTGAAGACCGGCGTCAACTACCTTGAAGACAACAACATGCTGGTTTCCGGCGAATTCATCGACAAGCCTGAATTCGCCCAATACAACCGCATCGTCGTGCCCGAAGAGGAAGCCTACGGCGCGAACTGCATCTGGATGAACGGCACCGTCATCGTACCCGAGGGCTATCCGACCGTGCTCAAGGCGGTCCGGGACCTCGGCTATACGACGATCGTGGTGGACACCTCCGAGTACCGCAAGATAGACGGGGGCCTTTCCTGCCTGAGCCTGCGCTTCAACCCGAATCTGGTCGACGAGTAGCCGCCGATGCTCCACCCGCGGGCGCGCATGCTCAGGCGCGTCCGGCGACCACCGGGGATTCCTGAGCACGGACGAAGGGCTGTGCGACCGCGCGGCCCTTCGTCGCATGCGGTCCTCGTTTCACCGAGGGCCGCGGCGGACGGGACGGGCGGATTTCGCGATGCCCGATTCGCGCACGATGCAGGCGATGCGCCCGGTGATGCCGCGCTCCCTCTTTTCCCCTCTCTCCCTCCTGGAGCATGGTATCATGCATATAGAACATTTGTACGTATAAGGGGGCGGGAATGGACGGTGCCCGGGAAGGCGGCGCGCATGACGAAGGGCGCTCGTATCTCTGCATAGACTTGAAATCGTTCTACGCCTCGGTGGAATGCGTCGAACGCGGTCTCGATCCCATGACGACCGATCTGGTGGTCGCCGACCCCGAACGCACGGACAAGACCATATGCCTGGCCGTCTCGCCCTCCCTCAAGGCGAAAGGCGTGCGCAACCGTTGCCGCGTGTTCGAGATTCCCGAAGCCTTCGACTACCTCATGGCGCCTCCGCGCATGGCGCTCTACATCGAGTACTCCGCGAACATCTACGCCATCCTGCTGCGCTACATCGCGAAAGAGGATATCCACGTCTACTCGATCGACGAATCGTTCATGGACGTGACGAGCTATCTCCCCTATTACCATACCGATGCGATCGAGCTGGGAGAACGCATCCGCGAAGACATCGTGGCGCAGACAGGCATCCCGGCTACCTGCGGCGTCGGCCCCAACCTCTTCCTCGCCAAGGTCGCGCTCGACATATCGGCGAAGCGCAGCCCCAATTTCTTCGGCGTCCTCGACGAAGGGCGCTATCGCGCGACGCTCTGGAACCACACCCCCATCACCGACTTCTGGCGCGTGGGCGCCGGAACCGCGCGACGCCTGCACGACCTGGGGATAGACACTATGGGCCAGCTCGCGCTCTACCCCGATCGGGACAGGCTCTACAACATCTTCGGCGTGGATGCGGAAATCCTCATCGACCATGCCTGGGGCATCGAGCCGGTCACGATGGACGACATCAAGGCCTATCGGCCGCATTCGAAATCGCTCACGAACGCCCAGGTCCTCAGCCGCCCCTATGCATACGAGGATGCCCGGACCGTCATCAAGGAGATGTGCGACGCGAGCGCGACGGACATGGTGGCGCAGGGGCTTACGGCGGATTCCCTGACGCTCGGCGTGCGGTACGACAGAAACGAGCGGGGCCTCATGCTCGACGACGGAGGAACGTCGAGGCTTTCCTGCCCTACGAATTCGCGACGGGTTTTGATAGACGCCGCCATGGACGTCTTCGGCCATCGCGTGGACCCAAGGCGCTCGATCCGCTACCTCATGATCACGTTCAACGGCATAGCCGACGAAGACCGGACGCAGCCCGGCCTCTTCCGCGCGGCCAGCGTCCAAGAAGAGCGGCGACGTCAGGAAGCCGTCGTCGGCATCCAGCGGAAATACGGGAAGAATTCCCTGTTCAAAGGCATAGATCTGCTGGAATGCGCCACGCAACGCGAACGAAACGGACAGATAGGAGGCCATAGGAGCGGTGCATGATCCGAAACGAAGAGCCGCATCGCGCCCCCGCATGAGCAGGGCCCGGCGCGCGAAGATATTCATGCCCTTCAATCCCCTCAAGGGATTCCAGGAAGCCCTGCGCGAAAAGGAGCGCGAGGCGGAAGCGGCCTACCGGAAGGCCGAGAGCGGAACGCCGTGGGACGATGCGTAGGTTCATACATCCTATCTGGTATTTCATGTTTATAGCGTGTACGCGCCCCGCACACGGCCTGCGACAGGCATAATGTGCTGTCTCACGGGATGCCCCACGCTCCCTATCCAATCGGGCGGAATCAACCCGAACGCACTCGCTACAAGGAGAACATCATAGCTACTTTCAATGACCTCGGACTTTCCGAGAAGGCTCTCTCTGCCGTCGTCGACCTCGGGTATTCCGAGCCGACCCCGGTTCAGGAGAAGGCCATCCCCGTCGTGCTCGAAGGGCGCGACCTCATCGCAGCCGCCAAGACCGGCACCGGCAAGACGGCCGCATTTTCCCTTCCCACCCTGGACCAGCTGAGGTATCGAGCCGACGACGAAGGTCCGCTCATGGTCATCGTGACGCCGACGCGCGAGCTTGCGCAGCAGATCGCCGATACCTGCGCGCCCATCGCCCGCCGCACGAACCACAGCACCGTCGTGCTGCTCGGCGGCGTCGGATACGGCCCCCAGATCAAGAAGCTCAGGGCCGGCGCCGACATCATCATCGCGACGCCGGGGCGCCTGCTCGACCTCATGCGTCAGGGCGCGGCGGACCTCGGCAACGTTGAGAAGCTCGTCCTCGACGAGGCCGACCGCATGCTCGACATGGGCTTTTGGCCTCAGGTCAGCGAAATCGTCGATGCCATCCCCGCCGAACGCCAGACGCTGCTGTTCTCGGCCACCATCGACCGCTCACAGGACAAGGTTATGTTCTCGCTGCTCAAGGATCCCGAGATCATCGAGATCGCCCATCGCGGCGATGTGGCCGACCTGATCGACCAGTACGTCATCAAGACCGATCGCCGTTTGAAGCCCGCCCTGCTCAACTCGTTCGTCCGGGAACGCGGCGGATTCCGCGTCATCGTGTTCACGCGCACGAAGGGCGGCGCCGACAACTGCACGAAACGCCTGCGCAAGATCGGCATCGCCACCGAGGCCATCCATGCGGACCGTTCCCAGGCCCAGCGGGCCCGCGCCCTCGACAACTTCCGCGAGGGCAAGACGCACGTGCTCGTCGCCACCGACGTGCTTTCGCGCGGCATCGACGTGCCCGAAGTCGACTACGTCATCAACTACGACCTGCCCATGATGCCCGAGGACTACGTCCATCGCATCGGGCGCACGGGCCGCGCCGGCGCGCGCGGATACGCCGTGTCCTTCGTCACGCCCGATACCCGCAATCTGCTGAAGAGCATCCAGAAATTCATCGATCAGACCATCGAGGTCCTCGATTTCGCCGTGAGCGACGACGCGATGGAGCCTGTCGGCGAAGACCATGCGCTCGCCGGCGTCGTGGACGATGGAAAGGGCGCGCGCGGCGGACGCGGCAAGAAACGCGGCAAGGACGACCGCGGTCGCGACAAGGACCGCAAGAGGGGTCGCAACGGCAAGCGCGGAAAGCGCGACGACGACGCCCGCGGCAAGAAGGCGAAGAAGGACCGCCGCAAAGCATCGAAGGCGGATGGTCGTTCCGAAGGATTCGAGCACGTGGACGTGCATCGCGACGAGCGCTTCGACGCGGATTTCGACGCCAAGTTCAACAAGAAGTCGAATGCGGCATTCGCCGAAGGGCGCGATGAGAAGCGCTCTCGCAAGAACGGCGACAAGAAGCACCACGGCAAAGGGTTCGGGAAAGACGGCAAGAAAAAGAAACGCGCAGGCGCATCCGACCGTGATCGCGCGGCCCTGAACGCGGCGGCCGACTCCTTCGGCGGCGGACGTTCGCCCCGCCCCAAGGGCGATCATACCTACGATTACGCGGCATTTTCCAAACCGAAAAGGCCCAAGGCGCCCAAGGGGGAACGATTCGGCGATTCGAGCAGGTTCGACGACGAGCGTCCCTCCTTCAAAAAGCATGACGGGCGCAAAGGCTTCGGCAAGGGCGCATCGAGCGATCGCGGCAAGAACGACCGCTACCGCTCCGACGATCGCTTCGGCCGCAAGGATTCGAAACCCTCGAACGGTTTCGGCAGGGACGCGAAACGCGGAGGCGATGCGCGCGACCGCAAGCCCTTCGAAAGCAAGGTAGGACGCGGGTTCGGTTCCGCCCGCCGCTCCGAAGGCGAAGGCCGCTCCTTCGGCCGCCGGGACCGCGATAGCCAAGGCGCTTGGAAGCGCAGCGGCAGGCCTTCGATGGGAAGCCGCCCGAACGGCGGCAGGCCGGGACGTCCCAAGCGCGGCGGATCGGCCGGCGGCCCTCGAGGCCGAGGTTCCAACGCGCGGTAGCTCCCATCGGGCATGCCTGTAGCTGCATGCCCGATGCATACGATACGAACGGCGGCCCCGCTTGATGCGGGGCCGCCGTTCGTGTGCGGGTCTTCGATCCGAAACGGGCAGGCACGATATCACGCGACCGGATCAGCTCTCGTCCTGCAAACATCGCCCGTCGGATCGCGAAGCCGGAGGAAGCATCGTCCCGTGCGCGTTCCCCCGCCTTATCGGCAGGCGGCTACGCGGGCTTTTCTCCCGCGAGCATCATCTGCGCCTGATCATCGGTCATGGCGAAGCCATAGAACAGATCGTAGAACTTCTTGACCTCCTTGACCATGTCGATGTCGGAGAACGTGTCGGGGTTCAGAGCCTTGGCGGCCCACAGAACCTGCAGCGCTTCCTCTCCGGAATAACGATCCCAAGGGAACACGCCGGACGGATTGGCGTATACGGCGCCGTTCTGCACGGCCTTCACGCCCGTCCATGCGCTGTCGGCCTTCAGGGCCTCGACCTGATCGGGGGTTCCGGATCCGATGATGATGACATCGGGATTCGCGCCGATGATCTCTTCCTCGGTTATTTCGATGCGGTTGCCGTTCTGCTCGATCGCGTTGACGCCGCCGGCGAGCTTGATCCATTCGTCGACGATGGTGCCCCTGCCATCGACCATCTTGTAGTCCTTGCCGTTGACGATATGCAGGACTTTCGTCTTGTCGGCGTCGGCCACGTCCTTCATGCGCTTGGCCACGAGATCGGTGTTCTCGTCGAGCATCTTCTCCCACTCTTTGGCGATGTCCTGGGCTTCGCTGCCGAGGATCTGCGCCGTCAGAGCGACGTCGTTGCGCAGGCCCTCGTAGTCCTGGAACATGACGTTGACGGTCGTGAGACCCTGCTTGCGAGCGTTCGCGGTCACCTCTTCGTCGGACGTGAACACGACATCGGGCTGGAGGCTCAGGGCCTCCTCGTAATTCACTTCGCCCGCGCCGCTTCCCGTGACCAGCGTTTCCACGTCGTTGATCCTCGGATACACGACCTGCACCCACGCGCCCTTCTTGAAGTTCTCGGTCGTGCCTACCAGCTTGTCCCCTGCGCCCAGCATGAGAACCACCTGGTTGTGCGCATGCCACAGATCGACGATCGTGTTGATCTTCGTCGGAATCTCGACCTGATCGCCCTTAAGGTCGGTGATGGTCGTCGTCGTGGCCTCAGGAGTCGCGGCTCCGTCGGAAGAACCTTCCGAACCCGAGTCGGACCCTTTCGCGCAACCGAACAAGCCGGCGAACACGCCTGCCGCGGCGACTCCCGACCCGATCTTGACGAACTGCCTTCTCGAGATCTCATCGTAGCGTGCCATGAATTCCCTCCCTCTTCGACCATCCATGAATCCCGCATGCAAGGCCCTATGCATGCTGGATTAAGTATATTATTTTCCTATGAGGATATACACAAGCTTCTGCCGTCGTTTTTCGAGCAGTGCGAATTGCAAGGATGATTCGGAGACGCATATGACAGACGTCGAAAAACCCGCCGAGACGCCCGAAGGCATGCGGACCGCACGTTCCGGGAAGACTCGGCCCGGAAGGTTCGCCGCCGAAGACGCGACCGTCGAAGGCGCACGGCAGATACCCCTCGGCATCGTCCTTGTCGCATGCGGGATCGTCGTCGTCCTGCTCGCCGTGGCCTCGCTCGGCATCGGCCGTTTCTCGATCGATGTCGGCACGACGCTCGCCATCCTCGCGTCGCCGTTCACGGGACAAGAAGCGACCTGGACGCCCAATGAATACAACGTCATCATGAACATCCGCCTGCCGCGCGTCGTCGCCGCCTTCCTCGTCGGTGCGGCGCTCGCCCTGTCGGGCGCTTCGTATCAGGGCGTATTCCAGAATCCGCTGGTTTCGCCCGACATCCTCGGCGTGTCGTACGGCGCATGCGTCGGCGCCGCCCTGTCGATCCTGCTGTACATGAACACCTGGCAAACGCAGATCTTCGCGTTCGTCGGCGGCTTGATCACCGTATTCGTCACCGTGAATATCCCGAAGCTCATGCACCGCCGATCGAACGTGATGATGGTGCTTTCCGGCGTCATCGTGGGCGGGTTCATGTCATCGATCCTCGGCCTCATGAAATACGTCGCCGACCCCGACACGCAGCTTGCCGAGATCGTGTACTGGCAGCTCGGATCCATCGCGAAAGTCGACTTCAAGGTACTTGTCTACACCGCCCCCGTCATGATCGTCGCCGCCGTCGTGCTCGTGGCCATGCGCTGGCGTCTGAACCTCATCTCATTAGGCGAGCAGGACGCGCGGTCGCTGGGCGTCGACCTGAAGCGCGAACGCGCCGTCATCATCGTCGCGTCGACGCTGCTCACGGCAAGCGCGGTCTCGATCGCCGGCACCATCGGCTGGGTCGGCCTCATCATTCCGCATGTGACGCGGCGCATCGTAGGTTCCGACAACAAACGGCTCATCCCCACGGTCATCCTCGTCGCCGCCGCGTTCATGATGGTGGTCGATCTGTTCGCCCGCAACATATCGGGCTACGAAATACCGCTCGGCATCCTGACGGGCCTCGTCGGTGCGCCCATTTTCGGCTATATCCTGATCAAGCAACGCGATGTCGACTAACGAATCCGTCTGAAAGGCTTGCGCATGGCACCCTTGATCGAAGTCCAAGACCTCGCGTTCCGCTATTCGAACCGTCGCGGCGACGTGTTCAGAAACGTATCGTTCGCCGTCGAGAAGGGCGAGATGCTCACATTGCTCGGACCGAACGGCGCCGGGAAATCGACGCTGCTGAACTGCATCGCGGGCTTGGCGACGCCGACCGGAGGATACGTGAACGTGAACAGACGTCCCGTCTGCGATTGCTCGGCGCGCGAGCTTGCCGCGCATATCGGCTACGTGCGCCAGCATATCGCCGTGACATATGGCTATACGGTACGTGAATACCTGGTCATGGGCGCCGCACCGCGCATCGGCATGTTCGCCGTGCCGAAAGAGGAGGATTACGAGCGCGTGGAGAGCACCATCGCCGAGCTCGATCTGAAAAAGCTCGCCGACCGCACCGTGTCGCACCTTTCGGGAGGCGAGCGCCAACGCGTCGCCGTGGCGCGCGCGATCGTGCAGGATCCTGAAGCGATCCTCTTCGACGAGCCCACGAGCGCGCTTGATTTCGGCAACCAGATCCGCGTCTTGCGCACATGCAAAGAACTGACCGAACGCGGGTACGCCGTGGTCATGACCACGCATAATCCCGATCAGCCCATCCTTTTAGGCGGGAAGGTCGCCTTGCTGAACGCCGACGGCACCCTGGCCGTCGGCGATGCCGCAACCACCTTGACCAGCGCGCGCTTAAGCGAGCTGTACGGCACCGAACTGCATCTGGCCTATGTGGATGCGGTCGACCGCATCGCCTGCGTGTCCGGCAGACTGTGAACGCATGCGGCACCGGCGCTTTCAGGCCGCACCTATCCAAGCCGCATCTATCGCGATCCTTCCTGCACGCGAAGAATCGCCATCGCCGCATTTCGTTCCCTCTGCATAGTCCGACTTCGCCTTGACGCATGAAAAAGGGCTCCGGCCTGCGCCGGAGCCCTTCGAACACGAAACGGCGTCGCCGAACGAGGCGCCGCATTCGGCGATGCCGATGCAGAACGGCGCCGCACAGGCGCGCTGGAAACGCGCCTAGTTCCCCGCAGCCCTGCGTGCCTGATACGCTTCCACGAGCTTCTTCTGGACGTCGAACGGCGCCTGCTCGTAGCCTTCGATCTCGATGGAATAGCTGCCGGTGCCGCGCGAGAGGCTGCGTAGGTCCTTCGCATAGGTGACGACCTCGGCATACGGAACGCGCACCATGATGACGGTATTTCCCCAGTCATCGGAATCGGTGCCTATGATGCGGCCGCGGCGCGTGGACACATCGCCCATGACCGGACCGGCGAATTCCTCTCCGACCACGATGCTCATATCGGCCATAGGCTCGAGCACCACGGGATCGGCCTTCTCGCATGCGGCCCTGAAGCCGATGCGCGCGGCGGTCTTGAACGCCATCTCGTTCGAGTCGACCGGATGATACGACCCGTCGTACACGGTGCACTTGATGTCCTCCATCGGATATCCCGCGAGGAACCCTTCGAGCATGGCTTCCTGAACGCCCTTGTCGACGGCAGGAACCAAGCTGCCGGGAATGGCGCCGCCCTTGATCGCATCCACGAATTCATAGCCCTTGCCGGCATTCGGCTCAAGACGCAGCCAGCAGTCGCCGAACTGGCCGGAGCCGCCGGTCTGCTTCTTGTGGCGACCCTGCGCCTCGGCAGCCTTGCGGATGGTCTCGCGATACGGGATGCGCACGTCGACGAGCCTGACGTCGATGCCGGCCTGTTCCTTCAGGCGGTTGAGGATGGTCTCGACCTGCGCCTCGCCCATCGTCGTGATGACGGTCTGATGCGTCTCTTCGCGACGCTCGACGCGAATGGTCGGGTCGGTCTCGGTCAGGCGGGCCAGGAACGTGCCGAGCTTGCCTTCCTCCTTCTTCTCGGCGGCTTCGATCGCCACCGGATACAGAGGCTCGGGGAATGGGAGCGGGGCGATTTCGACGTCGCCGGTATGAGAAAGGGTGTCTCCCGTGCGGGTCTCGGTAAGCTTGGGGATGACGATGATGTCGCCGGCGAACGCGCTTTTCACGTCGCGCGTCTCCTTGCCGACCATGATATCGATGTGGCCGATGCGCTCCTTCTTGCGCGTGCGCGCGTTGATGAGCTCAACGCCCGGCGCGAAGGTGCCCGAGATGATCTTCACGAAGCTCAGACGGCCGACGTACGGATCGGACAGGGTCTTGAACACGAAGCCCGCGGGCTGCTGGTCTTCCTTGGTGACGCGGATCTCGCCGCCGTCGGCCAGCGCGATGGGGCCGTGCGCCGTCGGATGCGGGAAGTAGGTGCAGATGTCGTCCATCAGGCTCTTGATGCCCTGAAGGATGATGGTCGAGCCGACGAACACGGGGATGAAGAGCTCCTGGGCGATGGCCTTGTCGAACAGGCTTTCGAGCTCGGCCTGCGTCAGCTGCTCCTCGCCGTCGAGATACTTCATCATGAGCTCGTCGTCGGCTTCGGCCACCAGATCGCAGAGCTTGTCGCGCGCGGCTTGCGCCACGTCGGCGTATTCGGGCGGAATCTCCTCGACGCGATCCTTGTCCCCGTCGATGTAATGCGCCTTCATGCGCAGAACGTCGATGATGCCGCGGAATTCGCGATCGACGCCGATGGGAATGGTGACGGCGCCCAGACGGCTGCCGAAGCGCGCATGAAGCTGCGCCATGATGACGTCGAAGCTGGCGTTCTCGCGGTCGATATGGTTGACGAAGACGGAGCGCGACAGGCGCATGTATTCGGCTTCGTGCCACAGACGCGTGGTCATGACCTGCGGACCCGCAACGGCATCGATGACGAACATGGCCATTTCGGCGGCTTCCATCGTGGCGAGCGTATCGCCGATGAAATCGGGATGGCCCGACGTGTCGAGCAGATTGATCTTATAGTCGTTATAGGGAATAGGGGCGATGGAGGTGCTCATCGTGAACTTGCGCTTGATTTCCTCGGGATCGTAGTCCATGCAGGATTTGCCGTCGTGGGTCGTGCCCATGCGCGAAGTCTGGCCGGAAATATAAAGCATTGCCTCTGCCAGGGAAGTCTTGCCCGCACCATCCTGTCCGACCAACACGATGTTGCGGACATGCAAGGTCTCAGGAGCTGCCATGAAAACCACCGTACCTTTCCAGGTTCGCCCTTTCTCCGGTAATTTCGGATGGCTCGAATTCTACCCCATTACGTTCACAGATAACACACAGATGAGGTCGGGCCCGTGGAGAAGCGACGGCGGGTTCGGGTTTCGAACCATGGATGCAAGACTTAGAACCATAGGTTCGGAGCTTAGAACCATTCCCTCTTCGCGCAGACGTAGAGCTGCTCGAATTCCAGCTGCGAACGCGTCAGGTACAGAATGCCTTCGATGACGCCGATGATGCCCATGGCGATGCTGGCAAGGCCGAAGGTGACCGTCCCTCCGAGCAGCGTGATGCCGAGCATGATGAATCCGGGCATCGGGTAGCCCAGATAGAACTTATGGATGCCGAGCCAGCCGAAGAAGATGGCGAGAAGCCCGGCGACGACGTGATCCTTCTGCGCGGGCGCGGGATCCCGATACCCGTAGGGCGGATAGGACGCGGGACCGGACGCCTGGTATCGAGAGGCCTGCTGCCGGTATCCGCAGGGGGCGCCCGAAGGCTGCGCCGGGCCCGGCTGCTGAGCCGCAGCCTGATACGTCGGCTCCGGCTGCCGATACGCGTACGCGTCCGAAGGCCGTTGGAAAGACGGGCCTTGGGCGGAAGCGCCGCCCGCAGCGAACGGGCCGTGCGGCGCAAAGGATTGCGGGGGCTGCGGCATGCCCTCGGAGAACGGCTGGGCGGGCGCCTGCTGATACGAAGGGCCCGGGACACCGGCTCCGGGAGCTGCGGGCGGCGTCGAGGCGGCCGGAGCGAACGCCGCATCCTGGGCGGGCTCATCCGCGGATGCCGGAGCCGAAGGCGCGTCCGTCGCCTGAGACGACAGCTCATCGATACGGGATTGCGCTTCCGCGATCCGGGCCTTCAACTCTTCTATCTCATCCTCAGCGGACCGGGGCATATCGCTCATGAGTCGCCTCCTCGTGTATTCGTGAGGCACATCCTAGCGGGGACGGCGATGAAAGCAAGCGGCTCCGGAAGATTCTCCGCCTTTCGTCAACGCTCCGTTGCCTTCCGGGCACAAACCGCGAGGCGAAGCTCGTCCGGGCATGCGGACGCATGGCGCGGGAGCGCGGCGCCGAACCCGCTGCATACGGCGCGCCGCGGCGCGCGAGACGTCTTCCGAAATCTCCGCCCGCTCAGGACGGCATCCGCGTGGCGCCTTCCCTACCCTTGGGAAGCCCCGTCGGCGCGCACGGAGTCCGGAACCTTCCACATGAAGACGAATCCGACGGCGAACAGGAGCACGAGCGAAAACACGCCGATCGAGCTCATGCCCGTGAGCACCGTGATCGTGCTGACCAGGAACGTTCCCATGACCGAAGCGTACTTGCCGAAGATGTCGAAGAAGCCGAAGTACTCGTTGGCGTGCTCCTTCGGCACGAGCTTGCCGAATTCGGACCGCGAAAGCGCCTGGATGCCGCCTTGGAACAGGCCGACCATGATGGCGAGGATCCAGAACTCGACGGCGCTGCGCAAGAAGAGCGCCGCGAAGAACGTGATGAATGCGTAGCCCAGAATGCCCACGAGCAGCATGCGCTTGGTGCCGAAGCGGGCGCCCATGCGTCCGTAGACGATGGCCGAGGGGAAGGCGACGAACTGCGTGACCAGAAGCGCGAGCACGAGCTGGGTCGAACTGATGCCCAGATCGGTGCCGTAGCTCGTGGACAGGCGGATGATCGTATGCACGCCGTCGATATAGAAGAAGTACGCGAGGATGAAGTAGCGCAGCGACGTTTCGCCCCAGATGTTCTTCAGCGTCGCAAGCAGGCCCTTGAACGAGTCCGCGAAAAGACGCTCGGGGCGTTCCTTGAAATGCGACTGATGCACGTTGCGCATCAGGGGAATCGTGAACGCGATCCACCAGAGCGCCGTGATGGCGAAGGCGAGCTTCATGGCCGTCGGCGTGGACAGCCCGATCGACCCCGCACCCAGCACGAGCCCCAGGCACGCGATGAAGGGCACGGTGCTTCCCAGATAGCCCCAGGCATAGCCGTTGCTGGAGATGATGTCGAACCGGTCTTCGTCGGTGGCGTCCACCAGAAGGGCGTCGTAGAAGACCATGGACGAGTTGAGCATGATGGACGCGATCACGTACACGAGCAGGAACACGAACGCGCTCGAAGGCAGACCGAGGGCCACGCAGGCGACGGCGCCTGTGCCCACCGTGCCGGCGACGAACTTCTTGCGCATGCCCTTCATGTCGGCGAGGCTGCCGAGGACGGGCATGACGAGCGCGATGGCAAGCGATGCGATGGTTTCGGCGTATCCCCAAGCCACAACGATGTTTCCTGTGGCGATCGAGCTGAAATAGACCGGGATCAAGGCCGTCGAGAGCAGCACGAACGCGGAATTGCCCACGTCGTACATGATCCAGCTCTTCTCCGCCTTCGTCATCTTGCGAATGGCCACGTCGTTCCCCCTCGTCGGTTCGCGCCGAACGGCGCTGCGGATAAGCAGCGGGAGGGATTATACCGTATAGGGATGCGCGGACGGGACGGCGCGGCGCCGGCGATGCGGACGAGGCGCTTCGCACGCAGCCTCAAGCCGGCGCATGCGCGACGACGGCCGTCACGCTGCGCAGGAACGTCCGTGCGCGGCGTGACGGCCGTTCAGCCGCAAGCCCGATGCGTCGCTCAGTTCTCCGCGGCCTCTTTGGGAAGGCGGATGATGTAATAGCCGGCCGCATCGACCAGGGATTCGACGGCATCCTGATCGAGAGGCTGCTTCGAGCGAACCGTGGCCTTGCGGCTTTCGAGGTCGACCGTGGCCCAGACGTCCGGCAGGCTGTTGATGGCGTTCTCGACCGCGCGCGTGCAATTGCAGCAGGTCATACCACCGATCATAAGCTCGAGCGCATAGGGATAGTGCGACTCGTCGGTGTCTTCGACCGTCACGTTCGCGAACTTCTTCGCGTACGGTTTCGTGGATCCGCCCCCGCAGCACCCCTTGTTCCCGAAATACACGGCGAACATGCGACGCCCGGCGAAGAACGCGAGCACGACGATGACGGCGACGATGACCAAAGTTGAAGCATTCATGAAGAAACTCCTCTGAAAACTACGGCATTTCACGGGTCCGCGACGGGCGCATGCGCACGGCTGCGACGCGCCCATCCGTGCGTCGGCGCGCGATACGCGCACTCGATCGCACCCGAGTCTAACATTTCGCGGCGCAAGTTACCTGAATCTGCACCTTTCGGCTGAACTCGCGCGACGAATCGCATCGCGCCCAAACCTGGAAACACGTTCGAAACCCTGCCGCGGCCCTAGAGGAAAAGTTACCCAAGTGTACCGCATACGTGCATTTGACCTGCATATTTGTTAGAAAAGGATGACGCTTCATGTTTACCGCGATTAACCGCTGCGCGTGTGATATAACACTGCCAAGAGATCGTTCGCGACCCTTTCGAAAGGCTGCGTCCGACCTTCACGCAGACACGACACCTAAGAGAAAGGATGCGGATATGTTCGGAAAGAAGGAGTGGGGCTTCATCGGGTGCGGTTTCCTCATCGGCACCCTCGGCCTGAAGGCCCTGAAGAGCGAGCCCGCGCGTAAATGCTATGTCCAAGGCGTCGCTGCCGGACTGCGCGCCAAGCAGAGCTACGAAGACATCGTCGAGCAGGCCAAGGCCGAGGTCGACGACATCGTCTCCGAAGCCAACTTCATCAACGCCGCGCCCGAGGCCGAGGCCGAATAACCCGGCCTGACCGCGCCTCGCGCGGACGTTTCACGAATCGGCTAGCCCTCGCACGAGGCTAGCCGATTCTCGTCAGGAGGGCCGCCGCCCGCACGCACACGCATCGCAAGGAGCTGCGACATGCAGATACGCATCATGAAGGAATTTCCCGGGCATATGCGCCTCGGGCTCGCCGGTCGCGTCCCCGAACGCGATATCGACGCGCTCATCACCGTCGCGCACCAGTGCATGTACGTGACCAAGGTGCGGGTATACGGACGCATAGCGCAGATGACGGTCGAGTACACGCCTGTCGAGGGCGCGCGCGGGTCGGTCATCGGGCACCTGTGCTCGATCGGCCCCGAAGACATCGAGAAGGCCCGCAGCGAATACGCCATCACGCTGGCCCCGCGCGCATACCGCCTCTTCCTGAATCTGGCGAACCTCATCGGCGCGTACTTCGCCAAGCGCTGGTTCCTTCCCGCGCCCATCCGCGCGGCCTTCACGGTCGCCGCGTTCCTGCCGTTCCTGAAAGCCGGCATCGACGAGCTGCTCAAAGGGCGGCTGACCGTCCCCGTGCTCGACGCCGCGGCGATCGCCATGTCGTTCGTCAAGAAAGACCCCGCGACGGCCGGCGAGACCATGCTGCTGCTCAACGTCGGAGAAACGTTCGAGGAATACACGCGCGCAGCGTCCGAGAACGAGCTCATCACGTCCCTGCTCGACATTCCCGAGCGCGCGCAGAAGATCGAGGACGACCAGGAGATCTCCATCCCGACCGTCGATCTTGCGGCGGGCGATCTGATCGTCGTGCGCACCGGCATGGCCATCAGCGTCGACGGCGTGATCGAACGCGGCGAGGCCGCCGTCAACCAGGCGACGCTCACCGGCGAGCCGCTCGCCATCCCGCGCGGCGTCGGAGACGATGTGTACGCGGGCACAACCGTCGAAGACGGCGAGATCTTCGTGCGCGTCAAATCCGAGGCGGGCGACACCCGCCTGCGCAGCATCGTCACGATGGTGGAGCAATCGGATGCCTTGAAATCCGAGGCGCAGTCGCGCATGGAGCGCATGGCGGATCGGATCGTGCCGTACAACTTCCTGCTCGCAGGCATCGTCGCACTCGCCACGCGCGACCTCGTCAGGACGTCGGCCGCCCTCATGGTCGATTATTCCTGCGCGCTCAAGCTGACCGGGTCGGTGGCGGTCATGACCGCCATGAGCAACGCCGCCAAGATGGGCGTCATGACGAAGGGGGCGAAGCACTTCGAGACCTTCGCGAAGGCCGACGCCATCGTCTTCGACAAGACCGGCACGTTGACGGAAGCCACGCCCAAGCTCGTGCGGATCGACCCCATCGTCCCGGAATGGCCCGAGGAGGAGATCCTCCGTCTGGCCGCCTGCCTGGAAGAGCATTTCCCGCACCCCGTCGCGCGCGCCGTCGTGAACGCCGCCGCCGAACGAGGCATCAAGCATCGCGAGCGCCACGCCGAGGTCGAATACATCGTCGCGCACGGCATCGCGTCATCGCTCGGCGGCAAGCGCGTCGTCATCGGATCGCGCCACTTCGTCGTGGAAGACGAGCACGTGAAGATTCCCTGCGCGCTCGTCAAGAAGCTCGAAGACGACTTCCACGGGCTCTCCCCGCTCTATCTGGCGGTCGACGGCACGCTCGTCGGCGTCCTGGGGCTCCAGGATCCGCTGAAGGACAATGTGAAGGCCTCCTTGCATATGCTGCGCACGCTCGGCTTCAAGAAGATCGTCATGCTTACCGGCGACGCCGAGAAGACGGCGGAGCGCATCGCGGCGGAGGCCGGCATCGACGAATTCAGGGCCAACATGCTTCCCGAGGACAAGTTCGCCTATCTCGATGAGCTCAAAGCCGAAGGCTACGTGGTCGCCATGGTGGGCGACGGCGTGAACGACTCCCCCGCCCTTTCGAAGTCCGATGTGGGAATCGCGATGGGCCAGGGCTCGGCCATCGCCAAGGAAGTCGCCGACATCGTCCTGACGGGATCCGACCTCGAGAGCATCGTGAACCTGCGCAAGCTGAGCCAGGGTCTGATCGAGCGGCTGGACGGCTCGTTCGTCCGCACGATGGCGTTCAACTCCGCGCTGCTCGCGCTCGGCATCGCCGGCGTCATCACGCCCCAGACGTCGTCGCTCCTGCATAACGGATCGACCGTGGCCATGGGGCTTGCCAACACCAGGAACTACATCTCCGTGCCCGAACGGCCGCAGATCCTCGTCGAGGGCGAAGCCGTTTAAGCCGGCGAAGGGCCGACGGCCATGCAGACGCGCATGGACGAAAAAGGGGGCGAAGCCTTATTGAGCCGCACCCCCCCCCCAGATTTGAACCGCACCCCCCAGAACCAGAAAGCCATTCGTTCCGGGATTCGGGGGTGCGGTTCTTCATGCAGGCGATCACATGCCGAGCCGACGCACGGCGGCATCCAGCTTGCGCTCCCCGTCGGGCAGAAGATTGCGATCGGTCATGAACGCGACGACCGTGCGCGCATCGCGCGCATGCCCGTCTTCGATCAGCATGCGCGCGATGCGCTCCATGAAATCGATCCTCGCCTCGAGGGCTATGTTCGCATCGAGGTATCGCTCGCATTCGCCCATAAGCCCCTTCACGCTTCCGCCGTCGCGGTACGCGTCGATGATGCGCTCGCCCGCCGCCCGCGCATCCTCTTCGGAGCGCCGCGCCACGAACTTCTGAAGGATCCAGAAGACCGCGCCCACGACCGCGGCGAGCGCGAGGACGAGAACGGCCAGGCGCGCGCGGAAGTTGTCCGGGAATGCGACCATGGCCCCGACGACGGCCGCGATCGTCCCCGCAAGCACCAGCACGACGATCGCGATCATCTTCTTGTTCCGCGCATCGAGCGCTATCCTCACGTCCATATCGCACGCCCTTCCATGCCTGAGATGCCGACCCTCACAAAGAGCTCGACTCCAGAAGCGTCTGCCCTTTGGTCTCCGGCGCCATGATATACGACAGCACCAGCCCTGTCCCCACGAGCCCGGCCGCAACCAGCATCGTCGCACCGATCCCGAAGGCTTCCAAGAACAACGGCATGCCGTAGGTCGACGCGATCGTGAAGATGCGCGTGAAGGCGATGGCGATGCCGACCGCAGAAGCGCGCACCGAAGTCGGGAACAGCTCGTTCGGATACAGCCACTGCAGGATTCCCGGCCCTCCGCTGAAGAAGGCGTAGAGCCCGAAGGCGGCGATGACGACGTACATCGGGGCAGTCGGCCAGATGCCGAGGACGAGCAGCCCGACGAACATCATGGAAAGGCTGAGGATGACGAGCTTCCTGCGGCCCATGGAATTGAGCCAGAACATCGCCGGTATCGTTCCCACGAGGAAGAACAGGCTCACGGCGCTTTCGCCGAGGATGGAGGCCCTGCCTTCGCCGAGCCCGAAGGCGGACATGATGTCGGGGCCGAAGATGTAGATCGCATACATCGGCACGACCTGGCACATGATGAAGATGGCGACGTAGAGCATGCGCTTGAGGTATCCGCTCGCAAGCAGCCGCCCCAGAGGAATCTTCTCCGTGACGTCTTCGTGCGGAATCTCGACGCCCGGGCCGTAGATGTCCTCGACGATCTTGCGCGCTTCCTCGACCCGCCCCTTCTGGGCGAGCCAGATGGGCGATTCGGGAATGCCATGCCGTCCGATGAGCAGGACGGCGCAGGGAATGACCGCGCTTCCAAGCATCCAACGCCAGCCTCCGTCGACGGAGTACAGGGCGTATCCGACGAACGCCGCCACCGTGGCGCCGAGGTACCAGGCCGCGGAAACGGCCCCCATGGAAATCGCCCGGTGCTTGCGCGGCGTGTATTCCGCGATAAGCGACGTGGCGATCGGATAGTCCGCTCCGACGAAGAGGCCGACGGCGAAACGGGCGGCTATGAGCAGGGCAGGGGTCGTCGCGAAGACGCTTAGGACCGAGAAGACCCCGATGGCGATCACGTCGAGCGTGAACATGCGCTTGCGTCCGATGGCATCGGTCAGATACCCGCCGAATATCGTTCCGAAAAGAATGCCCAGCATGACCGAGGCTCCGACGGCTCCGCTCTCGAACGGCGTCAGATCGAACATGGGTTTGATCTGCGTCAATGCCA
This sequence comes from Slackia exigua ATCC 700122, assembly GCF_000162875.1. Taxonomy (GTDB): domain Bacteria; phylum Actinomycetota; class Coriobacteriia; order Coriobacteriales; family Eggerthellaceae; genus Slackia; species Slackia exigua. The sequence goes on from NZ_GG700631.1 coordinate 459,884, forward strand.
CGCCTATCAGCGAAAGGACGTATCCGTCCAGAAACGACCCTCCGCTTGAGAAGATCGAGACGCGGCGTAAAAACGGAGTCATGGGAACATCGTCGATGACGATGGAGGGGTCGGAACGGTCGGACGAATCCGGCGGACTCACGACCTTGGTTTTGCCTTTGATATCGCTCATGAACGCATCACTCCTTGTCGGATTCGGCGCGAACGCGGCGCGCCGGGAAACGCCTCTCCTTCCGATGCAAAACCGCAGCGCCTGCCGTGAAGCGAAACGCGCTGACCCATCGATGCGAAAAGACCTATTCTTCGCGCAAGAGCTTCTTGGCGACCTTCCCCACGCTCGTCTTCGGAAGGGCATCGACGAAGGCGACGAAGCCCGGAACCTTGTAATCCGCGAGACGCTGCGCGCAGAACGACCGGATCTCGTCGGCCGAGACGTGCGCGCCGGCTTCCAGCGCCACGAACGCCTTCACGGCCTCGTCACGCACAGGATCCGCGACGCCGATGACGGCAGCTTCCTTCACCTGGGGCATTTCCATGATCGCATGCTCTACTTCGGCGGCGGATATGTTCTCGCCCGCCCGCTTGATCATGTTCGAATCGCGGTCGACGAAGAAGAGCCATCCGCGCTCATCGAAGACGCCCACGTCGCCGGTATGGAGCCATCCGTCGCCGTCTAGCGCCTGCGCGGTCGCGGCCGCATCCTGATAGTACCCTTTCATAAGCGTCGTTCCGGGAACGCCTTGGATACAGATCTCCCCTTCTTCGCCGGAAGAGGCGCATGAGCCGTCGGCGCGCCTCACCTCGACGGCGTATCCGATGCCGACGCGCCCGACCGAAGGCCACGGCCCCCGCTCGAAAGGAGGCTCCGTCGCCACCCAGCAGATGGATTCGGTCAGCCCGTAGCAGTTCTGAAGACGCGCGCGGAACCGATCCTCGAAGCGATCCTTCTCCTCTTCGCTCAAAGGAAGGTAGTACTGGACGCTTCTCAGGCGATGGTCGCGCTCGTGCGCATCGACCGGCTGCATCAGCGTGGTCTTCACCATCATGGACACCATCTGGGTGAGCGTGGCGCCATGGCTTACCACCTGGGACCAGAACCTTCGCGCGCTGTATTTGGCCACGAAGACGAGGGTCGCTCCTGCCGCGAGCACGGGCGTCAGGGCGGCGAGCTGGAAGTTCGAATGGAACGCCGGCATCGTCGTCAAGAAGACGTCGTCTGGCCGCATGGCATGCTGCCAGCATCCGTACTGCCCGCTCAGCACGAAATTGGCATGGGTCACCTCCACGCCTTTCGGCGCCGAGGTCGTCCCCGACGTGAACATGATCTCGACGACGTCGCCGCTTGCCTGGGGCCTGACTTCCGACAGCACGTCCGATTGCCGCGCGACCGCGGCATCGAAGTCGATCGATCCGGGCGAAAGCGTTCCGTCCGACGCGTGGCTCACGTACAGACGGGGCATGGCATACGATCCTTCGCGCCCATCGTAGTATTCCTGGAAATCAGGGTCCGTGATGATGCGCCCTATGTTGCAGCGTTCGATAACGCGCACGCATTCATCCAGCTTATGCTGGATATTCAACGGCACTGAAACCGCGCCTGCCTCGGTGATGGCGAAAAGGGCGGCGATCGACTCCGGAGAGTTGTACAGCTGCACCGCTATGTTCTCTCCCGGCCGCACCCCGTCTTCGATGAGGAAGTTTGCCATACGCCTCACGTACGCGTAGAACTCGGCATACGTGAACGACCTCGTCGAAGCGTCGCATGCCTGGAAACGCAGGAAGCACCGATCGCCGCAGCGCTCGACGAGCCCTGTCCACCAGGTACGCAATGTCTCTCTGTCGGACAGACGCATGACGCCTTATCGCCCCCTTTGTCGATCGCGGCCATGACGTATGCGGGCCGGCCGCGCACGGGCCGACCCGCGGAAAGGCGCGCTACGCGGTCTTCACGATCCCTGCGGCCTCGAGGTCTGCGATCTGCTCGGGCGTATAGCCGATCTTCGCAAGGACGTCGGCCGTGTCCGCACCCAGGGAAGGCAGCGGACGCCAGACCTGGCCGGGCGTCTGCTGGAACTTCGGGAAGACGTTCAGGCCCTTGAACGTGCCGCCGTCTTCCATCTCCCATTCGAGCCAGTTCTCGCGCAGCTTCATGTGCTCTTCCTCGACCAGATCGGGGAATTCCTTCACGACCTGGGCGGCGATGCGATGCTCGGAGAAATCGCGCTCGATGTCGAACTTGCTGTGCGCGAGGCAGTAGGCGTCGAGGCGCGCCTCGATCTCGGACGCATGCGGGTTCGAGAGCCACAGGGCGGAACAGTCTTCAGGAATGTCCTCGGTCCCCCAGAGATGGCCGAGCCCGATGGTCTCGAGCAGGTACTTGTTCTGGCTGACGCCGTACAGGCACAGCCCGATGAAGCCGTCTGCGCAGGCGTATTCGCCGATGCCGCAGAGATTCTGGTTGCGGGCACCGGGGCGCGGCCAGACGATTCCTTCGTTCAAGTAATCGACCAGGTAATACTGGCCCATGGTGAGCAACGTCTCGTACATCGCGAAATCGATGCTCTCCCCCTGCCCGGTGCGGTCGGCCTTGCGCAGCGCCGCAAGCGTGGCGCTGAGCAGCATGAGCGAATTGATGTAGTCTCCCGTGTACGGACCGGGATTCATCGGCTGCTCGGGCGTGCCGTTCTGGCTCATGTAGCCCGAATACGCCATGACCGTCAGGTCGTAGGCGGCGCGCTTGACCATGCCCGGATCGCCGGTCTGGCCGAAGCCGGACACATGGGCGATCACGAGCTTGGGATTCGCCTCCCACAGGAATTCATCGGTAATGCCCTTGCGCGCCCACGTGCCGCCCTTCGACGCCTCGATGAAGATATCGGCGTCGGCGACGAGCCTGCGGATGATCTCCTTGCCCTCATCGCTGAAGTAGTTCATCGAAACGGAACGCTGGTTGCGGCGCTCGGCCTGCTTGACCCATTTCGTGTCGCGCACGGTGTCGCCGGCGCCGGTGTTCTCGAGCCAGACGACGTCGGCGCCCCAGTCGGCCATGAGGTCGCACGCGCGCGGAACGGCTTCTTCGACGGCTGCGTACACGACTTTCACGCCATCAAGGACGCCGAACGAAGGCTTCTCGGTTGGAAGTGTCATGGTGTGGTCTCCTTACTCGTATGAAGGCGGAGCGCGACGTGCCGTCGTCGCGCGCATCGGCGAGGCCTCGGCGGTCGCGCTCCGCGCTCTTCCCGAATCGCTCGATGGACGTGCGGGCCTACGGGCGGAACGGCTTGATGGCCGCCTTGCCCGCGGTGAGGATCATCATCTCGTCGGTGCCGCCGGATACGCGATCGACGCGCAGGTCGCGCCAGATGCGGTTGACCCGATGCTCGCTCGCGACCGCGATGCCGCCCATGATCTGCATCGCATCGTCGACGACCTCGAAGGATGCGTTCGCGCAGTAGTACTTGCATGCCGCGGCCGCGCCAGCGTCGTAGTTCCCCGCGTTCCTGTCGGCGTTCCAGGCCGCCTCGTACAGCATGTGCTTCATGGCGTCGAGCTTGATCTTCATGGTGCAGAACTTCAGCGTGTTGAGCTGGAAGCGGGCGATGGGCTTGCCGAACGCGATACGCTGCCAGGCGTGCTTCGCGGCATCTTCGAACGCGCAGATCGCCGTACCGTAATCGCAGGCGCCGACAAGCCAGCGTTCGAAATTGAAGTCGGCGATGCCGCGGTTGAAGCCGTTGCCTTCCGTGCCGAAGAAGTCCTTCTCCTCCATTTCCACATCGTTGAGATAGACCTCGCAGCAGGAATCCATGCGAAGGCCGAGCTTGGGCAGCGGGGACAGCTCGATGCCGGGCTTGGACATATCGACGAAGAATTCGCTGATGACATCGGGGTTATCGGCATCGCGGCACATGATGATCAGATACTTGACGCCCTTGGACGACGTGATGAACGTCTTGGTGCCGTTGAGGTAGATCTTCCCATTGCGGCGTGTGTAGGTCGTGGTCAGGCCGCCGACATCGGAACCCGCGCCGGGCTCGGTGCAGGCGGAGTTGAAGATCTGCTCGCCTGAGCCCAGGGAGCTGAGGATGGCGTCGATCTGCTCAGGCGTGCCCTCGCGCAGGATGGTCGTGAAGCCGGTGAGCTCATAGAGCACGTAGGTCGGGGCGCCGTAGCGGCCGAGCTCCTCGTAGATGGCCATGAGCGTGACGTTGGGGTCCTCGAGTCCGAGCCCGCCGTGCTCCTCCGGAAGAAGGATCCTGTCGAACCCGAGGTCGCAGAGCGCCTTCGTCCATCGCAGGGGATACGTGTGATTCTCGTCGCACTCGTGGAAATACGTCTCCCAATTCTCGCTTTCCATGAGGTCGCGATAGCTCTCGACGATCAACTCCTGCTCATCGGTCAAACTGAAGTCCATGGAGGTCCTCCTCTAGTATCGGGGGGCGCGCGTTGCGGCGCGTCGTCGGATGAGCCGGCGCCTGCGGGCCGTAAGGCCCGCTGCCGGCCTTCTTGCTAAGCGAACTCGTGTCGCCGTTTCCAAAAATCGACGCTGTGCTCGATGCAGACGTTGGCTTCGTCGAGCATGCGCGTGTGATGGATGTAGGCATGCAGGACGCCTTCGAAATTCTCATAGACGTTGGGAACGCCCATCTCGTCGAGGATCGCATGCAGGCATGCGCTGTCGTCGCGCAGAGGATCGAGCCCGGCTGACGCGATGTAGCAGCCCGGCATGGACGTCTTGAGATCGTTCGAAAGCATGTCGTAGTACGGGCTGCCCAGCGCCTCATCCGTCAGGTCGCCTATCCAGCACGAATCGTAATACGCCAGATCTTCCTTGCTCAGACCGTCGATGGAGGATCCGAAGAGGCGGCGGGAGCACGAATCGCGCAGGCCGTAGTAGCCGTAGTAGAGCAGCAGGGCCTTCACGTACGCGTTATCGCCCACCTCGTCGCGAAGCCATAGGTTGGTCGCCATGGAAAGCACCGCGCCGCCCGAGTCGCCGGCAAGCGAGATATCGTCGCCGTCTATGCCGAGCTCGGCACCATGCTCATGGATGTGCCGCGCCGCCAGCGCGCATTCCCGGATATTCGTCGGGAACTTCGATTCGGGAGACAGATGGTAGTCGACGCTCGCGACGACGGCATCCGTCCCTGCGGCGATCAGCCGGCAGACGCGGTCGTGGGTATCGCAGTTTCCCACGACGAACCCGCCCCCATGGATGTAGACGATCGCAGGGCGCGCCTCGACCGATGCGGTCGGACGATACAGACGCACGCGGAACGGGCCTGCCGGGCCTTCGAGGGCCATCTCTTCGGTAGAGGACATCACGGGGCCGCCTTCGTTCCAGAAACGGCGCTCCTTGATGTAGTTCGCACGCATCTCGTCGTATCCGACATCCGTCGCGAATGCATCCTCCACGAGCTCTTTCTGTTTGCGCACGACGGCCTTCATCTGATCCGTCATGAGAGGCATGACATCGAGCTTGTTGTCCATAAGATCTCCTCTCCGTCTCGGATGCGCGTCGGCCGTCGAAGGTTCGAGGCGGCCGACGCGGACGTGATGCCGGTTATTCGGTGCCTTCGGTTTCGATCTGCTGGGAATGCTTCTTCACGGTGCGGAGAAGCATGGCCAGACAGAAGATCCCGATCACGGCGAGAGCGGTTTCGATCCCGAAGATCTGCGGATAGGCATCGAGGCCTTTCGCATCGATCATCGAGCCGTACCAAGCGTGGATGAACATGTCCGGCATGAAGCCGATGACGGACAGCAGGCCGGTGGCCGTACCGAAGATGCGCATCGGCATCTTGATCTCGGACAGCGGGGAAGAACCGATGGAGAAGGCGCCGTAGGTCGTGAAGCCGAATAGGACGACCATGGAGGCGACGACGGCCACGCCGGCAGTGGTCGGCATGATGATGAAGCCGATGAGCAGGCCGATGGAGAGCAGGAAGCAGATGACCATGGCCTTGGAAGCGCTCTTGATCTTCGTCGCAAGCCAGCCGACGACCGGACCGGCGAGCAGGCCGATTCCGTAGGTGCGGATGAGGCCGATAACGTTGACGAGGGTGTCGTCCGCGCCGAAGGCCTGCGTCATGTAGGGCGTGGTGTACGTCGCGCCCTGATAGACGGAATACACGAAGAACATCGTGAGCGCCGCCCAGATGACGCCGGGCCACTTGAACGCCTCGACGGCATCCTTGAGATCGAAGAGACCGGAGTTCTGGCTGATCTCACCCTTGAAGTCGGGAATCAGGATATAGGACAGGACGCCCATGATGAGCAGGATCGCGCCGAGGAAGACGATCATGACGCGCACGCCCGTGACGGCGTCGGCAAACGATGCGACGATCGCGGTGTTGACGAGGCCGACGACCAATCCCGCCAGGCCGTAGATCGAATAGCTGATGCCGATCTTCTGAGAGTATTCGTTTTCCTCGCAGCACAGGCGGATGACCTTGTAGCGGGTGCCCCACCAGATGAGAATCGAGGTGACTCCCATGCCGAGGAAGATGATGTAGCAGACGACGAGGGACGGAAGCGCGGCGTAGACGAACGTGAGAGCCGCCGTCCCGACGAAGCCGACGGTCGCAAGCGTGCGCATGCGGAACTTGTCGGCGACGATGCCCGAAGGCAGGTAGCAGACGACCGCCGCGATGCCGTACATGGAAACCATCATGCCCAAGTCGGCATTGCTGCATCCGATGGCCTGCATCAGGGGATCGTAGAAAATGTTCTTCAGATACATCGGCGTGTATACGACCGATGAACCCATCGAGATCAGAATGATCAGGAACCACTTGTGAAGTCCGGAGATATCTTTGTAGGTGACTTCACCCTTGCTCTTTGCAAGCAGCATGAGCCTTCCCTTCTTCGAGTATGCAATGCATCCAACCCTGCAGCTCCCCGATTCCTTATAGGCCCGTCACCGTAAAGGAATAGGGGAGATGCGCTCGCAGGACGGGACCGCCGCCTCTCTCGCCTCCCTTCGCCGCGTGAGGTCCCCTTCACGACGCGCCACGGAAGAACGTCCATCCATTGCCGTCCTTCCGGCGTCGTTTTATGGAGATTCTCCACATGGAGGATTCATGAAGCATCGCTCGAAAACGAGTAATGGCCGATTACTTAGTTTTCTAGTACGCAAGATGATGTGCTTTTCATTTCATACGTCAATATATTGTGTATGGTGATGCGATTTTCGATCCGGGCCTCAAAGCCGAAACGCAACCCGAACGTCCGTGCCGCCGTGAAGGACCGAACGGATCGAACCTTTCGCAATCCTCGGGACGCGCAGCCGTTCCTCTTCCGTCGGAGGAGGAACGGCTGCGCGAGAAGCGCTGCGCCGCACGGTGCATGCCGGCATCGAGCGCATCGGCTGACGAAAGCCGATCCGTTGAAAGCCCCGTGCGAAGGAAAGGCGCATTCTCCTTTCCCGTTTCCCGATGACAGAACGTCGCCGGGGTGGTTTAATCTAATGAACCCGTCAGCACCAAGCTCGATGAATCTCATATCCCATCCGTCACGAGGCGCGGCTCCATAATTCGACGCGGCCTGCCTCTGAACCTCCGATGCATAGGGGAACGCGAAGAAGGGATTGGCAGTCGCTATGGCCGACCATCAGATGAAATCCAGAAAATCGCACGAGGGGGCCGCGCAGGATTCCTGCGTCCTGACGGATAAGGCCGCCGCGAAGAAGCGCAAGCCGGCCATCACGCTCTACGTGGGAATATCGCTCATCATCGCATGGTTTCACTGCATATGGTTCGTCCCGAACGCATATCTGAACGTTGAGCTGCTCGCGTGGCAGGTCACGGTGGCCTGGCTCGTCATGCTCGCCTCTTCGACCCTTGCCCTGTTCGTCACGCCCCTGCTTCTGCGCAGCGAACGGCACCTCTCGGACGTGAAGCCTCTGCTCTACGTGACGCCTGCGGTCCTTTCCCTGGGAGGGCTCGCGCTCTGCCTCGGCATCTCGACCACGGAAAACCCGGTCATGACCATCGCCTTGCCTATCGCGCTCGGCATTTTCAACGCGCTGCTCTGGATCCAATGGGGCGAATGGTACGCGACGATCAAGGCGTCATATCATATCGGACAGGTCGCGCTGACCGTGAGCGCCGTCGTGCTCTTCTCCCTCGCGGCGACCATCGTCCTGCCGACGCTGGCAGGCGACGCGTTCGTCGCGCTGCTGCCCATCATGTCGAGCTGGTGTCTGATCCGCATTCGCACGAGCGCGACGTGCCTCGACTACCCCAAGCCGCTCCCCCAGAACGAACGGAGCAAAGGATTCAGAAACGCCCTGGTCGTCGGAGGAATCTGCATCAGCGCATGCGCTGCATGCTACTTCGTGGTCGCCATCATCCCCGTGCCCGACCTGGCGTTCGGAGATTCGACGTTCACGGTCGGCGCCTTGGTCGGAGGCACCGTCTTAGGCGTGATAGGCGCATTCGGGAAGCTGTCCCGGAAATTCGACATCTATCGTCTGTTCCCCTGGATGCTCGCATTCGCGACCATAGCCGTCATCCTCTATGCCGCGAACGACGTCGCCTTGTATCTTCCCGCCTTCCTTACGGCGCTGACCATATCCCTCATCTGCGAGATCCTGCTCCTCATGTACATCGGCGTCCTCTCGTCGAACGGGTATATCAGCCCCGCGACGGCATTCGGCTTCTCCGGCGGCTTCGCACGCGCCGGCATACTCGTCGGCAACGGCATCGCCGTCGTCTTCGAGCACAACGCCGCCCTTGAGAAGCTGCTGCTCACCCCGGTGACCATGGCGTTCATGATCATCCTCGTCGTGCTCATCATCCCGCTCGTGCGCCGCGAATACGCGATCGCCGCGCTGACCGCCCCCATCGACTCCCTTGCCGAGCTCGACCTGCAGATCGAAGCCGTCGCGAAGGAGTTCGGCCTGTCCTCGCGCGAAAAAGACGTCCTTTCGTACGTCGTGCGCGGATACACGGCCGAAGCGATCGGCAAGCAGCTCTTCATCTCCAGCTACACCGCGCAGACCCATATCCAGCACATCTACGCGAAGACCCAGATCCACAAGCGGTCCGATCTCATCGACTACGTCACCAAGCGCAAAGTGCCCGCCGGAGAAACAGCGCCGACGGACAGGGCCGCGATCGACACGCTTCCCGACTACTGGCCGTTTCCCTCGTAGGAGGGCCGCGGGTCGCGACAGAACGAGAAACCTGATCGCAGGTTGCGCCCGAACGGGAGGCCTGATCGCGGGTCGCGCCAGAAGGAAGGCTCGTGCCGCCCGCAAGGCCGCGCGTCGAAGGGACGCCCGCATCGAGGCCGCCGTGCCGAGCTCGCATCGCGAAAACCCCCGTTCGCGCATTCCGTGCCTAGATTCCTTGCGCCGCATATGCGCACGACGAATCCGGCCGTCGCCCTCTTCGATCGCCATCGGATGAAGGGACACACGAAAAAAGGAGGGATGCGCGCCCTGCGCACCCCTCCTTTCGATGGGCTTTCGTATGCGCCGATCGAAGCCTAGCGGCCGACCCAGACGGGATCGCGTTTCTCGACGAACGCCTTCGGCCCCTCGATGCCGTCTTCGGTCTTCTCGAGGAACCGGTACGCGGCGTCGCTGTAGCGCATCGCGTCCTCCTCGGACATCTGGTCGGCGGCATGCACGACGTACTTGGTCCATTTGAGGGCGAGCGGCGCGTTCTTGAGGCATTCCTCCGCGAGCTCGATCGCCTTGTCGAGCACCTCCTCGGGAGGAACGACGTAGTTGATCATGCCGAGCGCCTTCGCCTGGTCGGCCTTGATGCGGCGACCGGTGAGCAGAAGCTCCATGCAATCCTTGCGGTTCACGTCGCGCGCCATGCGGACGAGGCCGCCCGTCGAGGCGATGATGCCCAGGCCCACCTCGGTGAATCCCATCTTCGCGCGTTCGGATGCGACGACCATATCGCACGAAAGGGCGATCTCGAGACCGCCTCCGGCCGCGGAGCCGTTCATGGCGCAGATGACGGGCTTGGAGCACAGACGCGCCGTCAGACCGCCGAAGCCGTGCTCGGTCACGGTCTGGCATTCCCCGCCCGCAGAAAGCTCGCCGAGGTCTTCGCCCGCGCAGAACACCTTGCCGGTGCCCGTGACCACGATGGCGCGAACCGCCTTGTCGGCCTCGGCATGGTTCATGATGTTCTCCATCGCCGCGGAAGTCTCGCCGTTCAAGGCGTTCGCGACGTCGGGACGATTGATGCGAATGACGAGAAGTCCGTCTTCACGCAGTTCGGATACGACCGTATCGGTTCCAAAGTAATCCGCCATGTCTCCCTCTTCCCTCTCTCTCGATATGGAACTCTCTACTGCGGATTCTATGTCCAAGACAGAGGGAAGCGCCTACCTCGAAACGAACCAAAGCAGGCGCTTGCGTAAATACTTAATTTTTCATTAGTCATCTGAACAGGACGTTCTCAGACCGCCAGAGAACGGGGGAATCCGATCATACCGAGAACGGGTTCAGTCCTCGGCATGATCGTGCCCGCAGCTGCAGGCGCGATCATGGCCATGCCCTCGCGCATGTCCGGTCTTCCGAGCTGCTGCGACGGCCGCCTTATCCGCTTCGAGAAGCTTCTCGGCCCGTTCCTGAGCGCTCGTCACCACTTCGCCGTGCCAGCCGCCGATGCCGCCGGCGTCGTACACGTTCATGTATCCGAGCGCCTCCATATGCTCGACGGCACGCGCGCTGCGCTGGCCGCTTCGGCAATACAGCACGATCACCGATGCGTCGTCGGACAGCTCCATGCCCCGCGCGTGCGCGATCCCATCGAGCCCGCGTTCGGCGATCGCTTCGTCGTACAGGCAGTCGCAGATGTCGTCCACGGCCATGTTCCCCGCTCCGGGAATGTGCCCCTCATCGAATTCCGCACGCGTGCGCACGTCGACGAGCAGCATATGGGGATCTTCTCCCAGCAGGTCTTCGACCTCGGCCATATCGATCTTCATGGTGGTTCCTTCCTCGTCGTTCGACGGCGCCGTGCAGATCCTTCCGCCATGCACCCACGCATACGGGCGCGCGGCGAGGCCCGATGCACGCCTGGCTGCCCAAAGCACGCTGCGCCATGCACGCGGGCAAGGCTCATCCGACTCAGGCTTCGGTCTCGCCCTCGGGATCCTGCCCGTCGTCATCGTCGTCATCATCCATCTCGTCGACGATCGTCGCCGGCGACAGCCAGTCGATGTACGGGCGGCACACCAGACGCGCGTCGCGATAGGCCTGCACCATCGTGATGATCGTCTGCCCTTGGTAGTTACCCGATTTCTGCAGTTCGACCACGAGCGCGACGTCGGGGATGTTGTCTTCGGTCAGGTTCAACGGCAGCAGCAGGTTCATGTTGTTGGTCCGCGGATAGTACGCAGGCACAGCCGTCTTGTAGTTCCAGCGCACCTGGCGGCGCGCGATGTCGATCGCAGCGTTCACGCTATTGCTCAAGCGGCTGAACAAGCGCGACTTCGTGGAAATGATGGTGCGCAGACTGTCATACGCCTCGGCTTCCGCCTCTGCGTCCGGGGCCGATTCGATATCGGCGAGCACCGCCATGCATTCTTTCGACGAGGCGAGCTCGTCGCGCAGGAATTCGAGCGGCAGGCGATGGATGTTGTCGATGACGATATGCTCGATGTCGCACACGATCTGGCGGTCGAGATCGAACAGCAGGTCTTCCTTGCGCGACAGGTAGCTCGCCGGCTGCGGAAGCGGGTTGAGCTCGCGCACGAGCTGCTTGCCGTAGCGTCCCGTGCCCGCCGTGCAGAAGCTCGTGAACGACCAGGGCTGGAAGGCCTCGGTCTTCTCGTTGCGCTCGAAGCAGGCATAGATGTCGTCGTAATGGGTATCCACGAGCCCGGTGTTGAACGCGCAGAACGTCTCGTCGGACGAATAGCCGATCTTGTCCTCGAGCGTCAGGCGATAGAACGTGTAGCGGATGTAGTTGCTCAGGATGGTGTATCGGCGCGGAGCGGCGTCGGCATCGCCGTTGAAGTCCCATGGCTCCGGAAGCGCGATGGCCGCGAGGCTCTTCAGGAAATCCTTCCAGTGCCCCAGATACGCGAAACGTTCGAACACGCGTGCGGGTGCGTAGCGGCGATTGCGCCTGATCGTGGAGCGCAGCACATCGGATGCCGCCACGGATTTCTGCTGGCGTCCGCGCGATCGCGAAGCCGTCCTTCCTGCAGCGGGCTTGGCATCTCCCGACTGATCGGATGTTTCGGCGCCCTGATCGGCGGAAGCATCCTCTTTCCGCTCCGCATCGCCGCGACCCCGGCCCCGGCCGCGGCCGCCGCGCCTGCCGCGGCGCGAAGAGGACGGAGCGGACGCTGCTTCAGGCGTTGCCTCAGATGCCGATTCGGGCGCGGATTCGGAAGACGCGGACGCATCGGACGCAGGCGCCTCGACGGTTTCCGCAGGTGCAGACGCGCTCTTGCCAGACGCGACGGGTGCCCCGGGCGCCTCGGGCGAGGCGACGCTCTTCTCGGACGAGGGTGCGGCCGCTTCGGACGCAGAGGCGCCTTCGGCCCCGTCGGCGGCATCGTCCGATTCCGTCCCGGTCTTCATCTTCGTGGAGGTGCGGCGACGCGTCGTGCGGGTGCGCGCGGGCTTCTTCTCGGCCTCGGCTTCCGTATCGATCGCCTCCGTGTCGGAGGCGGGAGCATCGACCGACGAAGGTGCGGCCTCTGCCGCTTCGGCCGGCTCGGCATCGGCGACCTTCGCCTTCGGAGCGGCCTTCCTGCGCGTGGTGCGCCGCGTCTTCTTCGCCGGCGCAGACTCAGGCTCGGCAGCAGCATCGGCAGCCGCGGCAGAAGCCGCTTCGCTTTCGGACGCAACTTCGGCGACGGCATCGGCGACGGGTGCCGCCGCGCCGTCGGACGCAGCCGTCGAGGCTGCGTCCGAGCCGGGATTCACGCGCTCCTCCGCATCGTCGGATGCGGCAGACTTCTCGGCCTCGGCCTTCTTGGCCGTCTTGCGCGTCCTGGTGGTTTTGGCGGCCTTGGTCGTCCGGGTCGCACGTGCGCGCGCGGGCTTGGCGGGTGCGGACGTTTCATCGGACGCGTCCTTTTCCGCTTCTTCCGCAGGCGCGCTTTTCGCGTCGGCCCCCTCGGCATCCGAATCCGCAGGCGTGGCGCTTGAAGCGGATGCGGCATCGGACGCGGATGCAGCCGAGGCCGAAGGCGCCTCGGCCTCGTCGACGGCCGGCTCTTCCTTCTTCTTGCGGGAACGCGTCGCACGTGCGCGTGCGGGCTTCTTCGGGGCTTTTTCAGCCGGTTCTGCCTCGGGCTCGGCCTGAGCCTCGACGCTGGGCGCGGGCTCTTCGGCTGCGGCGGTCTCGGAAGATGCCTTCGCAGCGGCTTCCGTCGCAGGAGCTTCGTCGGAATCCTGCGCATCGGTTGCGGAATCGTCCGACGCTTCCGATCCGTCGGCATCTTCCGAACCGGCGCCGCCGGCCGCATCCGGGCGCGGGCTTCCAGTCTCCGCAGCGCCGTCGGCCGCATCCGCGGCATCGGCCCGATCGGGCTCCGCCGAAGCGTCGGGTGCATCGAGTGCGTACCCAGGCGCCTCATGGAGGATGAAGGTCGACTGGAACTCGCCGCTGATCTCGCGCGATGAAAGCGTCACGAACTCGAGCTCGGCAAGCATCGTGCGCAGCTTGATGAAACCGTACGATTCCTTGTCGATGCCTTCGCGCACGAAGCACCACCCGAGATTCGCAAGCGGATATTCCTCCTCGAACGTGAACGACTTGGTAAGGATCCGGTAGATATGCTGCGCATCCTCGAATGACAGCGTAGGAGGCTGCGTGTTCTTCGACGGCACCTTCTTCTCCTTTTCGATAGGGCGGCCTCCTGGCCGCCGATGCGGCCGACGAGGCCGCGCGACATGCGGCACGGAGCCGCGATTACTTGTGGTACGGTTCGTGCCTGCTGATCTTGAAGGCACGGTAGATCTGTTCGAGCGCGACCACGCGCGCGAGGTTGTGCGGCAGCGTGATGCGGCCGAACGACACCCGTTCGTCCGCACGGGCGCGCACGTCCGCGCTTACGCCGTCGGATCCTCCGATGACGAAGGCGACGTCGCTTATGCCCGAGAGCTTGAGATCGTCCAAGCGGGCCGCGATGTCTTCGCTTGAAAGCGCTTTTCCCTGGATGTCGAGAAGGATCACGTGCGCGCGCGACGGCAGCGCATCCAGAATCCCCTTGCCCTCAAGCGTGCGGGACGCCTCTTCGCCCCCGCAGATCCGCGGGTCGCGATCGGGGACCTCTCGCACAGCGAGCGTGCAGTATCCGCGCAGACGCTTGATGTATTCCGCGCACGCATCCGCCCAGAAGTGCTCCTTGAGTTTGCCGACGGCGACGACTTCGATGTTCATGCGGTTCCTCTCGGAGAGCCTCCGCCCGCAGCGCCCAGCGAGTCGCGCAGGGCGGCGAGTTTCTCGGCCATGCCCGGCGACAGGCGTTCGGCAACGGTGTTCTTGACGGCTATTCCCGGCGCTTCGTCGAGGGAGCGCTCGTGCTCGTCGCGCGCGACCGCTCGGCTGAAGCCGTTCGCGCTCATGCGATCGACCCCGAACCCGAAGACGGTATTCTGGACGGTCGCGTCGCTCGTGACCACCATGACCTCGATGCCGCGGTCGCGCGCGTCCCGGCTCAGCTTCTCGATGACGCGGTCGGCGCTGCTGCCTGCGGTGGAAAACACGATGCGGACCCCGGCGACCTTCTCGCCCGCATCTCCCGGCGGCTCGTGGTTGCCGTCGAAGACGATGACGGCCTCGGCATCCCCGCCCGCATACATGACCACGTCGTTGATCAGCGCCTCGCGTGCGCGGTTGAACGCATCGTCGGCGAAATCGGGGTTCGGCCCCGCATCGCGCAGATGCAGGTAGCGTTCCCCCGAACGCAGGACGTTGTATCCGTCGATGATGAGCAGCTTGCGGCGCGTGCGTGCCATGGACGCCTATGCCCGCCCCGCCGGCGCGCCGGCCGCGGCCTCTTCGGCGCGCGCCGTGCACTGGCGCAGCCATTCGTACATGACCGCCGTGGAAGCCTGCGCCACATTGAGCGAGCCGACCTTGCCTTCCTGGGGAAGCTTGACGAGGAAATCGCAATTGTCCTGCATCAGATGGGAGATGCCCGATCCCTCGTTGCCCATGACGAGCGCGATCTTTCCGTAGAGAGGAGCCTTCCAGACCGTATGATGCGCCTGCTCGGAGGCGCCGGCCACCCAGAAACCGTTCTTCTTCAACCGCTCGAGCACGGCATTCAGGTTCGCGACCTGGGCGATCTTCAGGTGGTTGATCGATCCGGCAGAGCTTTTGTACGTGGCCGCCGTCACCGAGACGCTGCGCTTGTTCGGGATGATGATGCCGCTCGCGCCCACGACCTCGGCCGAGCGTGCGATGGCGCCCAGATTGCCGGCATCGGTGATATGGTCGAGCACCACGACGAGGGCCGCGCCGCCATGGTCGACCGCGTGGCGTTCCGCCTCGTCCAGGATGTCCGACGGGCTTGCATAGCGATACGGGCCGGTCTCCGCCATGACGCCCTGGTGGCTTCCGCGTTCGCTCTTCGCATCCAGCTCCTTGCGCGGAACGGGAACCACCTCGACGTCGAACTTGCGCGCCTTGCGCAGGATGTCGGCGACCTGGCCGTCGCGCTTGAGGTTGTCGGCGATGAGCACGCGACGGATCGGCATCTCGGAGCGCAGCGCTTCGATGACCGGTCGCTTCCCTTCGATGTAATCGACCATTTAACGGTTTCCTTCGTACGTGACTTTAGCGCCCTGCGGCGTGTCTTCGATGACGAACCCGAGCGCGCCCATGCCGTCGCGCACCGCGTCGGCGACCGCCCACATCTTGGAAGCGCGCGCCTGAGCGCGCGTCTCGAGCAGGGCCTCGACGGCGGCCTGCGCGTCGTCGCCCTCAAACGACGCGATCTCGCGCGCAAGCGCCACGACTTCGGCAGGATAGGCATCCTGCGCGTCCGTCGCACGTCCCGGCACATCGATGCCGAACACGCCGAAGAGCTCGACGACCGCATCGCGCGCATCGGAGGCGGCTTCGATATCGCCCCGCCCGAGCGACGCGGTGCCGAGCGCGGCGTTCACATCGTTGATGCAGGAGAAGAGCGCCCCGAGCGCGCCGGCGGTGTTGAAGTCGTCGTCCATCGCGGCGACGAACCCTTCGCGCAGCGCCTGGAGAGGAACGGAAAACGCCTGCGTGCCGATTCCCTCCCCTTCGACGGGATGCTTCACGAGCCAGTCCATGCGGTCGATGAAGTTCTCCACGCGCTCGAGCGAAGACGCCGCCTCGTCCAGACGCTCGTCGTTGAAGTCGAGCGGGCTGCGATAGTGCGTCTGCAGCATGAGCATGCGCAGGACGCGCGCGTCGGTCGTTTTCAGGACGTCGCGCAGCAAAAGGAAGTTGCCCAGGCTCTTGGACATCTTCTCCTGGTTGATCTGCAGCATGCCGCCGTGCATCCAGTAGTTGCAGAACGTCTCTCCGTACGCGGCTTCGGATTGGGCGATCTCGTTTTCATGGTGCGGGAAGACCAGGTCGGAGCCGCCCCCATGGATATCCAGCGGAAGACCCAGATACATGCGGCTCATGGCGCTGCATTCGATGTGCCAGCCCGGACGGCCCTTGCCCCACGGGCTGTCCCAGCTCGGCTCGCCCGGCTTCGCGGCCTTCCAGACGGCGAAGTCGAGCTCGTCGCGCTTGCGCCCTTCGAGCCCCTGCCCGTCGGCGCGCAGCTCGCGATGCCCGCCCTCGAGATCGTCCACATTGCGGTTCGACAGCGCGCCGTAGGCGGGAAACGACCGCACGCCGAAGTAGACGTCGCCTTCGACTTCATAGGCATGGCCCGCATCGACGAGACGTCCGACCAAGTCGATCATCGCATCGATCTCCTCGGTCGCGCGCGGACGGATGTCGGGATCCAGCACGCCCGCCGCATGCATGTCGGCGATGAATGCCTCGGTGTATTCGGCGGCCACCTCCGCGGCGCTGCGCCCCTCTTCGTTCGCCTTCTTGATGATCTTGTCGTCGACGTCGGTGACGTTCTGGACGAACGTCACATCGAACCCGCGCCACATGAGATAGCGACGGATGACGTCGAAGCTGATGAAGGTGCGCGCGTTGCCGATATGGATGTAGTTGTAGACCGTCGGGCCGCAGACGTACATGCGGATCTTCCCCTCCTCGACGGGATGGAAGTCGCGTTTCGCATGGCTCTGCGTATCGTAAAGTCGAATCATGGGCATCCTTCGCTCGCAAAGGCTCGTGACGTGCGGAGAAACCGGCGTCGTGGGCACGGGATATCGTACGATAGAAAAGGCGCGCGACAATCGCGCGCGCCATCATTCTAGAAAATGGTCGCAGGTCGGCAGGGCTTCGCGCTAGACGCGCGCCAGCAGGGCGACCGCCTGCGCGGAAATTCCCTCGCCCCGTCCTTCGAATCCCAGATGCTCGGTGGTCGTGGCCTTCACGCCGACGGCATCGGCGGTGACGCCCAAGGCCCATGCCAGGTTCTCGCGCATCCGGTCGCGATAGGGCGACAGCTTCGGCGCCTGGGCGGCGACGACGCTGTCGACGTCCACGATCTCGAATCCGAGCTCATGGACGCGATGCGCCGCCTGGGAAAGAAGGGCCAAGGAATCGGCCCCGGCGAAGGCCGGATCGGTATCGGGGAAGAGTTCGCCGATGTCTCCGGCGCGAGCGGCCGAAAGAATGGCGTCGGCGATGGCATGCGCAAGCACGTCGGCATCGGAATGCCCCGCGAGCCCGCGCTCGTACGGGATGTCGACGCCGCCGATGACGAGCTTGCGGCCTTCGGCGAAGGCATGCACGTCGTAGCCGATGCCGATCCTCATGCTGAATGCCGACTTGGTGGTTTCCATGCTGCTCATCTCCTAACGTAGGGACGTTCCCTGAACCACGGCGGAAAGCACCGTGTAATCCTCGGGCACGGTCAGCTTGATGTTGTCGCGTTTGCCTTCGACCACGAGCACCTTCCCGCCCATGCGCTCGAGCAGCGACGAATCGTCCGTGCCGAGAAAGCCGTCGCGCAAGGCGCCGGCCTGCGCGCGACGATAGACGCCGGCGCGGAAGACCTGGGGCGTCTGCGCGTTCCAGAACATCGTGCGGTCGGGCGTGCCGACGATCGCGCCGTTCTGCACGACCTTGAGCGTGTCGATGGCGGGCGTGGCGACGATCGCGCCGTCCGCGTCGATGGTGCCTTTGAGGGTGTTGATCGTGTGCTCGATCAATGCCGGGGTGATGAGAGGACGGGCGCCGTCGTGCATGGCGACGAACTCGAATTCCTCGGGCGTCGCCTCCAGGCCGTTGAACGCGCTTTCCTGGCGGGAATCCCCCGCAGGGGCGAGCGCGATGGGCGTGACGAAGGGATACGGCTCGATCGCGCGCGTGCGGTATTCCTCCATGCGCTCCTTCGGACAGACGACCACGATGAGCCCGATGTCTTCCACGAAATCGAATGCGGAAAGCGACCAGGACAGCATCGGATGGCCGTCGATGCCGACCATCTGCTTGCCGCCATCGGCCCCGAACCGCTGGCCCGAGCCGCCCGCCAGGATGATGGCCGCGACCTTGGCCTTCCTCCCTACTTTGCCGTATCCGGAAAACGCCAGGGAGAACGACCATTCCGCATCGTCGGCCGCAGGATCGACGAGCATCTGCGGATGTTGCACGGGATCATGCACCCCGCCTGGGAAAACGTCAGACATTGCGATCTGCTCCTTACCATCATGTCCCTTAGGCGAAGCGCGATCGCATGCGATCTTGCACGACGGCCGCGCCGACCGAGAACGCGGCCGTCGCGGCGTGCCGATGATCCTTTAATCCGCAGCGCCGCCCTGCAAGCCGCCCGCCGACGGCGCGACGCCCGCATGGCTCAGGTCGAACTGCGGCAGCAACGATTCCGCCTCGCGAGCAATACTATCACGTTTGCGCGGAGCAGGGATCGCGCCCTCGCCCGGCGTGAATACGAGCTTCTCGCCGTCGAAGTCGACGTCGATGACCGATCCGTCGACCCAGGTTCCTTCGAGGATCTGCTCGGAGATCGGATCCTCGAGCAGGCGCTGGATGGCGCGGCGCAGCGGGCGGGCGCCCATGGCCGTGTCGGTGCCTTCCTTAGCGATGTGATCGCGTGCGGCCTCGGTCAGGTTGATCGTCATGTTCTGTTCGATCAGGCGGTCGCGAAGATCGGCGACCATGAGCTCGACGATCCGGGCGATCTGATCCTTCGTGAGGCTCTTGAAGACGATGATCTCGTCCAGACGGTTCAGGAACTCGGGACGGAAGAGCTTCTTGAGCTCGCTCATCACGCGGCTCTTGATCTCCTTGTCGGACAGGCCGACCTGATTGTCGGGAGCGAAGCCGAGCGGCGCGGAAGCCACGATGTCGCGAGCGCCGACGTTCGAGGTCATGATGATGACCGCGTTGCGGAAGTCGACCGTACGGCCCTGGGCGTCGGTCAGGCGACCTTCCTCGAGAATCTGCAGCAGGATGTTGAAGACGTCGGGATGCGCCTTCTCGATCTCGTCGAAGAGCACGACCGAGTACGGATGCTGGCGCACCGCCTTGGTGAGCTGACCGCCCTCGTCGAAGCCGACGTAGCCCGGCGGCGAGCCGATCAGGCGGCTGACCGTGTGCTTCTCCATGTATTCGGACATGTCGAACGAGATGAGCGCCTCTTCGCTGCTGAACAGGAACTCCGCGAGCGCTTTGGAAAGCTCGGTCTTGCCGACGCCCGACGGCCCGAGGAAGATGAACGATCCGGCGGGACGGCGCGGATCCTTCAATCCGCTGCGGCTGCGGCGGATGGCCTTCGAGAGCGCCGTGACGGCTTCTTCCTGGCCGATGATGCGCTCGTGGAGCACGCCTTCCATGCGCAAAAGCTTTTTCGCCTCGTCTTCGGTGAGGTCGTGCACGGGCACGCCCGATGCAAGGCTCACGACCTCGGCGATTTCGGATTCGCCGATCTCGGACACGATGGCGTCGGCTTCTTCCTCGGCCTTCTTCTGCGCCTCGTCGCGCTTGGCGGTCAGCACCGTCTCCTCGTCGCGGAGCTTGGCGGCCTTTTCGTATTCCTGCTTGGCGACGGCGTCCTCGCGGTCGTTGCGCACGCGGCGCAGCTCGTCATCGAGCTTGAGAACCTCTTCAGGAAGCACGCGGTTGCGAATGCGGGCGCGCGCCCCGGCCTCGTCCATCACGTCGATGGCCTTGTCGGGCAGGAAGCGATCCTGGATGTAGCGGACCGACATGGAGACGGCCGACTGGATGGCTTCGTCGGTGTACCGGACATGGTGATGCGCCTCATAGCGGTCGCGCAGGCCCTCGAGGATGCGCACGGCCTGTTCCTCGGACGGCTCGCCGACCGTGATGGTCTGGAAGCGGCGCGCGAGCGCCGTGTCCTTTTCGAGGTGCTTGCGATATTCCTCGGTGGTCGTCGCGCCGATGACCTGGATTTCCCCACGAGACAGCGGCGGCTTCAGGATGGCGGCCGCATCGATGGAACCTTCGGCCGAGCCGGCGCCGATGATCGTATGCATCTCGTCGATGAACAGGATGACGTCGCCGGCCTTGATGACCTCCTTGACGACCTTCTTCAGGCGGTCTTCGAATTCGCCGCGATACTTGCTGCCGGCCACGAGTGCGGACACGTCGAGCGTGATGACGCGCTTGTTGCGGATGATGTCGGGAACCTGGCCCGCGGCGATGAGCTCCGCAAGGCCCTCGGCCACGGCGGTCTTGCCGACGCCCGGCTCGCCGATGAGCAGCGGGTTGTTCTTCTGGCGACGCGAAAGCACCTGCAGCACGCGCTCGATTTCGGCAGAGCGCCCGATGACCGGATCGAGCGTGCCGCGGCGCGCCTTCTTCGTGAGATCGGTGCCGAATTCCTCGAGCATGCTCGAGTCGCCCTTGGGATCGGCGCCGCTGAAGAACGGCATGCCGGGTGCGACCGGAGAGGGCTTGCCGACCAGGTCGTTCAGTGCGGAGCGGACTGCATCCGCCTCGATGCCGAGCTCCGAGAGGACGCGAAGCGCGCCGCAGGAGTCTTCCCGCAAGATGCCGAGCAGCAGATGCTCGGTGGAGATATAGGTCTGGCCCATCTGCATGGCCTCGCGCAATGCGTTTTCGAGGATGCGCTTCGCAGCGGACGAGAACGACAGGCGCGTCTTGCCCGTCTGCCCCTCAGGCGCTTCGACCGCATCCTTCTTGGATTCCTCGGTCCTGCGCGCGGCGACCGCGCGCGCCTTGTCGTAAACGATACCGACTTGGCTGAGCGCCTGCGCCGCCATGCCCTCCGGCTCCTGGATGAGCCCGAGCAGAAGGAATTCGCTTCCTACTTCGGCCGCACCCAGGGCGCGTGCCTCGTCTTGAGCGAGAATCAGGACATGGCGCGCCTTGTCGGTGAACTTTTCGAAAGCCATGTGCTTCACCTTTCCGTTCGGCTGCATGCTGCGGAATGCCCCGCATATGAATGCCCTGCAGCCCCAGTTTTCCGTTTCAGTCTAATGCAGGCCCGAAGCATCGGGGCGGCAGGCGCGCCCTTTATCATGGTTCTGCAACGACTTCCACGCATGCTTTTCATATTTTCTAACACTATACGACTTAGATTTTATGGCATGCAAGCATGCAATACGGCGTTGCCGTACGGTTGCCGAACGTCGGATCCGCCTCGCACGGCCGCACGAGGCATGACGGTCCGTAGACGGAAAGGCGCGCGTATGCGATCTGCGCGCCTTCGAATGCGCCATGGAGAAGCGCCGTTATGGAGAAGAACCGCCCGTGCGCCTACTTGGCTTCGGGCCGCATGTGCGGGAACAGCAGCACATCGCGGATGGTCTCGGAATCGGTCAGGAGCATGACCAGACGATCGATGCCCACGCCCACGCCGCCTGCGGGCGGCATGCCGTATTCGAGCGCGCGGATGTAGTCGCTGTCGTATTCCATGGCCTCGTCGTCGCCGCCGGCTTTCGCCTCCATCTGGGCTGCGAACCGCTCTTCCTGATCGATCGGGTCATTGAGCTCGTTGAACGCGTTCGCGTACTCATGGCCGCAGATGAAGAGTTCGAAGCGATAGGTGAACTCGGGATTGTCGGGAAGCTTCTTCGCAAGGGGCGAGATCTCGAGCGGATGCTCGGTCACGAACGTCGGCTGAACGAGCTTGTCTTCGACGAAGGCCTCGAAGATCTCGGAAATGAGCTTGCCCTTGCCCCACGATGCTTCGATGGAAGCGCCGCCGCGCCGCGCGATGGCCGCGAGGTCTTCCCACGAACGGTCCATGCCGACCTCTTCGCCCGCGTATTCGCTGGCAAGATCGCACATCGTGCGCGTGGTCCAGGTGCCGGACAGATCGATGGCCCGCCCCTGGTATTCGACCTGAAGCGTGCCGCAGGCGGCCTGGGCTGCAGCCTGGATCATGCCGCGCGTCAGGTCCATCATGCCCTCGAGATCGGAAAACGCCTGGTAGGCTTCGATCGTCGTGAACTCAGGATTGTGATAGGGATCCATGCCTTCGTTGCGGAAGATGCGCCCGATCTCGAAAACGCGCTCCAATCCGCCGACGAGCAGGCGTTTCAGGGGAAGCTCGGTGGCGATGCGCAGATAGAAATCCATATCCAGCGCATTGTGATGCGTGACGAAGGGACGGGCGTTCGCGCCGCCCATGATCGGCTGGAGCATCGGCGTCTCGACTTCGAAGAAGCCCTGCGACTCCATATAGCGGCGGATGGCCGAGACGATGGCGAACCGCTTCACGAAGGTATCGCGCACATCCTGATTCATGACCAGGTCGACATAGCGCTGGCGATAGCGGATTTCCTTGTCGGAAAGGCCATGGAACTTCTCGGGAAGCGGACGCAGGCTTTTGGAAAGCAGGCGCACCGACGTGGGCGCGACGGAGAGCTGGCCCCGACGCGTGCGGATGACGGTGCCCTCGGCGCCGACCCAATCGCCGACATCGAGGTCTTTCACATCGTCATATGCTTCTTCGCCCAAGATGTTGACGCGACAGAAGAGTTGGATGTCGCCCGTGAGGTCGCGGATCACGATGAAGGCGATCTTGCCCTGGTTGCGAATCGCCATGATGCGGCCCGAGACCTTCACCACGTCTTCGGTGGACGCTCCGTCCTCCAGATCGGCGTACGCCTCCTCGAGATCGCGCGCATGATGCGAGTATTCGAAGCGGGAACCGTACGGGTTCTTGCCGGCAGCGATGAGGGCGGCTCGTTTATTGCGGCGGACCTCGATGGGATCGTCTTCGATTTCGGCGCGCTCGACGTCGGGATTGACTTCGGTCATCTGGAATTCCTTCGCTCGCATCCAGCACGACGCCGAACGGCATGAGGGGCATGCGGCGTCATGGGAAACCTGCAGGATCGATCGGCGATGCAGCCGACGGGCTTAGTGCTCGATCTTGACGATATCCATTTCGATGACGCGGCCCGTGGGGCCTTCGGCCGTGAAATGGTCGCCCTTCTTGCCGCCCAGGAGAGCCGCGCCGACGGGGCTTTCGTTGGAAATCTTGCCCGAGGAGACATCGGCTTCCGCCGCGCCGACGATGGTGAAGACGCGCTCGCGGCCGCCCATGTCCACGGTGACCGTGCTGCCGATGTTCACGCGGTTGGAGCGCTTGGGGGCTTCGACCAGAACGGCGTTGGAGAGAATGTCGTTGATCTGCGCGATGCGGGCTTCCATCAGGCCCTGCTCGTTCTTGGCGTCGTCGTATTCGGAGTTCTCGGAGATGTCGCCGAACTCGCGGGCGACGCGGATGCGCTCGCCGACCTCCGCGCGCTTCTCGGTTTCGAGGAAATGCAGCTCTTCTTCGAGCTTCTGCTTGCCTTCGGGAGTAAGGACGATTTCGTTAGCCATGTTGATCCGCGCTTCCATTCGTATCCTGCGGGCCGAGGCCCGGTACCAAAAAAGGCATGCCGACGAATCGGCATGCCCACTCGAATTGCATTGCGAGCGTTATTCTTCGCTCGTCGAGTCGCCGTCGGTTTCCGCGGCTTCGGAGCCGGAAGCCTTTTTCTTCTTCTTGCGAACGGGCTTCTCTTCCTCGGCGACCTCTTCCTCGAGTTCCTGCTTGCCGCCGCCCATGCCTTCGCGCAGGTTCTTCACCGTGCGACCGAGGGCGCTGCCGAGCTTCGGAAGGTTCTTGGGGCCGAAGATGAGGAGTGCGACCGCCAGGATGATGAGGAGCTCAGGCATTCCCAGGCCAAAAATTTTCATTCTTCCTCCAAGCGTTTTCGCTCAACCGACAAGGATGAACGCTCGATTGCATGCGAGAGCATGGTCGGGACGACAGGATTTGAACCTGCGGCCTCTGCGTCCCGAACGCAGCGCTCTACCAAGCTGAGCCACGTCCCGACTTCCCGCAAACAGCACGGGGTATGTTACCACAAAGCCCCGAAGGGCGACGTCGCTTTAGAAAACCTCCGCAAACGACGAGGACGCCCCGAAAGGCGCCCTCGAAGGCTTCTTAATTCCAGCGCAGGGCCGCGGTCCAAGGGTTCCACCAGGATGCCGAGCAGTACTGCACCACCTTGCCCGGCAGCGGGGCGTGGATGTAGCTTCCCGCGCCGGCCGACGCGCAGATCGCCACGTGGCCGTCTTTGTACAGAACGTCGCCCACCTGCGCCTGGCTCGGCGAACCGATCCAGTCGGCAGACGCGTACTGGGCATCGGTCGTGCGCCCGATCCACCTGCCCGTCGCCTCTTGCCAGCAGTAGCTCGTCAGGCCGGAGCAGTCGAGGCCCACGCCCGGCTCGGTGCCGCCGTAGACATACGGAACGCCGAGCTGGCTTTCCGCCGCTGCAAGGATCGCGGATCCGTAGGAGTTCGATCCGCCTGAGGAGGAACGGGACGAAGACGAGTCCGACGAATGCGAATGAGACGGGCTCGAAGGCCTCGAAGGAGCCGAGGGGCGCGAGTCCGAATCCGAGCCTGCATCCGGATCGGAATCCGAATCGGAGTGCGAAGGCGCCGCAGGGGCGGAATCCGACGAGCTCGACGATGAGGACGAACTCGAACCGGATGTGGAGCCGGAATCCGAAGAACCGCCGCTCGATGCCGCAGGAGCCGATGCGCCCACGGATGCCGCGGCGCTCGCGGCCTCCGCGGCGGCGGCCTGCTGTTCCTGTTCGAGCAGTTCTGCCACCTGGGAGTCGAGAGAGTCGACCTCGGCCTGGTACTGCTTGATCAGGGCTTCGGCGTTCTGCTTTTCGGCATCGGCCTCCTGAAGCTTCTGATCGGCCGTGGCGGCGGCCTGGGCGTAGGTTTCCTTCTGTATCTCGTTGTCGACGCGCAGGTCCTTCGTCTGCGCGACCATGTCGGCGTCCTGGCTGTTCATATCGGTCAGAGCGTCCCAGTTCCTGACGAAGTCGTCGAACGACGACGATCCCAGGAAGATATCGAGGAAGGTGGTCTGCCCTTCGCGATACATGCTGCGGGCGCGCGTGCCGAGGCGGCTCTGGAGATCCGCGATCCGCGCATCGTTCTCCTCGATGCGCGTCTGAGCGTCGTCCATGCTGGCAACGGCCGCATCGTAGTCTTCGAGCGCCTGGTTGTAGGCATCGGACGACTTGCCCAGCCGGACGGTCATATCGTTCAGCTTGTCACGCGCGGCGCTTGCGCGCGCCTTCACGTCGGACGTTGCAGGATCGTCAGCATATGCGCCCTTCGGCAACGCAAGCGCGACGCCGAACGCCGCCGCTCCGCCGAAGAAGGCCCGCCTCGTCAATGCTGCGTTTGGAGTGTTCATAACGAGTCCCTTCGAATATGTAGGCCCGGCATCGGATACGCGACGCCAAGCCCGTCGAGCATACCAAATCCCGAGACGCCTTTCAAAGATGCAGATGGCACGCCTCTTTTTCTGCATCGCGCATACGCGCGGCGCATGCGTTGGGCCACCCACCATATGCAAGAGACGCCGGCGATGAAGCCACGAGATATTGAGAAAGCGCACGTACCGAACTTGCACGGCACACAAGAGGAATCCTCTGCACGCATCGCGAAAAAATATTTCCGGCACGCCCTTTTACAGAAAAAGGCGACAAATCGCCCGATGCCCGCAGAAAAGACGGACTGCAGCCTCTGAAGCTTCGCAAGAAGCTCAGGGTTCGGAAGATCGGAAATCGCATGCGGCACGAGCATGGATCCTTGGCGAATCGCCTTCACGCAACGCCGCCGTCCGTATCGGCATCCACGCGGAAAAGAGGACGCGGAGCCCTGAGAACGCAGCGGGGTCACGACGCTCGGATGCCGAAGCCGACCCTGCCCTGCAAAAACGAATGCGGAAAGCCTTACCAGCGCAGCGCGCAGTAGAAGAGATTCCAGCTGGCGTAGCAGACGCTTTCGCCAGGACGAGGGGCATGGATGTATTCCCCGCCGCCGGCCGAGGTGCAGATGCCCACATGATTGCCGCTATACAGCACGTCGCCCGGAAGGGCCTGGGAAAGAGGCAGAACCTGATGCGCCGTGCCGTATTGGGCGCCCGTGGTGCGCCCGATGTTGATGCCGATCTGCGCATAGCAGTAGCTCGTCAGGCCGGAGCAGTCGAAACCGGCCGGCGTGGTGCCGCCCCACACGTACGGCACGCCGATGAAGCCCGCCGCGATGTCGATGACTTCGGGGTGGGAAGACCCGCCGCCCGAAGAGTTCGAGTGCGAAGAAGACGGCTTGCTGGACGAAGAGTCGTCGGAGTCGTCGTTCGCGTTGTTGGATGAATGGGAGGATGGCGAAGACGAGGAAGACGACGTCGTCGAGGATGAAGAGCCTTCGTTCGACGAAGGCGTGAACGAAGCGGCGAGCTGGGCGGCCTGGGCCTCGGCGGCAGCCTGGCGCTCCTGCTCCACGAGCGCGGCGACTTCGGCATCGAGGGAGTCGACCTCGGCCTGGTACTGCTCGACGAGCTTCTCGGCTTCGAGACGGATGCTGTCGGCCTCGTCCATCTTCTGCTGAGCGAGGGTCGCCTGGTCGGCGTATTCCTTCTCCTCGGCTTCATTGGCTTTGCGCAGGGCCTTGGTCTCGGCGACCAGATCGGCGTCCTGGGCGTTCATTTCCTTGAGCGCATCCCAGTTCTTGACGAAATCATCGATCGTGGCCGACCCGAGCACCACATCCAGAAACGTGGTCTGACCGTCGCGATACATGTTGCGCGCGCGGCCGCCCAGGCGATCCTGGAGGTCGGCGATGCGGGCGTTGTTATCGTCTATGCGGTCCTGAGCCTCTTCCATCTTGGATTCGGCGGCGTCATGCTGGGAAAGCGCGGTGTAGTAATCATCGGACGCGGCTTCGAGCTTCGACTGCATGTCGTCAAGCTTCACGCGCACGGCGTCGGCTTGAGCTTGAACGTCGCTTGAGGTGGGGTCGGCGAATGCGATGCGAGGTGCGGCGAGTGCGGCGCCGAAAGCGGCGGCACCCCCGAGAAATGCCCGGCGAGAAAATTGCGTCACGTAAGACTCCTTCACGTCAGTACGGGAAGCGCAGGTATCGACTCGTCCAGCCTATCAAAAGCATGCGCGACGGATTCCGCCGCCCGCCATTTATCATCGAGTTTCCTCATAACGATGTACACGCTCGATGAACGGGGCCTTTGCTATGAAAATGCCACGCAGAAGGCATCGAGCAGGGCTATTGCGTGATGATGGGCGGATTTGTCGAACTCGGGCGAGTCTTCGGCGGCATCGGGGACGGAAACCTCGACGGCGATGCGCAGGGGCGCTCCTTCCTCGGCCTTCTTCCGCGCGACGTCGATGGCGCCCGAAACGCGCACGGCGAGCGATTCGGCATCGCCGCAGCTGACGCGAGGAACGCCTTCCTCCATGCCCTCTCCTTCGAGCACGATATGCGTGAGCAGCATGGATGCGTCGGGGACGACGAGCAGCGTCTCCGCGGAAAGCATCTTGGAACGCGGATTGGTGGCAAGCGCCAGGTTCGAAAGGTACGACGCGATCTTACGCGTGAAAGAACCTGTTCCGAACAGGCAGACCGCATGATGCTCGAGAACGTCGGCCGCACGGGCGAATCCCATGTACGAACTGGTTTCGAGCGTCGGTTTGTCGGCCCAGGCGCCATGCAGGTGCTTGAGGGTGTCGTAGGTCTTCACGCCTGCGATGCCGTCGGACACGAGACCCATGTTCACCTGGAACTTGCGCAGCGCTCCTTCCGTATAGGCGCCGAAGGTCCCGTCGACGCCGCCGCACGAGAACCCGAGCGCGCCGAGAGCCGTCTGGAGATCCTCGACGTCTTCGCCCTGGAACTGGGGCGTGCGCAAGTACAGGAGCCTGCCGCCCAAGGCGATGGATTCCTGGTCGTTGTCCTGGCGATGAATGGTCTGCATGGAAGGTTCACTCCCGTTCGCGTGCGGCGGGCAGGACGCCCGCCGACGATCCTCGGTTATTTCAATCGGTTCACGAAGTAGTCGGCCATGGAAATCAGGAGGGAGCGGGCCGGGCTCGGACCGATGAGGCCGACCAGACGATCCTTGGCGATGTTCGTCAGGTCTTCGGCATAGGCGCGCGCGTAGTCGATCGAGCCGCTGGCGCGCATGATGGCGACCGCCTCGCGCAGCGTATCGGCATCGGTCGTCTTCGCCGAGAGGATGTCGACGAGCCGACCGCGATCCGCAGAGTTCTGCAGGGCATGCACGACCATGAGCGTGCGCTTCCCCTCGGTGATGTCGCTGCAGAAGTCCTTGCCGACCACGGCGGGATCGCCCTCGATATTGAGAAGGTCGTCTTGGATCTGGAATGCGAGGCCGGTGTCGAGGCCGTACGCGCGCAAGCCTTCGATCTCGGCTTCCGATCCCCCGCCGACGATGGCGCCGACGGCAAGCGGCACGGCCCCTGAATAGTGGGCGGTCTTGTGCGTCGCCATGACCAGGTAATCCTCGGGCGTGATGTCGTAGCGCTCGTCGCGGGCCCAGCCCAGATCGAGTGCCTGGCCTTCGATCGTGCGACGCGTCATTTCGATAAGCTCGGCGATGACGCGGACCTTGACGCCGTCTTCCAGCAGAGGATCCCGCACCACGGTGCCGTTGACCAGGGAAAGCCCGAGATCGCCCATATTGATGGCAAGACCGAGGCCCTGCGTGAGATGCAGGCAGGGCTCGCCGCGGCGCAGCGTCGCCTCGTCCGCGATGTCGTCGTGGATGAGCGCGGCGGTATGGAAGTGCTCGATGGCGGCCGCGGAAGAGACCGCGCGCCGCACGTCGCCGCCGACCGCCACGCAGGCGGCCAGGCAGATGAGCGGACGATGGCGCTTGCCGCCGTTTCGGCTGTAGCCGAGCAGCGGGGCGTAGAGGTAGTCGTCCATGCCGTCGTGCGAGCCGCTCGGAATGAAGTCGTTCACAAGGTCGCCGACGACCTGCGCATAAGAAGAGAGGTATTCCTCGAACGTCTCGGGAGGATTGACGACCCCGGCAAGCAGATCGTCCACCAGTGCCGCATGTGATTCCATAGAAGGCGTACTCAAAACCAGATCTCCTCAAGACGAAGCGCGAACCGAAGCCGTCGTCCGGATGCGCATGCGCCCTATATGGTAGGAGCGGTGGGACTCGAACCCACAATCCCGAAGGCGAAGGATTTTAAGTCCTCTGCGTATGCCGATTCCGCCACGCTCCCGCATGCATCATGCCAGACAAAAGGCCATGATAGCAAAGGAGGGCCGTGCCTTTCACGCCATGCGGAAGTCTGCACGAATCTCGCCAAGGCCGCGCGCGGCGTCCAAGACGATGCCGAGCAGCAGATCGGCTTCGCTTGCGCGGAACGAGCGCGCACCGAGCATATCCATCACGGCGGAGAGAATCACGAGCCCCGAGGGAAAGACCGAGGCGCGCTGCGGCTGCAGGCCCGGAACGCGCATGCGCGCCTCGAGCGTGAGCGCGCACATATCGCGCGAGACCTTCTCCAATTCGTCCCTGGTCACGACTGCGCCATGCACGCGTTCCCGATCGTAGGGCACCAGACGATCCCGTACCGCGACGACGCTCGTCGGCGTTCCCGCCACGGCCACGAGCTCGTCGATCGGGCAGGCCCGCAGCGATGCGCGCAGGAAATCCGCCATCTCGGATTCCACCCATCCACGCGCGTCCGCGATCTGTCGCGGCGCAGGGGGATCGTCCGCGAGGAAGCGTTCGGCCATGCGGCGGCAGCCTACGTCGAACGAGCGACGCGCGCTGATGTTCACATGTGGAACCATCTGGTCGGGAGCGCCTTCGGCACGCCCGAAGACGACCTCCGTCGATCCGCCGCCGATGTCGACCACGGCGACGTTGCGCCCGCGATACCCGTTCGCGGCGCCGAGGAACGAAAGCTCCGCTTCGCGTTCGCCGGGGATGACGCTCAACGTGATGCCGATGCCTTCGAGGCGCGCCGCGAAATCGGCGGAGTTCTCGGCGTCGCGGCTTGCGCTCGTGGCGACGGCCACCACCCGATCGACCGGAACGCCCTCTTCTCCGCAGGCGTCGATTCTCCGACGGTACTGCGCGATTCGGCCGATCGTGCGATCGATCGCCTCTGAGGACAGACGGCCCGTGGCATCGACGCCCTCGCCGAGGTTGGTGATGACGCTCATGCGTTCGACGGGACGAACGCCGGATGCATCCACATCGGCAATGAAGAGCCGGCTCGTGACCGTCCCGATATCGATGGCTGCGATTCTCATGCGTGCTCCTCGGTCTTGCTGCGCGATGGCGGGCATGCGGCGCCCTACGAACCGGATGACGGGGAGGACGCATCCGTATCGGATGCGCCTTCGTCAGGGCCGTACGGATAGTCGAACATCTTGTCGAGCAACGGCGAATACCATGTTGCCGGCGCCTTCACCTCGGACGAGACGACGGCGGAATGCACGGCGTCGTTCGCGTTGGCGGATTTCTTGTCGTCAAGCCCCTTGACCACGACCGCCTCCTCGCCTTCCGACACCCATCCGAGCTGCGAGCGCGCTTCGTCCTCGATGCCCTCGTCGGTCTTGAGCGCCTCGATATCGTCGGTCATGGCTTCGTTGCGCTCGACGACGGCCTGGTACTCGGCTTCGGCCCGCTGCTCGTCGCGGACCTGCGTATAGAGGCTCTTCGCCGGGGAATACAGGAACAGGCCGGCGAACGCGACGACGCCGACGACGACTGCGACGATGAACAGGGCCGGCGGTCCGTCTCGACGTGCGGTGCGCGAGGCAAGGCGCGACGAGGAGGCCCGCGCGCGCGACGGATCCCCATCGAGCTCGCTTATCGCGCGGCGATGGGAACGCCCGAGCTCGCCGCGATAGAGGGCCGCACGAGACGACGATGCGGGCGCATCGTCCGATCCGAACTGCCTGTCGAACATGCGCGACGCCCGTTCCTTGCTGCGCCGGCGGCGCTTCGTCTCGGTGTCGGAGGAAGCGTTGCCGGAATACAGCGCCGCACGAGGGGTGCCGTCGGCGCCGGCGATGGATGAGCGCGCCGATGAACGCGAAGAACCCGCACCCGCATCCTCGTACGCGGAGGAAAAATCGGCTGGGATCCCGCCATCGTCGAACGCCGGCGTCTCCGGCGCACGGGCGCCCGCGCGCGACGAGCGTCGGCGGCGCGCATGCGCTTCATCGAAGGAAATAACGTTATCCCTGTTCGTTGGCATATAGTAAGAACTCCTGATGGCGTGGTGCGTTAAGATGCCGTGATTGCGCCGCGTAACCCCTTTATGGTATCAGCCCGCACGGTTTCTCGCTGCGCACGCGAGGAATTCCCTAAAACGAGCGGGACGGAGCGACGATCGGGAAGAACCGGTTCCTCGAAGCCGGGGATCCATGAAGCGAACGGATGGACGCCGCACCCCGCCCCTGAACGCGCAGAACAAGCCGAAAACAGGTCGGCGACGAACGTGGCCGTGATAGCATCCACCCTCGAACGCACAGAAAAGCCCGGGCCTCAGAATCGAGGCCCGGGCATGCAATGCTCGTGGAATGCCTGCGCTTAGGGAACGATGATCCCTGTCGCGATGCAATACACGCTGATGAAGAAGAAGATCACGATGACGGCCGCCATGATCTTGTCGCCCACGTTCGGCAGGATAGGCTCGTTGCGCTGCTTCTCGCCCAGGATGTAGAGCGCAAGACCGGGACCGATGAAGATCGTCGTGATCATGAAGTACGCAAGGCCGCCGGAATAGATCAGGAAGATCGAATAGATGGCGCCGATGATCGCGATCACGCGGTAGAAGTTGATACGCCCTGCGCTCAGGCCGTCAATGCCGTCTTTCTTGAACGTCACGAAAACGAAGTAGAACGCGCTGAAGAAGTACGGGATGAGGATCAGCGACAACGAGACGTTGTAGAAGAACTGGTAGGTGGATGCCGAGAAGATCGTCGCGATCAGGAAGAGCTCGACGATGCCGCACGTCAGCGTGACGGTGAAGATCGGCGCACCTTTGTCGTTGTGCTTGGCGAACTGGACCGGCAGGACGCCCTGCTCGGCGGCTTCGAAAGCGCTCTCGGACGAAAGCAGCGTGTAGCCGAGCATGGATCCGAGCAGCGAAAGCGCGACGCCGGCGTTGACGAGCATGGCGCCCCACGGACCCACGACGGCTTCGAGCACGCCCGCGAGCGCCGGGTTCGGGAGCTCGGCGAGCTCTTCCTGCGTCAAAACGCCCATGGACAGGATGGAAATCATCAGGTACAGCGCCAAGATGCACACGAAGGCGACGACGGTCGCGCGGCCGACGTCTTTGGAGTACTTGGCGCGCCCGGAGATGGCCACCGCGCCCTCGACGCCCAGGAAGACCCAGAGCGTGACGCTCATAACGCTTACGATCTGGTTATACACATCCCCGCCGTTGAATGCGCCGTCGGCGGTGCCCCAGAAGTTGCTCATGAAGATCTGCGGGTCGAATTTCATGGCGAAGATGATGGCGAACAGCGCGACGAAGATCGGGACGATCTTGGCGATCGTGGTCACGATATTGACCGAAGCCGCTTCCTTCACGCCGCGCGTGACCAGAAACCAGCAGATCCAGACGATGATGGAAGCGCCGATCATGGACGGAAGGTTGTTTCCCTCTCCGAAGACCGGGAAGAAGTACCCGATCGCCGCGAACAGGAGCACCGTATAGGAGACCGTGGCCATGAAGGCGCTGACCCAGTAGCTGTATGCCGAGACGAAGCCCATGAACTTGCCGAAGCCCGCACGCGCATAGCTGTAGATGCCGCCCGTCAGCTCGGGCTTGAACCTATTGAGCCCGTAGAAGCACATCATGAGCGCAAACACGCCGATGCCGCAGATGAGCCAAGCGATGAGCACCGCGCCCGTATGCGCGCCGGAATGCGCCATGTCGCCGACCATGGTGAACACGCCGCCGCCGACGACCGCCGTGACGATGGCGGCGATGAGATGAGGCATCCCCAGGCCATTAGGGTCGTTGACCCGCAAGCCTTCCCTATCTGCCATGCTGAAAACCCGCTTTCTTCGAATGAGACGAATGGTGCATCCTGCCGCGCCCTCTTCGCACTGCATGCGCGCCCGCGGATCGGCGAATCGGCAGACCCTGCAGACGGCGCACGCGCATCATGCGCTTCGCGGCTTGCTACACAATACTACGGAGACGGTTGCGCGGTATGCATGAAACGCTAGATTTTTCGATATTTTTTGCATCTATATGCATATTTTCTAGATTTATTACAGGTTTACGCATTCGAATACCCTGATGGGAGAAAGGGGCGCCCGCAGCGTCGAGCCAACGGTTTATGCATACCGTGGCGGGCTATACATGCTGTAGCGCAACGAAGCCGACCCTCTTCCCGAAGGCCGGCTTCATCTTCGATCGATAGGCTCGACGGACCCGCCGCGCGTCAGCGCTCGGAGGCGTCGATGTTGTAGAACGCCCCGAGACCGGCGTAACGAGCCGTGGCATGCAGCTCCTCTTCGATGCGAATGAGCTGATTGTACTTCGCGACGCGATCGCTGCGGCACGGCGCGCCGGTCTTGATCTGCCCCGCATTCACGGCAACCGAGAGGTCGGCGATCGTGGTGTCCTCCGTTTCGCCGGAACGATGGCTGATGATGCAGGCATACCCGGCCTGCTTGGCCATCTGGATGGCATCGAGCGCCTCGGTCAGCGTGCCGATCTGGTTCACCTTGATCAGGATGGCGTTCGCGACGCCCGTTTCGATGCCGCGCGCAAGACGGTCGGGATTCGTGACGAACAGATCGTCGCCGACGAGCTGGACGCGATCGCCGATGCGATCGGTCAGCATCTTCCAGCCTTCCCAGTCCTCTTCGGCCATGCCGTCTTCGATGGAGACGATCGGATACTTGTCGACCAACGCCTCCCAGTAATCGACCATCTGCTCGCTCGTGTATTCGACGCCTTCGCCCGCCAGCACGTACCGGCCGCGTTCGGCATCGTAGAACTCGGTGGATGCCGGATCCATCGCGAAGAGGATGTCGACGCCGGGCTTGTAGCCTGCTTCCTCGCACGCCTGGATGATGTAGGCGAAGGGCTCTTCGTTCGTCCTGAGGTTCGGAGCGAAGCCGCCTTCATCCCCAACGCCGCCGCCGAGCCCGGCTTCATGCAGGACGCGCTTGAGCGCGTGATAGATCTCGGAGCACCAGCGCAGGGCCTCCGCGAACGACGAGGCGCCGACCGGCATGATCATGAATTCCTGGAAGTCGACGTTGTTGTCCGCATGCACGCCGCCGTTGAGGATGTTCATCATGGGCGTGGGAAGCAGGTGCGCATTCACGCCGCCCAGATATTTGTACAGCGGCAGATCGGCGGATTCCGCGGCGGCGCGCGCCACGGCGAGCGATGCGCCCAGGATCGCGTTCGCGCCCATGGCGCCCTTGTTGTCCGTGCCGTCGAGCTCGAGCATCTCGGCATCGAGGGCGCGCTGGTCGTCGGCGTCCATGCCGACGATGGCCTCGGCGATTTCATCGTTCACGTGATTGACGGCGGTCTTGACGCCCTTGCCCAGGTAACGGCCTTTGTCGCCATCGCGCAACTCGACGGCCTCGAAAGCCCCGGTCGAAGCGCCGGACGGAACGATCGCGCGGGCGAAGGTGCCATCGTCCAACGTGACCTCAACTTCGACGGTCGGGTTGCCGCGGGAATCAAGAACCTCGCGACCGTAGACATCGAAAACGACGCTCATAGGATGAAGCCTCCTTGCTCGGATTATCACGACAGGAAAATTCTATCAGGTTGCTAGAGGAAGATGCCGCACGCGAGCATCGCGGCGCCACCCGCGACGGCGAGCGCGACGGCGGCCGGATCGCTTCGCGAGAGCCGTATGCTGCTGCGGACGCCGGCACCGAAGCATCGGGCCTCCATGGCGTCCGCCAGCGTCGCGGCTCTTCGGAAGGCGACGACGACCAGCGCGACGAACGCACGCCCCCAGGCGAGCACGCGCGCATGAGGAGGCCCTGCATCGAACGCCGCGCCGCGGGAAGCCTGCGCTGCGACCAGGCGGGCAAGCTGGATATGCAAATCGGGGATAGCCCCGAGCGCGATGGACGTCATCATGCAGAAGTCGTCGACGGGAAGACGGAACCGCCTGAGGGGCGCGGCGAAGCGTTCCATGGCCGCCGCGATGGAATCCGGGGAACAGGCCAGCACGAGCGCAATGGCGCCGAGCGCGAGCAGATACGCCTTCGCAGCGTAACGAGCGCCTTCGAGCGGATCGGTCGAAGCATGCGCCCCGACGACGAAGAGGGCGAGGATGAGCACGGGGACGGAAGACGCGAAGAGTCGGCGCGCCGGCGCGCGCGAAGCGATGCAGGCACCCGCGAGCATGAGGGCGAATGCGCCCAGCCCCCGCCATCCATGCGTCGACAGCACCCCGACCGAGAAGCAGAAGGACCATCCGATCGCGTAGCGAGCGTCGATATGCCGGCGTTCGTTCATGCCGCCCCGCCAAGCATCCGTCGTCCGTTACGCGTCAGCGTCTTCTCCAACCACGGGTTCTGCGGGAACGGGCTTCGTTGCAGGCTTGACCGTGCTCGTGACCTTCTCGGCGACCGCCTTGCCTGCGTCGGCCATATGGTCGCCGATGTTCTTGGCGGCATCGATCGCCTTATCGGTCGCGTCCTTGGCGTCGTCGATCATGCCGGGAGCAGCATCGACCGCGTGATCCACGAGATCGCGCGTCTTATCGATGGCGCTGTCGACCACTTCGGGGGCGCTTTCCTGAATCTGGTCGATGACCTTGTCCGAGGCGACCTTGACGTCTCCCGCGAATTCTTGAGCCTTATCGATCGCTTCGTTGATGAACTTCCCGATCTCGGTCATGGCGAACCTCCTCGTACGCATGCGATTATGCTGCTTCGTCCATCCTACCACTCAGACGAAAAGAGCGTCCCGAAGGACGCCCTGAAGGCGCATGCGGCTCTGAATATGGGAAAGGGGTTGCAGCGGACGCTGCAACCCCTTCGCGCATGCGATTCGCATGAAGGCTATTCGGCCTTCTTCTCCTCGGCGGCAACCTCTTCGGCAGGCGCCTCGGCCGCCTCTTCCGCAGCAGCCTTATCAGCCTTATCGGCCGCCTCTTCGACGGGAGCCTCCTTTGCAGCAGCTTCCTCCGCGGGAGCCTGGACGGCTTCTTCCGCGTCGGAGGCCGGAGCCTCATCCTTGGCATCGACAGGCGCCTTCTCGGCGGCCGGAGCCTCGGCCTTGGCCGGCTTGGCGGCCGCAGGAGCGGTCTTGTCGGCCTTCTTGCGCACCGGTTCGGTGCAGAGTTCCATGATCACCATGGGGGCGTTGTCGCCCTTGCGGGGACCGAGCTTGTAGATGCGGGTGTACCCGCCCTGACGATCCTGGAACATGCCCTGCGCGACCTTCTCGAAGACCTCGCGCACGAGCTCCTTGTTGCCGAGCGCGGCGATGGCGAGGCGGCGGGAATGCAGGTCGCCCCTCTTCGCCCAGGTGATGATCTTGTCGACGTCAGGACGGATCTCCTTGGCGCGCGACTCGATCGTCTTGATGCGATCGTTCGTGAACAGAGCGTCCACCAGGGACTTCTTCATAGCCTTGGTATGGCTGGAATCGGTGCCCAGCTTACGGCCCTTAACGTTATGCCTCATCGTTTATCTCCCCTATTACTGCTTCAAGTTGAGGCCCATCGAGATCAGCTTGTCCTTGACCTCTTCGATGGACTTCGCACCAAAGTTACGGATGTTGAGCAAGTCATTCTCGGAGAACTCGACCAGCTGCCGCACGGAATGGATGCCGGCGCGCTTCAGGCAGTTGTAGGAGCGGACGGAAAGGTCCAGATCCTCGATCTGCTTGTCGAGCTCGGCGTTGGATTCCTGGCCCTCCGGCGCGAAGATGGACGGGATCTCGCCATCCTCGTCTTCGCCGGCGATGTCGGCCAGGGCCATGAACGAGCCCATGTACTGGTTGATGATGTTGGCGGCACGGCACACGGCCTCGTCGGGCGTGATGGAGCCGTCGGTCGCAACCTCCAGCACGAGCTTGTCGAAGTCGGTGCGCTGACCGACGCGCGTGGAGCTCACGTCGGCGGTGCAACGCTGCACGGGCGAGAACAGGCTGTCGACATGGATGATGCCGATCGGGTCTTCGCTGCGCTTATTGCGCTCGGCGGGAACGTACCCGCGGCCGACGCCGATGCGGATCGTCATGTTCAGCGTGCCGCCGTCGGCGACGGTGCAGATGACGTGCTCGGGGTTGACGAGGGTGAATTCGGTCGGAACCTGGATGTCCGCACCGGTGACGGTGCAGGGCCCCTCGACGGAAACGGTAGCCGTAGCTTCGGTGTAATCCTCGGAAAGTGCCTGGAAGACCAGGCCCTTCACGTTGAGCGCGATGTCGGTGACGTCTTCGATGACGCCCTCCGCCGTCGTGAACTCATGCTGCACGCCTTCGATCTGAATGGCGGTCGCGCGGGCGCCGTCCAGGGAGGACAGCAGGACGCGACGCATGCAGTTGCCAAGCGTGTAGCCGAAACCACGCTCGAGCGGCTCAACAATGAAGCGAGCGATGGTGTCGTTCACTTCTTCTGTTGTGACAGTTGGCCTCATGAACTCTGCCATAGTCTATAAGCCTCCTCTAAAGCCGCGAATCATTACTACTTCGAATAGAGCTCGACGATAAGCTGCTCTTTGATATCCAAATCGATCTGATCGCGGTTAGGAAGCGCGAGAACGCTGCCCTGCAGCTTCTCGATGTCGACCTCGAGCCATGCAGGCACCTGGACGCGTTCGTTGGATACGAGCGCGCTCTTGATGACGAGCAGATCCTTGGCCTTGGGGGCCACGGAGACGAGGTCGCCGGGACGGACGCGGAAGGACGGGACGTCGACGCGGCGGCCGTTCACCAGGATATGGCCGTGGGTCACGGTCTGGCGGGCTTCCTTGCGCGTGCGGGCGAACCCGAGGCGGAAGACGACGTTGTCCAGGCGGGACTCGAGGATGCGCATCAGGTTTTCGCCGGTGATGCCGCTCATGCGCTTGGCCTTGCGGAAGTAGCCGCGGAACTGCTTCTCGAGAACGCCGTAGATGAACTTGGCCTTCTGCTTCTCGCGCAGCTGGATGGCGTATTCGCTTTCCTTGCGGCGGCGCTGGGGCTGACGGATGGATTCCTTCTTGCTGCTGTAGCCCAGAACGACGGGATCAATGCCGAGCTGACGGCAGCGCTTGAGAACCGGAGTTCTATCAATTGCCATAATTACATGATCCTTTCTTGACTACACGCGACGACGCTTGCACGGACGGCAACCGTTGTGCGGGATGGGGGTGCAATCCTGGATGCTGGTCACTTCGAGACCGGCGGCCTGGAGCGAACGGATGGCGGTCTCGCGGCCCGAACCGGGGCCCTTGACGAAGACGCTGACCTTCTTGAGGCCGTGCTCCATGGCGTTCTTGGCAGCCTGCTCGGCAGCCATCTGGGCTGCGAACGGGGTGGACTTGCGGGAGCCCTTGAAGCCGACCGTGCCGGCGGAGTTCCAGGAAATCACATTGCCCTGAGGATCGGTGATGGATACGATGGTGTTGTTGAACGTGCTCTTGATATGAGCCTGTCCGACCGCAATGTTCTTGCGCTCGGAACGCTTGACGCGCGTACGAACGTTTTTCTTAGCCATGAGTCAGACCCCTTATTTCTTCTTGCCGCCGATTTGACGCTTGGGACCCTTGCGGGTGCGGGCGTTGGTGTGCGTGCGCTGGCCGCGAACGGGAAGGCCCTTGCGGTGGCGCAGGCCACGGTAGCAGCCGATCTCCATAAGGCGCTTGACGTTCTGGGAAACCTCGCGATGCAGGTCGCCCTCGATCGTCATGTTCTGATCGATGTACTCGCGGATCTTCTGCAGGTCGTCTTCCGAGATATCCTTGACGCGGATGTCGGGGTTGACGCCGGTAGCTGCGATGATTTTCTTGGCAGAGGTGTCACCGATGCCGTAGATGTAGGTCAAGCCGGTCTCGATACGCTTTTCGCGAGGTAGGTCGACACCAAAAAGACGTGGCATATTGCTTTACCCTTCCTCTTTCTTAGCCCTGGCGCTGCTTATGACGGGGATTCTCGCAGATGACGAGGACCTTGCCATGGCGTCGGATGATTTTGCACTTGTCGCACATCTTCTTGACCGAAGGACGTACCTTCATGTTCGTCTCCTTTGAATGTGCAGCTCCCCGACAGTGACGGGCCACCGGGAAAACCATTCGATACTACGTATACTTCTTTTATCCACCACGCCCAGCCGCAGGCGATGATTTTCAGTGCGTATGCGCCGCTTCGCGCAGCGCGCATTCAACGAAAGGATGCCGAATCGCTCGGATTCCAAGCATGCGAAGAAGGCGACGTTCACACAAAGCACAGACAATCCATGCCTTGCGCGACCTCGTCGCCGCAGACGCTACTTGAAGCGGTAGGTGATTCGACCGCGATTCAGATCGTAGATGGAAAGCTCCACCGTGACCTTGTCGCCAGGAAGGATCTTGATGTAATGCATGCGCATTTTGCCTGAGATATGAGCCAGGATCTTATGCCCGTTCTCAAGCTCGACATTAAACATCGCGTTCGGGAGCGCCTCGAGGACGGTCCCCTCAAGTTCAATGACGTCTTGCTTAGCCAATAATCTTCCTTCGTCTCTTCGTTGATAACGCAGCAGCGGGACATATTATCAAATTTTTCAGGAATTTGCAGGTGATGCGTCACCGACCACGCGTGCGCCACATTTCGACTTCTGGCGCGAGGCGAAAAGGAACGCTCGCGCCGAGTGCTAGAATGGAAATGCACCTGCACGTCGATTTGAGGAGTTGTTCTCCATGCCCAAGCAGTACAAGCGCGTCTTCGCGGCGCTCGACGGAGGAAAGACCCAGAACCATGTCGCCGAACGTGCCATAGAGCTCGCGGCGACCGAAAAGGCCGAGCTGGTCTTCGGACACGTCGTCGATTCCGTCCCTTACGAGGCCGCCGGAACCGATTTCGCCGCTCTTGCCGACGAAATGCGCGTCAAGCTCGAAGAATCCATCGCACCGATGCTCGAAGCCGCGCGCTCCAACCCCGACATCCCCAGCGTCCACGTCATCGTGAAGGCCGGCCGCATCACCGAGACCTTGGCCGAGCAGATCATCGAACCGTACGATCCCGACCTGGTCATCTGCGGGGAACGCGGGCTGTCGAACATCAAGTACGTGTTCGTGGGCAGCGTGTCCACCTACCTGATCCGCAACCTGCGCTGCGATATCCTGGTGGTGAAGGAGAACTAGGATCGGCTCGCCGCACGCCGTCTGAACGCATTCGTGCGCACAATCGCGAAGGGCGTCTCCCTCCTCGATCCGAGGAGGGAGACGCCCTTCGCGCATCATCGGGCCCCCGCACGATGAAAGGCTCCTGGGTGCGGAGGATGGGCGGGATCGGGCGCCGATATCCTGCACCCGATTCTCCCTCGGATCCCTCTCAAGATCCTCCGACGAGCCGCTTCTAGAGCCTTTGCGCAAGGCCTTCGAGGAGCGCTTCTCCTCGAAGGCCGGCGGACGTGATCACTATCTCGCGCACGCCGTCGGACCGGACGCTGAAATCGAGGAGAAGGTGGTCTTCGGGGCACGCTTCGCAGAATTTATCCGCCCATTCCACGACCGAGACGCCGTCGCCTTCGATCGTCGCGAAGTAATCGATGTCATCGAGCTCGCCGGCATCGTCGAGCCGATACAGGTCGAAATGGTACAGCGGGAGCCGCCCGCCCTCGTAGGAGCTCATCAAGGTGAAGGTCGGGCTCGTCGGAACCTCGCGGATGCCGAGCGCCGCCGCAAGCCCCTGGGCGAAGTGCGTCTTGCCCGCCCCGAGGTCGCCTGTGAGCAGCAGGACGTCGCCCTCTTCGAGCGCAGGCGCCAGAAGCGCGGCGAGGCGCTGCGTCTCCTCGACCGACGCGCTTGCGTAGCTGATGCCCATGGAACGGATCCCTCCTCGTGAAAAGGGGCGAGGCGAATCGATCGCCCCGCCCCCTCGGAATCGCATGCGACCGTGCGGCCTACAGGCTGAAGTCCGCTTCGCCGTCGAAGACCTTGACGGCCTCTTCGACGCTGGCATCGGCCAACGTGATGGCGGAGATGGCCTTGGTCAGACGAACGGCTTCGTCCAACGAGCGCTGATGGATGTTGCGACCGGTGGCGTTGCCCACCGCGTTGCCGATGTGGATCTGATCATGCAGCTGGGACAGGAAGACGGGGGCGTCGACCGTGGAGCCGCCCGCGCACACCAGACCGGTGCGGCCCGCGGCGGCGGAGGCGACGGCGAGGTTCTCGGCAGACGTCTTGCCGTCGGATGCGACAGGAGGATTGACCTTCACGAAGTCGGCGCCCAGGCACAGCGCGACGCCTGCGGCGCCCGCGATGGTCTCGGGAGCCTTCTCGCGGTCGCCGACGGCCTTGCCGCGAGGATAGATCCAAAGCACGACGATCAGACCTTGGGCATGCGCCTCGGCGATGAGCTGGCCGGCTTCGGAGAGCATGGTGGATTCGTATTCGCTGCCGAGATACAGCGTGTAACCGAGGCCGACGATGTTGACGCCCGCCTCGCGCATGGCCAGCACGGCTTCCAGGTCATGCAGCTGGCCGCTGTACGGATCGTCCTGGGAGGTCTTGACCAGATTGGTCTTGGAATTCATCTTGACCAGGTAGTTGACATCGGGATAGTCGGCCGCATAGCGGGCGATGAGACCGCGCTGGCCGGCCATGACGCCGCAGACGCCCTGGTCGGCGATCTTGAAGAGGTGCTCGGGGTCGAGGTCGGCGATGTCGATGCCTTCGCCGTAGAAATCGCCGTTCATGTGCTCGACCTTCTGGTCGCAGGCGAACAGCATCAAGCGGCCCGTGCCGCGGGTGGCGGCCATGTAGTTGTCGATGTAGGCCTCGCGGGCGTCCACGAGAACGTCGACGGGCACCTTGACCTGATCACGAGTGATCTTGGGCATCATTTCCTCCTCATAGTCTTTGGCGCGGGCGGTTGCTCGCGCCGATGCGGCGGCAGCGCGGAAGGCTGCGGGCTC
Organism: Slackia exigua ATCC 700122; assembly: GCF_000162875.1. Taxonomy (GTDB): domain Bacteria; phylum Actinomycetota; class Coriobacteriia; order Coriobacteriales; family Eggerthellaceae; genus Slackia; species Slackia exigua. The sequence goes on from NZ_GG700631.1 coordinate 502,381, forward strand.
CAGTATAGATGATGCGCCGGCGGCTTCAATCGGCAGCGGCGCGCAGCTTAATACGGAATACGCGGGCAGGGCGGCTCCATCTCGCGCTTGAACGCGTTGGCTTTCACGCGTGCGAGCATGCGGTCGACCTCGGTCGGAACGAAACCGAGCTCGACGAGCCCCTCGCGGTCGACACCGTGCTCGATATGCTCGATCAGCATGGCATCGAGCGTCTCGTACGCGCCGAGGGCATCCTCGTCGCGCTGATCGGGCGCAAGCTCTGCGCTCGGAGGTTTGATGAGCACGTTTTCGGGGATGGGCGCGGCGAGCCCGGAAGCTTCCGCCTGTTCGTTCACGAAGCGCGACGCCGCGAACACATCGGTCTTGTACAAACCCCCGATCGGAGCGAAGGCGCCGACCGTGTCGCCGTACAGCGTGGAGTATCCCATCATGGCCTCGGATCGGTTGCCCGTGTTGACGACCAGCCAGCCTGTCATGTTGGAGATGGCCATAAGAATGATCATGCGGCATCTGGCCTGGGTGTTTTCAGCCGCGACGCCTCCGAATCCGCCCATGTGCTCGGACAGGATGCGCCCGAACGCCTGGAACGGCTCGTTGATGGATATCTGCTGCGTCTCGATGCCGAGCGCGCGCGCGAGCTCCTGGGCGTCGATGAGCGAATGGCTCGTGGAATACGGGCCGGGCATCAGAACGCCGTGCACGTGCTCGCTGCCGAAGACGTCGCAGCAGAGGCAGGCGACCAGGCTCGAATCGATGCCGCCCGAAAGCCCGATGACGACATCGGTCGCGGACGTCTCTTCGGCGAAGTCGCGCAGCGCGTCGACGCAGACGCGGTGCTTTTCGGCGATATCCATAGATGGCTTCCTCCTGATATCGGCTTACTGAACGGCTCGGATGCGCGCGCGCAGCCAATCGGCCCAAGCGTCGACCCCATCGCCTTTCGTCGCGGCGATCGGAAAGATGGGCGCCTCGGGATTGAGCTGGCGCACCGCGTCGGAGAAGGCGTCTGCGTCGAAGTCGAAGACGCCGAGGGTATCGACCTTGTTGAGCACGATGGCCTCGGCCGCCTGGAACACGCCCGGGTACTTGAGGGGCTTGTCATCGCCTTCGGGCACCGACAGGATCATGACCTTGCTGCCCTCGCCCAAATCGAAGTCGGTCGGGCATACCAGGTTGCCGACGTTCTCGACGATGATGAGGTCGAGGCTTTCGAGGTCGAGCACGTCGACCGCACGCCGGACCATATCGCTTTCCAGGTGGCAGGCGCCCCCGGTGTTGATCTGCACGGCCGGGATGCCCTGGGCGCTGATCTTCGCCGCATCCACGTTGCTCGCGATATCGCCTTCGATGACCGCGATATTGAATTCGTCGCGCAGGGCCTCGATGGTGGCGAGGATCGTGGAGGTCTTCCCGGAACCGGGGCTGGCCAGCAAATCGACGACGAAGACATGGTGCTCGGCGAACAAGGCGCGGTTGGCGTCGGCGAGCCGATCGTTCTTGTCGAGGATGGGCTGCTTGAGATCGATCTTCATGACATGCTCCTTACTCGGGATCGGGAATGTCGACTTCGATGGATTCGATGCGCATCTCCCGGCCTTCGATCAACCGGCCTATGCCCCCGCATTCGGGACACAGCATATGGAAGCGATCGTGCACGTAGACGTTGCCGCATTCGGCGCACCGGCTCTTCGGCTCGATCATGTTCACGACCAGCTCGGCCCCCTTGAAGAACGGCTCCTGCTCGGTGAGGACCTCGAAGGCGAAATGGAGCGCATCTTCGATGGCCTCGGTCATGACGCCGACGGAAAGCGTGACCTTGAGCACGCGGGTGGCGCCGGATTCGCGGGCTGCCTGAGACACGCTGTCCACGACGCCGGTCATGATGCCTAGTTCGTGCATGGCCTTCCTTTCGATGCGGAAGAAGGGCGACCAAAGCGCCCTCCTCCCATAGTAATCCGTCGTATGCGATTATGTTACGGCTCGCATGTTTTTTCACAACCGACCATGCGATCGGCACGATGAGGCGAGCGTTTCCGTCGACCGACGGCCGGACGGCGCGTCAGTCCTCGTCGTCCCCTAAACGTTCGCGAATCTTCCGCTTCTGGATCTCCCATTGCTCGGCCCAGTCGCGCTGCTCCTCCGCTTCGCGCGCGAGCTCTTCCTTCTGCTCCTTCACGCGGCTGCCGAGCACCAGGCGGGCGACCAGCAGGCTGAGCTCGTAGAGCACGAGCAGCGCCGCGAACATCAGGAGCATCGTGACCGGCGAGGCGTCGAGCGTGACCATGGCGGCGATCACCATGAGGGTGATATAGACGGTGCGCCAGGACTCGCGAAGCTTCGCATAGGGAATGACCTCGAAGACGACCAGGTAGAACACGATCAGCGGCAGCTCGAACGCGAAACCGAACGCGATTTCGAAGTTGATGATGACATCGACCCACGACCGAGCGTCGGGAAAGATGGACGCATACCCGCCTGCCTGGTCGGTCAGCCACTCGACCGCAGGATTCAGGATGAAGCCGTAGCAGAAGACGGTGCCCAGGACGAAAAGGGCCACGCCCACCGCGAACGTGGGGATGAACCACTTGCGCTCGCTCGGCTTCAGGGCCGGAAGGAAGAACGCCAGGACCTGCCAGATGATGATCGGCATGCAGGCCATGATGGACACCCAGATGGAGACCTTGAAGCGGATGGAGAACGATCCGAACACGTCGAGGACGTTCAGCGCGACGGAGCCGTCGGGATTCTGCGGCATGAAATCCTTGATGGGTTCGAACATGAACTGGATGATCGTCGGCGTGGCGAGGTAGAACACGCACATGGCGACGAAGAGCACCGCGACGATGCGGACGAGGCGCATGCGCAGCTCGCCCAGGTGCTCGAAGAGCGGCATGCGCGCCGGACCGATAGGCATTACGCATCCTTCCTCTCGCTCGAGGCTTCGGCGGCTTCGGCAGGCTCATCCGCCGCGGCAGGGGCGGCGGGTTCGGGCTTGGGCGCCGCGGTCCCGAAGATCTCGTCGGCAAGCGCATTCTCCGCGGAACGCGCGGCGGCGACCTCTTCGGCGGCTGCCTCGTTCGCGGCCTTGCGGGCGGCCATGATGTCCTTATGCATGTCGGGAGCGGCTTTGGCGACCGTGGTGCCGGCGGCGGCAGCGGCGGCGTTCGCCTCGTCGCGCACCTCTTTCGCGGCGGCGTTCGCGGCATCGCGCTTCTTCTTCTCGGCACGTTCGCGGTCGTACTTGGCCTTGCGGGCGGAGAAGGATTCCTTCTTCTCGACCTTGGCCTTGCTCGTCTTATCCATGTCTTTCAGGGGATTCTTGATGGGATCGGCCGCCGCAGGGTCGAAGACCTCTTCCTTGACGACCTTGTTCATCTCCTGCTGGGCGTCTCGGAACTTGGCGATGCCTTGGCCGACGACCTTCGCGATCTGGGGCAGCTTATCGGGCCCGAAGATCAAGAAGCCGAAGAGGAGGATGAGAAAAAGCTCGGTTCCGCTTAGTCCAAACACATTGACCTCTCAGGATCGTGGCGATTAACCGCACGATTCTAGCATAGGCCGCCTGCGACGAACCACCGCTGCCAGGGAAAGCACACAGGGGGATGCATGCCCCTCCGCCGCACGCCGTGCCGTCGGGAAGCCGCGCGCGGCGCATGCGCCGTTGTCGCAAGGCTGACGCAGGGCCGCACGTCAGGCCCCGGGTTCCAAGCGATCGGCAAGCTTGTATCCCACCCGCCACACCGTCAGCACGTAGCGCGGCTTGGACGGGTCGTCTTCGATCTTCTCCCGGATCTTGCGCACGAGCACCGTGACGGTGTTCGGATCCGCGGCCTCGCGATGCTCCCAGAGCGCATCTATGATCTGCTCGCGCGTGAAGACCGTCCCGGCCTCGGACGCAAGGAGCGCGAGGAGCTCGAACTCCCTCGAAGACAGAGCGACGGCCTCGCCGCGCAGGCGCGCTTCGTACTTTTTGAAGAACACCTCGAGGTCGCCCACGCGAAACGACCCCTTCGCCCGCGCGTCCGTCGCAGCGGCGGCGCGGGCGCGACGATTGAGCCATACCTTCACGCGCAGCACAAGCTCCTCGGTCAAGAACGGCTTGACGAGATAGTCGTCCGCGCCGCTGTTGAAACCGACGCTCTTGTCGACGATGTCGCCTTTGGCGGATAGGAAGACCACGGGCACGCGGCGGCCCTCGCTGCGGATGAGCCTGCAGACGTCGAAACCGTTCATGTCCGGAAGCATGACGTCAAGGACGAGCACGTCGGGCCGTTCGCGGCGCAGCATCTCGAGACCTGCCGCGCCGTTGTCGGAGCAGCAGTAGTCCCATCCCTCGCGCGCGGCTATCTGGCCGACGAGCTCGCGCAGGCTTTCATCGTCGTCGATAAGCATGATCTTGCTCATGATCCTCCCCCTTCCGACGACTCCGACCCGGTGCGCGCCACGGTGACGACGGGAACGCGCACGACGAATTCCGATCCCTCGCCCGGCCGGCTCGTGAGGGACACGTCGCCGCCGAGGATGCCCGCGAGGTCCTTCACGAGGGAAAGCCCTAGGCCGCTTCCCCCGAAACGCCGCGCCGTGGACATGTTCTCCTGGGTGAATCGCTCGAATATCAATTCGTGCTTATCGGCCGGAATGCCGATGCCGGTATCCCTGACCTCGATGCGCACGAACCCTTCCTCGGCATCGCGCGCGACCGCGACCGCAACCGAGCCTCCTTCTCCCGTGAACTTTATCGCATTGTTCACGAGATTGCTGAGTATCCGGCGCAGCTTCTCCCAGTCGCTCATGACGAGCGGAACCTCGGAAGAGACGTCGCTCGTCAGCGCGATCCCCTTCTTCGAGGCGAGAGGCGCGAGCGATTGGACGACCATGCCGACGAGGTCGGAGACGTCGATAAGCTCGATGCTCACCTCGTCGCGCCCCGATTGGATGCGCGCGGTCTCGAGCACGTTGTCCACCATCTCGAGCAGGATCTGGCCGTTCTTCTCGATCTCGTCGAGCTGGCGGCGCGATTCCCCTCCATCGCGCGGAACATGCGTATCGAGCAGATCCGCGAAGGCTATGATCGAAGTCAGAGGCGTGCGCAGCTCGTGGCTCACGATGGCGAGGAAGTCGGTCTTGTACTGGTTGTCCCGCTTCAGGCGCTCGTTGACGCGTTCCACGTGCGCACGCTGCTCCTGAAGCTGCTCCATGGCCGTCCGAAGCTGGTCGGTGCGCTCTCCCACCTGGCTTTCGAGGTTTCCGTACAGCACCGATAGGGCCGACGACATCGAATCGAAGTGCGCGAAGAGCGTATCCATCTCGCGGGAATCGAAGACGCCGATCGGGGCTGCGGCCGTGTGCGCCCGGGACGGATCGGCATCCACGGCGCGCAGGCTCGCGCCAAGGCTTTCGAGAGGACGCACCACCATCCAGCTCAGCGCGAAGTACACGGCAATACCGAGGATGAGCATGATGAGCAGGAAGAACATCACGTTGTTCCAGACCGAGGCCATCATGTTGTCGAAGTACAGGTCCGTCGGCACGATGATGCTCATGGCTCCGCCGACATCGCCGATCTTCCATCCTTCCTTCGGATGGCCGGTCGGATCGATCTCGCCGGCAGGCTCGCCATGGCATTCGGCGCAGTCCTTGGTCACGCGCATCTCGGAAACGTAGCGAAACACGTTCCGGCCTTCGTATTCGGTGAATCCGTAGTATTCGTCGTCCCGCGGGTCGGCCTCGAACTGCCTGAGGGCCGCCTCCTCGAATTCGTCGGGCTCGGCGTTCGAATTGCGGGGATCGAGCTTGGTGAAACGGATCACGGTATCGGAATGCTGGGAGAACAGTGCGGCGACGGACTTGCCCGCAAGGGCGCAGTGAAGCCCTTTGTAATCGTACGCGCCGGTCGAATCATGGTTGATGGTGTATTGGTTGGCGGAGACGAACGACCAGGTCGCATCCATCTCGGTCGTCAGCATGCGGGCCTGCTCGACGATCTCGGATTCCGTCATCGCAAGCTTCTCGTGATAGGTCCAGGCCGTGAAGGCGGCGAGGATCAGCACGAGAATGGCCGCAAGGAGACCGACCACCTTCACCTTGAGCGAAAGGCGCGAGACCCGACGCGCGAGGACATCGAGCATGGGCGCCTACTCGTTCCGGCGCGAAGGGTCGAAGGGGGCGGCAGAGGCGCGGGCGCCGATGAGGGCGGCCACGGAATCGACGGTCGCGGATGTCAGGCGCGCGAATGCCCGGTAATACGGCGTATGGGCGCTCGCGGCCATCGCATCGAGAAACGCATGGACGAACACGAGGACATGGTCGGAGAAGAACGTGCGCAAGTCATCGACGATGTCTTCACGTTCCTTGCCCATCGATGCCGCGGAGCGCGAAAGGAGGTCGGACACGAAGGCGAGCTCGAGGCCGAGGTGATCGTCGGGAACGGAGGATTCCATGGAGACTTCGACGCCGTACGAGCGATACATCGCGCGAACCTCGTGCATGAAAGGCCCGCAGAGCGTGCGGTCTTCGGTCCGCCATGCGGATTCGTACGGAGAGGCGCCGCTGACCGCGACCATGTAGAAGAGATGGGTATAGTCGCGCCTCAGATCGTGGAAGAGCGCATCGAACGCATCCGCGTCCCCGTCCCCCCGTGCAAGCTCGTCGACGATGACGCGCGCGTCGTCGGGCGAGACGCTGACGAACGGTTCGTGCAGAAACGCATCGCGGCCTTCCACGAAAAGCTTCAGGACGTCTTCGTCGACGTTTCTCAGCAGCGCCCCGGCGCACACGTCGCATAGAACGGCCGCCGCCCTCAGCGCGTCGGCTCTGATCGGTTCGCTCATGGCGCATCCCTCCTTTTTCAGTCCATCATGATGCAGGCGGGCCCCGGACGCAAGATGCGGCCGAGGCCCGCCATGAAGCAGAAGCGCATCGATGCAGGCTATGCCGTCGGATGCTCCAGCTCGAGCGGATTCACGATCTCGCCCCCGCGCGAAGCGTCGCGATGCGGGGAGAAGACCACGTTGGGGCCCGTCGAATCGTCCAAAGTGCCGAGCGTGTCCACGTCGCCATGCGCGGCGCGCAGATCGTCGATGGGGCCGAATTCGATGGCGCGCACCGGGCAGGCGCTCGCGCAGGCAGGATCGGGGCGGCCGTCTTCGGTGCGGTCCGTGCAGAAGACGCACTTATGCGACAGGCCGTCGGAAAGCTTGACGGGATGGTTGTACGGACATACCTGCTCGCAGGTCATGCAGCCTATGCAGATCTCCTTGTCGTTGTTGACGATGCCCGTTTCCTCGTCTTTGGCCATGGCGCCGGTCGGACAGTTCTTCACGCACTGCGGATCCGCGCACTGCCCGCAGGTCATGGATACGTAGTATCCGAACGCCGCCCCCACGTACGCTCCCTGTCCGTCGGCCTGCCACTCGCCGCCGCCGAATTCCCAGACCTTGCGGAATTTCTCGGGCACGGTCAGGTCGTTGCGGTCGAAGCAGGCGACCATGCAGGCCTTGCAGCCTATGCAGATGTCGGTATTGACGTAAAAGCCCATCTGAGTCATTGAAGAAGCACCCCCTTATGCCTTCTCGATCTTGCAGAGATTCGTATGGACGCCGTTTCCCTTGGAGATCGGCGTCGGACGTTGGCTCGTCAGCACCGAGATGCAGCCGCCGCGATCGACGACGCTCGGATCGCCGAGGGTCTTCGGATCGCGCGACGCAGGATCGTACCAGGCGCCTTGCGGCAGAGAGACGACCCCGGGCATGATGCGCGCAGTCACCTTCGCCGGCACCTCGACCGTGCCGCGCTCGGTGGAGACGCGGACCGTATCGCCGTTCGCGATGCCGAGCTTCTTCGCGTCGCCCGCATTGATCCAGAGCTGCTGAGGATGAACCGACTCGAGCCATGCGACGTTCCCGTAGCTCGAATGCGTGCGGGACTTCGTATGGTGGCCGATAAGCTGGAAGGGGTAGTCCTTCATCGCCGCATCGTCGCCGTACGCCTCCTTGGCGACGTACCAGACGGGCAGCCCGGTTATCTGGTCGTATCCGTCATCGGGGATCACGCCGCCGCAGGTCAGATCCCACTGCTTCGACAGATTGTACGCCTGCTTGCTGAAGACCTCGTATTTGCCGGAGGGCGTCTTGATGGCCTCGGGCTTGGCGATCGCGGGCGTATGCTCGTCGGTCTGCTTCCACAGGCCCTTCTCCTTGAATTCCTCGAAGGTGGCGCCGATATCGTCGCCGGCCTCCTTGCCCTGTTCCCAGAGCCATTCGACCCAGTCTTCCTGGGTTCGTCCCTCGGTGAAGTCCTCCTCGACGCCGAGCTCGGCAGCGACGAGGCGGCAGACTTCGTAGATAGGCTTGCATTCGAACATCGGGTCGATGGCGGGACTTTCGCAGCAGGCGAATCCGGTCCAGGCGGTGCCGCCCTTGATGATGTCGGTCTCTTCGTAGGACGTGGTTGCCGGCAGGATGTAATCGGAGATCATGGCCGTGGGCGTCAGATAGATGTCGTGCGTCACGACGCAGCGCAGGCCGGAATCCTTCTCGTCGGGAAGATTGAAGATGCGCAGGCAGTCGTTGACGTCGGCATGCTGGTTGAGCATGACGTTGCTCGCGTAGTTCCAGATGAACTTGATCGGAGCCTTGAGCTTGATGTCGCCCGGCTTGCGCGCATAGGTCGTGGCGCCGGTCGCATCGATCGTGCGCACGCCCCAGGTGCGGTCGTCCATGACCGTGTAGTCCTCGATCGCCTGGTACCAGTCGAAGAACGAGATGCAGGTCTCGACCGAGTTCCTGTCGGCGAAGTTCGGCAGATTCGCGGGAATCTTGTACGGCACGCCGCCCGTGCCCTCGCGCGCGCCGGTGCCGCCGCCGGAAATGCCCACGTTGCCGGTCAGCGTCGCGATCATCGCGACGGAGCGCGTGACGTTGCCGCCGTTGGCATGGCGCTGAGGGCCCCAGCCCTGGATGGTCGCCGTCGGGCCGTCCATGTACAGATCGGCGAGCCAGCGGATGGTGTCGGCGGGAACGCCGCAGATGGCGGACGCCCATTCAGGCGTCTTCTCGCCGGTGCCCCTGTAGGCGCCGGCGCCCATGAGATAGGCCTCGTAGGACATGTCTTCGTCGATGGAAAGGGCGCCGTCGGCGTCGAAGCCCATGAACGCGTTGCTCGTCGGCTCGCCCTGCTTCACATCGTCGATGAACGTATCCGAGTAGAACCCGATGAACTTCTCGCGAATGAACGACTCGTCGAGCCTGCCCTCCGTATGGAGATAGTGCAGCATGCCGGCGACCAGGGCGGGATCGGTGCCGGGACGGACGGGCACCCACTGCGTTCCGACGCCGATGGCGGTATCGGACAGATGCGGGTCGATGACGACGATGTTCGCGTCGGGATTGTTCTCCTTGACCCACGTGATGAGCCAGACCATGGCAGAGCCCGACATGCGGGTGTTCGCGGGATTGTTGCCCCACAGCACGATGTTCTTGGAATTCACGAGGTCGGTGACTTCGTTGTTCGACCAGGCGTCGCCGTTGAACAGCGGGAGCTCCCAGGTTATCTGGCCGGTCGAGTAGTCGCAGTAATGCCTGAGGTAGCCGCCCCAGCAATTCATCATGCGCGCAAGCGCGGTGACGTCGGGAGCCCAGGACTTGGAGACGGTGCCGCCGAGCTGGCCCGTGCCGTACTGGATGTAGAAGGCGTCGTTGCCGTACTCCTCCTTGACGCCCTTCATGATCTCGGCGATTTCGGAAATGGCCTGATCCCAGGATATCTCCTCGTACTTGCCTTCTCCGCGCTTGGTGCCCTTCACGCGTTTGAGCGGCTTTTGGATGCGCGTCTCGTTATAGATGCGCTGGCGGTTCGAACGGCCGCGCAGGCAGGAGCGCATCTGATAGATGCCGCCCGGCTTGAAATCGTCGGACCCGTCCACGTCGGTCGAGACGCGCACGACCGTTCCGTCCTTCACGTACAGCTTGAGCGGGCAACGGCTGCCGCAGTTCACATGGCAGCCTCCCCAGACGACCGAATCGTAGGCGAACGGCTCGGTCGAAAGCGACTGGTTCGACATGCCGTTCTCGTCGAGTTCGAGTGCGGAAGACGAAGCCGTGTCATCTTTCTTGGCGCATCCCGCCAAGACGGCGCCCGCTCCGAATACCCCGGCCGCCGTCACGAACGACCGCCGAGACATGCCGGATCCGCACGCACGCGTGTCCGCGCTGCTTCGCATAGCAATCCCCCCTTATTCAGATATGCATTCCCCCAATGCGCATCAGGATACGGGGTTTTCGCAGGAACAGCCATAGAGCAGAACTTCTCGATTCATTGCATGTTTCTTATCGAACCCTTGCATCGCAGGTCCGAGATGCCGTGCCGGTACCGAAAGGAAACCGTAACCAATCGTTTACCAATGTTAAGGTCCGACGTAAAGGGACCATGCGACACTATGCGAATATCGCATGCGTCGTACGCAGGACTTCGCATTGCAGGGATGCGCGATCGCGCCGTACGGAGAAGGAGAAGCGAATGCCTCGAATTGGAAAGAAAGGCGCCGAATCGGATGCAGGGTCCGCAGGCGCCGACACGAAAGGGATGCTCCCCGTGCGTCCGGCCGATGCCGGAACGACCGCGGCGTTCGACCTCGGCGGCGACGACGGCATCCCGACGAGCGCGCTTGAGATGATCGAGAGACGCAAGAAGACCAAGCGCCGCAAAAGGATCATCACCGCTGGGATCGTCGTAGGCGTGCTCGTCATCGTCATCGCAGGCATCGTCACGCTCGCGCGCATGGGCGCCGCGGCGGCGGGAGCTGCGGCCTACGAAGACGCCCAGGTGACGCGCACCGACTTCGAATCCACCGTCTCGGCGTCCGGCGCTATTCAGCCTATTTCGTCCGTCCAGGTCACACCTGAGGTCGACGGCATCATCTCCAATGTGTCCGTGTCGGTCGGCGACGAGGTCGAAGAGGGCGACACGCTCTTCACCCTGAAGAACGACGACCTCGACAAGGGCGTCGACGACGCCGAGCAGCAGGTGAAGACCGCGAAGAACGGGGTCAGATCGGCCCAGATCGCGCTCGACAAGGCCAACGACGCCTACGCCGATGCCACGAAGACGACGACCATCGATGTTCCCGCCTCCGTCGATATGGACGGCGACGGCCTCGACGACGAGACCCACGAACCTGCGCACGACGCCTATACGAAAACGACCGAGCCCGATCAATCGGCCGTCGACGCGGCGGCGCAAGGCGTGAGCGAAGCGAAGATCGGGGTGGACAACGCCAACATCTCGCTTGCGACCGCGCAGACCGCTCTGTCGCAGGCCCAGAAGAAAGCCGATAAACGCACGGTCACCGCCCAGAAGGGCGGAACCGTCATCGACGTGAAGGCGCAGGAGGGCGCGGCCTTCGGCGCTGCGCAGGGAGGATCGGCGGCGAGCGCCCAGGGCTCCCTCGTCACCATCGCCGACCTTTCCCAGATGCGTGTGACCGTGCAGGTCAACGAAGTGGATGTGAACAAGCTTTCCGTCGGCCAGACCGGCAAGGTCACGTTCTCCGCGCTTCCCGACGTCACGCTCGACGCGACCATCGACCGCATCGCGACGACCGCGACCAGCGCGTCGCCCTCCCCGTCCTCGGGCGAAGGCGCGTCAGGCGGCACGGGCGTCGTCACCTATGCCGTCGAACTGGTCATATCCGATCCGGACGCAAACGTTAAGCCCGGCATGACCGCCAACGTCAAGATCGTCACCGAACGTTACGAGAACGTCCTGACCGTTCCCGCCGCCGCGCTCGTCGAGAAAGACGACGGCACGACGGCCGTCACCGTGCCATCGGTCGATGGCGGCGATGAAGGCCCCGCTCAGGCGACCGAAGAGCGCATCGTGACCGTCAAGGCCAAAGACGCATCGACGGCGGTCGTCGAAGGGGACCTGAAGGACGGGGATACGATCCTCATCCCCGTCTCCACGGGCGCCGACGCCGCGGCGGGCGCAGCCGCAACCGCTTAGGGGCACGCCCATGTCAGCATTCAGTCAAACCGCACCCGTCGCCCGATCGGGCGACGGACCGCGAAACGGCCGAGAGCAGATCGTCCTCGACGTGCGCAATGTCCATCGCGTCTATGAGATGAAGGCGGGGTTCACGCATGCGCTCAAAGGCGTGTCCCTGACCGTGAGCAAGGGCGAGTTCCTCTGCATCATGGGCCCGTCGGGCTCGGGCAAGTCGACGCTCATGAACACGCTCGGCTGCCTCGACCGCCCTACCTCGGGCAGCTACTTCCTCGAGGGGCTCGATGTCTCCAAGCTCGACGACGACGGCCTGGCCGAGATCAGATCCACCCGTCTCGGCTTCGTGTTCCAGTCGTTCAACCTGCTGCCGCGCGCCACCGTGCTGCGCAACGTGATGCTTCCGCTCATCTATTCCGACTGCCCCGTCTCCGAGCGGACGCTTCGCGCCGTGAAGGCCCTCAACGCCGTGTCGCTTCCGGAAGAGTACTTCGATCATAAGTCGAACGAGCTTTCGGGCGGGCAGATGCAGCGCGTCGCCATCGCGCGCGCCCTCGTCAACAACCCGGCGCTCGTGCTCGCCGACGAGCCGACCGGCAACCTCGACTCGGCGACGGGGCTCATGGTTCTCAAGACCTTCAGGCGCTTGAGCGATGCCGGCAAGACCGTCGTGCTCATCACCCATGACGCCGAGGTCTGCGAATGGGCCGACCGCGTCGTGCACATTCGCGACGGGAAGCTGCTGACCGACGAAGAGGAGCGCGCGGTCGTCGCCGCGAGCCATACCGATGGAAGGGGGCTGACATGAAACTTCGAGATCTTCTGCTGGAGACCTGGTCGGCCCTCACAGCCAACAAGGGCCGCAGCATGCTCACGATACTCGGCATCGTCATCGGCATCGCGGCGGTCATCACCATGACCGCGCTCATCGGCGGCATCAAGCAGTCGCTCGTCAGCGAGCTGGGCCTCAACCAATCCCGCGCCGTGATGATCTATGCGAATGCCGGACGCACCGTCACGGTCGACGAGCTTGACAAGATCTCCCAAGGCATCGGGAAATACGAGTACCTTTCCGGAGCGCAGGGATCTTCTGCCCAGCTGACCTCGGGCAAGAAGCAGACCAGCACCACCGTTCTCGGCGTCGGGAAAGGCTTCGTCACCGCGAACGGCGGCAAAATCGTCAGCGGGCGCGACTTCACCGATGAGGAATACGCCTCGGGAGCCATGGTCGCCCTGATCGAGAAGAACACGGCGAGCAAGATCTTCGGCGCCGACACGAATCCCGTCGGCAAGGCCATGAGCATCGGAAACGACCAGTATACGGTCGTCGGCGTCGTCGAGATGTCGGGGCTTTTGGGCGGTTCGTCGGGAGCGTGGGTTCCCTTCAACACCAGCGCCACCCGTCTCACGGGCAACAACGGCGTGGACTCCATCGTCGGATACGCCAAAGAGGGCGAAGACATGGGCACGGTTCAGCAGGAGACCAAGAAATACCTGCAATCCTATTTCAATCTGCCTCCCGATCGGGCTCAGGAAGAGATCTACGTCGAGACCATGGAATCCGTCCAGAACCAGCTCGATTCGATGCTCATGGCGTTTCAGATCATGATGACCATGGTCGCGAGCATATCGCTGCTCGTCGGCGGCATCGGCATCATGAACATGATGCTCACCAACGTGACCGAACGTATCCGCGAGATCGGCCTGCGCAAGGCCCTGGGCGCCCGAAGCGCCGACATCACGAAGCAGTTCCTCATGGAATCGGTCGCGCTCTGCCTGTCGGGCGGCATCATAGGAACCGTGTTCGGATATCTCGGCGCATGGGGTCTGGCGCAGGGCGCGGGACTGTTCCTGCCCGGCATGACCGTCACGCCGGCGTTCTCCGTCGCCACGGTCGTCATCGTCGTGGCCATCTGCACCATCATCGGCATCGTCTTCGGCTACGGGCCGGCACGGCGCGCCGCCAAGCTCGACCCGGTCGAAAGCCTGCATTACCAGTAAGGGTCCATGCAGCGCCGCCCTGCAAGGCGAGCCGGCAAAACAGACATGGACACGCAGGGGGCGCGGCCCGAAACCCCGGCCGCGCCCCCCTTGCATCTCCATCTCTGCATGCGATTCGCGCGAACGATACGCGCCTAGCTCATGCGCCGCCGCAGCAAGGCCCCTACGAGCAGAGCACCGGCCGCAACCCCTGCGGTAAGGAGCGCAAGGGGAAACACGGAATCGCCGGTTTGCGGCAAGATGCCGCTCGACTTCGCCTTGGTCGTGGACGCAAGTGCCTTCGGAGACGCCGGTTTCGGCGCCGGCATCGGTTTCTTGTCGTAGACGGCATAGACCGTCATATCGCCGTTGACCACGGTCGAGCCGTCGAACGCATCGCCCGTGCCGTCCTGCGCGGTGTTCCATCCTTTGAAGACGTATCCGTCCTTGGAGGGATTCGCGGGCATGGATTCGTCCGTCAGGGCGTCGCCGTCGATCGTCTTGCCTCGCTCGGCCTTGACGGAGGCGTAGGTGTCGCCATCGTTCACGAAGGTCACGGTGCAAGGCTGAGAGGCATCGACCCTGAAGCTGTAGGTCATGAGATTGGGTTTGTCGGCCGGAGCGGCCGCGTCGCGGCCGGCATCGTTCTGCTTCGCGGCGAAGAGCATGGGGATGCGGGCATACCAATGCTTGTTATCGTATTGCGCGGACGTATCCTTGTTGATGATCGCATCGTTGCTCGAGGAGCTCACGACCTCGTGCGCACCGTATGCGTAGGCGACCACCGTGCTGTCCTGGTCGCGCGCCACCTGGTCGGTCACCTTGAGACCGTCGATGCTCAAGGTCGCGGACTGCACGTTCTGAATGCGCGCATACAGATCCTTCAAGGGCTCGTATTCCCCGTGAGGCTTGAGGCGCGCCTTCACCACGAGCCTCTTGCCGCCCCTCTCTTGCGTGGCGCTCAAATCGAAACCGTCTACGCCCGTAAGCTTGTAGGCGGTCGAGTCGGTGGCTTCGAGGCCTTCGGGCAGATCGAGCACGAAAGCGAACGCGCCGTCCGAACTCGCAAGGCCGTTTTCGGGCAAGTCGTTGAGCATCGTGTAGTATGCCGGGAACTCCGAGTTGATGACCGCCAACAGAGCGGTGTTGCGCACCCGTTTGAACATATCGAGATCGAGCTTGAGGTCGAGATTCACGGTATCGCCCACCTCATGCTTCACGACAGCGGTGCTTGATTCTCCACGTTCCTGGATATCGCCGCGGATGTTGTAGTCCGTCGAATCGACGGTCAGCACGTCCGTTTTGTAGTCGAAGCCATAGGGATTCCACTGCTTGCCGCCTTGCCAGTGGTTGAGCGCAGGATCGGCCGGCTCCTTATGGGGAAGGTCCATCGAATAGAGCGCCCAGTACTGCGCGATGGATTCTTTGAGATCATCTTCTGCCGCTTTGTCCGCAATGATGCCCGCATCGGGGAAACCGGGCATGTAGTACTCATGCGCGACGTCGTCCGACCACTTGAGCCTGCTGTTCTGGAAGTAATCGACAAGGTAGGCGGGCATGACGCGATGCAGGCCGGACTCATCGGTATACCAGCAGAGCTCTGCCCAGTAGTTGCCGTCGACCTGAGCCTTGTACTCATCGGGAATGGGCTCTTCGGCCTGTGCCGGCGCGGCGGCGATCGGCGAGAGCGCAAGCACGAACGCGACGGCGGCGCTTGCGAGCGCGCATGCGCCCAGCCATGAGCCATGCAAGGCGCACGCGGCATGTGCCTTATGCCCTGAACGTTGTTGCATGATGCCCCTTTCTTCGTTTCTGAAATGTTTCGTATTCTCTCGTAAACATTCAGAAAAGGCAACGATGAGGGTCTGCCGCGCCGTCCGACATGCCCATGCGGACATCAGGCGGAAGCTGCGCGACGAAGTCGCCATGATCGAGGCGTCCGAGCTCGATCATCGAAGGCATGCGATCGCGAGGACCCGCCGACATGCCCGCCTCGTCCAGAAAGACGACGAGCGCGCCTCCGTCCATGAGGACGACGCCCGCCTTTTCCGCATATTCCCGCGCATTCTTGGAGAAGCGGCCGGTCGTGACGAAATACATCAGGTCGGCGCGTTCCGATTCGTTCGCGCCCACGAGCTTCTGAATGGCCGGCCGCCCGACGGACGACCGCTCCGGGTCGTAGCATTTGCACTCGACGATGCCCGTCTGGCCTGCACGGCCTATCCGCGCATCGAAGCCTCCGTCGTTCGTGCGCGCCGTGGTTTTCGCCTGCCATCCGTGCGCACGGAACGCTTCCGCCACCAGACGCTCGAAGCGATGCGGTTCATCGACGAAGCGATCGTGCACGGCCTGCGCGCTGAGGCGGATGTGCGAATCCTCCCACGCGTCGCGCCCGCGCATCGCCTTATCGATCTCCAACCGGTGCTGCGCAACCTCGTGCCCATCGGCGCGCAGCGCCCAGGCGACGGCATAGACGTCCTCCGCGCCGCGAACATCCGGCGTCTTCTCGCTCGAGATGCGCCAGTCGTCGATATCGACGAAACTCGGTGCAGAGACGAGCCGATTGCCCGCATACCGCCGATCGCGGGCACCATCCTTGTTCGCCTGTTCCCAATACGGGACATGAAGCGTCATCTTGCCTGGGCGGACGAGCATGCCCGGACGGACGTCGATCTTGCAGGGTTCGAGAAGACGGGCATCAAGATGATACAGCGCGGCAAACCGCGCCATGAGAGCCTTCTGCCTGCGCAAATACGCACGACGGCGAAGTCTGGCCATGACGAAGGCAGCACCCGCGATGATAAGAACGACGCCCGCAATGATAAGAATGCCCGCAAGCATGACTGGAATAAACGCGATGAAAGAATCCACCCGCATAGCTCTTTCTGAAATCCGATGCGTCCGACGACCCGAGGGGAAGCCGGTCGCATCGCCGCTAGTTCGACCAGAGGTATCCGGCGCCGCGGACGGTTTCGATGCGCTGCGCCACCTCAGGGCCGAGCTTCGCGCGCAGACGTCTGACATGCACGTCCACCGTGCGCGACCCGCCGTAGTAATCGAAGCCCCAGACCTGGCTCAGCAACACCTCGCGCGAATAGATGCGATCCGGATGCGTAACCAGGAACGACAGCAGCTCGTATTCCATGTACGTGAGATCGATCGGATCGTCGCCCACCTTCACCTGATAGGTGGCGAGATTGATGCTCATAGGGCCGATCTGCAGGAAATCGGCGTCCGACGTGGCTTCGCCCGGCCACAGCAATCTGCGGCACCGGAGCTTCAGCTCTTCGTCCGACGCCCCTTCGCACGCGAAATCGAAGGGCATGCGCACGGGAAACGAGGTATCGGGCAATGCCGTGCCGTTCACGAGAGCGAGCAACGCCGACCGCCCTGCCCCATCCCGCAACGATTCCTCGAGCGCGGCGAAATCGACCGGCGTCGACGTGGCGTCGACCACGAACAGGTCGATTCCCGATCCGAGGCCCCGATGCGCGGCAAGCGCGTCGGAAAGCGGGACTTTCAACACGCTGACCTCGGCATCCATATGAGCGAACAGATCGCGGACGCGCGACGGCGCAAGCGCTTCGCCGCATGAGACGGCTATCGTCTTCCTATGCATGCGTCCGCCTCCTCACAGCTTCGACAGATACCGGTCGATTTCCCATCGCGACACCTGGCTTCGGTATTCCTCCCATTCGGCGCGCTTGGTGGCAACCAGGTAATCATGCACGTAATCGCCGAGGATGTCACGCATGAGGTCGGACGCCTCGAATGCATCGACGGCACGGGAAAGGTCGGTCGGCAGAGGATCGATGCCGAGCGCGGCACGCTGCGCAGGCGTCATCGAGAACAGATCGCTTTCGACGGGTGCCGGCAGCGGAAGCTCTTCTTCGATGCCTTTGAGCCCCGCACCGAACGTGACGGCCAGCGTCAGATACGGGTTGGCGGCGGAATCGGCGTTGCGCAGCTGGATGCGTGCGGAGATTTCCTTGCTCGGCTTGAAGCGCGGGATGCGCACGATGGTGGAACGGTTGCGATTGCCCCAGGAAATATGCGTCGGTGCGTCGAATCCCGTGACGAGCCGCTTATACGAATTCACGTACTGATTCGTGACCAGCATGAATTCGGGAGCGTACTTCAGAATGCCCGCGATGTAGCGCTTCGCGAGCGTGGAAAGCCCGTAGCCGTCGGGGTCGTTCGCATCGTAGAAGGCGTTGCCGTCTTCGGTCAGAAGCGACTCGTGCACGAACATCGCGCTGCCCGAGACGCCGGTCAAGGGCTTGGGCATGAACGAGGCGTGCACGCCATGGGCGCTTGCGATCTCCTTCACCACCAGACGCGCGGTCATGACCGCGTCGGCCGCGGAAAGCGCATCGGAGAAGCCGAGATCGATCTCGTGCTGCGACGGCGCGTCCTCATGCAAGGACGCCTGGACGGGAACGCCCATCTGCTCAAGCGTCAGAATGGTTTCCCGACGCAGGTCGGAAGCGTTGTCAAGCGGCGTCAGATCGAAATAGCCGCCGCAATCGATGGGCTCGGGAGCGGCCGCATCTTTGAAATAGAAGTACTCGAGCTCGGTGCCCGCATTCAGGATCAGGCCCTTCTCGGCGCCGCGCTTGAGCACGTTCATGAGGATATGGCGCGAATCGCCGATCGAAGGGACGCCCTCCGGCGTGCGGATATCGCAGAACATCCTGGCCACGCCCTTGTCTTGAGGACGCCACGGAAGCACTTGGAATGTAGACGGGTCAGGAAAGACGAGCATGTCGGACTTCTGGTCTTCGCGCTTGACGCCGTCGATCGCCGATCCGTCGAACCCGATGCCTTCGACCAGGGCCTCTTCCACAGCCGAAGGCGTGATGGCGAAGCTTTTCAGATTGCCGAGCAGATCGGTGAACCACAGTCGGATGAAGCGGATGTCCCGCTCTTCGATCTGCTTGTTGACGTAGCGTATGGTGTCGATCATGCGTCGGTCCTTTCAACGATGCCGAGACGGCGCGCCATCACGCGGTTCGCTTCGAGTTCGACCGCGTCGTCGAGCGAGGCGAGTTCGACCGCGTCGCCGCGCCGCTCGAACGCCTGCTTCAATAGATAGTCTGCCACCTGCGGATTCTTAGGCAGAAGCGGGCCGTGCAGATAGGTTCCGATCAGATTTCCCTGGTGAACGCCCTCGAAGCCGTCTTCGCCGTTGTTGCCGAACGCAGAACCGAGAACGCGGCCGAGCGGACGTGCGCCCGAACCCAGCGCGGTGCGTCCGCCATGGTTCTCGAACCCGATGATGGGCATCGGGCAGATGTCGCTCTGAATAGCCGCGTTGCCGATCAGGCGTCCCTCGCCGCGCACCGTTTCCATATCGACGATGCCCAGGCCCTCGACGGCGGTATCGCCCATGACATAGCTATGGCCGAGGAACTGGTATCCTCCGCACACGGCGAGCAGGACGCCTCCGTCGGCCACATAGGATGCCAGCTCGCGACGCGCTTTGACGATCGCATCCTTCACGATCAGCTGCTCGCGGTCGGCGCCCCCGCCGAAGAAGACGATGTCGGCCTGGGCGAAATCGGGCATCTGCCCGGCATCGACGTCGCGCATCGTGACCTGCCGCACGAGAACGGGAAGCCCCCGCCATGCAAGGCGCCGCTCAAGCGCGATGACGTTGCCGCCGTCGCCGTACAGGTTCAGAAGCTCGGGAAACATATGCAGGATGACGAGCGGCCCGGCCGCACGCGGTGAAGGCGCCATGCTATCGCTCCCCTTCCGCATCGGCCGAGACGGCCGGCACCCCGCCGGCCAACGCGGCAACCGCGCCAGGATCGGCGGCGATCGCATCGATCTGGCGGCGCACCTCGGGAAGCGCCGTGTAGTTCGCGATGACGTAGACCTTCCCGTCTTCGGGAGACGTCGCATTGAGCACATCCCGCACGTCGGAGACCACGCGCGCATCTATGCCCGCGTACTTCAGGCGCACCTGCATGTCGTGCGCGCGCGAACCGCCGACGAACGCCTTCAGCCCTTCGATCTTCGACCAACGTTCGAAGTCGATGTCGAAGAACCAGGAGACGTCGCGGCCGTCGGGGTCGTTGTCGTTGACGAACAGGGCGAGCACGCGCCCTCTCTCGGTGAGCACGATGCCGATGTTCTGGTTGAACCCGGTCGGATTCTTCGCGAGGTTCGTCATGACCGCACGGTTCCCCAGCTCGTACGTCTGAAGACGTCCGTTTTCCGGATGATAGGCGCTCACGGCGCGCTGGAAGCCTTCGAAGGACACCAGGCCGGAGAGCATGGAGACGGCATAGGCCGCAAGCACGTTGTAGAGCATGTAGGTGCCCGTCTGCCCCGTGCGCACCTGGCATCCGTCGATGTCGAACACCAGCTCGCCGGCGTCAAGACGTACGTTCTTCGCCTCGAAACGCAGGTCGGGACGCTTCCACCCGCACTGCGGGCAGCGATACGAGCCGAGCTGGCCGTAGTGGATGTAATCGTAATCGAGCTGCGCCCCGCATGACTGGCAGAAGCGGCTTTCGCTGATGCGGTCGGCCGCAAGCCCGAGGTCGCTCGATATGCCGAACGCGACCTTGGGATTGCCGATGCGCTCGGCGATGCCGGCGCAGAGCGGGTCATCGCCGTTGTAGACGAACGCGGTTTCAGGGCTGGACGCAAGCGCGCCTGCGACGACGTCTTGGATATGGTCGATCTCGCCGAATCGATCGAGCTGGTCGCGAAAGAGATTGAGCAGCAGGAAGAACCTCGGACGCGCCTTCGGGACGACGAAGCGCGTGTACATCTCGTCGCACTCGAAGGTGGCGATGGGCACGTCGCTTTCAGCCGCCGCGCCGACGCGCACAGGCTTGACGAGCATCGACGTGACGACGCCCGATTCGAGGTTGTTTCCTTCGCGGTTGCAGCGCAGAGGACGTCCGCTCGTAGCCAGGCAGTCGGCGATCAGGTTGTTCGTCGTCGTCTTGCCGTTCGTTCCGGCGACCACCGATACGACCTCGGTCGATTCCGTCAAACCCGCAAGCACGTCGCGGTCGAGCCGAAGCGCGATGCTGCCGGGAATGTTGCCGGCGGCACGATGCATGAAGGTCAGGCCGGCCCAGCGGGCCGACCTTCCCATGAACGCGGCGAAGGAGGAGCGTAAACGCATGAGGCTCCTTTTACATGTAGAAGAGGATGTCGTCGTAGGTAGGAACCGGCCAGTAGTCGCGCGCGACGATGGGTTCCATCGCGTCGACGCTCGCGCGCAGGCGCTCCATGAGCGGCGCGATCGTGTGCGCATAGGAGTCGGCCTGCTCCTGCGCGTCCGCAAGGGCGCGCGTCGCATCATGGGCGTCGCGCAGCGCGCCGATCCCCTCGTAAATGGCATCCACGCCGGCGAGCAGCATTTCGAGCTCACGACGCTCGTGAGCCATCGAGGCGGTGGGCTGCGCGCCTTCGATGGTCGTGATACCCTTGGCGATCTTCGTCGCATACGCGCTGATGACCGGCAGGTACGTACGGCGTGCCATCCGCAGCATCGTAGTGGCCTCGATATTCATGAGCTTGTTGTACTTCTCGAGCTTGACCTCGTAGCGGCTGCGAACCTCGGGCTCGGTGAGAACGCCCATCTCGCCGAACAGATCGATGCTCTTCTGGCTGACGAAGCATGGCAGCGCATCGGCCGTGGTCTTGAGATTGCTCAAGCCGCGACGTTCGGCCTCGCGTTCCCACTCCTCCGCATAGCCGTCGCCGGAAAACAGGATGCGGGTATGCTCGGACAACGTCTTGCGCGCGTATTCGAGCGCGGCGTGCTCGAACGAGACGCTCGTGTCGCGCGCTTCCATCGCATCGGCGAAATCCTTCAAGGACTTCGCGACGGCTGTGTTCAGAATGAGGTTCGCATCGGACACGTTCTGAGAGGATCCCGGCATGCGGAATTCGAACTTGTTGCCGGTGAAGGCGAACGGGCTCGTGCGGTTGCGATCGGTCGTGTCGCGATCGAAGGTCGGAAGGACATCGACGCCGAAATCGAGCTGGGCATGGGATACGTGGCCGGCGAGCTGGCCGGACACGAGGCCCTCGACGACGCCCGACAGCTCGTCGCCCAGAAAGATGGACACGATGGCCGGCGGCGCCTCGTGCGCCCCGAGGCGATGGTCGTTGCCGCAGGACGCCGTCGACATGCGCAGCAGGTCCTGGTAATTGTCGACCGCCTCGATAACGCAGGTCAAGATGACAGCGAACTGCAGGTTGTCCTCGGGTGCATCGCCCGGGTCGAGGAAATTCTCGGATTCGGACCCGAACGACCAGTTGTTATGCTTGCCCGATCCGTTGATGCCCTCGAAGGGCTTCTCGTGCTGGAGGCAGACGAGGTCGTGGTGCGATGCGAGCAGGCGCATCTCCTCCATCGTGAGCAGGTTCTCGTCGACCGCGCGATTCACGTTGCAGAACACGGGCGCGAGTTCGTGCTGGGCGGGAGCGACCTCGTTGTGCTTGGTCTTCGCAGCGATGGCGAACCCCCAGAGCACGTCGTCGAGCTCCTTCATGAAGGCGTTGACCGTCGGGCGGATGGCGCCGAAATAATGCTCGTCGAGCTCCTGCCCTTTGCAGGGCGGTGCCCCGAAGAGCGTGCGGCCGCACATGATGAGGTCCTGGCGTTTGGCGTAGACCTCCTCGGGTATGAGGAAGTATTCCTGTTCGTTGCCGACGTTGACCTGAATGCTTGACGGATGCTTGCCGAAGAGCGCGAGCACGCGCTTGGATTGCTTTTCGATGGCCGAGATGGAACGCAGAAGCGGCGTCTTCTTGTCGAGCGCTTCGCCGTTGTACGAGCAGAACGCCGTCGGAATGCAGAGGACCTCGTCCTTGATGAAGGCGTAGCTCGTCGGATCCCAAGCGGAATAGCCGCGGGCTTCGAAGGTCGCGCGCAGGCCGCCCGAAGGGAAGCTCGAAGCGTCGGGCTCGCCCTGGACGAGCTCCTTGCCGGTGAACTTCGTGATGGCCGTGCCGTCATGGCAGGGCTCGAGGAAGGCGTCGTGCTTTTCGGACGTGATGCCCGTCAGAGGCTGGAACCAATGGGCGTAATGCGTGGCGCCGTGGCTCAAGGCCCATTCCTTCATGCCGTGGGCAACGGAGTTCGCGACCTCGAGGTCGAGCGGTTTCCCCTGCTTGATCGTCAGATTAAGCTTCGCATACGTATCCGAAGGAAGGTATTCGCGCATCACCTGGTCGGAAAAGACCGTCGTGCCGTAGCGCTCTGAAAGGTTCCTCATCGATTGGCTCCTTGGGACCGGGATGAACTTCCTGCATCATACCGCACGCCCTGCGCAGACGCGTTGCGCGCGGGTTAACGGAAAGCGGCGCGGCCGGCACCCGAAGATGCCGGCCGCGGCCGAGGCCGCCGTGCGACGGCGCACGCGTTACAGCAGACGCAGGCTCACGTCTTTGAGCTGGCGACCGGACACGGCCGAGGGCGCGCCGGTCATCGGATCCGCAGCAGAAGAGGTCTTCGGGAAGGCGATGACGTCGCGGATCGATTGCTTGCCCGCAAGCAGCATGACCAGGCGGTCGAGCCCGAGCGCGATGCCGCCGTGCGGGGGCGCTCCCAGCTCGAGCGCATGGATCAGGTGCCCGAACTTGCGCTCCATGTCCTCGTCGTCCACGCCGCAGCGCGCGAGCACGCGCTTCTGCAGCTCGGCATCATGGATTCGGATGGAGCCGCCGCCCATCTCGAAGCCGTCCATGACGATGTCGTAGGAATAGCTTCCGCACGCCAGCGGATCGGTTTCGATCTTATCCCAGTCCTCGCGGGGGATCATCGTGAAGGGATGGTGCTCCGCCGCGTACTTCTTCTCGTCCTCGTCGAACTTGAACATCGGGAAATCGACGACCCAGAGCAGCGCATGGCCTTCGCGATCGATGCCCAGGGCGTCCGCCATATGCAGACGGAGGGCGGACAGCACCGCGCTTGCGATATCGAAGGAATCGGCGGCGAACAGAAGCAGGTCGCCCGGCTCGACGCCGGCGGCTTCCTTGATGGCGGCATGGACCTCGTCGCCCAGGAACTTGATGATCGGGCTCTTCTCCTTGCCGTCGGCGGTATAGGCGATCCAGGCCATGCCCTTGGCGCCGTTGTCGGAAGCGACCTTGGCGAGCTTCTCGATCTCGCCGCGCGACCAATCGCCCGCGCCCTTGGCGTTGATGCACTTGACGACCCCGCCCGCTTCGACGGCCTTGGAGAACACGCCGAAGCCGCAGCCTGCGACGATATCGGTCAGATCCACGAGCTCCATACCGAAGCGCACGTCGGGACGGTCGCAGCCGAATCGGTCCATGGCCTCTTTCCACGGCATGCGCGTAAGCGGGAACGCATGCTCGACGCCGGCAGCGGCGAGCACTTCCTTGAACACGCCTTCCATCATGTCCATGACGTCGGTCTCTTCGACGAAGGACATCTCGATATCGACCTGGGTGAACTCAGGCTGGCGATCGGCGCGCAGGTCTTCGTCGCGGAAGCAGCGGGCGATCTGGTAGTAGCGCTCGATGCCGCCGACCATGAGCATCTGCTTGAACTGCTGGGGGCTCTGCGGCAGCGCGTAGAACCTGCCCGGGTTCGGGCGGGAAGGAACCAGGTAGTCGCGCGCGCCCTCGGGCGTCGAGTTCGCGAGGATGGGCGTTTCGACCTCGATGAAGCCGCGTTCGTTCAACGCGGAGCGCATCGCCTGCGCCACGATGTGGCGCAATTTGATGGACGCATACATCTCGGGACGGCGCAGATCCATGTAGCGCCATTTCATACGCGTCGTCTCGTCGGTTTCGATGCCGTCTTCGATGGAGAACGGCGGCGTGACGGACGTGTTGAGCACCTCGATCGCGGAGGCGAGGACCTCGATCTCGCCGGTCGGCATATCGGGGTTCACGGCTTCGGCCGCGCGGGTGCGCACCGTGCCGGCGACCTTGAGCACGTATTCGCGGCCCAGATGCTCGGCCTTGGCGAAATCCTCGGCGCTCACGCAATCGGGATCGACGACCACCTGGGTGTAGCCTTCGCGGTCGCGCAGGTCGATGAAGATCAGCCCGCCGTGATCGCGCGTATGCCATGCCCAGCCGCACAGGACGACCGATGCGCCGGCATCGGCCGCGCGCAGCTGACCGCACGTGCGGTCGTGCATGCTGTACTCGTTCAGAAAATCCGTCATGGTCGTGTTTGCTCCTTATCGTGTTCGAAAAAGCCGGGCGCCTGCGCGGCACGCGGCTGGAATGCCCTGGATGCCGCCTACCCCTGCGTGGGAGCCGCGAACGTCGAATCGTCCACGACGTCGCCGCTGAACCGCGAGAGCAGCTGCTTGCTCTGCTCGATCGATGCCGTGCGCTCCTCGTGCGTGACCATGTCGCGCACCACCACCTGGCCGTGCTCCAGCTCGTCGGGACCGACGACGATGACCTTGCGGGCATTCATCTTGCCGGCGGCTTTGAACTGGCTCTTGAGGCTCTTGCCCTGATGGTCCATCTCGACGCGCAGACCGGCGTCGCGAGCCGTGCGCACCAGATCGAACGCGACCGATCGGACCGTCGCGTCTACGCAAGCCACATAGAGATCCACGTAGGGAGACGCCTCGGCAAGCGCGCCCGACGCTTCGAGCGCGAGCATCACGCGTTCGTACCCGAGCGCGAAGCCGAGCCCGGGCGTGGGACGGCCGCCTACCGTTTCCGCGAGCTTATCGTAGCGACCGCCGCCGCCGATGGCATTCTGAGCGGCATCGATGGCGTTGGACTGCACTTCGAAGACCGTGCGCGTGTAGTAGTCGAGGCCGCGCACGAGCGTCGGATCCTCCTCGTAGGCGATGCCCGCGACGTCCAGATACGACTTCACGGCCTCGTAGTGGCTGCGGCAGTCGTCGCACAGATGGTCGGTGATCCTGGGCGCCGATGCCATGACGTGCGCGCATGCCGCGTTCTTGCAATCGAACGCGCGCAGCGGATTGGCGTCGGCGCGGCGGCGGCATTCCTCGCACATCTCATCGGCATGGGACAGGATGTGATCGCGCACCATGGCACGGTAGGCGGGGCGGCAGCGCTCGTCGCCCATCGAGTTGACGTAGAGGGTCATGTCGGATGCGGGAATGCCCATCTTCTCGTAGAAGCGCACGAGCATGATGATCATCTCGGCATCGGCCGTAGGCTCGGTGGAGCCCAGGCATTCAGCGCCGATCTGGTGGAATTCGCGCAAACGGCCCTTCTGGGGGCGCTCGGCGCGGAACATCGGGCCGGCGTAATAGAGCTTCGCCGGCGTAGCGCCCTGCTCGACCAGATTGTGCTGCACGACGGCACGCACGACGCCTGCGGTGCCCTCGGGGCGCAGCGAAAGGCGCGACTTCCCCTTGAGACCGGCATCGGTACCCGCCTCGAGGCTGCGGCGGTAGTTCTCGCCGCTGCGCACGACGAACATCTCTTTGTTCACGACATCGGTGGCTTCCCCGATGCCGCGCGTGAAGACCTCGGTCTGTTCGAAGATCGGGGTCTCCATGAAATCGTAGCCGTAGGCCGAGAAGAGCCTCGCCGCGACATCCTGGGCATGCCGCCAGTGACGAGCTGCGCCGGGAAGCAGATCGACGGTTCCTTCCGGTGAGTTGTATGCCATGGAAGATCCTTAGGTTCCAAGAAAACACGTAGCTTGGAATTTTAGCACCTGTTCTGGGCTTTGCGCAGGACGTGCGGACGCTACCACAGGCATATCATCACTTGGATGCTGCAAGGGGGATCGAGCGCGGGCGCATGCGTGCGTACGTACGGCACCGAGCGCAGGCGCATGCGTGCGTACGTACGGCACCGAGCGCAGGCGCATGCGTGCGTACGTACGGCACCGAGCGCAGGCGCATGCATGCATATGTACGGTTTCGAGCGCTGGAGCATGCGTGCGTACAGCGACGACGGTGCGTCTCCTTCCCTTCCGCAGTGTCATAAAATCCAAGTTTAGTGGCATTTTGCTTGTCGCATGACTCATCGCATACCATAGAATAAACAACATATAGTATGATTATATAATTTATATGCCATATATTGAATTATGAAAGAAGGAACGGCTGCCTTTCATATCGCAAGAAGCGCCTCGATGCCACTAAACTCCTTTATTCTGGCACCGAGACCCGAAACGCTTGCGTTTTTTCGCACAACGTCGATTTTTTGGTCGAGTGGGCCCCGTCGGGGGATGAACCTCGTCGAGTGGACCTCGTCGGGTGGTGGGCCTCGTCGGAGGATAGGCCCCGTCGAGTGGTGGGCCCCGTCGGGGGATTGCCCGCAAACGGCGTCAGATGCCGCGGGCGGCAAAAACCGCAGAAGGAGACAGCGTTCGCGACGACGTTCGAGACGACGAACGCGACAGCGTTCGAGACAGCGAGCGCGACGGTGTTCGAGACGGTGTTCGAGACGGTGTTCGAAACAGCGTTCGAGACTCATCGCGCCGACAGGGGCTAGACCGCCTTCCGCTTTTATCCAACGTCATCCCCGCTTCAGCATAGACAATCCGGAACATCCGCGTCGGACATGGGAATCAGTCCCAAACCGACACGGATGCCCAGACAGACGGGCTCTATTCGTTGAAGAGGTCGACGACCGCAAGGTCCGTCTTCGCCGCCTTGATGATGGCTTCGTTGCCGAAGACGCAGACGGCGCCATCACGCGCGATGGCATCGAGGCCCGCGGCGTAGCCGCGCAGCGTCTCGGGCGTCGTGGCCAGGATCTCGTCGCGCCGCCGCGCGCGGGCATCCGGCGCATCGCCGCGGAAATATGCCTGGTCGCTGCGGCGTGCGATCTGCCTCGGCTTGACCGGCGCATCATGGCTCGCCGTCGTGCTGACCACATAGCCTTCCATCTCATCGGCATCGGGCGAGAATTCCGCAAGCCATGCGCCTGCGGCGTCGAACCGCGCGATGGTGCCGTCGATGCCGGGGTCGCGGTACGAATGGAAGCGGGCCGAACCGGTCGCCGCGCGACGGAAGCCCGTGCCGTACGCCCCGCCCTTCACGCGCACCTCGTTCCACAGATAATCGAACGAAAGCGCCGACGAGAGCACCGCCCACGAACCTGAATGCCGCGTGCACCCGGACACGTCCGCGCCCTTGGCGACATAGGCGACATCGGTCGGAACGATGAAGGCCTCGTTCTTCACGCCCGTGAACGGGATGCGCAGCGGCCGCCCGTCAGCGCCCATGGCAAGCCCCATATTCCCCGCCGCTTTCCAGAACGCCGCACGATCGGCATCAGGGCCGGTGAAGCTCGACATGAGGCCGCGCATCGTGAAGGCGCGGGCGCGCACGTCGTTCAAGCGTTCGTGCAGCTCATCGAACCGTTCGTCGAAATGATCGATCAAATCGCGCAGGAACCGATAGAAATCGACGCCGCCCATAGCTTCCTGCACCGCGCCCGACGGTCCTTGGTACGAAGCGAGGCGACGGCTCGCCGCGGCATGGCCGTTGGCGGCGAAGTCCTGCTCCATG
This sequence comes from Slackia exigua ATCC 700122, assembly GCF_000162875.1. Lineage (GTDB taxonomy): Bacteria > Actinomycetota > Coriobacteriia > Coriobacteriales > Eggerthellaceae > Slackia > Slackia exigua. Next base: position 530,832 of record NZ_GG700631.1, read on the forward strand.
GAAACACGGCGCTGCACGAGGATGTCGCGGATGCGGCCGGCGTCGTCGAAGCGCGTGGACGACCAGATGTCCTGCGGAATGGATGCAAGGCTTCCCACTTCCTCGGACAGCGCGCTCGCGGACACGACGAGCTTGAGCTCGATGCGCGTCGGATCGTCGACATGCTCGACGATATCCGTGAACGCACGCAGCGACCCGAGGCGCGAACGCGTGCGGACGTCGATGTCCGCAGCGGACAGCCCGTCTGTTCCCAAGCGTCCGAGCAGCGACGTCAGAATAGAAATGTAAGGCAGGTCCTCCCACGTCAAGCGGTTGATATCGAAATAGTGCGAAACGTAGTCGATGCGACGGGTCGGAAGGTCGTGGTACAGATAGGGCGCGGATGCGTCCATGAGCAGGCGCGGCGCGGGATCGGGCGTCGCGGGACCGATGTCGGAGATGTGCAGCACGGGCAGGCATGCGAGCTCTTCAGGGGAGTCGGGCCTCTCCTGCAGCTCGCGCAGCATCGCGACATCGGCGCGGATGGAGGCCTTGTCGCCGTCGGACAGCGACGCCAGACGCTCGGCCAGCTCGCGCGCCTCGTCCCCCTCCCCTTCCTCTGCCTGGGGACGGATCTCGACCAGCGCCTTGTGAACATTGCCCGGCACAAGCGCTTCAAGCACATCTTCGAAATACCCGTCGTCAAGGCCGGCGCGCATGCGTTCGAGCGCCGCTTCGTAGCGCAGGTATGCAAGGGGGTCATCGTCGTCGTAGAGCCACCCCGCCATGACGTTCATGGCAAGCGGCACGCCGTCGGCCATGCCGCGATCGCGTTCGCGCAGGCTGAACGCCATCTGCGAAAGCGAGGCCTCGAGCACGTCGCGCGCGATGCCCTCGCGCGCAAGGCGCGCGGATTCCTCCTCGATCACCTCGAGGAAACGGCGCGCCGCACCTTCGTGCGCGCTGCGCACATAGAACAGCGCGACCGGCTGCGCCTGCGAATCCATGAGATAGGCCGAAACGTCGCCGCCGAGGCCCTCGTCGAGCAGGCGGCGCTTGAGAGGCGACTCGTTGCCGCCCATGAGCGCGTCGAGAAGGATGTCGCAGGCGAGCACGCGTTCGAAATCGTGCGCCTGCCCGATCACGTAGCCGGCGCCGACGCAGGCGTTTTCAGGAGCGGTGTCCATCGGCACGACGGCATCGAGCACGCAGACGGGCGCCTGCGCGCCGATGGCGTTCGGCGCGGCTTGCGTGCGCGGACGCGCGATGGACAGATAGCGTTCATCCAGGAAGCCGAGCACCTGGTCGGCATCGATCGCGCCGTACAGGATGATGAACGAATTATCCAGGCGGTAGTGGCGCGCATGCGTATCGAGGAAGCCTTCGTAGGTAAGCGTCGGAATGGCGCGCGGATGCCCGCCCGACTCGAACGCGTAGCAGGTGTTCGGGAAGAGCGCATGGTTCATCTCGCGCACGAGCACGCTTTCCGGGTCGGACAGCGCGCCTTTCATCTCGTTGAAGACGACGCCGTTGTAGCGCAGCGCCTCGGGAACGTCGGGAGCCGAGGACGAGGTCGGCGCGATGGGCGCATCGGGACCGTCATCGGCAATCGGCGCATCCTGCGCATCCGACGCAACCGGCTCAGGTGCGCCGTCAAGCTCGTAGTGCCAGCCCTCCTGCTCGAAGATCGCGCGCTTTTCGTAGATGCGCGGGTTCAGCACGGCGTCCATGTATACGTCGATAAGGTTGAGCAGATCCTTGTCGTTGGTGGACGCCACGGGATACATCGTCTTGTCGGGGAAGGTCATCGCGTTCAGGAACGTCTGCATGGACGTGCGCAGCAGGTTCACGAACGGCTCTTTGACCGGATACTTTTCCGATCCGCACAGCACCGAGTGCTCGAGGATGTGGAAGACCCCGGTGTCATCCGCAGGCGGCGTCTTGAACGTGATGGAGAACGACTTGTTCGCATCGTCGTTTTTCAGGAATGCGAGGCGCGCGCCGCTTGCAGCGTGGCGCATGACGATCGCCTGTCCGTCGATTTCGGCCACGTCTTCGACCGTTTCGACCGTGAAACCATGAATCTCCTGATAAGGATGGAATTCCATAGGGATGCCTTTCAATCGCAGGTTGCATGTGGACTATAGCACGGCAATCGGCCTCCGCAGACGCGGCGACGCCGGGCCGCGCCGCTTCATCGCCCGCAGGAGCGCTCTTCGAAACGCATGCGGACGCGCGCCGTATAATGAACCTCGCGACACGATCGGAAGGACGCGCATGAGGGTCGAATGGATAGATCAGGATGCAGAGGCGTTCCGCATGCTGTATGCGCACATCTTTCTGGATGCCGAGGACGTGGATACGCACGTCGGAGCGGCATACGAACGCCTCGCCCGCATCCTGAAATGCGACGCAGAGGCGGCGCGGGAACGAGCCCAGGTCATGCTCACCGATTCCGAGATAGAGCGGTTCATGGCGGAAAGCGTCATGGCGCGCGTGGCCGACGACCTGGACGCCGATCTGGATGTTCCCACGATGTACGCGCCGGCCTGCGAGCGTCGCGATCCATGCCGCGAAGGAGAGCTGTTCTCGTTCGCCGTGAAATACCTGCTGGTTCCCGCGATGGAGCTCGATTTCGAGAGGCCCATCGTCCTTGCCGAGGGCGACGACGAGAATGCGCGCATCGATGCGGCGCTGTCCGCCCGCATCCATGGCGAAATCCCTCAGGCGCACCTGAAGCTCCAGATCGATGCCGTGCGCACGGAATTCCGCGCCGAACTGAAGCATCGCGGCATCACCAGCAAGGAATACCGCATGCAGCGCCGTCTGAAGCCGCAGGAGCTCGTCGATGAGCTGCACGATAAGGCGTGCGAACGCGTGAAGCGCGACACGGCGCTCGAACTGGCCTTCAAAGCCTCGGAATCGGAGCCGGACGCGCTCGAGGGCCGCATGAACGGCCTGCTCGTCGCCCAAGCGAAGGGCACGAGCCAGTCAGAAGACCTGCGCCGCGACATGAAGGACGCGGGACGCCTCTACCTTCTTCGACAGCAGGCGCGCCGCGATATCGGCTTGGATTGGATCAAACGATCGGTCGTGATGAAAGAAGGGGCGGCGCAACCCGAATAGCCGCACCACCCTTGAAGATTCGCTCCGTTCCCGCCGGATCCTTCTCGCACGGATCTTCGCGCGCAAGAATCGAGAAGGCCCCTGCCTGCGGCGGTTCGACCATGCAGGCTTTCATCCAAGGATTCCGCCGGATCGTAGCCCTACGAATTCTTGAGCAAGATCGTGCCCATGATGTCGGAGACATGCTCGCAGGCGTCGATCGCGTTCTCGAGGCGCTGGTAGAGCATATCCCCTACATGCACCTGGATGGGATTAGTCGAATTGGCGTACAAATCGTGCATCGACCGGAAGAACAGCTCGTCGCCCTCTTCCTCGATGCCGGCGATGTCGTCGATGAGCCCCATGATCTTCTTGGACTTCTTGAAGTTGCGGAATTCCTTGAGGGCCGCGCAGAGCGCCTTGGTGCTCTTGCGCAGCAGCTTCGCATAATCCTTGAGCTCTTCGGGCAGCGTTTCCACGTTATGCATGTAGAAGCGCTGGATGGTGCCTTCGAGGTAGTCGATGACGTCGTCGAGGCCCTTCGTGATCGTGATGATGTCGTCGCGATCGAGCGGCGGCATGAAATCGACGGCAAGGGCGTTGAAGACCTCATGGGCCACGACGTCGCCCTCGTGCTCGATATCATGGGCCTTGTCCACGAGATCCTTGAGGCCGTCGACCCCGGGATAGTCGTCCACCGCGTCGCAGAGGATCTTGACTTCGCGCGCCGCAAGATCGGCCTGGCGCTCGAACGCATCGAAATAGTTGAACCGCTTCTTATGAGCCATCATGGTCCTTCCGAACACCGTTCACAGGGCGCATGCGCGCGCCAGTCGAGAGATTAGCAAAGTTGCACGTCGGCGCGCAATAGCCGGATATGCCCCCTGGGAAGCCGTTGCCGATACGTTTTCTGCATATCGAGCGCGTCGCGCAGGAACGGGCCCTGTCAGAGGTCCGACGCTCGCCCGCGTCCGCCGGGCAGACGAGCGTCGTCGAGATACGGCACATCGTCAAACCGCGCCCGCACGCGCCCGCCGGGCAGACCTCGCATCCCCCGCAACGAACACGCCGCCGGCTCTGCGTTCGACGCCCTTAGAACGCCTCGATCGTGCGATGACGCTCCATGCCGATCGTCGTGAGATTCTCATGGCCGGGGAAGACGATCGTCGCGTCGGGCAACGGGGCGAGCTTCTCGCGCATGCTGCGACGCATCTCCCGGGCGCTTCCGCCCTCGAAATCCACGCGGCCGGTCGCGCCGCAGAACAGCGTGTCGCCCGAAAGCAGGATCCCCGGCTTCATGACGCCCGCATCGTCGGATGCCGCGGGAAGGTACAGGCAGATGCCGCCTTTGGTATGACCCGGCGTATGGATGACCCGGAATTCGAGCGACCCGACCCGAACGACGTCGCCGTCCGCGACCTTTCGGTCCACAGGAACGCCCTCGATGAAGGGATGCTCGGGATCGTAGGGATTCTCCTGTCCGCGCTCGATGAGGCCCGCATCCGCCGCATGGCAGATGACCTGGGCGCCCGTACGTTCGACGAGCTCGGGGAGCGCCGCCACGTGATCGTGGTGGTTATGCGTCAGGACGATGCGTTCGAGCGTGAACCACCCGAGCGCCGACATAATGGCATCGGGATCGCCCGACGGATCGACGACCATGGCGGGCGCGCCTTCCTGCCGGCCGTCCGAAACGATAAGCGTGTTGTTGTCGATCGGCCCGATGACCAGAATGGTCACGGGAACGCAACCTTCTTCGCAGCGGAGAATGCGCGTACAGGAAACCATGGATGCCCCTTTCTTGGAATGCGCCGGCACGGCGCGATCGTTCGGAACGCGTCGGGGCCGCGGCATGCGACCCCGCACGTATCAGTGATGGCGGATCGATTCACCCGGCAGCATGCGGCGCGCCTCGAAGACGCCGTTGATGCCGCGCAGATCGGCAAGCACCTTCTCGATATTGGATACCTGGGACACCTGGAAGAGATAGCGCATCTCGACGAGGCCGTCCGTATGGCTCGATGTGCTCGATGCGAGCACGTTGACGCCCGTGTCGGAAAGGGCGTTGATGATGTCGCGCAGGAGGTTCATGCGATCGATCGCGCCGACGTAGACCTCCACCTGGTACGACGTTTCCTTCGAGGGCGCATCCTCCCATTCCACCTGAATGATGCGGCCCGATTCCTGCAGCAGCGCCTTGGCGTTCGGGCAGTCCGCACGGTGCACCGACACGCCGCGGCCGCGCGTCACGAAGCCGATGATGTCGTCTCCCGGAACGGGGTTGCAGCATTTGGACAGGCGCACCGGGGCATCGTCGAGGCCGGTGACCACGATGCCGTTGGGCGCATGGGCTTTACGCTTGCGCGCACGCTTCACCGTCGTGAGCATGGGAACCGACGCGACGCCGGTCACCATCGAAAGCTCGGGGGCCGCATCTTCGTCAGGCGTGGGATCGAGGATCTCGAGCAGGCGGTTCGAAACGTGCGCCACCTTCTCCTTGCCCGCTCCGATGGCGACGAGCATATCGTCGACGTCTTTGAATCCCATCTGCTCGCAGACCTCGCGCTGGGCGCGCACCGACGCGGTCGACCCGAGGCCGAATCCATGCTTCTTCAGCTCGTGCGCGAGCTTGTCGCGCCCCGCCAGAAGGTCGTCGTCGCGATTCACGCGCGAGAAATAGGCGCGGATCTTGCTGCGTGCCGAAGGCGTCTTCGCAAGCTTGAGCCAATCGCGCGACGGGCTCGCGCTCTTCTGCGTGAGGATCTCCACGCGGTCGCCCATCTGCAGCTCGTAGGAAAGAGGCACGATCGAGCCGTCCACCTTCGCGCCGACGCAGTGGTTGCCCACCTCGGTATGCACGGCGTAGGCGAAATCGATCGGAGTGGCGCCCGAACGCAGGCTTATGACCTTGCCCGCCGGCGTGAAGACGAAGACCTCGGTCGGCGCGAGGTCGACCTTGAGCTCGCTGAGGTATTCACGCGAATCCTGGGTCTCGTCTTGAAGGTCGACCATCTGGCGCAGCCAGGCGATCTGCTTGTCGAAGGCCGCATCCGCCTTGGCGCCCTTCTCCTTGTAGCGCCAGTGCGCGGCGATGCCGTATTCGCTCATGCGATGCATGTCCTCGGTGCGGATCTGCACCTCGAGCGGCCGGCCCGACGGACCGATGACCGTCGTGTGCAGGCTCTGGTACATGTTTATCTTCGGCATGGCGATGTAGTCTTTGAAACGGCCCGGCATCGGATGCCACCGCGAATGCACCGCCCCCAACGCCGAATAGCAGTCTTTGAGCGTCTTCACGATGATGCGGACGGCTATCAGGTCGTATATCTCCGAAAAACCCTTGCCGCGCTGGGTCATCTTCATATTGATGGACCACAGGTGCTTCGGACGGCCCATGATGCGCGACTCGATGCCGAGCTCGTCCAGATCGCCCGTGAGCGTGTCGATGACGCCGGCCAGGTAGTCCTCGCGATCGGCGCGCGATTCATCCACCATGCGCGCGATGCGGCGGAAACGCGTCGGCTCTAGATAGTAGAAGGCGAGATCTTCGAGCTCCCACTTGATGGAGCCGATGCCGAGACGGTGCGCGATGGGCGCGTAGATCTCCATCGTCTCGTGCGCCTTGAAGATGCGGCGGTCCTCTTTAAGCGCCGACAGCGTGCGCATGTTGTGCAGGCGGTCGGCAAGCTTGATGACGATGACGCGGATGTCCTTGCTCATAGCGACGAACATCTTGCGGATCGTGGCCGCCTGCTCGTCGGTCAGGCTCTCGACTTCGATCTTCGTGATCTTGGTCACGCCTTCGACCAGCTGCGCAACCTCAGGATTGAAGGTTTCGGCCAATTCCTCGTCGGTGACCTCGGTGTCTTCGACCGTATCGTGCAGAAGGGCCGCGGACAGCGTGTCCACGTCCATCTTGAGGTCGGTCAGGATGATCGCGACCTCGATCGGATGCTGCACGAACGGCTCGCCGCTCTTGCGACGCTGGCCCTTATGGGCGGCGGCGGCGAAGCGGTATGCGCGTTCGAGCTGGCCGAGGTCTTCTTCGGGAAGATACGTCCCGGCGAGTTCGGAAAGCTTCGCGAACCGTTCGTCGGGAGTCGTGTCCGTGTCAGAGGCCGGGGCCGATGCCGCCTCGATGGCTGCGGGAAGCACGGCCGCCCCCGTCACGATGTCTTTGGATCGCATGGAACCGCTGCTCGCGTCTGTCATGGAAGCTCACCTGCCTAACCCTTCGTGCCTGGGAGGATAGGACGCACGATGCGTCCATGGAGATCGTCGGGCGATGCGCCGATCGCCCAATTTCGGAAACGGCCGAACGTCTCCCGCTCCTCCATGCCTTCTCGATAGTACACGCTGTCGGTCAGCTCGACCTTGCCGGCCCCGTCGTTCATGCGCACGCGCCGCATGCCGTCGTCCGCATCGTCATCCACGCAGATGAGCTCCAGCTCCTCGAACACCTTCAACGCGCTGCGGCAGGCGTCGGCGCCGAGGGTCGCGCGGCCGCATCGCTCGGCGAGGATCGCGTCCGTCAGCACGGCACCCTCGGGACCTGCATCTTTCGTTGCGCGTTTGACCTCGCGATACGCCTGCGCCATATCATCATGCGAAGGCGCCGCCGCGGAAAGGATGCGCGCGCACGCGTCGGCGTCGGCACGCCCGAAGAGCGCATGGACGCAGGCGTTGGCGCCGTCGCGTCCGGCGCGGCCGCTCATCTGGTTGAATTCGATCTCGGAAAACGGCATGCCGTAGAGCGCCACGTGGCGCACGTCGGGAATGTTGACGCCTTCGCCGAACGCCGACGTGCAGACGAGCACCTTCAACACGTTGTCTCGGAACAGCGATTCGATGCGTTCGCGCTCGTCGCGCGAAAGCCCCGCGTTGTAGAAGCCGATCTGCATGGCGACATGCGGCGCGAGCTCGCGCAGGCGCCGTGCGAGATCGACGGTGCCGACGCGCGAGTTCACGTAGACGATGGTCTTCTCACCCGACGAGATGACGCTGGCAAGATAGCTGTCTTTGTCCCTCAGGCCGCGGCGATCGTCGAACAGCAGGTTCGGGCGCGTCGTGTCGTCGAAGATGGATTCGTCGATGGAGAAGACGTCGTCGGCCGTTTCCGCGACGACGGTGGGCGCCGTGGCCGTAAGCGCGAGGACGACCGGATTGCCCAAGGCTTCGACCAGCGAGGAAAGCCCCGCATAGGCGATGCGCCTGCGCGCGCTGCGTTCGGCCATGTGATGGGCCTCATCCACGGCGATGAAGCCGAAATCGCCGCTTGAAGCGAGCCTTTTCGCATGGCATTGCGCGAATTCAGGCGTCGTCAGCACGATGTCGACGCTGCCGTCGGCGATACCCGCGTAGATGCGCTCGCGCTCGGCCAGGTCCGTCTCGCCCGTCAGGGCCGCCACGCCGATGCCGAAAGGCTGAAGCGTCTCGGCCATATGGAAGCGCTGGTCGGCGATAAGCGCACGCAGCGGGTAGACGAACAGGCTCGCCCTGCCGTCGCGCAGCGCGATGCGCGCGGCATGCGTCTGGAAGATGAGCGACTTGCCGCGTCCCGTTCCCATGACGGCGAAGGTGTTCTTCCCCGCCTCGAGGGACGCAAGCGCGCGGATCTGCGACTCATGCAGGGATTTCGACCCGATGAGGGTATCCACGATGCCGTCCACGAGCACGTCGGGGTTGTCTGCGGCGACGCGGCTCCAGTACGCGCGCGCCTGGACGGCCTCGGCGTCGGGAGAGAAATCGACCTCGACGTCATGGGCCGGGCGATCGCCGTTGAATTCGTCGTACATCTCGCCGACGAATTCGATGTCGTCCGCAGGCAGGCAGGCGCGCATGGCCGGGCAGAGCGCGAGAGGTTCGATGGACTGGAGCATGGCCTTGACCTTGCGGCGGCCGCGCCACTCGTCCACCTGCGCTTCGAAGACCGCGTCGACGACGCATCCGCAGGAGATCAGATCCTCGATGCCCGCAGGATGGAACATGATGCCGTCCACATGGTGGATGCCGTCGGTCAGCGTGCAGGACAGATGGTTCTTCGCGGCGCCGACGGCACGGCAATTCGATATGCGGACGTTGCGCGCGATCAGGCGCGGAGTGGGGTTTTCCTGCCCGAACGGCGCCAGGCGCTCCAACGCCTCGACGGCATCGATGGTAAGCTCGCCCAGACGGACGTCGGCATCGATGGACAGCAGCGGATGGAAGCTGCTTTCCGGCAGCGCATCCATATAGGCGCACAACCGCTCGGTGAATTCAGGGAGCTTGTCGGCCGGAAGCGTGACGCCCACGGCGGCTTCATGGCCGCCGAAACGCGTAAGGATGTCGGAGGTCTGCGCGACGGCTTTGAACAGATTGACCTGACCGACGCTGCGGCCTGAGCCGCGCGCTTCATCACCTTCGATGGAGAAGAGGATGGTCGGCACGCCGTATTTACTGACCAGGCGCGATGCGACGATGCCCTTGACGCCTTCGTGCCAGCCTTCGCCCGAGACGACGAGGGCATGCTGCCCATGGTAGATGTCCTCGGCCTGCGCGAGGGCGACTTTTGCGAGGTCGGCTTCGATAGCGCGGCGCTGGTCGTTGACGGCATCGAGCCGAGCGGCCTTCTCGGCCGCGGCATCGAAGCCGTCTTCCATCAGAAGCTCGGCCGCCAAATCGGCGTTGCCCATGCGCCCTGCAGCGTTCAAGCGCGGGATGAGGGAAAACGAGAGATTCGTGGCCGTGAGCGGCTTGCCGGACACGTTGCAGACGCCGACGAGCGCCGCGATGGACGGACGGGGATGTTCGTTCATGCGCGCCAGACCGTCGGACACGAGGGCGCGGTTCTCCCCGACGAGAGGCATGAGATCGGCCACGGTGCCGAGCGCGGCGAAGTCGGTGAACGAGCGCCAGAGGTTCGGCTTGCCGAAGCGCGCCCCCAATGCCTGGACCAGCTTCAGCGCAACGCCGACGCCGGCGAGGATCGAGCTTTTGCAGCCCGGATCGGTCTTGGGGTCGCAGACGATGCATTCGGGCATGCTCTCGCCCGGCTCATGATGATCGGTGATGACGACGTCCACCCCGAGCTCGTTGAAACGCCGGGCCTCCTTGCCGTTCGAAATGCCGCAGTCGACCGAGACGACCAGGTCGGGTTTCGATTCGAGCGCACGGGCGATGGATGCCTCGCTCATGCCGTAGCCTTCTTCGAACCGGCGCGGGATGAGCCAGCACGCATCGCCGTCGAGGGCCCGCAGACCGCGCGTGAGCACCGTGGTCGCGGATATGCCGTCCAGGTCGAAATCGCCGAAGACGAGGATGCGCTCATGCGCGCGCAGGGCCGCCTCCACACGATCGGCCGCTTCCTGCATGCCGGGGATCGTATAGGGGTTCAGCCAATCGCGCTCCAGGTCGGGAGAAAGGAACAGGCGCGCGTCCTCGATCGTCTTCACGCCGTGGGACACCATCGTGGCGGCCACGAATCGAGGGAGGCGGAACTCGGACATAAGCACTGACACCGCGATGGGACAGGCGTCTTTGATTTCGAACTGCGCTGACATAATGCTCGCCATCTTCAATCATGCGTCGTGTATTGCCCCTCATTGTCGCATATTTGGAAGACGGCGCGGCCAGCGCCATGCAAAGCCTAATTGTATTCTTGCTGGGTCTTAGCCAGTCCATGCTCGAGAAAATAGAGAACGGCCTGGGATCCCAGATGGGCCGCTTGCTGGAAATCGTCCCAGGCTTCCTTCCTCGGCGTGCCGAGCACCCAGTCGACCACCGGCATGCGCCCGGGAGGACGTCCGATGCCGATGCGCACGCGCGCCCAGTCCTTCGTCTGAAGCTTCTCGGCGATGGACTTCAGACCGTTATGCCCCGCAAGCCCGCCGCCGAACTTCACGCGGATGGTGCCGGGATCGATGTCGAGCTCGTCATGGATCACGACGATGTCGTCGGGCGTCGCCCCGTAGGCGGCGGCAAGCTGCTTGACCGGGCCGCCGGATGCGTTCATGTAGCTCTGCGGCTTGGCAAGCACGATGTCTTCGCCCCGATAGGCCGTTTTGCCCGTCAGCGCGCCGCATTCGGACTTCCAGTAGCTGACGCGCAGCTCGCCGGCTAGAAGGTCGATGACTTCGAATCCGGCGTTATGCCTGGTATGGGCGTATTCTTCCCCGGGATTGCCCAGGCCCACGATCAGATGCATGCGCGCACCTAGGCGAACAGCCCCGAGACGCTGCCGTTCTCGTAGACGTTCTTGATGGTCTTGGCCAGAAGCGGCGCGACAGAGATGACCTTGATCTTGCCGGTCTGGCGATCGAGGGGCACGGGAATCGTATTGGTGACGACGACTTCCTCGATGCAGGAGTTTTCGATGCGGTCGAAGGCGGGACCGCTCAGGATGCCGTGCGTGGCGCAGGCATAGATGCAGTCGGCGCCCTTGGCCTTCAATGTGTCGGCGGCCGCGACGAGCGAGCCGCCCGTGTCGATCATGTCGTCGTTGATGATGCAGATCTTGCCGGTGACATCGCCGATCAGGGCCGTGATCTCAGCCTGGTTATGGCGCGGACGATCCTTGTGCATGATGGCGATGTCGGAATCCAGCAGCAGCTGCATCTTCTTGGCTTCCTTCGCGCGGCCCACGTCAGGCGAGACGATGCAGAGATCCGCCGGGTCGAAGCCCTTCTTCTCGAAGTAGTCCACGAAGATCGGCATGGCCGTCATGTGGTTCACGGGCACGTCGAAGAAGCCCTGGGTGGCGGATGCATGCAGATCGATGCAGATAGCGTTGTCGATGCCGGCGACGGAAAGCAGGTCGGCGACGAGCTTTGCCGTGATAGGTTCGCGCGGAGCGGCCTTGCGCTCCTGGCGCGAATAGCCGTAATGCGTGATGACGGCCGTGATCGAGCGGGCGGATGCGCGCTTGGCGGCGTCGATCATGATAAGAAGCTCCATGAGGGCGTCGTTGATGTGCTCGCCCGCGACGGACTGGATCAGGAACACGTCGGAACCGCGCACGCTCTGCAGGTAGCGGACGTAGATCTCTCCGTTGGCGAAGGTCTCGCGCTTGATGTTGCCGAGCGCCACGCCCAGCTCGCTCGCGATTTCCTCGGCCAGTTGAGGGTTCACCGAACCTGAGAAGAGGGAGAGGTTCTTTACCATGTCGGTCATGTCCAAGCGCTCCTTTACGCGATTCCCGTATGCCGTATCAGCGGATTCCAGAGTACCTTACTTTCTACCGAGACGCAGGCGTGCCATGAGGCTTCGCGCGAGACTTCAATTTCTCCATGTGGCGCGATGCCCAGCCTTCGATCTGACGCTGCTCGGCGCGCTCGAGCGCAAGGGCGTCGGGCGCGACGTCGCGCGTGATGCAGGACGACGCGCCGATGACGGCACCGTCGCCGATGGTCACGGGCGCGACGAGCATCGTGTCGGAGCCGATGAAGACGCCGTCGCCGATCGCGGTCCTATGCTTATGCACGCCGTCGTAGTTGCAGGTGATCGTGCCGGCACCGATGTTGACGCCCTCGCCCATCGTCGTATCGCCGATATAGGAAAGGTGCGGCACCTTGCTGCCCGCGCCGATCGTGGACTTCTTGATCTCCACATGCGTGCCGACCTTGGCCCCTTCGCAGACATGCGCCTCGGGACGCAGGTACGCGCGCGGACCGCAGGAGGCGCCGTCATCGACGACGGCGGAGACGGCCACCGTCTCGTCCACGGTGCAGCCCTCCCCCACGACCGTATCGGTCAGGCGCGTATGGGGGCCGATCACGCTGCCGCTCTCGATGGAAGTGCTTCCCAGAAGCATGACCGAGGGAAGGAGCTCGACGTCGGCGGCGATCGTGACGTCGGGTCCAATGAACGTGGAGGCCGGATCCCACATCGTGACGCCGGCGGCCATATGGCGCGCATTGATGCGTTCGCGCATCGCGGCGGTCGCCTGCGCGAGCTGGACGCGGGAATTCACGCCCAATGCCTCGGATGCGTCGTCGGCAGGAAGCGCGATCACGGCCCGACCGGCATCGCGGCAGATCTCCAGAACGTCGGTCAGATAGTATTCCCCCTGGGCGTTGTCGTCGCCCACCTGCTCGAGGGCGTCGAAGAGCATCGGGGCGTCGAAGCAGTAGAAGCCGGAGTTGCATTCGGTGATGGCGGCTTGATCGGGCGTGCAATCCTTCTGCTCCACGATACGCATCACGTCATCCGAGCCGGCGGCGCGCACGATGCGTCCGTAGCCGGTCGGATCGGGCATGTCCATGGTGAGCACGACCACGGCAGCGCCCGCCTCTTCGCGGCGCGCGATAAGCGCGCGGATGGTTTCGGGCTTGATGAGGGGGCAGTCTCCTGACAAGACGACGAGCGATCCCCCGCGCACCCGGCCGTTTTCGGAAAACGCTTCACGCGCGGCATTGACGGCATCGCCGGTGCCCAGCTGGCGCTCCTGCATGACGATGCGAACGTCGCCTTCCACGAGGGGCCGCACTTGATCGGCGCCATGCCCGAGCACCGCGACCACGTCGTGGATGCCGGCGGCGCGGGCGGCATCCACGACCCAGCGAACCAGAGGCACGCCGAGAATCTCGTGCGCGACCTTGGGCTTTGCGGATTTCATGCGAGTGCCGGCCCCTGCAGCGAGAATGAGCGCCTGAGCTTCCATGGAATACCTTCTTACTGTACGGGCCTTCGAAGACGCCTGTCCGAAAGCCGGATGACGTTTCTGGAGTTACGCGAGCTCGCGCTCGACGACGGCGGCGATGGATTCGGCGCAGCTTCGAGCGATCTCTGCGCGCGAAGCCTCCACCATGACGCGCACGACAGGCTCGGTGCCGCTCGTGCGCACGAGCACGCGGCCATCCGAACCCATCCGAACTTCCGCGGCGGCGACGGCATCGCGCACGGGAACGCAGCCTTCGAGCGCGTGCTTGTCGCGCACGCGCACGTTGACGAGCATCTGGGGAAAGCGCTTCATGATCGCGATGGCGTCTTCGACCGTGCGGCCGCTGCGGCGCACGGCGCAGAGGAACTGGCAGGCGGTCATGAGACCGTCGCCCGTGGAATTGTAGTCGAGCAGGATCATATGCCCCGACTGCTCGCCGCCGAGAGCGAACCCGCCGGCGAGCATCTCCTCGAGCACGTACCGGTCGCCCACCTTGGTCTGCTTCACGGCGATACCCAGATCCTCCATGGCGCGCACGAAGCCGAGGTTCGCCATGACCGTGGAAACCACCGTGTCGTGCGGAAGACAGCCGCGCATCTTCATATCGCGAGCGATGACGGCTTCGACGATATCGCCGTCGATTTCCACCCCGTCCTTCGACAGGAGCATCACGCGATCGGCGTCTCCGTCGTGCGCGATGCCGACATCGGCGCCCGAGGCCGCCATGACCTCGCGCAGCGGGTCAAGGCAAGTGGAGCCGCATCCGACGTTGATATCCATGCCGTCGAAATCGTCGTGCACGACCGTGACTTCGGCGCCCAGGCGACGCAGGGCCTCGGCGCTCGTCAGGGACGAGGCGCCATGGCCGCAGTCGAGGGCGACATGCAGGCCCGAGAAATCGATGCCCTGGGATGCGACGGAATCCACCGCATGGAGGATGTAGGTTTCCGCCGCGTCTTCCAGCTCTATCGCGACGCCCACGCCCGCGCCGACGGGCAACGCGTCGCCGTCGAGGGCATCGAGGCCTCCGGCCTCGACGAACGCTTGGATATCGTCCTCGACGGCATCGGGCAGCTTGAAGCCCTGCGCATCGAAGCACTTGATGCCGTTGTATTCGGGCGGATTGTGCGATGCGGAGATGACGATGCCGCCCGCCGCGCGCATCTCGCGCACGAGCAGGGCGACGGCGGGCGTCGGCACGATGCCCGCGATCAGGGCGTCTCCGCCGGCGGACGCGATCCCGGCCACGAGCGCGGCCTGCAGCATATCGCCCGAAAGGCGCGTATCGCGTCCGACGACGATGGGAGATCCCATGAACCTGACGGCCGCTTGGCCGAGACGCATCGCGAGCTCGCAGGTGAGCTCGGCGTTCGCAACGCCTCGGACGCCGTCCGTCCCGAAGAGTCGTGCCATGAAAGGGTTCCTTCCCCCGAACGCCCCTTTCGAATGCGCGGCGACGAGACGCGCTGCGCAAGAGGCTGCCGATGAAGCCGCCGGAAGCGGCCGGAATATCCGATAAGCGCAGCCATTTTAGCATCACCGCACGCACGCGGCGAATCCCTTGGAATCCGCGCATTTCATGCGCGCGGCGCGCAAGGAGGGGTCAGGCGCGTATCATGCGGTTCAACGATAGATTCCCGTCAGGAGGCACGCCATGGAACTCAAGAAGATCGCAAGCTTCCAGGTCGACCATACGACGCTCGAGCGCGGCATGTACACGTCGCGCGTCGATGGCGACGTCGTCACCTATGACATCCGCTTCAAGCGTCCGAACAAGGGCGATTACTTCACGACGGGCGCCGCCCACACGCTCGAGCACCTCTTCGCGACGTTCGCCCGCAGCGGAGAAGACTCCGACCGGGTGATCTACGTCGGCCCGATGGGCTGCCGCACCGGCTTCTACCTGCTGTGCCGGGATATGAAGCCCGCACGCGCCATCGCGCTCACGCAGGAGGCGTTGGCCTTCATCGCGGACTACGACGGCCCCATCCCCGGCGCGACGGAAGTCGAATGCGGCAACTACCTTGACCAGGATCTGCCCGGCGCACGGGTGGAAGCCGCCGAGATGGCGTGCGTGCTTGACGGCTGGACGCCGGAAAAGCTGGCGTACTAGCGACATGCGGCACAACCGCATGCGATGAGGATAGGATCTGCGAAGCTCGCTCCTCAAGATTAGAACGAAGAGGCGCGCTCGATCGGATGCCCTAACCGAACGGCGCGCCCCTCGCTCGATTCGCTACTTTTCGCCCCGCTCCTCTATTTCCCGCCCAATACGTGGCCGATGGTGTAGCCCATCAGGCAGTTGCGGGTATGGCTTAAACAGTTCAGGTTATGCGGGTAGGTGTTGTAGAACATGCCGCCCGATGTGAGTCCGGCAGCATACAGACCCGGTATGGGACGATGCTCGCGATCGAGCACCTGGCAGTCCGTGTTCACCAGCAATCCGCCCGCCGTGCACAGGCCATCGGCATATTCCTTGGTCGCATAGAAGGGCGGGGTGTCTATGCTCGCCATCATATGGCCGGGGAAATTGAAGTCCTCGTCCTTGCCTGCGGAAGCCATTTCATTCCAGCGGGCGATGGTGGCCACGAACGCGTCCCGCGGCACGCCCATCATGTCCGCCAGCTCCTCGAGCGTATCGGCCTTCATATCGGTCTTCGTCGCCGCGCCCACCCATACGTCCTTAGGACCGTAGCACGAGCTTGAAGGCGTCCAGATCTTGTCGATCTTCTCTGCGATGGCACCGTCGACGATATAGAAGTCATACGTTCCGGGCTGCGCTTGGATGGCCATAGCCAAATGGCCGTACGGTTCGTATTCGGCCGTGAAGCGACGGCCCAGCTTATTCACGCGCAGATACGGCATGAGCTGCTCGGGATCGAGCATGATGGCTTGCGGGAAATCGTCCTCGGCAGCGCCTACGGCAAGCCCCATCCGATGCCCGTCTCCCGTATTCCCCATGGCTGCCGTCAGCCAATGCCCGGGAATGCCGCGCGGACGGCAGCGCTCGCGCAGCATCTGCTCATTATATTCATAGCCGCCAGTCGCAAGCACCACGCCCTTCGCGCAGTTGTACTGTTCGTACGCCTCGCCGCTCTTCACGATCACGCCCGTCACGGCGCCCGCATCGTCGGTCACCAGCTGCACCGCCGGCGTCTCGTACCGAATCTCCGCACCGGCATCGGTGATGAAGCCTGCGAGGATCTTCGCCAGATCGGCAGGAGCATACGGAAGATTCAACGACGTATTCCACGACCGGCCGTATGCGGTCTTGTCGTATTCGTCGCGGAAATCAGGAAAATCCCCCGCAGCGAACGTAAGCGGGTAGTCATCGAGGTTCTGATTGTCGAAATGACCGACATACCAATCGACAGCCTCGCCGTTGGTGTCCAGGAAGTGCTTGTAGAGCGCTATGTCTCCTTGGAAAGCCGAATCGATGACGGCGTCGGAAAGCCAGGCCTCTTTATCGAAGCTCATACCCCAATGCTTATGCAGCATCGAATCGGTGCCGCCGATGGTGGCGGAGTTGTAATTACCGAACGGGTTCTTCTCCACGGCGACGGTATTCAGCCCCGCTTCGGCGCAGGCAAGCGCCGCTGCATCCCCGGCGGGACCGAGTCCGCAGACCACCACGTCCACGTCATGCGTGGCAACGATCCGCGAGGGGTCTACCGGTTCGGACTCGAAGGCGACTTTACCCTCACCGGCGGCATTGATCGAAACCTCCTCAACCACCGGCCATACCGCCTGGCTCGGATCAAGCGTCTGCATGCTTCCCATGCCGGCGGAATCCGCAGCCCCGGTTGAAGAAGCCGACATGGCAGAAGCGCCGCTTCCCGACGCCGGCGCGTCTTTCGCGCAACCCACGATGCCGAGCGCGGCGGCCGTCGCACCGGTGGTGAGCGCCGCTTTCAAGAAATTCCTACGGCTCAGCTCCGACCCGCGAACGGCACCATCGCTGCCGACCGATTCCTGATCGGACACCGATTCCCAACCGTGCATCGAATCTTGTCCATTCATGACATGCCTCCCTCTGACAGTTCGAGCGACTCCCTTACGTTCGCCCGCCATGCCGCCATCATGCCCGAGCCGCACGCTGAGCATATCCACCGAAAAGGTAGATATTTCCATGAACGCTGTTCGAATGGGTAGAATGAGCCTTCCATACGAAGGACGGAGGCGTTTGATGGAAGAATCCATCGGTTTCGTCGAACAATCTGACCGCCTATCCGCCGCATTCGCGCGCACCATAGGTCTGACCCCGAGGGAGGCCGAGATCTTCCTCTTGCTTGCACGCGGGCGAAGCATGCCGCGCATCGCCCATGAACTCGTTCTTGCCGAAGGCACCGTGAAGACCCATGTGCGCCATATCTATCAGAAAGCAGACGTTTCCCACCGGCAGGAGCTTATCGATAGATACTCGACATTCCTCAACGAAGCGAGGCAGACGCATTGATCCGATCGACTGCGCATGGCGACGAATGGATGCCATGGCTGTTCAAAACGACATCGCAAGGAGGATTCCATGCGTTCGGACATCGAGACCGACTTGAGCGGATCGCTTCCGGTCTGGAACGCGCTTGACGAGCTTGATCGCCGCTTGCTCGTCGAGCATGCGCATGCGCTGCATTTCAGCGCCGGCGCGCATGTCCACGGCATCGGAGACGAATGCATCGGCGTGCTGCTGGTGAAGACGGGTTCTCTGCGCGCGTACATGCTTTCGCCGAAATCCGGCAAGGAAATCACGCTCTTTCGGGTCGCAAGTCCCGACACCTGCGTGCTTTCCGCCGCATGCATCCTGCGCATGATCACGTTCGACATCTTCGTCGACGCCGTCGAAGACAGCGACGTCCTCGCCATAGATTCGGAGGCCTACCTGAGGCTGATGGAGCATTCGAGCGAAGTCGAGGCATACACGTACCGCCAGGCGGCCGAACGCTTCAGCGACGTGATGTGGATCATGCACCAGATCGTCTTCATGAGCTTCGACGAGCGCCTCGCCGTATTCCTGCTGGACGAGACGGCGCGCTCGGGCTCGCAGGCGCTGCATATGACGCACGATGAGATCGCACGCCATATGGGAAGCGCCCGCGAAGTCGTCTCGCGCATGCTCAAGTATTTCCAGCAAGAAGGGCTCGTCGACCTTTCTCGCGGATGCATCACGCTGCTCGATCGGCAGCGGCTTCACACGATCGCGTCGTGACGACGGCATCGCGGGTCAGATCGACATGTCCCGTCTTCAGATACTCGATGAACAGAGGGACGAGGTAGGGAACCAGTTCGGGAATATAGGTCGGCATGAGCGAGCCCATCGTCTTGGGAAGCAGCTCGGGCATGAGTTCGGCCATATCGGGTGGCATCTCGCCCATGAACGCTTCGACGAGCTCGATCATCTGCGGCATGACCTTGCCCATGATGGCAGGTGCCATCCTCGGGAACAGGACAGGCATCATCTTCGCCATGAGCGCAGGCCCTCCGGGAAGCTGCGCCATGGCGCGCATCATCGGCCCCATGCCCGCCGGCATGGCATCAACCATGGCTCCGAACAGCGGCACCATGAACTCCGCCATGGCCTTGCGATCCATAAGACGGATGAACTTGTCGAAATACCCCCACATATAGCTTGTGTATACGTCCGATTTGGGAATATCATGCCCGGCAGCGACGGCGGTGACGCGAGCGAGGTCGTCGATCTCGAGCGGCAGGCCGAGCTTGTCGGCAGAATCTCGCAGCTGCACCTGGCAGCAGGGGCATGCGGCGACCACCGTATGCGCGCAGGCGCTGCACGCTTCGCCGAGGCGCATGCCGCCCAGCACCGGCCCCGTCTCGATGTCGCTCACGAGCGTGATGACCGAGCCGCAGCATATACCCTGTTCGCGGTTGTGTTCCATCTCCACGTAATCGATGCCGGGAATAGCCTTGATCATATCGCGCGGCGGTTCGTAGATGCCCTGCGCGCGACCCATGTGGCATGAGTCGTGGAACGTCACCGTCTTGCCGTCGAAGGGGTTTTCCGTAAGCTTGAGATCGCCGCGTCGGATTGCAGGCGCGATGAGCTCGGAATAGTGCATGGCCTCGATCTCGTAGGGTTCGCCCAGGCGTTCCGCCTCCTCGCGATAGAGATCTTTCCATACCAGCGCGCAGGCGGGGCACGAGGTGACCACCGTCGTGGCGCCGTGCGCGCGTGCCGCCGCCACGTTCTCGCGGTACATCTTCTCGAAAAGGTCCCATTTGCCGGCCATCTTCATCGGGATGCCGCAGCACTGCTCATCGGTCCCTAGATACGTCACCCGATAGCCGGCGTCCTGGAGCAGGCGGATCGTCGCCTCGGCGATGTCGTTTTCCACGTAGCTCGCCGTGCATCCGGCGAAGTACAGGATGTCGGCCTGCGGTTCGATCTTCGCGGCCACATCCGCGGGAACCCAATCGGCGCGGCGATCGCGCTTGCCTGCCCAGATATCGCCCTCGCCCTCGAGCGCGGCGGCCATCATCTCGAAAGGCGGGAACGTTCCCTTCTTCTGCTCATGGACGAGCTTCCCGCGCAGGACCATGCTGTCAGGTTCGATAGGCAGCTGCAGCTGGCAGCGCGTATCGCAGCGTTCGCAGGTCGTGCACCGCATGACGGCGTCGATGGCGTTGCGATCCCAGCTATCGCGCCCCCGGTAGATGTCGTCGATAACCGCATAGCGGCCGCGCGGCGACTGGCTCTCCCAGCCACGTCCGGCATACTGCTCGCACGTGCGCACGCAGTACCCGCACCGGGCGCACGCATGCGCCGTGTAGGCGACCTCTCCCGGTATGCCGTGCCGTTCAGGCCCCAGGGCGCTCGCGTCGTAGGGCTTGGGCTTCGCCGCATTGGCGATCGGCCGTATGGCAGGTTCGAGAACCGAGGCGATTCCCATGAGTCGATCGAGCGTGCGACCGCCCTCCCCGCGCAATGCGAGCACTTTGCCGGGATTCATGATGCGTTGGGGATCGACGCGTTCCTTGAATCGTTCGAGCGAACGTAGCCGCTCGCCGCCGAGCACGGCGGTCGCCTGGCTGCGGAAGTACAGGCCGGTGGAATACGCGCTGCCCCCATGCCGTCGGGCGATCCTGATGGCGGAAAGCGCGAGCGCGAAGGCGAGGTTGAACGAGAACCTGCGATCATCGTGGGGGATATAGCCCAGCAAGACCACGTCGCCGCTTTTCGTGTACATGCCCTCCATGACGAAAGGCTGGCGGATGTTCCTCTCGATATCGCCAAGCGTGGCCGCCAGCCCTTCGCGCGGCACGATGACCTCGGTCGGAACGATGGAGGGACCGATGCGCTTGAGCTTCATGGTATTGGCCCGATCGGCCCATTCGTGCACCGCAGCCTCATCGTCCAGACGCTCGGCGCCGCACGCGGCGACGATCTCCGCAAGCGCAGGATCGATCGCCTCTGCACGGGAGCAGGGGAAGGCGATCATCACGAGATAGGATTCTGGCAGGCCGCGCTCGATCGCCGCAAGCCGCTCCTGTTCCGCCTTCTCGTATTCGTGGCAGCGGCGCCCCGGCAACGCACGCTTGAGCCTGACCGATGTCGGATTAAGAAAAGAAACCGACCACATCGGCAGCTCCCGTTCGCGAATGAGCGTCAAGCCCTTGTCGAGCGCTTCGATGGAAGGAAAGGACATGAGGCGCACCTCGGTCTCCTCGAGCGGGCGCGCTTTGAACGTGACCTGCGTGATGACGCCCGTGATGCCCTCGGCGTCGGCTATGCCGTCGCGCAGCTCTTCATCCGCGCATTCCCGAACGCTGCCATCCGGCAGGACGACGCGGGCGCGCAGGACGTTCTCCTTGAAAAGGCCGTATTCGTACGACCCGAACCCGCTGCCACCCTGAGCAAGCCATCCCCCAACGGTCGAACTGGGAAAGCTCGAAGGATACATGCAGAGATCGAGCCCTTGCGCTCGTATCTCATAGGCAATGTCTTCCCAGACTGCGCCTGCCTCGCAGGTGACTTCGAGCGTTTCGGCATCGACGGACAGGATCCTGTCGAGCCCCGACACATCCATGACAAGCGCGCCTTCGCGAGGCTGGACGCCGCCGTAGCCGCTCGTGGATGCCGCACGAGGAACGACCGGCACAGCGTGCTCGCCGGCCTTTCGCAGGATCGCGACGATATCGTCTTCGGTGCGCGGCCGCACGACCGCCCCTGCCGTGCCTGTATTGACGAAAGGCCCTATCAGAGACGGCATCACACCTATGTCGCGAGAATAGAGCCTGCATTCGCGCGGGTCGGCGCTCACGCGTCCTTCCCCTACGATATCGACGAGCTGCTGTACGAAATCCTGGCTTACCCGGCCCATTGCCGTCCCCCTTCCCCTGCGCATCCAGCGCGGTTCGACGCGTGGCGCGGTATTTCCGACGCATCCAACTGTGCGCCTGGAAAGGGAACGCTGTCGGTGACTTCGTCACTGAGCCGATACGCACGCGACTGGCATGGAAGCCGAATCGACGGCGGGCGAATCGCCGAGATCAACGCCATCGAGGCTGAACGCCGGTTTCTCCGGCAAGGTTGCTGCGAAAAAAGCGGGGCTCGAGCTTGAGCCGGAGCCCGTATCGTTCTTGCCTGTGCTTTTCTCTCCCGCATACGAAAAGAGCCCTCCCGAAGGAGGGCTCTCGATACTGCAAGGGCAGCGATCGATGCGCGTTAGCGCTTGCTGAACTGCGGGCGCTTGCGGGCTTTCTTCAGGCCGTACTTCTTGCGCTCGACCATACGGGGGTCGCGCGTGAGGAAACCGGCCTTCTTGAGCTCGGCACGATAATCGCCGGCATTCAGGAGGGCGCGGCTGATGCCGTGGCGCAGAGCGCCGGCCTGGCCGGAGATCCCGCCGCCGTTGCAGCGGGCGATGACATCGAAATGACCCACGGTGTCGGTCACCTTGAAGGGGGTCGACGCGAAGCTGACGAGGGCTTCGCGGCCGAAGTACATGGCGGCGTCGCGGCCGTTAACCGTGATCTTGCCGGTACCGGGAACCAGACGAACGCGTGCGACGGCGTTCTTGCGACGGCCGGTGCCGTAATACATTGCTTCACCTGCCATGATTAGTTCTCCTCAATCTTGATCTCGCGGGGCTTCTGAGCAGCATGCGGATGCTCGGCACCGGCGTACACCTTCAGCTTCATGCCCATGGCACGACCAAGCGTGTTCTTCGGGAGCATGCCCTTGACCGCGTGCTCGATGACGCGCTCAGGATGCTTTTCCATAGCCTCCTGGAAGGTTTCCTTCTTCAGTCCGCCCGGATGGCCGGAATGGCGATAGTATTCCTTGCTGGTGACCTTGGTGCCGGTGACGCGGATCTTGTCGGCGTTGATGATGATGACGAAGTCACCGGTGTCGACATGAGGCGTGTACTGCGGCTTGTTCTTGCCCTTGAGGATGGTGGCAGCCTTGGTGGCGACGCGGCCAAGAACCTGGTCGGTCGCATCGATAAGGACCCACTCGCGCTCAACCTCTTGCGGCTTTGCGTAATACGTCTTCACTATGTCCTCCAATAGGTGCGTTCATAATCAAAAGTGCCGCGTCCGAACCGCCCGGGTCCCACCCCGATGCCGATGGTCGAAGGCCTGGACTCCTTCTCGCATCGCGTCCTGTACGCAGCGTGTACGGGGCTTTTGAAAGCGAACTTCAGCATTGTATGAATTCGCTGCGCGAGCGTCAATGAAAAGCGCCGTGAATCGCATCGGGCCGCGATGCTTTCCCACATGAAATCCATGAGCCTTGAAGATCGATGGGCGGCGAAAGAAACGAAGCTCTTCTCGGCTTCCGGACGAACGCCTTCCTTGAAAAAACCGATCGAATATGCCGTTCCCCGTTCGATTCATACCGAATTTGTGTGTATATATGCATTATTACTGAATATTATTACATTTTTATTCATTTTTATTATTATTTAAACATAAAACTTTTATGCACTTGATCAAAAAATGATATGATCCATGTGCATGGAAGGCATCCCTGGAAGAGACGTTCGAGCGGCGTGGTCGCAGAACCGACAGGCGATGGTCTTTCGCGGGGAAAGAACTCCCGGCTTGAGGCCGACCGCCTCTCGTCGATGCGACGCTGAAAAGAAGGAAGAAGGGCCATGGCTACGGCAGCGATCATAGGCGGAGCCGGATACGCAGGAGCGGAACTCATAAGGCTTCTCGATCGACATCCCTCGTTCGACCTGCGCGTCGTTACATCAGACGCCGACGCAGGCATGCCTGTCGCCGACGTCTACCCCGCGCTTGAAGGCATCGTGCCCGACACCTTCTCTCCGCACGATGACCCTGCGGCCCTCGAATGCGATGCGGCCTTCCTCGCCGTCCCCCATACCGCGGGCATGAAGCATGCGCGCCGCCTCGTCGAAGCGGGCGTCGCCGTGATCGACCTGTCTGCGGACTTCCGCCTGCCGCTTGAAACCTACGAAGCCGCCTATCGAACCGCGCACGCCTGTCCCGATCTGCTCGCACAGGCGGCGTTCGGCCAGCCGGAACTCAACCGCGATGCGCTTGATGAGATGCACGACCGCCGTATCGCGGGATTTCCCGTCATCGTCGGGTGCGCAGGTTGCTTCCCCACCGCCGTCGCGCTTGCGGCCGCCCCCGCCTTGCGCGCAGGGCTCATCGATCTCGCCTTCCCCGTGATCGCCGACTGCCTGTCGGGCGTGTCGGGCGCCGGCAGGAAACCGACCGCGCGCACGAGCTTCTGCACGGCGAACGAAAGCATGGAGGCTTACGGGCTGCCGCGCCACCGTCACGAGCCCGAGATGGAGATGGAGCTTTCCCTGGCGCTGCCTCGCGATCCGGGCGACGACCGTCCGGGATGCCCGCCTTCCCGCGTGGACGCGCCGGGCCTTTCGGCGTCCGCGCCGAAAACGCCGCAGGTCATGTTCACACCGCATCTCGTTCCTGTATCGCGCGGCATGATCGCGACCGTGCACCTGCGCCTCGGCTCCCATGCCGACCCGGCGCGATTCCGACGAGCCTACGAAGACGCCTACGCCTCAAGCCCGTTCGTCCGCGTGCTGAAGGAAGGCGCGTCGCCGAGAAGCTCCTCGGTCATGGGCACCAACGATGCCCGGATCGGGCTGTTCCCCGATCGGAAGGACGGCTGGGCGACGGCGGTCTGCGCCATCGACAACCTCGGCAAAGGCGCCGCCGGCCAGGCGGTTC
This sequence comes from Slackia exigua ATCC 700122, assembly GCF_000162875.1. GTDB lineage: Bacteria > Actinomycetota > Coriobacteriia > Coriobacteriales > Eggerthellaceae > Slackia > Slackia exigua. Next base: position 555,736 of record NZ_GG700631.1, read on the forward strand.
AAGTCGCCAACATCGTATTCGGCTTCGACGAGAGCGAAGGACTGCTCGGATTGGCAAGGGCGCTATGAGTTTCACCACGGACTTCTACGATATCTCCGATCTGATGCTTGAGACGCAGGTCGAAGCAGAGGGCGTCGCGTTCGAGCCGCTCGCGCGCGGCGGCGTGACGAGCGCGCGGGGATTTAGCGCGGCCGGCGTCGCCGGAGGCTTCCGCGAAAACGAACCCGAACGGCTCGACCTGGCGCTCATCAGGAGCGAAACGGTCGCGCGCTGCGCCGGCATGTTCACGCGCAACGAATTCTTCGCAGCACCCGTCGCCGTCTGCCGCGCGCATGCAGCGGCGGGAAGCGCCCGCGGCGTGATCGTCAATTCAGGTCGCGCCAACGCCGCGACCGGCACCGTCGGGCTCGGCAACGCCGAGGAGATGGCCCGCATGGGCGCCGAGGCCATCGGCTGCCTTCCCGAAGAGGTGCTCATCGCCTCGACCGGAGTCATCGGGCAGCAGCTGCGCATGGACAAGCTGAGCGATGCCGTCGACGAGGCCGGACGTAAAGCATCCCCCGACGGAGGCCACGATGCGGCCTGCGCGATCATGACCACGGATACGCATCCGAAGGAATTCGCCGTGAGCTGGCAATCCAAAGACCCCTCCTTCGCCGGCACGACGTTCACCGTCGGCGGCATGGCGAAAGGGTCGGGCATGATCATGCCGAACATGGCCACGATGATCGCCGTGATCGCGACCGATGCGCCGCTGGGCCAGACGGCCTGCCGGCAGGCGCTGCATCCGGCGGTCGATACGTCGTTCAACCGCGTGACCGTCGACGGGGATTCCTCCACCAACGACACCTGCCTGCTGCTCGCGAACGGTGCGGCCGTCGAAGGAACCGGCGCGGGATGGATCGAGCCGGGCAGCCAGGCCTACGCCGAGGCCGCCGCAGCGATCAAGCTCGTCTGCACCACCCTCGCGCGCGCGATGGCGGCCGACGGCGAAGGAGCCACGAAGCTCGTCACCATACACGTGAAGGGCGCTGAAAACGACGGGCAGGCCGAAGCCGCCGCGCGTACCGTCGCGAATTCCGAGCTAGTCAAGACGGCTATCTTCGGACATGACGCCAACTGGGGCCGCGTCGCCGCCGCGATCGGGCGCAGCGGCGCGCATATGGACCAAACGCGTATTTCAATCGACTTCCTAGGCATCCGCGTGTTCGATCGGGGGCTTCCAGCCCCCTTCGACGAGGAACGCATGCTCGGGCTCTTCGAAGACGACGAGATCCTCATTTCCGTCGACCTGGCGCTCGGCAATGGAGAGGCCACGATTTGGACCTGCGATTTAAGCCACGAATACATCACGATCAACGGTTCGTACCGCAGCTAACGGATCCAAGGGGGCACCATGCAATACGCTAAGGATATCGATCGCGCAGGCGGCGAAGAACGAGCGCACACGCTGATCCAGGGCCTGCCGTGGATCAAGAGCGCCACCGGCAAGACCATCGTCATCAAGTACGGCGGCGCCGCGATGGAGAATGCCGAGCTCATGACCAGCGTCATGACCGATATCCTGCTGCTGAAGCTCATCGGGGTCAATCCGGTCATCGTGCATGGAGGCGGCAAGGCCATCAACCGGATGCTCGCCGCTCTCGGCATAGAATCCGTCTTCGAAGGCGGTCTGCGCGTGACCGACGACGCCACGATGGATATCGTGCAGATGGTACTGAAAGGCCAGGTGAATTCCCAGCTCGTCAACGAGCTCAATCTGCATGGCAACATCGCCGTCGGCATGTGCGGAAACGATGCCGGAACGCTGAAAGCCGTACCCATATCGCCCGAACTCGGCCGCGTGGGACACATCGTCGAGGTCGATACGCGCCATGTCGAGGACCTGATCGAGGGAAACTACATTCCCATCATCGCGAGTCTCGCTGCGGCGGCCGATCCGCATGACGAGGGCGTGTTCAACATCAACGCCGACGTTGCAGCTGGAGAGATAGCCGCGGCCATCCACGCCCATAAGATCATCTTCCTCACCGACGTGGACGGCCTCTATGAAAACTATCCCGATCCGGGTTCCTTGATCGCAAGCATGACGCAGGAAGATGTCGAGGGCCTCATCGATTCCGGGAAACTCGCGAGCGGCATGATCCCGAAGATCCGAGCCTGCACGCACGCGCTTGGGGAAGGAATCCCGCGCGCGCATATCATCAACGGCACCATCCCCCATGCGCTTCTGCTCGAACTGTTGACCGACCAAGGCATCGGCACGATGATCGCCCGATCGGACAACGCGGACGACGCGAAACTGAAGCGCCACGCGCTCGCCGGCATCGCGACGCGCCTGATCGAAAACCTTCCCAAGGAATAGGAGCCTCTCATGAGCCTCTCTGAGCAGCAATCCCTCGAATCCGTCTACCTCATGCCGACATTCGCCCGCAAGCCGGTCGAGTTCGTCGGCGGATCGGGCATGACGCTGACCGACGACGAGGGAAAGACATACCTGGACTTCGTCGGCGGCATCGGCGTCATAAGCATCGGACACTGCAATCCCGTGCTGGCCGATGCGATAGCCGACCAGGCGCGCACGCTCATGCACGTGAGCAACTACTACTACATCGAAGGGCGCGGACAGCTCGCGCGCACGCTTTCCGACATGGCGAACGCAGGCTGCAAGTCCATAGGCGATGCTTCCATGAATGACGCGCCCGAATTCTCCATGACCGAGTCCAGAGCGTCATCAGAAAGCGCCTCCGCCGGGAATTGGCGCGTCTTCTTCTCCAATTCAGGAGCCGAGTCCAACGAATGCGCGATCAAGCTGGCGCGCCTGCATGCGAAGAGGGTCGGACTCGGCCCGCTCGTGGTCACGCTCGGCAACGGCTTCCACGGACGCACGCTCGCGACCCTCGCGGCCACGGCGCAGCCCGCCAAGCAGGAAGCTTTCCAGCCGTTGCCCGTAGGATTCATCGACACGCCCCTCAACGACGTCGGCGCGCTGCGAAAGCTTTTCGCCGCGCATGAAGGCGATATCTGCGCCGTCATTCTCGAGCCCATCCAGGGAGAATCGGGCGTACACCCCTGCACGGCCGCATTCATGCAGGAGGTCCGTGCGCTCACGAAGACTTCAAGCGCGCTCATGATCTGCGACGAGGTGCAATGCGGCATCTATCGCACGGGCCTACCGTTCGCGTTCCAGAATTTCGGCGTGATCCCCGACGTCATCACCATGGCGAAGGGGATCGGAGGCGGCATGCCCATGGGAGCCGTCGCTGCACGCGGCGATCTGGGGCTCACCTTCGCCCCGGGCGACCACGGAACGACCTTCGGCGGAAGCTGCCTGGCCGTGGCCGCGGCGAACGCGACGCTCGACTACATCCGGACGCAGAACGTGGGCGAGAACGCCGAAAAGGTCGGTGCCTATCTGCGTGAGCGGCTGGAAACGCTTCCCCACGTCAACGAGGTGCGCGGCATGGGGCTCATGAATGCCGTCGAATTCGACGGCGCGATCGATGCCCCGAAGCTCGCGCTCGCGGCGCTCAAGGGCGAGCCGGGACTCGTACTGAACTGCACCGATTCGCATACGCTGCGCTTCCTTCCGCCCCTGACCTGCACGCGCGAGAATGTCGATGCGCTCATCGACGGGCTGGCGAGGCTTCTGGAAAACCGTGCTTGAACAGGCGGTGCCCCAAGGTGTTGCGGCGCGTGCGCCGCGATGGCAGCCTATGGACCGGTCAGGCATGGCAAGGGGCGGCGGCTCGCAAGAACCGCCGCCCCTCATCTCTTCCCTAAGCATGTTATGCCGATTTCAGGCTTTGCACCCAGCTAGCTCCACGCTTTACGCCAGCGCGCCCAGCGGATCCCAAGGCGCGAGCACGATGGGTTCGGTCGACTCATAGGCCGTCCGGGCCTCGTCGGACAGGTACTTCTTGTCGACGACCACCTGGTAGACGTATTCGTCGAACCAGCTGTCGGCCAATGTGTCGAAGCCGTCCTTGCCGTGGTCCTTGCCCCAGCTGTTCTCGACCTTCCACAGCGACGGCGTGCCGTCGGCGTCCAGGTTCACGCCCTCGATCGTCATCGCGTGCGTCATGACCGACTCTCCGAAGTCCAGGCGGTCGGCCTTAGAGAAGCCGGCATCCACGTCGAAGCCGAACAGGCTGTCCGCATCCACGGACGTCAGGTCCATGATACCGTCGGCCTGCAGGAACGACTGGTCGACGTCGCATCCGAACCACACCGGAAGCCCGTCCTTGAGCTGTTTGATGGCGGCTTCCTTCAGCGCGGCGGGCTCCAGATTGACGTAGCGGACGCCGCCCGCCTCGACCACGTTGCCCAAACGATCGACCGTATAGGTGCGCCCGTAGGGCTTGTCCGCCGTCGGCGCGGAAATGACCGAGATGTAGTCGTCGAGGTTCATCTCGACGGTCTCGGCGAAGAATTCCTGGGGCGTGAACGATCCGGCGAGCACGAGCTTGTCGTCTTTGTCGCGCAGACGGACGCTGAAACGCGCGGGAGGCTCGCCCAGGCAGATGGTCAGCATGTCCTGGATATGCGCGAGCATCTCTTCCTTTTGGGCGCGCAGGGCATCCGTATCCGCGCCTCCGTCGTGGGCGCGACGCAGAACCGAAGCGCATTTCCTCAGATAGCGCGTCAGATACGCATCCATCTCATGCGTGTTTTTCGAGCAGGCGGTCTCGGGCATGGCTTCTTTGGGCACCGCGCCGTACTTCTTGACGAGCGCACGGAACATATCCCATTGCCCGCCGTCGCCGACAGGATCGGTCAGCAGGAAGGCCACCAGGCGGCCGTCGCGCGGCTCGTCGGCGGTATCGATGATGTTTTCCAGGAACCAGTTGCTCTTCTCGAGCTTGTCCCAGAACAGCGGGTAGGCCTGCGAGAATTCGAAGGTCTTCAGGCCGTATTTCCCGATGACGCGCGCACGCATCGTGTTGAGCGATGCGAACATCCAGCATCGGCCCGAGCGCTGCTGGTCGGTGCGATCGCCCTGCTTGACCTCGATGTCGAAGGTCGTGGTGTTTCGGGCGACGGCCTCGGGCACGCGCGCGGCCGCGCGGATGCCTTTGCTCGTGACGGCGTTCTTGGCGACGATATTCGCACGGTCGGCGGGAAACGCCTCTTTCGCGCGATCGATCAGTTCGAATGAAATAGCGGCATTCGGCATGAGCCGGCTCCTTTCTCGCATCGCGCCGACAGTGATGATGCGTCGGCGCTTCCCTTGACGCCCTGCACCATACCACGCGCGCAAGATTCCGCGCCGCCGACGCCTGCCCGACGCCGCGCTGCCGCCGGCGACGGCGCGGCGCGCGATCGTGCGACGAGGCATCGGGAGACGCGTGTGCGCATCGGCCGCAAGAACCGTCAGGCCAGGTAGCCGAGCACCGTTTCCGTCGAGACCACACGGCTGTCATAGCAGCGCGTGAAGTACTCGAGCCCCGCCTCCTGCGTGCCGATGAGGAACGTCGCGCAGGCATCCCCCGCGACGATCGTCTTGTACGTGCGGAAATACGCGCCTGCAAGCGTGTGCTGCACGCAGATGTTGGTATCCATGCCGAACACGATGAGCGTGTCCACGCCGAGCTCGCGCAGCGTCAGATCGAGATCGGTCTGGAAGAATCCGTCGTAGCGGCGCTTGGGCACGATGATGTCGGACGGCTGCAGGTCGAAATCCGCGAGCGGCTGGGCGGATTCGCTGCCTGCGACACCGTGGTCGCCCCAGAGCTCGAGTTCCGCATCGAAGCGGGAATCATGCGCATCGTCGGAGAAGATAACGGAAACGCCCTTCGCGCGCGCCGCCTTCACGATGCGCACAGCATTCGCCGCCGCCGCTTCCGTGCCGGGCGTCGGCCCTTCGCACCCACCGAGGATATCCACCACGACCACGGCGCAACGAGCCAGGTCGACCTTGTCGGACTGCTGCCATGGCGTCTCTTGCGCCACCGGTACGTATGCCATTGCTCTTTCTCCTTATCGAACTATTCGAACCATTCGGACATCCAGGAACCGGCAAAGAAGCCGGAACTGCCGGGCCGAAACCGCCGGAAGGCCGCCGATCGGTCGCCGTCCGGGCCTTTCCCTCAACCCGCACGACACCGCACCGGCGCCGTCACGAGGCCGATCCCCCGAGCGGATGGCCGCTCACGGCCTGCCAGGCGTCTTCGACCGAAGACCCGAGATCGCATCCGAGCACGCGTGCGAACAGCCCGCTTCCGATGCCTTCGTCGGTGGCCGCCATGCAATAGGCCGTTCCATCGGATATCCTGCATGTGACCAGGAATTTCTTACCCGAGCTCGCCTCTGCGACGGCGACGACGGAATCATCGTCGGGACGGATGGAATCGACGATCGCGAGCGGACACAGCCCCCGAAGCGCATCCGATGCCGTCCCGTATCCGGGGCTCGTCAGCACGAATGCGGCATTCAAGCCGGTCATCGGGACGCCGGAGGCGAGAGCGCCCTTCGGCGCGGGCGAGAAGCCGCGGCCATGATCGTTCGCCGGCACGACGAGGCCGAAATTCGCGCCGTCGCTGCGCGCCCACCCCGCAAGCGCATCGTCGTACGCATACCCCTGCGCATCGAGCAGCGCAGCGAAATCCGTTCCCGTCATGCGGGCGACGGCGGAAAGCGTGACGTGCCCCGATGCGTTCACGTCGGCAGCAGGATCCTCGGGAGACGGCGCAGATGCGGCATCGCCGCGGGATACGCCGGCCGATGCGTCGTCCGTCTTCCGCGGTTTGCCCGCCGCGTCAGGCGACGACAGCCCGCCTTCCTCTGCAGAATCGGGCTTGGACATGGAATCCGCCGGCGCCGGCAACCCCGAGAGCGCCGAGTCCGTGCCGGACGGACCGGGATCGCCCTCGCCCGCATCGTGGCGAGCCCCCAGCACCATGAACGCCACGGCCAGCATCAGCACGACCGCGGAGGCCGCGATGAGAACCGCGCGGCGGCGGCGATGGTCGGCAGGAAGCATGCGCGAGAGCATGGTCTGCCGCGCATGGGCGGGACGCTCGAACGTATGGCCGCAGTTGTAGCAGCCTCGAGCCCCCTCTTCCGCCTCGACCCCGCATTCGGGACATTTCATCGCGCATCAGCCCTTCTGCCGAACGTTCTCGTCCTGTGCCGAATATAGCATACGCGCCTGACGGCCACGGCCGGCCCGCGGCGGGCGCGCCCCATGCGCCACATAACGTCGACATACGCATAATGCCTGGTGAATTTCCTATCTGCACGTCGGCGCCCCCTGCCGTCCCGCACATCAGGCGAAATCTTTCGGCATTCCGACGATTCGTTCGACCGGGCAGCCCCGCCCCTCTATAATCGGCATGTCGCGCTCGCGCCCCCGGCGCCGGGCCGCACCGCGAGACGCGACCGAAAAGCCTTCGGGGCCGCCGCCCCTCGGGAAGAAGCCTCGGCGCCGGATGGCGCCCGGAAAGGGGAACGCACGCCATGCAGATCGGATTCGACAACGACCGCTATATCGATATCCAAGCGAAGCGCATCCGCGAACGCATCGGGGAATTCGGCGGCAAGCTCTATCTTGAATTCGGCGGCAAGCTTTTCGACGACTACCATGCCTCACGCGTGCTGCCCGGCTTCGAGCCCGACAGCAAGCTGCGCATGCTCAAGGCGCTCGTCGACGACGTGGAGATCATCCTCGCCATCAATGCGAACGACATCGAGCGCGACAAGGTGCGCGGCGATCTGGGCATCACCTACGACGAAGACCTGCTCCGTCTCGTGGACATCTTCCGCGACATGGGCTTTTTCGTGGGCAGCGTCTGCATCACGCGCTATACCGGCCAGCCGAACGCCGCCGCGTTCCGCGCACGCCTTTCGACGCTCGGCATCAAGTGCTACGTGCACGGACCCATCGCCGGCTACCCGCACGCCATCGACCATATCGTGAGCGACGAGGGATACGGCACGAACGACTACATCGAGACCCAGCGCCCGCTGGTCGTCGTCACCGCCCCCGGTCCCGGCAGCGGCAAGATGGCGACCTGCCTCTCCCAGCTCTACCACGAGTATCGCCGCGGCGTGAAGGCGGGATACGCCAAGTTCGAGACCTTCCCCGTCTGGAACCTCTCGCTCGACCATCCCGTGAACATCGCCTATGAGGCTGCGACGGTCGATCTGGGCGACGTCAACGCGATCGACCCCTTCCATCTGGAATCCTACGGGGTCTCGGCGGTCAACTACAATCGCGACATCGAGGTCTTCCCCGTGCTCAAGGCCGTCATGGAGAAGATCATGGGCACCTGCCCGTACAAATCGCCCACCGACATGGGCGTGAACACGATCGCTTCGGCCATCATCGACGACGATGCCGTGCGCTCCGCCTCTGAGAAGGAGATCGTGCGCCGCTACTTCAAGGCCGCGGCGGCCATGCGCCGCACCGGATCGGGCGAAGAGGAGACCGCGAAGCTCGACTTCCTCATGCGCAAGGCCGGCATCGACACGAACCTCTCCCCCGCCCACAGCGCCGCCCTGCTCAAGGCGGAGACGAGCAGCGGACAGGCGGGCGCCATCGAGCTGCCCGACGGGCGCGTCGTGACCGGCAAGACCTCCGCGCTGCTCAACGCGCCGTCGTCGGTGCTGCTCAATGCCCTGAAAGCGCAGGCGGACATCGCCGATGACATCTACGTGATCAGCAACGACGCACTCAAGCCCATCTGCTACCTGCGCACCGAGCGCCTCGGCCACAAGAACCCGCATCTGCACCCGAACGAGACCCTCATCGCGCTTTCGGTGAGCTCGCTCACCAATCCCCTGGCCGCCACCTGCATCGAAGCGGCGGAGGGCCTGCGCGGGTGCGACGCGTACTTCTCGTCCATCATCACCGACGAGGACGAGCGCCTCTACCGCTCGCTCGGCATCAACGTCTGCTGCGAGCCTCGCTACGAGACCAAGCGCTCCGACTTGGATTAGAGCCGAAAGGCGCGCCTTATGCGCCTTATTCGTGACGGCTGATGAACTCCTCGACGGCGGCCATGTATTCCTTGCCGTGCGTCGCATTGCCGACATGCGCCGCACCCTGGATGAGCGTCCATTCGCAGTTCGGAATGAGGTCGTAGCCTTCCTTGACGACCAACGGCGACGCCTCGTCGTTGGTGCCAGACAGCATCATGGTCGGCACCTTGATGTTCTTGACGTCCTCGCGGATATCGAAATCGCGCATCTTGCCGGTGACGACGAATTCGCTCGCGCCCTGCATGACCATGTAGCATTCGCCGACGTTCTCTTCGCTGAATGCTTCTTGGACGTAATCGGGCCAGGGTTCGACGCCGACGACATGGCGTCGGTAGTATTCCATGTACGCGGCCTTCGCGGCAGGCGTGTCGTAATCGCCCGTGCGCTCGGCTTCGGCAATGGCTTCCTGCATGTCCTTCGGCATGTATTCGATCAGGCGATTCGCTTCGGAAAGCCAGGTTGCGATATTGACCGGCGATCCATTGATGACCATGGAGCGAATTCCTGCATCGTCCTTGCAGGCGCACATCATCGCGAGCATGCCGCCCCAGGAATTGCCGAACAGGTGGAAATCGTCGAGCCCGAGCGCATCGCGCATCGTATAGAACTCGTCGATCCACAGATCGTAGCCGTAGAAGTCGTCGTCCTGGTGCGGGATGTTCGACTTGCCGCACCCGATCTGGTCGTAGAAGATGATCTGACGGCCGTAGAGGTCGGCCATGTCGCGGTAGTTCAGCAGATAGAGATGCGTATCGCCCGGACCTCCGTGGAGGATGAGCAGAGGCTTCTTCCCCGACCGGCATTCGCCGTAGATCTCGTAGTACGTCTTGAAGCCCCGATAATCGACGTAACCGCTGCGCATTTCCGCCATGGCGCGCTCCTTCGACATGCGGCCGCGCGGTGCCGGGAATTCCCCGAAACCGCCTCGTCCGCGGCTGATGAGAATCGCCCTTGATTATACGATGCCGTACAGCCTACTCGGATGCACGCACGTTTTCGATGACCTTCTCGAGCAGTTTGTGCAGCTGAACGGCGTCTTCGGTATCCAAACCGACGCATCGGCCCATCTCGGGAGGCACGTTCATGGCCGTGGCGCGCAGATCCCGGCCTTCCTGCGTGATGGTCACGACCACCTTGCGCTCATCCTTATCGGAACGTTCGCGCTCTATCAGGCCCTTGGCCTCCATCTTCTTGAGCAGCGGCGTCAACGTGCCCGAATCGAGGAAGAGCCGCTCGCCGAGCTCCTTCACCGTGATCGTTTCCTCTTCCCACATCACCATCATGGCGATGTACTGGGTATACGTCAGGTCGAGGTCCTTGAGCATGGGCGTGTAGCGACGCACGACCTCCTTCGAGGCGGCGTACAGGGGAAAGCACAGCTGATTGCTCAAAAGCAGGGGGTCGAAACGACGATCGGTTTTGGAATCGCAGGTCATGACGGGCCTTTCTCGTAGGTGCCCACATACGCGGAAGGCGAGCCTTCCCGGCCGAGGCCGTTCGGATCCGCTTCGCATATGGTCCCGGCGCCGGGATGCGGAAAACGGGTTAGAGAATCGCGGCGACGGCGGATGCGACGTCGTCCATCTTGGCGGTGGGCTCGAAGCGGGCGATAACCTCTCCTTTGCGGTTGATCAGGAACTTCGTGAAATTCCACTTGATGTAGGCCTTGTCGCCGAATTCCTTGTCGACCGACTTGGAGACCCTGTTCATCACGACCGCCTTCAGGCCGTTGAATCCCTCGAACGGCTTCTCGGCGGCGAGGGCGACAAAGAGCGGATTGGCGTTCTCGCCATTGACCTCGGTTTTCTTGAACTGCGGGAATTCGGTGCCGAATTTCATCGTGCAGAACCGATGGATCTCGTCGTCGGATTCGGGCGCCTGGTTGGCGAACTGGTTGCAGGGGAAATCGAGTATTTCGAACCCTTTGTCGCGATACTTCGCATAGAGGGCCTCGAGATCTTCGTACTGAGGGGTGAAGCCGCAGCCCGTGGCCGTGTTCACGATGAGCAGGACCTTGCCCTCGTAATCCTTCAGAGAGACCTCTGATCCGTCTTGGGCGGTGACCGTGTAATCGTAGCAGCTCATCGTGGCTCCTTCTTTCATATGCGCCGAGCGATATTTGAATTTGAAACGATTCAATTGTATGCAATTATTCTAAAGCGTCAAGCGGTTCTTGGAAATTATTCTCGCGCGCCCGCACTCGTCGTCCGCCCTTCGCCGGGCATCGGCGCATCGGAAACGGGAGCGTTCATGACCTGTGTATAATCGGGAGCATCCGGGGCGTCCGGATGCAGATCGCCGCCGAACGCGCCGCAGGGTCGCGCTGCACGCGCGAGCCCGAGGCATCGCCGCACCGTGCGCAACCCGCTTCGCCATCGCATCGTCCGAAGGAGAGCCCCATGGCAGACGCACCGAACCAGGGAACGCCTTTCGATCAAGGCCAAAACGTCCCTCCGGCACCTGACGCGGTTCCCTATCCTCCTGCCGGAGCCTATGCGGCCCCTCAGCCGCAGCAGCCCTATGGGGCGGCGCCCGCCGATCCGGCATCCGCCGGATACCATGCCGCAGGCCCGGCATCGCCTTACGCGCAGGCGTACCAGCAGCCCTATGGGCAAGGCTTCAACCAGCAGCCCTGCAGCCAGGGTTTCGGTCCGCAGCCGTACGGCCAGCCGACCCCGCCGAGCGCCGGCCCTGCCCAGGAAACCGGCACCGGGCTGTTCGTCCTCAGCATCGTCGGTTTGATCCTTTCGCTCATCGCCCTCAGCATCCCGGGGCTCATCTGCGACATCGTCGCGCTCGCGAAGGCCTCGGCGGCGGAAAGGGCCGGACGCGCCACATCCAAGACGAAGCCCACCAAGATCATCGGCATCATCGGCATCGTCGTCGGCTCTGTCGTCACCGTTTTCGCGCTCGTCATGGCGCTTATCTTCGGCGCGCTCGGGGCGGCCCTCATCTCGGCCGAGCAGAGCGGCGCGCTCGACGATGCGCTCGATGAGATAACAAGCGACCTCGACGCGGATCTGAACGGCGGCGTATACGGCTCCCATTCGCCCATCCCCGCCAACGTCGATCTTCAGTGGATCGGCGGGGACGGCGTCGGATACCTCGACATCCCCGAATCCTGGATGCCCTTCCAAGACGTCACCCTGGATGAAGAGGCGGCGAGCGGCGTCATCGCCTACTGCGATCCCGACACCTCCTACGTCTCCCCTCGGTACGGCGGCGTCGAATACTCGACCATCGTGAGCATGTCCGGTTTCTACTCGAGCAAAGAGGATATGGCCGCGCAAGTCGTGTCGTACAACGAAACCCAGGGCATGTATACCGGCGTCAAGCAGAGCGCGACGGTCGTCGGCGGACGTGACGCCATCATGGTCGCGTCCTCGTATATCGGAGACGATCCCGCTGACGACAAAGCCTATCGCGAGTACTTCATCGACTATGCCCGGGGCGAATGCACCTATATCTGCTTCGAGGCGTCGCCCGACGATATCGACGAGGTGTCGAGCTACGTGCAGACCTACGTTCCCTCCAAGCCCGCGAACGCGTAAGACCGCCGCATGACCGTCTATCTGACCGGGGACACCCACGGGCATTTCGAGCGCGTCGCGCGCTTCTGCGAAGCCTACGGGCTCACGTCCGACGATGTCGTGATCATCCTCGGCGATGCCGGCGTCAACTATTTCGGCGAAGGCTCGGCCCGCGACCGTGCGTCGCGCGCGCTGCTCGGCGGACTCGCCCCGACGTTCTTCTGCATCCACGGCAACCATGAGATGCGCCCGCAAAGCCTTTCCTGCTATCGCGAGGCTTCATGGCGCGGCGGCACGGTGTTCGTCGAAGACGCCTGGCCGAACCTCCTCTTCGCGAAAGACGGCGAACTGTTCGATTTCGACGGCGTGCGCGCCTTCGTCGTCGGCGGCGCCTACAGCATCGACAAGCGCACGCGTCTGAAGGCGGGTCTGCGCTGGTTTTCCGACGAGCAGCCCGACGAAGCCACGAAGCGCCTGGTCGAGGAGCGGCTTGAAGAGATCGGATGGGATGTGGACGTGATGATCACCCATACCTGCCCGTTCCATCTGGAACCGCGCGAGGTCTTCGTCGCCGGCGTCGATCAGTCGATGGTGGACACGTCGACCGAAAAATGGCTCGACGATATCGAGCGCCGCCTTTCCTATCGACAATGGTATTGTGGGCATTTCCATACATCGAAGCAGGTCGGATCGTTTCGCATCATGTTCGAGGACTGGGATGTCCTCTGGCCGCACGGCGGCATCTCGTTCGATCCGGCGCGCTACGGGGCCGCGACCGAACCGGACCGCCGCACGCCCGCCCAGCTGGCACGCGACCTGGATATAGACGTCGATATCGTGCGCAAGGCGCTGGCCGAGGCCGACGGGCTGCATAAGGATGCCCGGGGCGTCGAAGTCTGTCGGGAAACGCGCGTCGGCACGTTCATCGGACGTCGTTTCTGGGAAAGGACCCATCCTGAAGACTTCCCCTACGGGCAGTGCGAGTCCTGCCGCCGCTGGTTCATGAAGCGCAGGCTCCGCATCGCCGATATCGAAGGCACGCCCGAGGAAGACCAGCCCCTCGTCTGCCCCGACTGCCACTTCGGCATCGGGAGGCATGCGGGCTAGCGGCCCGCTCTACCCTCCGGCGACGGAATCGTCCCGGTCGCCGAGCCCTTCGCCGACCGCGTCCGCCACGGGCGCGTCGGCCGCCGCGGTATCGGAATCCCCCTGCCCATGCGCGCGTTCGAACGTCGATACGAGCGATCGCGCCACGGAGAAGATCACGTCGCTACCCGAGAATTCCGCCAATACCGAAACCAGCGCATGCGCCGGCAAGATCAGATTCGCGTCGAGCAGCGCGATGGCTGCGCCCACGATGCGGGATACCGCCTCCTGCGGCGGAATGTCGCGCAAGCCCGCACGCCGCAGGACGGCGTCGCGCTCGCGTTCGGGGAAAACCTCTTCTCGGCCCATCTCGCCCATGAGCTCGCGCATCTCTTCGCGCGCAGTGCCCGCGACCGGCCCTTGGGATCCTACGGTCTGATACAGCGCCAACGCGTGATCGAGCTTGCCGTTCTGCCAGAGCGCGAATGCGAGACGGTACTTCACGACCTGACGCTCCTCGGCGCTCACGCACACGGCGATCGCCTTGCGCAGAATCTCCTCGGACCTCTGGAAATCCCCCGCCTCGACGACGGCGTTGACGAGCTCGAGATACGATCGGACCGTAGAGGGCGACATGCTGACCAGCGCTTCCGCTCGCCCAATCGACCCCTCGGCATCGCCCATCGACCGATAGATCCGCGAGAGGTGCAGCGTGGCATCGTACACGGAATCGGGCACGTTGACGAAGCGTTCGCCGTCGTTCGACGTCATCAGCCCGACGATCTCGCGCCCGGCAAGATCCTGGCAGTACAGAGGCGTGCGTCCGTCTTCGAGATCGACCGGTGCCTGGTCGAGAATCTCTTCGAGAAGCGCGCTCGCCACGAGCGGGGAATCCTCCGCATCCTGCACGGCTTCCCAGACGCGCGCCTTCGCCAGCCGCTCCCCATCGGTTTCGAGGAATATATCCAGGTCGCGGACCTTGTCGGCATGCAGGAGGCTTTTCGCCTCTTCGGGAATGGGACGATCGTCGACGGCTATGTCGACACGACGGGCGCCGAGATCGACGTCGACGGGATCGACGAGGCGCAGCGCTCCGGACGCATCGAAGGCGACATGGCATTCAACCGGGCGCACGAGGTTGATGAGGCTCGGAGCGTCCCAGGTCAGCTCTTCGGATGCGATCTCGTCGAGGCGAGGCCCCGTCGTGCAGACCGGCATGAACGACAGGCGGTCGAACGACATCGAGAGCTCGACCTCGTCGGTTTCGCGCGCTGCGGGCCCGCTCGCGCTCACCACCGCTTTCATGATGCCGACGCTCGATGTGAAGGCGCAGGCGGCGAGCAGCGCCGAGAGACGGACCGCATAGGCCGATCGAGCCCAGTTTCGGTTCTCGGACACGTCGGTCCAGGTTCCGCGCGCCCCATCGCCCCGTGCGCCGGATGCGCCGTGCGACGACCGCACGAACCAGCGGTCGGGAAACGCCTCGGCATCGGGAAGCGAGCACCGTATGGCGAAGATACCGGAGGCGGCATCGCAGTCGAATGAATATCCCATGCGAAACGGCAGCGCCAGCCTCTCGACGGCGCTCGCGAACCGCATGCGCACGTCCCATTCCCCGCCCTTCGCGCAGGAATGCCCGTACAGCTCGGAAAGCCCGTAGCCCTCATCGCCCTTGCGGGCGACCTCGAGGATGCTCTGGCAGATGCTGCGGATGCAGCGCCAGTCTTCGATGCAGCACGCGCCCTCGTCGAAAAGCGATGCCATGCCCGCCCCGTCGATCGCGCGCGCCGCAAGCCCGATGAGGCGCAGGCGATTCAGCGCCCCTTCGACCGCCAGGACGGTCGCCATCTCCTGATCATCCAGCTCGTCGTAGACATGGATCCAGGAAAGCCCGGTGAGCCAGATGAGCCCGAGACGAAGATCGTGCCGAGCGGCGATGGGCCTGATGCGCCGAGCGCCGGCGGCGAGAAGCGCCTCGGAGGCGTAGCGTTCGAAACCGCTGACCGAAGCGGAATCGTAGGGACGCAGCGCGAAGGCGTCAAGAACGTCGGGCAGGGGCAGCGCCGGCGGCAGGGCATCCTCGAGGATGCCGGCGATCGTGGCCGCATCGCCCGCCTGGGACGCGCGTTCGCGCGGAAGATGCACATATGCGAGGAACGACACGCCCAGAAACGTGCGTACGTCATAGAACCCTTGGTCGTAGGGACCGATTTCCATATAGGAATCCCGGAAGCGCAGCAGCGTGCCCGTGGCGCCGGCGCTCACTTCGTAGCCGCCGACCGGCAGCATGTCGGACCCGGCCGTCGAGCGGATGAGCACGCTGCCGTCGCCGCGGCCGACGAGTCCGGACAGCACCAGGTCGGGCGTGCGCGCAGGCCGCGCAGCCAGGGGCTCGTCGCACGCGTAGGCGCAGTTGCCCGCATCGAGCCAGGCCAGAAGCATGCCCTCGCGCTTGCCCGTCATCTCCATCAGATAGCCCCATCCCCCTTCGGGCTGGCGGCACCCATTCCAGACGACGGCATAGGACTTCGCCGGATCCTGACCGGGAACCGGCAGGATGCTCTGGTATTTTCCCAGCACGGATAGCTTGATCGCGCGTTTGGGCATGAAGGCACCTTCTCTATGCGTCTTGGAATGCACGGATTCCCATTGTGGCAGAAATCAACCGACGATGGAAACCGGCGGCCGCGGCCGTCTGCGCCTCGCCGCACGGCTATACTGGTTCACCACCTGCACGGAGTCGCCGCGCGGCTCAGGGGATGGCGAAGCCGGCCGCAGGGAAGGCGGCTCGCGCCGAGCCCGAGCGCGCCGACACGGCAGGCAGCGCCGACGTCTAGAATCGAGAAGACCTATGCCCATCACCGATTTCCTCACGAAGAACGCCGCCTTCTATCCGGACGACGTCGCGCTCGTCGAGGTGAATCCCCGGATTCGCGAGGGACGCGGAACGTCGTGGCTGGAATACGACCTGGTCGAAACCAGCCCGGCCAAGCGATATCGCCGTGAAATGACCTGGCGCGTCTTCAACGAGCATGCGAACCGCTTCTCGCATCTGCTCCTCGATGCCGGCGTCACGCGCGACAGCAAGGTGGCCATCCTGCTCATGAACAGCCTGGAGTGGCTTCCCGTCTACATGGGGACGCTCAAGAGCGGCGCCATCGCGGTCCCGCTCAACTACCGCTATGCCGCAGACGAGATCAAGTACTGCCTGGAGCTCGCCGAGGTGGACACGCTTGTGTTCGGCGAGGAATTCATCGGGCGCATCGAAGACATCGTCGACGATATCCCGCAGGTCAAGCGTCTCTATTACGTCGGCGAGCGCTGCCCTGGCTTCGCCGAGAGCTACGATGCGCGCATCGGCCACTTCACGCCCGAGGAGCCGCGCGTGCGCATCGAGGACGCCGATTTGGGCGCGATCTATTTCTCGAGCGGCACGACGGGCTTCCCGAAGGCCATCCTCCATCGGCATGCGAGCCTCATGCGCGCCGCCGTCACCGAGCAGAAGCACCATGGCCAGACCCATGACGACAATTTCCTCTGCATCCCGCCGCTCTATCACGTCGGTGCCAAGATGCATTGGATGGGAGGGCTGGTCAAAGGTGCGAAGGCCGTCATTCTGCGCGGCGTGCGCCCCGATTGGATCCTGCGGACCGTGTCCGAGGAGCAGTGCACGATCGTCTGGCTGCTGGTGCCGTGGGCGCAGGACATCCTGGACGCGATCGATGCCGGCGAGGTCGACCTCGCCGATTACCGCCTCGACCAGTGGCGCCTCATGCATATCGGCGCGCAGCCCGTTCCACCGAGCCTCATCAGGCGTTGGAAGTCGGTCTTCCCCCATCATCAGTACGACACCAACTACGGCCTGTCCGAAGGCATCGGACCCGGCAGCGTGCACCTCGGCATCGAGAACATCGACCACGTGGGCGCGATCGGCAAGGCCGGATACGGCTGGCAGGCGGAAGTGCGCGCGGACGACGGCAGCGTCGTCGAAGCCGGATCGGGCGACGTGGGCGAGCTCTGCCTCAAAGGAGACGGCGTGATGGTCTGCTATTACAACGATCCGCAGGCGACCGCGGAAGCGCTGCGCGACGGCTGGCTCTACACCGGAGACATGGCCGAGGTGGACGCCGACGGATTCATCTGGCTCGTCGACCGCCGCAAAGACGTCATCATCACCGGCGGCGAGAACATCTATCCGGTGCAGATCGAGAACTACCTGCGCACCAACGACGCCGTCAAGGACGTCGCGGTCATCGGCCTGCCCGACCCGCGCCTCGGGGAAATCGCCGCCGCCGTGGTCGAGGTCAGGCCCGGCCATGCGCTTTCCGAGGACGACCTGGCGGAGTTCTGCGCCGCGCTGCCGCGCTACAAGCGTCCGCGCCGCTACATCTTCGCCGACGTGCCGCGCAACCCCACCGGCAAGATAGAGAAACCGCTGCTCCGCAAGACCTACGGCGGCTTCGATCGCCTGGTGGAGCTCGAGAACAACGAATAGGAAGGCAGATTCCATGGTCTCTCGCGTCTACGTGGAGAAGAAGCCCGGGTTCGATGTCGAGGCGCGCCGGCTCGCACGCGAGCTGCGCGACATCCTCGGCATCGCACGCCTCGAATCCGTGAGGCTCGTCAACCGCTACGATGTGGAGGGCATCGACGAGGACCTGTTCGCCCGCTGCGTGCCGACGGTCTTCAGCGAGCCCCCCTCCGACGACGTCACCTTCGATCTGCCTGCCCGGGAAGGCGAGACGATCTTCGCGATCGAGCCGCTGCCGGGCCAGTTCGATCAGCGCTCCGATTCCGCGAGCGAATGCATCCAGCTCATCAGCCAAGGCGCGCGTCCCGACGTGCATGCCGCCAAAGTGCTGCTGCTCTCGGGCGCGCTGACGGACGAGGACATCGCCGCCATCAAGCATTACGCCATCAATCCCGTCGAGTCGCGCGAGGCTTCGCTCGATGAGGTCGACACGCTGAAGACGGCCTACCCCGAACCCGGGCCCGTGGAGGTCGTCGAGGGTTTCACCGCGTATTCCGACGAGGAGCTTTCCGCGTTCATAGCCGAGCGCGGCCTTGCGATGGACGCGGCCGACATCGCGTTCTGCCGCGCGTACTTCCGCGACGAGGAGCGCCGCGACCCCACGATCGCCGAGATCCGTATGATAGACACCTACTGGTCCGACCATTGCCGCCACACCACGTTCTCCACGATGCTCGACGAGATCGCGATCGACGATGCCGCCGTGCAGAAGGCCTTCGATACGTACCTGGCTCTGCGCGCCGAACTCGGCCGCGAGGAAAAACCCCTGTGCCTGATGGACATCGGCACGATCGGCGCGCGGCACCTGAAACGCACCGGGCAGCTGACGGGACTCGACGAGTCCGAGGAGATCAACGCCTGCACCGTGCGCGTCACCGTGGACGTGGACGGCGTCGACGAGGACTGGCTGTTCCTCTTCAAGAACGAAACGCACAACCATCCCACCGAGGTCGAACCGTTCGGCGGCGCGGCGACCTGCATAGGCGGCTGCATCCGCGACCCCTTGTCGGGACGTTCGTACGTCTACCAGGCCATGCGCGTGACCGGCGCAGCGAATCCGCTGGCTCCCGTGTCCGATACGCTGCCGGGCAAGCTGCCCCAACGCACGATCGTCACTGCGGCGGCGGCGGGCTATTCGTCCTACGGAAACCAGATCGGCCTCGCAACGGGCCAGGTCAACGAGATCTATCATCCGGGATATGCCGCCAAGCGCATGGAAATCGGCGCCGTCGTGGGAGCCACCCCGGCCGACCACGTGCGCCGCGAGACCCCGCTTCCGGGAGATGCGATCATCCTGCTCGGAGGCCGCACCGGCCGCGACGGCATCGGCGGCGCGACGGGCTCTTCCAAGGCGCACACCGAGGAAAGCATCGAGACCTGCGGCGCCGAAGTGCAGAAAGGCAACGCGCCCGTCGAGCGCAAGATCCAGCGCCTCTTCCGCCGCGGCGACGCCTGCCGCCTGATCAAGCGCTGCAACGACTTCGGCGCGGGCGGCGTTTCGGTCGCCGTAGGAGAGCTTGCGGACGGGCTGGACATCGATCTGGACCGCATTCCGAAGAAGTACGACGGCCTCGACGGCACCGAGCTTGCCATCTCCGAAAGCCAGGAGCGCATGGCCTGCGCCGTCGCGCCGGAAGACGTGGACGAGTTCTTGGGCTATGCGGCCGAGGAGAATCTCGAGGCCACGGTCATCGCCACCGTCACCGAAGCGCCACGCGTCCGTATGACCTGGCGCGGAGATGTCATCGTCGACGTGAGCCGCGCATTTTTGAATTCCAACGGCGTTCCCAAGCACGCACGCGTCCACGTGAGCGCGCAGGGTTCCTATGCCCCCGCATGGCCGGGCGCCACCTTCGCCGAACGCATGGGATCGGTCGTGCGCGATTTGAACGTCTGCTCGAACAAGGGGCTTTCCGAACGCTTCGACTCCACGATCGGCGCAGCCACGGTGCTCATGCCCTTCGGCGGCATCCGTCAGCTCACGCCCGCGAACGCCATGGTCGCGAAGCTGCCCGTCGACGGAGAGACGACCACCTGCTCGGGCATGGCCTGGGGCTACAACCCCTATCTATCCGAAGCGAACCAGTTCGCGGGTGCGTATCTGGCCGTCGTCGAAAGCGTGAGCAAGCTCGTCTCGGCCGGCTTCTCGCGCGCACGCACGTACCTGACCTTCCAGGAATACTTCGGCAGCCTGCGCGACGTGCCCGAGCGCTGGGGCAAGCCCGTCGCTTCGCTTCTTGGCGCGCTCATGGCCCAGATCGATCTGGGCGTCGGCTCCATCGGCGGCAAGGACTCCATGTCCGGCAGCTTCGAGGCGCTCGACGTCCCGCCGACGCTCGTGAGCTTCGCCACCGCATGCGGGAAGATCGGCACGGTCACGTCGCCTGAGTTCAAGGGCGCAGGGCACCGCGTCGTGCGTATCGCGCCCGCATACCGTGCAGACGGCCTGACGCCCGAGACGGACAGCCTGATCGCCGCCCTCGACGCCGTCGAAGCCCTGATCGCGAATGGCGGCGCGCTCGCCGTCGGCACGGCGGGATACGGATGCGGCGCGGAAGCCCTCTTCAAGATGACGCTCGGCAACGCGATCGGCCTCAAGGCCGCAGAGGGATTCGATGCGGGCAGCCTGTTCGTTCCCGCGTACGGCACCTTCTACGTCGAGCTCGCCGAAGGCGCCGATGCGCCCGAGAACGGAGGATTCATGGTCGCCGAGGTCGGCACGACGACCGCAGCGTACGAGATCGCCACGAACGAAGGCGTCGTCGATCTCGCCGATCTGCAGGAAGCCTGGGAACGTCCGCTGGAGAGCGTCTTCCCCTACCGCGGCGCAGGAGACGCGGTCGAGGCCGTGAGCTTCCGGCCTGCAGCGCCCCGTGCACGCACGACGACCGGCACGATCGCGAAGCCGCGCGTCGTCATCCCCGTGTTTCCCGGCAACAACTGCGAGTTCGACACCGCTCGCGCATTCGAGCGCGCCGGAGCCGAGGCGCACACGCTCATCATCAACAACCTCACGCCCGAACGCGTCGCCGAGAGCACGCGCGCGCTCGTCGAGGAGATTTCCACAAGCCAGATCGTCATGATCCCCGGCGGATTCTCAGGCGGCGATGAGCCCGACGGATCGGCGAAATTCATCACCGCGTTCTTCCGCGCGCCGGAAGTGACCGAAGCGGTGCGGGACCTGCTGCAGAGGCGCGACGGCCTGATGCTCGGCATCTGCAACGGCTTCCAGGCCCTCGTGAAGCTCGGGCTCGTGCCCTTCGGCGACATCCGCGCCATGGACGCCGCATGCCCGACCCTCACGTTCAACGAGATCGGCCGCCACCAGTCGCGCATCGCGCGCACCCGCATCGCGTCGACCTTGAGCCCCTGGCTTTCCCGATGCCAGGTGGGCGACGTGCACACGGTGGCCGTCAGCCACGGCGAGGGACGCTTCACGGCGCCCGCGCACGTGATCGAGAACCTTGTCGCAGCAGGACAGGTCGCAACGCAGTACGTCGGCCTCGACGGGGTGCCTTCCATGGATCTGGACACGAACCCCAACGGCTCGCTCATGGCGATCGAGGGGATCACGAGTCCCGACGGACGCGTGTTCGGCAAGATGGGCCATTCGGAGCGGTTCGGCACAGGCACGTACCTGAACATTCCCGATCGCACCTTCCAGCCTGTCATCGAGGGAGGCGTGCGCTACTTCACCGACTAGATCCGGGCGATGCCGCATCGCGTTTTCTCGCGATGCGCTCCAGAACCCGTCGACCGATCGAATGCGGCTTCGATGCTCGAGAGATCGAGCGTCGAAGCCGCGTCCTTTTGAAGCATGACGTTTCATTTTTTCCTGTTCCGCCCTTGCGATGCCTCATGCGATTCCCGTACCGAGCGCTCGGTCGATTCCAATGGCCCATACACTTCCTAGCAATCATTCATCAGGTAAAACGTAGAACCTAGCAATTATGTACAGCCCGTGTGTTCACAGAACCTTCATACATTGCTATAATCGCTGCGATGCGATGCAGGTAAGCAGGAATCAAGGGGAGAGGATTCAAGATGTTTCGCACGCAAAGGGGAAAGAAGACGGCCATCGTCGTCTCCGTCACCGCGGCTCTGTGCCTCGTCGTCGGCATCGTAGGATGTGCGCCCAAGGACGACGCACCTGAGGCAGCAGAACCCGCCGCCACCGGCGGCACCACGATGGAGCGGCCGGTCGCCGCTGCGCCTACGACCGTTCCCGAAGCCGACGAGTTCGGCATCATCGAGTCCGAGTCTTGGGCCGACCAGTATCCCAACCAGTACAACACGTTTGTCGGCAACGAGGCGAACAAGTGGCCCGAGGGCAAGCACAACTACAACGACAACGAGCACTATCCCGAGATGGTCACGCTCGGCAAGGGCTATGGCTACGCCAACTTCTTCACCGAGGCCGGCGGCCATACGTATTCCCTGTACACCGTCGCCAACAACGGCCGCGTGAGCGTGGACAAGACGAAGGCCCAGTGCCTCGCCTGCAAGACGCCGCTCATCCACGCCGAAGTGCAGAAGATGGGCGACTCGGCCTGGACGCGCCCGATGTACGACGTGCTGGACACCTACACCGAAGGCATCTCGTGCGCGAACTGCCACGTGAACGATGATCCGACGCAGTTCAACGTTCTTCGCGCCGACTGGGTCCGCGCTATGGGGCCGGACTACACGGACAAGAACAAGCGCAGCGCCGTGTGCGGCCAGTGCCACTGCGACTACTCCATGGATGCGAAGACCGGCACCCCGACGAGCCCGTATGACGGCGGTCTTGCAACCATGACGCCCGACCAGGCGCTCAAATGGTACGACGACAACGGATACGCCGACTGGACGTATGAATCCACCGGCGCGAAGATGATCGCCGTGCGTCACTCCGAATACGAATACAACTTCGGCGGAAGCCAAAGCCCGATGGTCAAGATGGGCTACGAATGCGCCGATTGCCACATGCCTATCCAGACCGCCGACGACGGCACCGCCTACACGAGCCACTACTGGCAGAGCCCCCTCGACAACGAGGAGACGCTCGCCAAGTGCAACACCTGCCACAAGGATCTGAAGAGCGAGATCAAGGGCATTCAGGACGATATCGACGGCCGTACGCACCAGATCGGCATGCGCTGCGCCAACTTCGTCAAGAACTTCGAGGCCGCCATCGATGAAGGCACCCTCAGCGACGACGACCTCGCCCGCCTGCAGCAGATTCAGCGTGAAGCGACGTTCTACTGGAACTCCGCATTCGCCGAGAACAGCGAAGGCGCGCATAATCCCGAGCTGTACACGAGCGTGCTCGACAGCGCCGACAAGCTCCTCGACGAGGGCGACCAGATCCTGGGCGTCGCCTCGAGCGCCGATAAGTTCGTAAGCGAGTACAACCCGGACAATCCCAAAGATGCGGCGAACTATCCGTTCCCGGCATTCGAAGGCGTCTACGTGTACTACACCGCCGAGCAGGCAGCGAAGTAACGCGAACCGAGATCCGATTCTCGATGACGCGGGAAGGGGGCTTCGGCCCCCTTCCCTTTCACAGGCGCCCGACGGATGCGGAAGGCATCCGATGCGAGGCGAACCGCGGCCTGTCGGCGTGCGTTAGGCGAAGCGAACGAAGATCGCTCGCTAGAATGGATCCCGAAGGAACTCATCCGCAAAGAGCTTCCTTCCTTACCGGCCCTGGCATCCGATGCCCATCGGATGCCAGGGCTTTCTTCGCCGGAACGTTTCGGAGAAGCTTATGCGGGAACGTAACGGCGGATGCCTTCGGAATCGAAGTCGAAGCGCACAAGGCCTTCGCCGACCAGATGGTCGAGGACGGCGAACCCCTCGGCTGCGACGCAGACCCGGATGCTGAACGGCACGCGCGCCCAATCGAGCGATCCGACGCTCCATACCATATCGAAGATGATGCTGCGCGCCGTTGATCCAGGGTGGCTCCGCACGACCTCGAGAGCGTTTTCCGCACGCTGCATATGATGGTCGATCAAAAACCGGATGCGCTCGTCGATGCCCTGCGGGTCGGCATCCTGGAAACGCCCTTCGCTCCCCTTCGGCAGATCGAGCGCCTCGAGAGGCGTGATCGGCCCGTGCGCATAGAGAAGCCGATGGAGCCCCAGTCCCAGCATGCGTCGCAGCCCCGTGATATAGCTCGTAAGCGCGGAGGCATCGGCGAAATCGATGCCGATGACCGGATTCAGCACGAACAGCACCGTGTCTCCGCCGATCATGCACCGGCTTTCGAATTCGAAAAGCGATGTATGCCCCGTCGTATGACCGGGCGTCTCCACCGCATCGAACGTGTAGCGCCCGACCGTCAGCGCATCGCCGCCCCGCACGCGGCGCACAGGCCGTGCCGCGTCGATTTCATAGCCCGCGTAGGGAAAGGTCCGTTCGATCCCGCTGCGAAACGTCTCGGAGAACCCTCCCTCGAAGAACCTCCTGCGAAGGCCTTGGGAATAATCCTTCGATGCCTGCATGCGCGCGATATCGATGTTCAGGCCGCTCACATGCACGGGAACGCCCTTCGGGACCACGTCCTCGAGAAGACCGGCATGGTCGAGGTGCAGATGCGTGAGAAACACTTTGGTGCGCGCCCAGTCGACGCCTAGTTCCCGGAGCGCCGAGCGCATCGCCTCCTGCGCCCCGTCCGCATCCCTCGACCCACGAGGGATGCCGCCGACGTCGACGATGAGGAACTCGCCGGAGTCCCGCACGACGAAGCAGTTCGTGAACCCGGTGACCACCCGGGAAAACGGGACGCGGACCAGAAAGATATCGGGGTTCGCATGGACCTGCGTCGAATGGTTCATCGACGTCCTTCGAGAAGGTCGAGCAAGATGTCGGGATCCTGCGCGAACATGGCGAGGCGACCGTCCGATTCGGTCATGAATCCCTCGCGCACGATCGTCGCATGCAGCGTCTCGAGCGTATCGTAGAATCCACCGACATTCAGCACGCCGACAGGCTTCTTCTCCGTCGCGATCTTCTGGGTGGCAAGCTCGCTGTACAGCTCGTCGAGCGTGCCATAGGATCCGGGCAACGCCGCGAACGCGTCCGCGCGCTGCGACATGAACGCCTTGCGTTCGGAAAGGTCGGCCGCATCGATCAGGTCGTCGCAAGGAAACGCGGGGCGCCCCCGAAATGCGTCGAGCCCCGACGGCACGACGCCGACGACGCGGCCGCCCGCATCATGAACCGCGCGGGCGACGACGCCCATGAGCCCGGTATCGTATCCGCCGAACACGAGCGCATGGCCCCGAGCGGCCATGGCCTGCCCGAATGAGCATGCGGCCGAACTATACGGCTCGCCGATGGATGAGCCGGAGCCGCAGAAGACGCAGATGTTCACAATGCCTCGTTTCACTCGTCGCGCACGACCCGCATTGTAGCCAATGAGAACCGCGCACGCCCCCGACGCCATCGCGAATACACCGGCGGCTTCCCCAAGAAGAACGATGGTGGATTGCAGGCCGAGCCGAACGCTTCGGGGTTTTGCCAGATTCGGCCGAACGCGTCCGCTCCGTGCGCCGCATGCGCCGCGTCTGCCGTCAGTTGATGCAGAATCGGGCCGGACCCTGCTCGTAGATGTCGTTCCCGGCCGAATCGATCGCGACGATGCAAGGATAGTCCTCCACGACCAGCCGGCGAACCGCCTCCGGACCGAGCTCGTCGTAGGCCACGACCTCGCATTCCCGCACCGAAGACGCTATGACAGCCGCAGCGCCTCCAATCGAGGCGAAATAGACGACGTTGTTCTTCACCATGCAATCGACGACCTCGCGCGAGCGAGGACCCTTCCCCACCATGCCCTTGAGGCCGGCCTGCTCGATCATCGTCGGCGTGAAGGCGTCCATGCGTCCCGATGTCGTCGGGCCGCATGACCCGATCACATGGCCCGGCTTGGTCGGCGTAGGCCCTGCGTAATAGATCACCTGGCCATGGAAGTCGACAGGCAGGCTTTCGCCGCGCGCAATGCGCTCGCACATGATCTTATGCGCGGCGTCGCGGCCGGTATAGATGACGCCCGAAATGCTGACCATGTCGCCGCAATGCAGGCTGCGCACGACGTCGTCGGTCAGCGGGGTTTCGATATGTCGCACATCGGTCATCGCCGAGCCTCCATCGATCGCGTCCCTCCTACAGCACGACCTGCCGATGACGGGCCGCATGGCAGTTCAGCGTCACGCCTACCGGCAGCGTCGCGATATGCGTCGGGTAGGTTTCGATATGCACGGCCAGGGCGGTGGTGCGGCCTCCGAAGCCCTGCGGGCCGATGCCGGTCCGATTGATGGCATCGAGCAATTCCTGCTCAAGCCGCGCATACGCCGGATTCGGGTTCGGCGCGCCCACCTCGCGGCGAAGCGCCTGCTTGGAAAGCATCAGCGCCTTGTCGGCGTTTCCGCCGATGCCGACGCCGACGATGGTCGGGGGGCACGGGTTTCCCCCTGCCTCGACGACGGCCTGCAACACGAAGTCCTTGACGCCCGCAAGCCCCTCCGCCGGCTTGAGCATCTTCAGGCGCGACATATTTTCGGAACCGGCGCCCTTCGGCATGAGCGTAAGCGTGAGGGAATCTCCAGGGACGAGCCGCGTGTAGATGATGGCGGGCGTGTTGTCGCCGGCGTTGCGCCGATCGAACAACGGGTCGATCACGGTTGATTTCCGCAGGTACCCGTCCGCATAGCCTTGGGCGATCCCTGCGTTCACCGCATCCTCGAACGAGCCGCCTACGATATGGACGTCCTGTCCGACCTCGGCGAATACGATGGCCATACCCGTATCCTGGCACATAGGCACGCCCTGCTCGCGCGCGATTTCGAAATTGCGGCAGACCTTGTCCATCGCATATTTCCCGAACGCAGATTCCTCCCGCTCGGCGGCGGCGCGCAGCGCGGCCTCGACGTCCTTCGGAAGGTCGCATGCGGCTTCGACCGACATGCGCGCGATTTCCCGAGCGATGGTATCGACCGAAACCTCTTTCATGACACCCCCCTCTATCTGCCGAGACGAAGGGCCCTCATCGAGTTGAGAATGGCCAGGCAGGCCACGCCCACATCGCCGAAGACCGCGAGCCACATCGTCGCGATGCCGATGAACGGCAGCGCAAGGATCATGATAACCACCTTGACGCCTATGGCGAAGATGATGTTCTGCCAAACGATGGCCATGGTCTTGCGAGCGATCGTGACCGTGCGCGCGATGTTCGACGGCTTGTCGTCCATGAGCACAATGTCGGCCGCCTCGATGGCGGCGTCGGAGCCCATGGCGCCCATCGCGATGCCGACGTCGGAACGCATGAGCACCGGCGCGTCGTTGATGCCGTCGCCGACGAAGGCGAGCGTTCCCTCACGATGCCCGAAGCGCGCGCTGAAACGTTTGGAAGAGGCCTTGCCGGAAGCAGGGCCCGAAGCGTTCGCCGCATCGTTGCGCACCATCAGACGCTCGACCCGCGAGACTTTGTCACCCGGCATGAGCTGCGCATGGAATTCATCGATGCCGAGACGATCAGCAACCGCGGCGGCGACTTCCTCGCGATCGCCCGTCAGCATGACGATGCGTTTCACGCCCACCGCATGCAGATCGCGCACGGCGGCATCGGCGTCGTCTTTCAGCACGTCGGCGATGACGATGTGCCCGATGTGACGTCCGTCGAGCGCGACGTAGAGGATGGTCCCGACGAGCTCGCAATTCTTGAAGTCGATGCCTTCCGCCTCCATGAGCTTATCGTTGCCGACGAGCACCGCGTGAGAATCGATATCGGCCGCGATGCCCATGCCGCTGCGTTCCTCGACGCGCGCGATCTGGTCGCGATCTATCACGCCGCTATAGCTCGCCTTGACGGACAGCGCGATCGGATGGTCGGAATACGCCTCGGCATGCGCCGCATAGGACAGCACCAGATCGGGTGCAACGCCTTCGGCCGTATGCACGGCAACCACATTGAACGTGCCGTTCGTGAGCGTGCCGGTCTTGTCGAAGACGACCGTCTCCGCCGCCGCGAGCGCTTCCAGATAGACCGAGCCCTTCACCATGATGCCGGCGCGCGATGCGGCGCCGATGCCGCTGAAGAACGAGAGAGGCACGCTGATGACCAGGGCGCAGGGACAGCTGACGACGAGAAAGATGAGCGCGCCCTTGATGCTGTCGGTCCATGACTGCCCGAAGAGCACCGGGGATACGAACGCGATGATGGCCGCCAACCCCACGACGATGGGCGTGTAGTAGCGGGCGAAGCGCGTGATGAAGGCCTCGGTGCGGCCTTTCTTCTCGCTCGCCTCCTCGACGAGCTCGAGGATGCGCGAAACCGTGGACTGGCCGAACGGCTTGGTTGCCCGTACGGTGAGGACCCCCGTCATATTGACGCAGCCGCTCACGACCGCGACGCCCGACTCGACGACGCGCGGCACCGATTCCCCCGTCAGCGCCGACGTATCCAGCTGGGACGCCCCGTCGACGACGATGCCGTCCAAGGGGATGCGCTCGCCCGGCTTCACGACGATCTCGTCGCCGACGGCGACCTCGTACGGATCTACCCGCACGAGGTCGCCGTCGCGCATGATGTTCGCGTAATCAGGGGCGATATCCATCATCTCGGTGATGGACCTACGCGTGCGGCCGACCGCGTATTCCTCGAAGAACTCGCCTACCTGATAGAACAGCATGACCGCAGCGCCTTCAGCCATATGCGGCTCGGCCTCGGGAAAGAAGACGAGGGCGAACGCGCCGATCGTGGCGATGGACATGAGCAGGTTCTCATCGAACGGCTGACCGTGCGTGATGCCGTGAACCGCCCGTCCCAGCACGTCATAGCCGGCGATGAGGTACGGCACGAGGAAGAGGCCGAATTGGATCCAAAGGCCATGTTCGCCTTCGACCAGGCCGGTGTGCGCGATGATCTCCACCACGATGAATATCGCGAGGGCCGCGCCCACACGTGCGAGCATCTTCTTCTGCTTATGCGTCATGCGTCGTACCTCGTTTGAATATCATGTTCGGACAAGCGCCCGAAGCGGTCGCCTTGGCAGCGACGAACCCAGGGAGCCGACGACGCCGGCTCCTTCATGCATGCCGTCAGCCTGAAGCGACCAGGCATCTTCATACCGACAGCCACCGAATGCCGAAACTCTGCGTTAGACGAGAACCGTGCAGTCGGGCTCGATATCGCCGAAGATCTTGACGGACTTGTCCAAGATGTCATCGAATCGATCGTCGGCCGCGTCCAGCGTGAATTTCTGGAACATGAAATTGACCTTCGCGTCGTTCACGCCTTCGAGCTGATTGATCTTGTCCTGGATCTTGGCGGCGCAGTTCGCGCAGATTTCGCCTTCGAGCTTCATGATCTTACGCATATGGATCTTCCTTCCCCGTACGAACGCCCCTGCGGACATCCGTCTCGAACTTCGTACGCTCCGAGCGAGAGCGGCTATTCGCAGATATGCGTCAAGCCCTGCGAAAGCATCGTGTAGACATGGTCGTCCGACAGCGAGTAGATGATCTGCTTGCCGTCGCGCTGGAACTTCACCAGATGCGCCTGCTTGAGCAACCGCAGCTGATGCGACGCGGCGCTTTGCGAAACGCCCACGACCGATGCCAGATCGGCAACGCAAAGATCGGCCTCCATCAGCGCATATAGAATCTTGATGCGCGTGGTGTCGGCGAATACCTTGAACAGGTCCGCAAGGTCGTAGAGCATCTCTTCGTCAAGCGTCTCGCCCGCTTCGATGCCTTCAAGCCCTTCGCTCATGTCCCCTCCGCATTCTCGTAACTACATATGAGCATTTGTTCATATGATGATCTCAGTATACGAGCGCGGCGATCCATGTCAATGGAAAATTCTCGACGCATCGAATATTCGCCATGATGGCGAAGAGCAGCGGTCGGCACGCAGGAACGAGGGCGTTGTCGTCGTCGACCAGGCGCACCGGACGGTCGACCGTCTTGAAAAGGGTTCAACGCGGATACGGCTCTCCACGCCACGCATCCGACGCGCAGGGACCAAGCGAGCCGACCGAAATGCGAAGAATCCAAGAAACGGCAGGATGGCCAGCCGAGCGCGGCCCGAGCCGATACGCTACCCTGAATGCGCGAAGACGTGTGCGGCGTGCAGCACGCCGCACACGCCCGGACCGAACGACCATGAAGGAACGGAATGAAGCTCAACCAGCTTAGATACCTCATCCAGATCGTCCGCAGCGGATCGATCAATCGTGCGGCGCAAGCCCTCTATATAAGCCAGCCCACCCTCTCGAAGACGGTCGAGGATCTGGAAGCCGAAATGGGCATCGTCATCTTCATCCGCACGAGCCGCGGCGTCACGCTCACCGAGGACGGCATGCGGTTCCTGTCCTACGCTCGCCAGGTGGTCGAGCAGGCCGACGTGCTCGAAAGCCTGTACAAGGGCGGAACGTCCCAGCGGCGCGTGTTCGCCATATCGTCGCAGCACTACGCCTTCGTCGTGAACGCCTTCGTCAACCTGGTCAGGGAATACGGCGAGGAACGCTACGAGTTCTCACTGCGCGAGGGGCGCACGCACGATATCGTCGAAGATGTGCGGCTCGCCCGCAGCGAGCTGGGCGTCATCTATCTGAGCTCATTCAACGCCGATGTGATCACGCGCATCCTCGGCAATGCCGACCTCGCCTTCACCGAACTCTTCACAGCGCATCCGCACGTCTTCGTCAGCAGGCGCAATCCGCTTTCGAAGCGCGCTTCCATCACGCTCGACGAGCTGCGTGCCTATCCGCGCCTGAGCTACGAGCAGGGCGTCGAGAATTCGTTCTACTTCGCCGAAGAGATGCACATCACCGAAGACAGCCCGAAGGCCATCGTCGTTTCGGATCGCGCAACGCTGTTCAACCTGCTTATCGGGCTGGACGGCTACACGATTTCGAGCGGCATCCTCTCGAGCGACCTGAACGGCACCGACATCGTGGCCGTGCCGCTCGAATCCGACGAGATCATGCGCATCGGCTACATCTCGCCCGAGGGACGCCCCCTCAGCCCGATGGCGAAGCGCTACCTCGAGCATCTGGACGCCTATATGCGCGCCTACGATCCGAAGAATGCTTGAGGGGAGGGGTAGCGCGATTTAATAAAAGGATGACGCAGCAAAACCGATCAATCCGCGTATTGCTCGATGTAGTCGAGGATCGCCTGGCGGGAATGCAGATCGGTCTTCGAATAGATGCGCTTCACATGCGTATGCGCCGTTCCGGGCGCGATGCGCAGCTCCTCGGCGATCTTCGCCTGCGTGAGCCCCATGGCGTAGAGCGTCAGCACTTCGGTTTCGCGGTTGGAGAGCATGAATTGCTCCTGCATGGCCTTGGCGCTCTCGCGCACGATGGCCTTTCTCATTTCGGTGCCGGGCGCGGCCTCTTCCCTGATGCCCAGCAATCGCTGCACGTTTTTGGCCGCCGCCCTGCTCTCCTTGGTTTCATCGCGCTCGATCCCAAGGAACTGCACGAACACGAACTGCGCCGAAAGCAGCAGCAGGCTGCCCGCGATGGCGGTAGGCAGGACGGTCGAAGGAAGATCGCTGAATGTGAGGATGCTCGCAACACGCATGAGCGAGCGCGGCAGCAAGAACACGGCCCAGGCGCCGAACGCATAGTAATAGAAGTCGCGATGCCCATGGCTTGAAAACGCGATGATGAGATACGACATGAAGCACGACATGAGAATGTTCATGGCATTCACGAAAATGGCGCCGATGTCGAGCGATTCGGGAAACACCGCGAACGCGATGAGCGCCAATGAGCCCAGCACCTGCATCGCGATCCACATGTACACGGTCATCATATTCTTGCCGCGCATCATGCCCACGATGAAACTTGCGAGCAAGGAAATCGTGATCAGGGTGTATGCCAGACGCGTGAAAGCGCCGAAGCGAATGGGCTCGCCGG
Organism: Slackia exigua ATCC 700122; assembly: GCF_000162875.1. Classification (GTDB taxonomy): domain Bacteria; phylum Actinomycetota; class Coriobacteriia; order Coriobacteriales; family Eggerthellaceae; genus Slackia; species Slackia exigua. The sequence continues at coordinate 587,778 of NZ_GG700631.1, forward strand.
AAGGAAAGCCTTTCAGGATGCCGATGACGATGGAGATCATGAAGGTGCCCAGCGCGATGACGGCAAGGAAGCTCACGCTGTCGGCCTTCTTTTCGGCGAAATGGAAGTAGCCGCGCGCCTTCGACACGATGGACGACGTCTCGGGCAGCGGACGTTTGCGCGCCATGCGCACGAGCGCGTACTGCACGAGGCATAGCGCGCCGAACATGCCGCACTGCAGTTCGCGTGGGAGAAAACACGCCGCGTACAGCAACGCCTCGCTGATGGCGAAGGCGGAGAACACCACGATGATGGCCACGGCGCAGGTGGTATTGCGGCAGCGACGCAGCCAATAGAACATGCACAGCCACGCGCTGAGCGTCGACACGGAGCTCAGCACGAGGTACTCGATCCCCTGCGAGCCGGGAATGCATTCCAGAAACGCGATGCCGAACAGGGCAAGGCTCTCGCAGGCGATGCAGACGAGCGTGATGGTGATCGTCACCGTCTTCGAAACGATCGCGTTCGTGATTCCCAAGCACAGAAGCGCGATCAGAAGCGGCATCATGACGATGAGGGTGCTTCCATCGGTGAACAGGCCGTTATCGGTGCTTGCATAGCTGTTGTACGACGACACGATCACGCCTGAACGCGAAATCATGAATCCCAGGATGGTGGGCACGAGCGCAGCTATCTGCTCGCGGCTCACGCGTAAATGATCCGGACGTTCGCCAGGAACGGCCTTCGGTGCGGTTGCGTTCATGGTGACTCCCCCAAGTCCCCTTTTCGGCAGTTTGCCGTATACCCTGCAAGCTACCCTGTTGAAGAATGCCTTGCCGGCATATGTCCCCCAAATACCCCTTAAAGAGGGTACAGATGCAGTGTAGCGACAGGCACGATGGAAAACATCGAAGAATGCTCCGTTTTCAAACGTTTTGACAGGATGGAAGCACGAATGCGGAAGGAGGAACGCTCGTGATCGAATCGCATGAGACCGTCCAAGATTCTGAAAAGGCCGAGTTCGATACGGATGTTGCCGAAGAGTCGCCGCAGAGCACCGAGGCATCGCCCCTCGAACGCACGCCCGAAGAAGAGTTCCTCGCACGCATGCTCGCCGCAACGGGTGCGACGAGCTTGGAAGAGGCGGGGCTGCGCGATCCCGAGCGGGAGGCGGAGCTGGCAAATCGGCTCGAAGAGGAGCTTTCGCCGGAAGAGCGGCAGGCGAAAGCCGAGCACGATGCCTTTGCGGCGGCGTTCGACATGATTCGCACACGCTCGAATACAGGAAAGCTCACCACGCCCGGCACGTGGGCCGCCGAGGGCATCGTGCCCGTGCATCTGACGCCCGTGGAATTTTCAGACCTGGTCTTCGATGAAATCATCGCCGCCCAGGCCGCGATGAGCGAGGAGGCTTCGTCTGCGGGCGCGGCAGACGAGAGCATCGAAACCGGAGACAGGCAAGAAGGCACGCGAGCATCGGAAGACGACCGAACCACGGAAACCTCCGACACGCTTATCGATGATGGAGAGAATGCCGATATCAACGACAACCGCAGCGCATCCGAATCCGAGACGCCCGCATGGCAGCTCGACGACATCAAGGTGCTCGAAGGCGCGCAAACCTATCTGTATTCGTCCGATTTCATGACCGATGCCTACGCCCACTGGGCCTTCCTCGCCGAAGAAGGCGACGATGCGCTCACGTTGGCCGACAATGCGCGCGCCGAATCGCGCATGTATCCGCGCCCGATGCTCGCGACGTCGCTTTCGAGCAAGCCGTATCGCTGGAATGCCGAGCGCATCGCGCAGGCGTGGCAGGCCGTGCAGGAATCGGATGCCTACTCCGACATCCGAACGTGCACGGCAAGCAATGGGGAGCGGTATTTCTATTCGTCCGACCACCTTTCCGACGCGCAGGCGAAGGCCTTGGCGGAATGGTATTCGGTCGAACGGTACATGAACGTATAAGGAAACGACGCGATGCATCGCTTCGGATCCGCACGCAGGCAGAGCCGAAGGACGAGAGAAGTCGGCGCATGCGAAGCGTCGCAAAGGGGGAATCGATGAAACCGGAAGACATGCTCGGAGGCGCGCCCGTCGGCAAACCGTACATTCGCACGCGCGACGTGTTCCAGACCGACAACGACCGCGACACCGAGGGCTATTCCGATGAGGCGCTCGCGCTTGTGGCCGACGTCGCGAAAACAGGCGTGCCCGAAGATACGAACGCCATCGGCATGGCGGGCTCGGCCAAGCACGGGGTAATCGCCGTGCAGCTGTTCGCGCATGTGAATCCTGCAACGCACGTGATCGAGCGGGCGGGCTACCGCGCGCACGGCTGCTTGGCGATGATCGCCTCGGGCTGCGCCGCCGCATATTGGATGGAAGGCAAGACGGTGGAAGAGGCTGCCGCCATCTCCGCCGAAACGCTGGCCGAAGCCCGCGGTGCCGTGCCGCGCGACAAGTCGTACACCGCGCGCTATGGAGCCTGCGCCGTGCGCGGCATGTGCGGCGATTTCCTCATACGCCAGGGCGCTTCCTATGAAGACATGGGTGCGCGTCCGCATGCCTGCGACGATGCATCGCTCGATTGCGTGATGTGCGAGAACTGCTCGTTGCGCGACGCCATGGTCGACCTGCAGATCGCCTACCGCCATCGTGCGGCAGCGGATGCATAGACGCCATGGGCGATCGGGCCGACGCGCAACGACGCGTCTATTTGGATAACGCCGCCACCACGCGCATATCGAATGCCGCATTCGCGGCCATGGAACCGTATCTGCGCGGCGGATTCGGCAACCCTTCGTCCCTGTATGCCGAGGCGCGCATGGCACGGGCCGCCGTCGAGCAAGCTCGCGCCGGCATCGCCGCGCTCATAGGCGCTGATCCGCATGAGGTGTACTTCACCTCATGCGGAACGGAATCGAACAACTGGGCCATCAAGGGCTGCATGCATGCGCAGGCTCGGACGAAGGGCCGCAAAGGCCGTTTCGTCACCACCGCATTCGAACACCCCGCCGTGCTCAACAGCGCGCGAACCCTGCACGAAGACGGCTTCGACGTTGCCTACGTGCCGGTCGGCGAAACGGGATTCGTCGACGAACGCGCCTTCGCCGAAGCGCTCGGACACGGTGCCGACTTGGCTTCGGCGATGCTCGCGAACAACGAGGTGGGCACTATCCAGCCCGTCGCGCGCCTCGCACGCGCGGCGCATGCGGCAGACGCACGCTTCCATTGCGACGCCGTGCAGGCGTTCGGCCATATTCCCGTGGATGTGCGCGATTTGGACGTCGACTACCTCAGCGTCTCGGGCCATAAATTCCATGGACCCAAAGGCGTGGGGTTCCTCTATGCGCGCGACGGGGCGCCTCTGGAGCCCCTCATGGACGGCGGGCGCCAAGAGCGCGGCCTGCGCGGCGGCACCGAAAACGTAGCGGGCATCGTCGGTATGGCGGCGGCGGCCGAGGAAGCCTGCACGAACATGGCGGAGGATGCCCGGCGTATCGCTCGTCTGCGAAACGAGCTGCAGCGGCGTATTCTCGAAGAGATCTCCGGCACCTGCATAAACGGTGCCGAACCACGTGTGCCGGGCACGCTCGATATATCGTTCGAGGGCGTTGACTCCGCCTCGCTCGTGGAGCTGCTCGACGAGCGAGGCGTATGCGCATCGGGCGGAAGCGCCTGTGCAAGCCGCGAGGGCGAACCCTCGCATGTGCTTACAGCGCTCGGGCTTTCTACCGAACGTGCCCAAGGCGCCCTGCGGTTCTCGCTTTCCGACGAAACCAGCGAGGCCGATATCGACCAGACCTTACGGATCCTGAAAAGCTGCATTGATCAGCTGCGGAACTTCGGCCTTATCGACATCGCGCGTTTCCGGTCGTAAGGGGCTGCGTCCGACCCCCCTGCCCGCCACACGTCTCTATCACGCAAAGAGCCTGCCGCATTGCACGGCAGGCTCTTTCTGCACCCTGATGGCTTTCTGCCGCGCTTAAAGGCGCGGCGCCCCCGGATGCGGACGGCATGGGGGGCGTGCCGTCCGCAGGAGGTTCGCTAGAGCAGATTCTTGGACCGAAGGTCTTCCTTCACATCGGTCAGGTTGTACCCATCGAGGCATTCCGCAGTGGGAGCGCCGGTCTTCTCGTCCCAGCCGAATTCCTTGTACACCATGGTAAGAGCGGTCTGGAAATCTTCCTTCTCCATTTTGTCGGTGCCGGCCGTGAAGGGCTCGATATCGGGATCTTTCGTGAACGGCCACTCGGTGTAGACGTCGTGAACGTTGCGGAAGTCGCTCGTGCCCATGCCGCGCATCGTGTTGGCGCGCTGCAGGGTCATGATGGCCGCACCGCGCTTGTAGAGCTCTTCGGTCGTAATGTCCTCGCCGGTCACGGCCTTGTAGAACTTCGCTTCCAAGTCCAGGTCGCCGCGGTAGTCGCGGGACTTCGACGGGCTCATGGCCATCGGCCACACCCAGTTGCACAGCGTGAGCGAATCGTGCAGCACGTCGGTCACGATAGACCACCAGCAGAACCTCGCCTTGGACTCGTTCATGGGCGAGTAGTTCTTCGTCTCGTCGATGGCGTCTTCGCCGCCCCAGAGCTCGGCTGCGATTTCGCGCTTCTTCTCGATAGGCAGGCCGCAGCCTTGGAAGTTCACGGCGGAATGGATCATGTCGTCACGGTTGAACATCATGTTGTACACGGCGCCCACCTGGCCGAAGCATTCGTGCGCATGGTGCACGGGCCAGCCGCGGTAGTTGATGAGGCAGCTCGCGGTTGTGTCGAACCATTCCATATCGTCCCAGCGTTCGCACCACACGATGTCGCCGTGCGCGATATAGCTCATCTCGTTGTCGTTCTGCGCGATGTGACGCAGGATCTTCACCATGATGGACGGATCGTTGTTCTTGAAGGCGTCCCAATCGAACAGGTCGTACTCCTCTTCGGGCAGCACGCGCTTGAAGATGCCCTTGGAAATGCAGTGCGCGATGTCGCGGTAGAGCTGCGCGTAGTTGCACCACAGGCCCAGATCGTCAACCGTGGAGCCGATGACCTGGTTCCAGATGACGCAGTCCTCGGAGTTGTCTTCGACCTGGGTGTTCTCGCCGAGGATCTTGATCATGTACTTGAACGGGAAATTCGGCACGCAGGTGTTGCCCGTGATCTCGTAGCCGCCATGCTCGGCCGAACCGGGAATGCGCATGTCGGAATAGCAGTGGATCGGGCAGCTGTGGCAACCGTTCATCTTGATGGTGTACTTCTCGGCTTCGGGGCCGTCGTCCTTGGTCGTCTTCATGCAGCGATAGCCCACGGTGTTGAGCTCGCCGGGCTTCGGCTCGCCGGTCTCGATCGGATCGCCTTCGGCTTGCGCCCAGTACAGACCCTTGCGCGCGGTCCAACGGCTGCCCTTGTCGTAGAATTCCGCCCACTCCTGCTGGGTGGAAGGCACCACATGGTTGTTGTTCGAACCCACGATGCCGGAAATCATGTAGTCGGAAAGCGCGGCGACGACCTTCGGATGGGCCACGTTCACGCTGCCGTTGCCCTCGATGACGATGGCCTTGCATTTCTTCGAACCCAGAATGGAGCCCAGGCCGGCGCCTGCGGAATGATTGCGCGAATTGATAAGGCAGGCGTACGGCAGCAGGTTTTCGCCGGCAGGCCCGATGGTGGCCACGCAGAAGCCGTTGCCTTCGCGACGGCACAGCGCCTCGGTGGCGGCACGGGTCCCCATGCCCCATACGTCGGAAGCGTCTTCGATGCTGATCTGGTCGTCGAGGATCCTGATGTACACGGGCTTGTCGGAAGCGCCTTCGATGACGAGGGCGTCCCAGCCGGCCATCTTGAGCTTCGCGCCGATCATGCCGCCGCAGTGGGAATCCACGACCAGGTGGTCGGTGGTGAACGTCGACAGATGCGAGAACGTGGTGCGGCCCGCCAAGGGCGTGCCCGATGCGGTAAGCGGGCCCACGGCCATGACCACTTTGCTTTCCGGGCTGAACGGATCGGTGCCTGCAGGCACTTCGTCATACATGATCTTATTCGCAAGACCCATGCCGCCCAGGAAATACTTGTATGGGTCGGTGGACTGGGTGGTGATCTCCCCCGTGGTCAGGTTCACGCGGGCTATCTTGCCCTGCCAGCCATAGGAGACGTTTTCGGTTTCCATGTCTTTCTCCAAGTCTTTGCTGTGACATTGAAGCGTGCGTGCGAGGACATGTGTGCGATTGACCCCCTTATGCGGTCGATCCTAGTGTGCCCCATGGCCCGCCATGCGTGTACCTTGTTGTAGGGTATTGTGCATTCAACAGGACTTTTATCCCCATTGAGGGGACATCCGCAGAGCGCATTCCCTCACTATGCGATGCGTGCGAAGCGTGCAAGGAATCGTGCGTCAATCGAAGAGAAGCGCAAAAAGGAGGGACTCTCGATGGACGAGAAGGGGGAAACGATTCTGTCTGGAGAGCCGCAGGCCGAACCTGCTGCCAAGGAATCACCCAAGGAATTCACCCGCCGTCAAGTCGTCGCCGGGGGCGTCGGCATCGGCCTCATCGGCCTCATCGCCGGCGGCGCATTGGCGAAATGGGGCGTCGTCGAAGATACGATCGCGCGCGGCCAGGTGGCCGTCGACGTGACGCCGACCAAGCTCATCGTGACCGATCGCGCCCGGTGCTCGGGCTGCCAGCGATGCGAGCTCATGTGCTCGCTGCGCAACGACGGCCGCGCATGCCAGGCCACTGCGCGCGTGCGCGTGTGGCAGAACTACAACTACGGCGAAGGTTCGAACGGCCCTGACGGAATCTACCGCAACTGCCAGTTCACCGTCGAGCACTGCAAGCAGTGCAAGGAAGCCGCCTGCATGAGGAACTGTCCGGTGCACGCGATCTACGCCGATCCCAAAACCGGCGCGCGCGTGGTCGATACCGACGCATGCATCGGCTGCGGGCTGTGCCACGAAGCATGCCCGTGGAATATGCCGCAGATCGATCCGGCCAGCGGCAAATCCACGAAGTGCATCGCGTGCGGCCGCTGCGCCGTGCAATGCCCCAACGGGGCCATCAAGTTCGTCGATTGGCAAGACATCGCCCAAGAGGCGATCGACAAGGGAATCGTCCGCACGGCGACGCTGTTCCCCGAGGATTAACCTCGCGACCGATTCGACTTGCTTGAGAAAGGACGCATCATGGACGACATGATGACGAGGCGAGGATTCCTCGCCGCGGGTGCCAGCTGCGCGGCATTGGCCGCTCTGGGCACCTCGACGGGCTGTTCTTCCTCGCAACCTGAGTCCTCGGATTCAGATGATCTGGCCACATACACGACGGCGACGCTGTGCGCGGGCTGCGCGAACGCATGCGGCATCGAAGCATGGGTGCGCGACGAGGAGCTGTGGCGCTTCATGGGCGCCGAAGGCCATCCGCATTCCGGCGGATACCTGTGCGGCCGCGGGCAGGGACTGCCATCGCTCACGACTTCCGAAGACCGCGTGCTCGAACCCCTGAAGGCTGACGGCAAGGGCGGCTTCACGAACGTAAGCTGGGACGATGCGCTTGCCGATATCGCCGACCATATATCCGGCGCCGATGGAAAGACGGCATTGTTCCAAGACGGCCGCGCAACCGATGCGTGGTATGCCAAGCGTTTCATGGCAGCCGTGGGTTCGCCGAATTACTTCGACGATTCCGCGCTCGTGAACGCCGACATCGATGCGGCGTATACAGCGCTTTTGGGTGCCACGCCGGTGTTCGACACGGCAAATTCGAAATACACCGTCGTGCTCGATGCAAGCGGCGACGAGACGGTTCGCCCTGCCGAGGTGGAGAAATTCGCGAAGGCGCGCGAAAACGGCGGATCCGTGGTGGCCGTCGATCCCCGCTATGCGGGCGCAGATATGCTCGCCGACGAATGGGTTGCCGTGCGCCCCGGCTCTGAGCTGGCATTCTTGCTGGGCATCATGGGCAAGGTGGCGCTCGAGGGCACCTTCGACGCGGACTTCGTCGCGCGCTATGGCGAAGGCTTCGAAGAATTCCGCGGCGCGATGCTGCGCTACACGCCCGCATGGGCCGCCGAGCAATGCGGCGTCGCGGAACACGCGGTGCACGCCGCCGCGCAAGGCCTTGTGAAGGCCGCTCCGCATTGCCACGTGGATATTCGCCCGGGCATGCTTCTGGGCTGCGGCTATGCGACGAGCTTCGAAACGGTTCGCTGCGCGGTGCTGCTCAACGCCATGCTCGGCGCGGTGAACCAGACAGGCGGCATGTTCCTCGCGAAGATTCCCGCGATCGACGAGAGCGTCTTCGAGAACGCCCCGTTCACGAAGGTCACCGCCGCAGGCGAAAGCATCGCTCAGACAGACGGTCTCAGCGTCGCGAGCTGCCAAGAAGCCCTGGAAGCCGCCGCGAAGGGAGGCGCAGACGTCGCTCTGTTCGTGGAGTGCGATCCTGCGGCCGACTGGCCCGATTCCGCGAAGGTGGAAGAAGACCTCGACAACATCGGCTTCAAGGTGGTCGTCGACTCCGTGCTCACCGAAACCGCGCACAAGGCCGACTACGTGCTGCCCGCTGCAACGTACCTTGAGGCGGAGAGCGTGGTCGCTCCCGTTGCCGCCGCGTGGTCGCTTGCCGAGAAGCGCAACCGGGTGGTGGCGCCCGCAGGCGAAGCGCGCGCCGTGCATCGGATTTTCACCGACCTGGCGACGGCATGCGGCAAGGGCGACGATTTCGCCTTCGGGCTCGACGACGTGAACGATGCGCTGTGCAAGGCATACGGCGTTACGCTCGACGGCCTGAAAGATACCGCATGCTGCGCCATCCCGAACGCTGCCGTGCATGCGGGCGACGCGCCTGCCATCGGCACCGAATCGGGCAGGATCCCGTTCGCAGGCGACGCGTTCGCGCAGGCGGGCTTGGATCGCGTTCCCCGATATACCGACCCCGAGACGGCGCCGGACGACGGCATGCCGCGCCTTATCACGGGTGCCCAGAGCATGCAGATGCGCACCTATACCGCCGATGCCGAAATGATCGCGGCGTTCGCGAAGGACATGGCGGCCCAGCGCGCATGGCTCAATCCGCAGACGGCAGATGGCCTCGGCATCGCCGACGGCGACGAGGCCGAGCTTTCCACCTCCGCGGGCACGATTCGCGTGAAGGTGCGCGTGACCGACCTCATCAGCCCCGAAGCGGTGTATGTGCCTCCTCACTATGGCATCGGCTCGAAGGAGATGACGCACGCTGCCGGATTCGGCGCAAGCGTGTGGGACATCGTGCCGCGCGCACGCGAAGCCGCGACCGGCGCGGGCATGGTATGCGAGACGCCCGTCGAGATCAGGAAGGTCGGTGCATAGGCTATGGCCCGATACGGAATGGTGATCGACACGACCAAGTGCATCGGCTGCGGCGCCTGTCGCTTGGCGTGCCAGAACCAGAACGACGTGCCTGCGAGCATGCCGTTCGTGAAATTTTCCGAAGCCGAATCGGGAACGTACCCCACGGCTTCCTTGCAGGTGATTCCTTCGCAATGCATGCATTGCGAAGACGCGCCGTGCCAGACGGTCTGCCCCACGGGCGCGACGTATACCAACGAAGACGGCATCGTGTGCATCGACCACGGCCGCTGCATCGGATGCAAATACTGCATGGCGGCGTGCCCGTACCGGGCGCGCGTGGTCGACGAACGCACAGGCTCGGTCGACAAATGCCGGTTCTGCACCGTGAGCGCGCTGCATGGCACCGAGATGTCGACCTGCGTGACCGCGTGCCCGGCAGGCGTGCGTACGTTCGGCGACCTGGACGATCCGGATTCGGATGTGTCCAGGATGCTCGCCGCGACGCATGCGACCCCTCTTCTGGGCGATGCGACCAAATCGAAGATCTTCTACGTAAGGTAGGTGGGCGAATATGTCATTCGAACCGGTTTGGGGCGCACCTATTGCGTGGTACCTCTTCCTTGCAGGCTTGGGCGGCGGCGCGTTCATCGCGTCGGCGTTCCTGCGATTCAAGCATCCCGAAGCCGAAGGAATGCGTTTCGCAGGGCATATCATCGCGCCTGCGGTGGTGATCGTCGGCCTGTTCTTGCTGATGTTCGACGCGGAAGCGGGTTTGCATAACCCGCTGCGCTTCGCGCTGCTCCTGCATAACCCGCTTTCAGTTATGACCTGGGGCGTCGTGTTCTTGGCGGCATTCGTGCTCATCGCGCTCGTCGCGCTTCTGCTCGACTGCCTGAAAAAGCGCGTGCCCGCATGGCTTGAAATCGCGGGCGTCGTGTTCGCGGTTTGCGTGGGCGCATACACGGGAGCTTTGCTTGGCGTATGCCGAACGTTCCCCTTGTGGAACAATGCGCTGCTGCCCGTTCTGTTCTTGGTTTCGGCGGTTTCGACGGGCATGTCTTCGGTGCTGCTCGTAGGCGCGCTGAAGTTCCCGGAGGAGTTCGATGAGGCGGGCGTGCTCAAGAAGTTCCACTACGTCTTCCCGATCGTCGAGATCGTGCTGGTGGCTTCGCTGTGCTTCATCACGAGCTACAACTCGGTCGCGGGCGCGCAATCGGTTGCAAGCCTCGTATGCGGCAGCTGGGCGCCCGTGTTCTGGATCGGTTTCATCGTGGTGGGCCTTGCGGCGCCCTCGGCGGTCGAGACGTGGCTGCTGTTCATCGCCAAGCCCGCGTTCGAGGAAACTCCCCCGGCGCACTACATAGGCGCTGCTGCGGATGCGGGCGTGCTTATCGGCGGCTTCCTGCTGCGTTTCCTCATCGTGATGGCAGCAGTGCCTGTGCCGTTGACGTAGAGGCATCGAAGACCGCATCGGGGCGGCCGAAGGAGGCGAAAGGCCGGCGGGAATGTCCGCTCGGCCGCCGCTTCCTTCGGCCGCCCTGCGTTTTGCTCGGCAGCGCGAACAAGAAGGATCGAACGTCGCCCCTAACCGATGAAGGTGATGCTCGACGATATCTTCTCGAACCTTGACACACGGATATAGCACTGATATATATCAGTGCTATATCCGTAGCGGACGTCCGCAAAGAGAGAGGCGCGATCGAACCATGGCCGAATTGAGCGCGACGCAGAAGAAGATTCTCGCGGTCGGCAAGGAAGAATTCCTCGAGCATGGTTTCAAGGGCGCCTCACTTCGTGCCATCGTGAAGAAGGCAGGGTTCACCCAAGGCGCCTTCTACGGATACTACCCGAGCAAAGAGGCGCTGTTCGAAGCCCTTGCCGGACCCGCTGCCGATAACCTGATCGATCAGTTCAAAGCGGCCCAGGATGCGCACTTCGACCTCATACCCGACGATCGCGCGGCGGAAAGCCGCAGCCTGTCGACGGAATACCTCCTGCATTTCGTGAACTACGTCTACGACAACTTCGATGCGTTCAAGCTGGTGCTGTGCTGCTCGGACGGCACCCGTTTCTCCTCCTACGTGCACGACTTGGTAGAGCTTGACGTGGACCAGACCGAACGTTACTACGGCCGGCTTCGCGAGCAGGGGAAGATCGAAGGCGAGGTCGACCATGACCTGCACCACATGATCACGAGCGCCTACTTCACGGCGGTATTCGAGACCGTCGTCCACGATATGACGCGCGAACGGGCCCTCGAATACGTCCAGCAGCTGGCCGCATTCTTCAACAGCGGATGGGAAGGGCTGATCAGACTCACGTAACACGCGCCGACCGTCCATACCCGAAAGAAAGGACCCCGCATGAACGATGGCAGATGGACGATCAGGGACGTCATCTCCACGGTGCTCATCAGCATGCTGATGATCGTCATCCAAATCGCGATCAACCTCGTGTGCATGCCCAACGACTTCGTGAGCATGGTGCTGTCGACGTCGTTCTCCGCGTTCGCATGCGGCGTGGTGTACGTGCTCCTGGCGACGCGCGTGGGCAAGCACGGCTGCACGCTTATATACGCCACCATGGTGGGCATCGCCTACCTGATATCAGGAAACTGGTATCTGGCCCCCTGGTTCATCCTCGTAGGCGTCATCTCCGAACTCATCCTGATCAAGCAGGATGCGTATCAGGACACTCGAAAGGTCATCGCCTCGTGGTCCGTCAACGGGCTTCTGCACCAAGGCACCAACTTCCTTCCCATCCTGTTCTTCTGGGATACGTACTACGCCTTCGCCATGAAATCGGGCATGGAGCAGGGCTACGTGGATGCCTACCTGCACTACTATACCGACCCGTTCTGGATTACGTTCATCGTGCTATTCACCCTGGTCCTGGCGTTTCTCGGCGCAGTCGTCGGCACGCGGCTCGTGCGCGCGCATTTCAAGAAGGCAGGCGTGCTGTAAGGTGTCGGACGGCCGGTCGCTGAAAGTCCCCGTCAAGCTCTGCGCATTCGCGTGCGTGCTGGCCTGTTCGACGCTGACGAGCGCCCTGTCCATGCTCTACCTTCCCACGCTGCTGTCGCTGATTTACGTAGCGATGCAAGGCAGGACGCGTCTGGCGCTATCCTTCGCGATGACCTACGCCGTACTCGCGCTCCTGCTCTTCCTCATCCGATTCCACGGGCTGCATATGATCGTGTTCTCGGAATTCCACGTTCTTCTGCTCTGGAGCATGTCGCCCGTCATCGTGGTGGGATGGGATCTCGTCACCACCCCGCCAGGCGATCTTTCAGCATTTCTGTCCAAGATGCACGCGCCCGTGGCCCTCATCCTGGGAGTGCTCGTCGTGTTCCGCTTCTTCCCCACCATGGCCTCCGAGCTCTCGAGCATCGTGCGGTCCATGCGCAACCGATCCCTCACCGCTCCTTCCCGCATGATCGCCCACCCCGCTGCAAGCGGCGAATACGTCATCGTGCCCCTTATGCTGCGGTGCCTGCAGATAGCCGACCAGCTCACCGTGTCGGCCATCGCGCGCGGAGCGGAAAGAAACGGCATTCGAAGCAGCTATTACGGGCGGCCGTGCGAAGCACGGGATGCGATCTGGCTTGCCGTCTGGATGGCGGGAACCGCCCTGTTCTTGCTCGTGACCGGAGCAAAGCCGTGATCCGTCTCGACCGCGTCACGTTCCGATACGAAGGCGGCAGCCACGGCGTCGTCGACATAGACCTGCATGTGCCCCAAGGCGCGTGCGTGGTGCTCTGCGGCGCATCGGGTTGCGGGAAAACCACGCTGACGCGGCTGATGAACGGCCTTGCGCCCCGCTTCTACCGAGGAAGGCTCGAAGGATCGGTCACGGTTGAAGGCAAAAAGGTGCCCGACGCCCCTTCATGGGAGACGAGCGCGCACGTGGGCAGCGTGTTCCAAGATCCTAAGAGCCAGTTCTTCTCATCCGAGCTGCCTGGAGAGGTAGCCTTCGCCTGCGAGAACTTGGGAATGGATCAGGACGAGGTGCGTCGCCGCACCGACGCCGCCATCGCCGAGCTCGAACTCGATTATGTCCGCGACCGTCCGCTCGATGCGCTTTCGAACGGCGAGAAGCAGCGGGTCGCCATCGCCTCGGTCTGCGCCCCGGCGCCGAAGACCCTCGTATTCGACGAACCTACCGCGAACCTGGACGCCGAAGGCGCACGCCAGCTCGCACGCATCGTGAATCGTTTCAAGAATGAAGGATTCACCCAGGTCGTCGCCGAGCATCGCCTCGCCTGGCTCGACGGCGTGGCCGATCGCTACGTCTATCTCGAGAACGGACGCATCCTGGCAGAATTCACGCCCGATGAGATGCGCTCGATGGACGAGGGAGAACGTCGGCAGCGCGGCTTGCGGGCGCCGATGCCCGTACGCAAGCCCGACCTGCCCCTTCCTCGCGGCGAGAACCCGTCGATGCATACGACCGGGCTTTCGTGCAGACGAGGAGGGCGAATCATCTGGAAGGATCTTGACCTGCATTTCTACCCAGGGCGCGTGACCGCCATCACAGGACGCAACGGCGCAGGGAAAACGACCCTCGGAATGATTCTCTCGGGACTTGCGCGCCCCAGCGGAGGAGCCGTCTTCATACAGGGAAAGAAGATGCGTGGGGCGCAGCGGCGCACGTCCGTCTGGTTCTGCTCGAACGATACCGGCACGCAGTTCTTCACGAGTTCGGTGGCGGACGAGCTGCTTCTGGACGCGAAGCCGACCGACGAGACCATAGAGCGCGCCCGTGCGGCGCTCAAGCGATTAGGGCTCTACGAATTCAAGGACGCGCACCCTGCGGCCCTCTCGGGCGGCCAGCGCCAGCGGCTCGCCATCGCCTGCGCCCTGCTTTCGAATCGCGACGTGCTTATCTTCGACGAGCCGACGAGCGGGTTCGACGGCACGAACATGGAAATCATCGCGCATGAGCTTGCCGCGGCGGCGCGCACGGGCAGAAGCGTCCTGGTCATCACGCATGACAGCGAGTTCATGGCCGCATGCTGCGACAGCGGGTATTGCCTCGACGACCTCTGATGCGGCCGATACCCGCCGACATCTCCCTCATTCGTCAAAGATCTGTTCTCTCGTTTTCTTCGATTCTCCCTTTCAGAAGCCGACATATCGTGCTTTAATGTATCTAAGTTATATAACTAAGATACATTAAACATGGATAGCGTACGATGCATATCACGACATAGAGAGGAACGGCGCAGGAGATATGGCACGACGAAAGCAATCGGAACTCGGCGATATCGAAACGAAGGACAGGATACTTGCGAGCGCGAGGAAGCATTTCCTTGCCTACGGGTTCCAAGCGGCTCCTTTGCGGAAGATCGCCTCGGAAGCAGGTTTCACATCCGGCGCATTGTACGGCTATTTCGCCTCTAAGGAAGAGCTGTTCTACGCCATCACGGACCCGACGGCGGATCGATTGATGAAAGCGCTCGGCAGCGCTTGCGATGCAATAGAAGCCCTTCCTGAAAAGATGCGATTCCATACGATGGGCGAGGCATACTACCGGCATATTCCAAAGATCGTGGATGCGGTTCTGCAGGACAAAGACGCCATGGTCCTCATCGTCAACGGCTCTCAAGGAACGAAATACGAGGGATTCCTGGATGCCTTGGCGAGCCGTGCCGCCAAGACCATCGTCAACGCATCCGAATCCTCCGGATCAAGCGATATGCACGACATAGAAGGGCGGACGCTCGAGGTCCTGATGGAGGGTTATATCCATACCCTTTTCCGGCTCATCGTCTCGGATAGGGACAGGAACACGATCATAAGGTGCATGGAGACCACAGGGAAGGTCTACGAAAAGGGCATCCTTGCTTTGATGAGGGAGGGAACGTCATGAAACGATCGGAAGAGACGATCGGGACCTACCCGATGCCACCGGCATCCGCCGAATGGATCAGAGCGCGCTTAACGGAACGCTATACTGAAGAAAAGGCTGAGGAAAAATTCGAAAAAATCAACCGCATGTATGAATCGTTTGCCGATCAAGCCCCTTATATAGGCGGCGAGAAGAACCCTATGTCCAAGAACTTCTACGGCGCACTTTCGGCATTCGCCTATTACGAATGCATGGGACGCTCCCTATCCCCCGACGAAATCACGGACATGTGCTACGGCATGATGATGACGGGGAGAAACGGCAGGAAGCCGCTGGAACGGTTCGATCTCAACAACAAGCTGGTACAGAAACTCTTCTACGGCCTATTCGGCATGAGGGCGAGAAAGCTGAACAAGCACAAGGCAGACAGCTCATGGAACAACGCCTGGGGAATGAGAATCAACCCCCGGGGACACGAAGAGGGAATCAGCATCCATCTCGTGGGATGTCCCATCGCAGATTTCGCGAAGGAAAACGGTTACGGAGAACTCATGCCGTATTTCTGCGAAACGGACAAGGCCGTCATGGAAGCGCTCGGAGGAACGCTTTACCGGGATCATACGGTCGCAGACGGCTTCGACGAGTGCGACTATTGGATTAGGAACAAAGGGGAATGAAGGTCCTTTTCGGCATCGGTCCAGGGAGAACGCAATGTTTCAGACGCGTTCCCGTGCGTCGAAGTCGATACGCGCTTCGAACGTGCGGTCGGCCTGGGAAACGCTGAGGCGCCAGCCCGCATGTGCGAAAATGCACGTGGCGACCCGCAGGCCCAGCCCTGCCCCCTCATGCGTAGACGATTCCCCGCCCCGCACGCTATTCACCAGCGTGATCGTCGCAGCACGCATGCCGCATGCGCCGTCTTCGGCGCGCGAGCACGCGATGCGCACGGCGCCCCGAGCGACTCCATGGTTCCTGATATTGCCGAACAAGTTGTCGAAGGCGCGCGCAATCGCGCGGGGGTCCGCCTGCACGGAAAGCCCTTCGAGACATTCCATTCCGCTTACCTGAACCTCCATGCCGATGCTTCGAAGCTCGAAAAACCCTTCCTCGATGCGCGCGCCTATGAGCGAGCGGCAATCGCATTCCTCGAGCAAGCGGGTCGAGGAATCGGCATCGTGGGAGAGGAAGCGCTCGAACAGCTCGTCGGATATCTCCTTGACGCGGTAGGCCTTCTGCCTGCTGCTTTCCAGATAGCGCTTTTCATCTTGCTCCGACGTGCATCTGCCCATGGCCAGGATGTCCAGATAGCCTATCAATGACGTGAGCGGGCTGCGCAGGTCGTGCGACATCGAGGCAATGAGCTCGTAGTCGCGCCGGCGCGCCGCATCCTCATCGGTCTGGCGGGCCAGGACGGCCTTGCGCATATCGTCGATGCTGCGGGCCAACTCGCCCAGCTCGTCATCTCCCTGAACGGAGATCGGATAGTCCAGGTCGCCGCCCTCCAGGATATGGACCTCGTCGTTAAGCGTTCCGATGGAGCGCGTCTTACGAAACACCAGCAGCACGAGCACCAGCGCGAAAGCCGCGGTCGCCAGAGCGCCGGATGCCGCGGTCGCGGCCAGTTCGTCGCCCATCGCGTAGTATTCGTAGAACATGGCCTCGCCTTCGCCATCGGAGAAACGCACGTCGAAGGTCTTCTGCCACTGCATCGAATCGCCGCCGGGTATATCCAGGGATGCCAGATTCTCGTCCATGGTGGAGTCGTACAGGATGCGATCGCCGCCGTAGACCTGCAGCATCACATACCGCTCGCGGGTCACCCAGTCGTCGAGCGCCGCCTTGTCCGAACGCGAGACGTCGTGCTCGTCGATGTAGTCTTGCAACGAATCCGCTGCGCGCGCAAGGCGCTGCTCCTGGGCGGCCGGCGTATCGACGATGGAGGAAATTCCCCAGTTCGCAAGGGTCTTGGCACCGAAAAACACCCCCGCCCCCACGGCGAGCGCGATCGCTACGTAGGCGATGAGCCGGTAGGCCAGCTTGTTCATCGGATTAGTCAATGGTGTATCCCCGCCCCCATACCGTGCGCACGATCTGCGGATCGCGAGGATCGGCTTCGAGCTTCTTGCGCAGGTTCTTTATATGCGCCATGACGGTGTTGTTCGATTGGGGAAGGTACATGCTGCGCCACACGTTCTCGTACAGCTCGCGCGCAGACACGACGCGGCCTCTGTTGCGGGCGAGGGCGAGCAGGACCTCGTATTCCAGGTCGGTGAGCGCCACGGGCGTCTCGCCTTTGCTCACGCGACGCGCGCGTGTGTCGATGAGCACCGGTCCTGCCTGGATCGTTTCCCCCGTCTGCGCGCCCTGGGCCGAGCCGTACTGACGGTAGCGGCGCAGCATGGCCTTCACACGAGCCAGAAGCTCGGGCGTCGAAAAGGGTTTGACCAGGTAGTCATCGCCTCCCGCGGCAAGGCCGGCCACCTTGTCGGCATCCTGCGAGCGGGCGGTCAGGAACAGGATGGGCGCGTTGCTGGACAAGCGAAGACGCTCGCACACCTCCAAACCCGAGGCCTTGGGCATCATCACATCGAGAATGGCCAGGTCGAAAGGATGCCGCGCAAGAGCGAGCGCTTCCAGGCCGTCGCGCGCGGCATCCACCCGATACCCCTCGCTCGCAAGCAGCACGCTGACGACCTCGAGGATATCGGGGTCGTCGTCGGCAAGCAGGATGCGTGCCTGGTGCTGTGCCTGGGGCGGTTCCTTCATGCACTCCTCTGATCCTCAGAACGTTCGCGCGCCTTGGGCGGATAAACCCGGCTGAAATCCCATTCTAAGCGTTCTTCGTCATGACCATTCTCGGCGTGCTTCCGTCACTTCGTGCTCTCTCCGTAGGAATCGCAGCGATCCATGAATATGCCGTAGCCCTGCTCCTCCATCTTGTCGAGAGGAATGAACCGCAGGGCGGCGCTGTCGATGCAGTAGCGCAGGCCGCCCGCTTTGGCGGGACCGTCGGTGAAGACGTGGCCCAGATGCGAATCCCCGACGCGGCTGCGCACCTCGGTACGCATCAGACCGTGGGACATATCGGTCTTCTCCACGATGACGTCGGGATCGATGGGCGCCGTGAAGCTGGGCCACCCGCATCCCGATTCGAACTTGTCTTCAGAAGAGAACAGGGGCTCGCCCGTCACCACGTCCACGTAGATGCCCGGCTCTTTGTTGTCGAAGTAATCGCCGGTGAAGGCGCGCTCGGTCCCGTCGCGCTGGGTGATGTCGTACTGCGCGTCGGTCAGCATGCGGGCGATCTCATCATCGTCCGGACGGCTGAACGCGGCTTCGTTCACGCGCACGCGTCCGTTCTCGTCCTTGTAGCCATAGGGTTCGGCCCCGTCGGCGCCGGATTCGAGCTTCACGTCATCCAAGCTGCTGAAATCGATATGGCAGTAGCCGTTCGGGTTCTTCTTGAGATAGTCCTGATGATAGTCTTCGGCTTCGCACCAGGCGCCGAGCGGCTCCAGCTCGGTGACGACATCCCGATCGTACTGAGCGCGCACGTCGTCGAACACCTTCTCGATGGCGGCGCGATCATCCTCATCGACGTAATACACGCCGGTGCGGTACTGGCTGCCGCGGTCGTTGCCCTGCTTGTTCACGCTGGTGGGATCGATGATCTTGAAGTACTGGCGCACCAGCGTGTCCAGGCTCACGATCTTGGGGTCGTACGAGACGTGCACGGTCTCCGCATAGCCGGTGGTGTCGGTGCACACTTTCTCGTAGCTGGGATGGGCGACGTTCGCGTCGCCGTTGGCGTATCCGGAGACGGCATCGGCCACGCCGGGAATGCGGGAGAAGTATTCCTCCACGCCCCAGAAGCAGCCTCCGGCGAAGTAGATGTCATGCAGGTTGTCGTAGTCGATGTTCACGTCTGCCTCCTTGATCGTATCGGTAGGGTTTTCGGATGAGACGCCTTTCATGCCGTGCGAATCCGTCGCCTTGCTCAGATAGCTCTGGGCATCGCATCCGCTCAGCATGGCGGTTGCGAAGAGGGCGGCGCATACAAGGGCGGCGAAGGCGCGTATGCGGGTTCGTGCGTTCATGACCTGATCCTTTCCGGTCTTTGCGCAGGTGCGATGCGGCGATGGAAGAATGGTGGTTGCGACGAGCGTAAACGAGGGTCGCATCGTCCCGCTTGCATCGTTGCGCGCGAAGCTATTCAAGCTGCGAGATCATCTTCTCCAGTTCCTGCGGTTTGATATCTCCCGTGCGCGTCTGCACCACATTGCCCTGGCTGTCCAGGAACACCGAAGTGGGCAGCGCCCGCACGCCGAATGCGCTGAACAGCTGCGCCTGGCCGTCCATCAGGATATCGAAGTCCAGACCCTGCTCCTGAGCCCAGCGCGCGAACTCGTCTTGGCTCATCTCTCCCGACAGCCCCGGGGCCACGACCGTGACGACATGCACGTCTCCGGCCTCTTCATGCTGCGCGGCCAGGGCCTTCAGATTATCGAGGCCGCTTACGCAGGTCGGGCACCAGCTGGCCCAGAACTTAAGGTAGACGGGCTTGCCTGCGTAGTCGGCAAGCTCATGCGTTTCTCCGTGCGCATCCTGGAGCTTGACATGGCGCCAGCCGTCCTTGCCGGCCTGCTGATCGCTCTTGGCTCCAGAGCCGGTCTCGGTCATGGCGTCGTCTTTCGAGGCGGTATCGGATTTCATATCGTCCATCCCCTCGTCGGCGGACTGTTCCTGCGCGGCGTCATCCATGGAGGTGGAGCGCGCGGAAAGATCGTGCACCTGGGTGAAGATCATCCAGAGACCCATGATGGCAATAAGCGCGCCGCCGATGCGCTGGATGGTGGGAAGATAGCGGTTCAGCGAACGCACGCGGCCGATGAGCGCGTTCGAAGCGAGGGTGATGATCAAAAACGGGATGCTCATGCCGAGCGAATACACCAGCGTGAGCGCGGCGCCCGCCGCAGCGGTGCCCTGCTGCGCCGCCAGCGCCAGGACAGAGCCGAGGATAGGGCCTATGCAGGGCGTCCAGCCGAACGAGAAGCCGAGTCCCAGCAGAAAGGCGCCTGCGACCGTGCGGACGTTCAGCTTGCTGGTATCGAAGCGTTTCTCCCGCTGCAGCAGAGGAATCTGGATCAATCCGGAAAGGTGCAGGCCGAAGATGAAGATGACGACGCCGCAGGCGATGGCGACGTAGCCGTTGCTAAGCGCGTGCCCTACGGCGCCGGCCCCCAGGCCGAGGACGAGGAACGTGGCCGAGATGCCCAACACGAACGCGATCGTCCGCGTCGCGCGTTGCACGCCGCCGAGTTCCTGGTCGTTCGCGTCGGACGTGAGCAGTCCGATGTAAACGGGAAGCAGGGGCAATATGCAGGGTGAGAAGAAGGACAGCAGTCCTGCGACGAACGTCGCGCCTATGATGCCGGTTTCCATGGGTTCTCCTGATCAGCGTTTGCGAGCATTGTTTTCCGGCATGATATCCCGACTTTCGCCGCCAACGCCTCTATCGGGACCCGGTTTCAGAATTCTTCAGGAAGCCCGTTCCGCTTCTCTTGAGACCGTTGTCTGGATGCACCGAGGCTCCATCGACAGGATGCATGAGGTCGAACCTGCTATGATTTCCTGAGCTGTCTCGCGGAAAGCCGGTAAACGGACTGCGTTGATGTTCGGGCCAGAAGAGGAATCGCAATGGATTACACGAGGATGAATGCAGCCGCGATCGACTCTTGGGTCGATCGCGGCTGGATGTGGGGAGCGCGCATTTCTCACGAAGAATATGTCAAAGCCCTCAATGGAGACTTCGAAGTCAGGCTTACGCCAACGAAGGGCGTCCCAAGAAAATGGCTGGGAGAACTGGCAGGTAAGAAGATTCTGGGTCTTGCGTGCGGCGGCGGACAGCAAATGCCCGTGTTCACCGCGCTTGGAGCGGAATGCACTGTCCTCGATTACTCGGATAGGCAAATAGAGAGCGAAAGGATCGTCGCACAGAGAGAAGGCTATGACATCTCCATCGTCCAGGCGGACATGACGAAACCTCTGCCCTTCGAAAACGACTGCTTCGACATGGTGTTCCATCCTGTCTCGAACTGTTATGTCGAAGAGGTCAAACCGATATGGCAAGAGTGCCACCGCGTACTTAAAAAAGGGGGTGTTCTGCTTGCGGGTCTGGATATCGGAATCAACTATGCGGTTGACGAGGAAGAACGTATCATAACGAATACGCTGCCGTTCAATCCATTGAAAAACGAGGAACACCTCAAGCGATCGCTTAAGAGTAGCGAAGGAATTCAGTTCTCCCATACTATCGAGGAACAAGTCAACGGACAGTTGGAAGCCGGCTTCGCCTTAAAGGGCCTCTACGACGATACGAACGGCGCAGGGAACCTTCATGATCACAACGTGACATCCTACGTCGCTACGCTGAGCGTCAAATAGGTTTCTGCGCGTCGTCATTCGACGATTGCATCGATGCCCGATTTCTTTCGGGACGCGGCCCATCAGTCTTTCAACGGCAGCGGCCATTTCGTCACTCTTTTTTCTAGCTCTTGGCAACGATAACGAATTCCGATCTCGGCGAAGGAACCGCTCTCGACTGATTCTTTGATGCCGGAATCGAAAATCCAGCCTATCGCTCCGACATATACCTCTCGACTTCGTCGGGCTCGAGCCTCCGCGCCTGCGTGCCCGCGTATTCCCGATATTCATCCATGATGAAAGGCGGTTCATTCAGAGTTGCGAATACCGTATCGGCCACTCGCATGCAGATACATACATGATTAACTTGTCTTGCAGTTGTCATCGATTGCAAGACAAGTTAATATAGCTATCTTACATAAGAGGAGGTGCGATATGACGACCGCATCTGTGACGATCAGGATTGACGAAACGACCAAACGCGCTGCCAGTTCAATCGCCGAGGATTTCGGATTCGACCTTTCATCGGTGACCCGCGCTTTCTACAAGCAAATGGTGCGCGAGCAGAGAATTCCCCTGACCCTCGAATATCCCAAGCCTAACCAAGAATCGCTCGAGTCCATTCAGAATGCCGACGCCATCATTGCCGAAGGTCGCCCTGGTTACGATTCGGCCGATGATATGTTCGCCGCAATGGGAGTCTAAGCAGTGCTGAGGGCGGAATTCACTCCGCAATTCCAAAGAGACTCGAAGCGCTTGAAGAAAAAGCATGTCGACCTTGAACTGCTCAAGGTCCTTGTAGATTTGGTGCTGCAGAACACCCCCGAATCTCTGGAAGAGCTTCGTCGCAGGCATACCATGCACGAACTCAAAGGTGAATGGTCGGGAAGCCGGGAATGCCACGTCGATAATGCTGGCAACTGGCTTATCATCTGGCGCGAAGGTGCCGGACTCGCTGTCTTTCAACGCACGGGAACTCACGACGAGCTGTTTGGATAACGAATTCCGATCTCGGCGAAGGAACCGCTCTCGACTGATTCTTTGATGCCGGAATCGAAAATCCAGCCTATCGCTCCGACATATACCTCTCGACTTCGTCGGGCTCGAGCCTCCGCGCCTGCGTGCCCGCGTATTCCCGATATTCATCCATGATGAAGGCAGGCGACAGGGACGCGCACGACTTCCCTTTGCTCTTCTTCAGGTACGACTGCAGATCCTCGCCGTCCGCGAATATCTTGTACGAAAGCCTGCCGCGCTCCCCTGCTATCTCGAAAATGCCGCACGGTTTCTTCATGCTGTAGTCGGCGGTGCGCAGGTACAGCTTCGCGATCTCAAGCGACTTGAAAGGGAAGTTCCACCGCTGCAGTCCGCGATGAGGGTCACGTTCGATGCATATGCACCTTCCGCACGTCCCGCAGATGTACTGCGTGTGGTTCTCCAGACAGTCCCGCGGATTCAGCAGCGGGGTCGCCCTGCTCTCATCGACATAGCACTCTTCGCACATTCGAACGCTCCTTCCCCTTTTCGTCATACAGCTATTCTACCTGCAGTTTTTCATAAAGGAATCGCTTATTGCGAAATGAGGTTCGGTCGGATGAGGCCGTTGGGCTTTGC
Organism: Slackia exigua ATCC 700122; assembly: GCF_000162875.1. Taxonomy (GTDB): domain Bacteria; phylum Actinomycetota; class Coriobacteriia; order Coriobacteriales; family Eggerthellaceae; genus Slackia; species Slackia exigua. Next base: position 610,968 of record NZ_GG700631.1, read on the forward strand.
GCTCTTCGGTCGACATACGCTCAGACGATCGAGCTCATCCGAGCATCGTTCTCGCCGGCCCATGCAGAACGGCGGAACGGGCCGTCGCGACGAGCTCTTCGAGCGGCATGCTGCGATCCGACACAAGCCAGTGCGCGTACATGCTCAGGAGCATGCTCGACGTCCCGTAGAAGACGAGAGCCTGCCGCTCGGACACCTTCTTGATACCGAGGTGAGAGGAGACCGCATCCATCGCAGCCATGCGCGCCCTTTCGACAAAAGCCGGGTCACCCCCGTTGAGGAGCACCGCGAGATGATCGAAATGATCCCCGAGCGCCTCTTCGACGCGCCGTGCGACCCGCACACACCCTCGGCGCCCTCCCAAGCCGAGCGTGCTGAGAACTTCCGGAAAAAACACGTGTTCGACCCGTTCGGATACCTCGGCCTCGCATCGGTCGCGCACGTCGTAGACGTTTGAGAAGTGCGTATAGAACGTAGACCGCGTGATGCCGGCCTTCCCACACACTTCGCGCACGGTCACGTGCTCTATCGAATCGTCTCTCATGATCTCGAACAGGCTGTCGGTGATGCGCTGTTTCGTTGCCGCGACAGTCTTTGAATCATGCTCTTCCATACGCACCCCTCCATGAAAATCGGACACATTCGCCTGTTCTGTCGCTTGAACGGATGCAATCCGTCCCGCACAATCAAATCGGACACAATGTCCATTTTATGGAAGGAAGCCGCTATGGTTCAAGGGAAAACGCTCGTATGCATCGAATGCGTATTCAAGAGCTTCGGAAAAAAGTCCGTGCTCGACGGCGTTTCGCTCGAGGTTCGACAAGGTCAGGTAACGGGGCTCATCGGTCCTTCCGGGAGCGGCAAGACGACGCTCGTCAACCTCGTCGTCGGATCGGAGGTCCCGACTTCAGGCCGTGTGCTCCTCGGCAACGAGACGGCACCCTATCCGACGATGAGATCGAAGCTCGGCTACATGCCTCAGGATACGGCGTTGTACGAGGGCATCACTGCCCGTGAGAACCTGGAATTCTTCGGCGCCCTCCAGGGGCTTGCCCGCACGAAGGTCAGGAAGAGGATAGCGGAGCTCTTGCCGCTCATCGGCTTGGAAGACGCCTGCGACCAGCTCGTCGACAGCTTCTCGGGCGGCATGAAACGCCGCCTTTCACTTGCCGTAGCGCTTCTTGCGAAACCCGAGATCCTGGTAATGGACGAGCCGACGGTAGGGCTCGACCCGGTACGGCGCGCCGAGCTCTGGAACTTGTTCAGAACGCTTGCCGCCGAAGGCGCTGCGCTGCTAGTGACGACCCATGCCATGGATGAGGCTGCCCGCTGCGATGTCGTCGCCCTGATGAGGGACGGTCGTCTCGTGCGGACGGGTTCCCCGCACGCGATTCTTGAGTCGACGTCGACGGGAAGTTTGGAAGAGGCGTTCATCGCCTTGGTGGAGCCGGAGGGAAAGGAGGGCGACCATGCGTAGGCTGCTTGCGGTGACCCGCCGCATCGTCGTCGAGTTCGCCCGCGACAAGAGAATGGTCGCCACGCTTGTGGTTGCCCCCTGCGTCACCTTTCTCCTGTTCTACCTGGTCCTGGGATCGCCCGCCTACGTGCCCCGTCTCGCGCTCGTCGACGTCCCCGATGGCTTCGTCTCGCATCTTTGCGACGAGGACTGCACCCTGCAGGCCGTAGACACCCAGGAGGCGCAGCGGCTCTTGGAGGCGGCTGAGGTGGATGCCGTCGTCTCGGCGGGCGACGGCCACGTCCTCGAGGTGCGCGTCGAGGGCGCGGACGCCTCGCGCACCGCCGCCGCGCTCTCCGCCGTCCAATCCGCCCTGGTCGAGCAGCAGAAGATTGCCCGTGACGAGCTTCTCTCCCAGGCCGAGGGGTTCGAAGAGCGCATCGATTCCATCGATCTCGACATCGACGACGAGACGCTCTCACGCCTGCCCGCCGGCGTCCGCGAGGCGGTGGAAGAGGCCGAATCGCTCGCGGACGACATCCCCGACATCGAGGGCTCCATGCCCTTCACCTCTATCGAGGTCGACTATCTCCACGGCAGCGGGAACTGGTCCGTCTTCGACTACTACGGCCCGGTCTTCATCGGACTGTTCGTGTTCATGTTCGTCTTCATAACCGGCTCCATGAGCCTGCTCGCAGAGCGGACCTGCGGCACGCGGGAGCGGCTGCTCGTCACGCCCGTGAGGGGCTGGCAGGTCGCCAGCGGCTACCTGCTCGGGTTCGGCCTGATCGCTCTCCTGTACACGGCCACCACGATCGTCTTCACCGTGTGCGTGATAGGCTTCCCGAACGAAGGCTCGCCGCTGCTCATCGCGGCGCTCGCGGCCTCGATGGCGGCGGTATCACTCACCCTGGGCCTGGCAGTCTCGGGGCTGGCGGAAAGCCCTTTCCAAGTTATCCAGCTGCTGCTCGCCTTCGTCATGCCGCAGCTGATGCTCTCGGGCATCTTCGACCTCTCGCAAGCCCCCGCCTGGCTGCGTGCCGTCGCCTCGGCGCTGCCGCTCGGCTACGGCACAGAGGCTCTGCGCGACGTCATGTTGCGCGGCGCGGGGCTCGAGGCGGTCACCGCACCACTCGCCATCATGTGGGGCTTCGCCGCTTTCTTCTTCACGCTGGCGTGCCTCGGCATGAGACGTCCTCGCGCCCGATGACCCGAATCTGCATCCATCGTCTTTCGACGGATCGGAATCGATGTTTTCCGCCTCGCGTTGACTCGAGCCCACGCCGTAATCCGTATGTTCGTGTCGCGCCTTCCGTGCCCTTCGCAGGGAACCTGCGCACGCATTGCCTCATAAGGGGATATCGGTCGAAACTTCTGGTTGATAGAACTATAGGGACACCTCTCAGCATTGCTATAGATAATTTCTATATCTATGTATCAAATTTAAGTATTAGTGAATAGCAAACCACGGTGATAGGATTCTCCGCATCGAACAACCGGCTCGTGAAGGAGAGACCCATGACCATCGCATACGATAAGAAAACCCCGCACCGATTCGACGTGGTCGGCAGCTTCCTGCGCCCTGCAGCGCTGCGTCGCGCGCGCGCCGACTTCGAGGCGGGAACGATCTCCCGATCCGAACTCACGGCCGTCGAGGACGACGCGATCCGCGACCTGGTCGCAAAACAGAAGGCGGCCGGTCTCGGCGTCATCACCGACGGCGAATTCCGCCGCGCGACCTGGCACCTCGACTTCATGTGGGGATTCGCGGGCATCGGCCACAGCAAGACCGAGACCGGCCTGCCTTTTCATGGCGAAACGGCGAAGATCGACGACACCTATGCGACCGGCAAGATCAGGCTCGAGGGCGAGCATCCCTTCATCGAGCACTTCCGCTTCGTTCAGGCGCTCGAAGACGAAAACGTCGTGGCAAAGCTTACGATTCCCGCACCCGCGCAGTTCCTCGCGCAGCTCGTCCTGCCCTTCAACCGCGCACATACCGAGGAGTTCTACGAGAACGACGCACAAGTTGAACATGATCTGGTGACCGGATACGAAGCCTTCCTCAAGCAGGCTTTCGATGCGGGCTGTCGAAACATCCAGTTCGACGACTGCAGCTGGGGCATGCTCTGCGACGAGAAGGCCGAGGCCTTCTTTGGCAGCGACGCCGAGGGGCTCAAGCGTACGCAGGAGCAGTTCCTCTCCGTCAATAACCGCGTCCTCGACGCCCGCCCCGAAGGCCTGACCATCAACACGCACGTCTGCCGCGGCAACTACCACTCCACGTATGCATCCTCCGGCGGATACGAAGCCGTTGCCTCCACCTTCTTCGCCCGCGAACACGCAGATGCCTTCTTCCTCGAGTACGACGACGAGCGTTCCGGCGGCTTCGCCCCGCTCGCCCAGATTCAGCCTGGGACGAAGGTCGTGCTCGGTCTCATCACCACGAAAAGCCCCGAGCTCGAGGATAAGGAGCAGGTTATCGCCCGCATCCGCGAAGCGGCCACCTACGTGCCGCTGGAAGACCTCTGCCTTTCCCCGCAGTGCGGTTTCGCATCCTGCGAAATCGGCAACAAGCTGACCGAAGACGAGCAGTGGGCCAAGGTCGCGCTCGTGCGCGAGATCGCCGAGGAGGTCTGGGGCTAAGGGTTCGATCCGAGGACCCTCTCCGCCGTCCATGCGGTTCGGATCCCCGCTGCCCTGCTCGTAGGACGGCGGAGTGAAGGCAGAAACCCTTTGTGCGCCTTGCGAATGAAGGCGCCGGCGAATCGTCGTCGGCGCCTTCATTCGTTTACCGATCCGTTTCGATTTCCGCGCGCATCGTTCTCCATGCTAAAGTGAATCGCTTGAAACCAATCGCGTTTTCCGCCCGCGCACTTCGGCGCATGGCCCGTCTCATCGCCACGCCTGCGCCGACCCTATGCGCCCGCGCACCGCACCGCCGGATTCCCATCGCCGGCCGCCAGCAAGGAGATAGACCCGTGCAGACCGAACACGATCTTTACATAGACGAGACCAGGGAACGCGTGAAGCATTACTTCAGGTGGATCGAATTCACGCATTCGTCCACGAAGGCCGCAGGCGTCATGCTCGTCGCCGCGATTCTCGCGCTCATCGTGGCGAATTCGCCGATCTACGACGCCTTCCTTGGGTTCTGGCATGCTCACCTGACCTTCGGATTCGGCGAGAACGTGCGCTCGATGACGCTCGCGCATTTCATCAACGATGTGCTCATGGCCATATTCTTCCTGCTCGTAGGCCTTGAGATCAAATACGAGATGACGGTCGGCGAGCTCACGAACATCCGTCAGGCGATCCTGCCGATCATGGCGGCGGCCGGCGGCGTGGTCGCGCCCATCCTCATCTTCATCGCCTTCAACTTCGGCACCGCCACGGCAAGCGGCTGGGGCATCCCCACCGCCACCGACATCGCGTTCGCCCTAGGCGTCCTTTCGCTGCTCGGCGATCGCATCCCTTCAGGCGTGCGCGTATTCCTGAGCACGCTCGCCGTGGCCGACGACATCATCGCCATCCTGATCCTGGCCATCTTCTACGGGCAGTCGCCGAGCATCCCGTGGCTCGGAGCGGCGGCGCTCGTCATGATCGCGCTCATCGCGCTCAACAAGCGGCATGTATATGCGCTCGCCCCCTATATCGCGCTCGGCGTGGTGCTGTGGTACTGCATCTTCTCGTCGGGCATCCACTCGACGATCGCCGGCGTGCTGCTCGCCTTCGCCATCCCCTCCGGATCGCACGTGAACCTGCATACGTTCGCCGACTGGAGCGGGCGGAAGGTGGAACAGGCCCGCGAGAGCTTCGCTCCTGAAACGCCCGTCATCGCGCAAGGCGATTATCTGAAAGCCGTAGCCGAGCTCTCAAAGGTGGCAAAACAGGTCATCCCGCCCGCCGTACGTCTTGAGAAATACCTCTACCCTTGGGTATATTTCCTGATCCTGCCCTTGTTTGCGCTCACGAACGCCGATGTGCGCCTCGTCGACGGCACGCTTGGCAACGTATTCGCGAGCCCCGTGCTCTACGGCGTGTTCTTCGGCCTGCTCATCGGCAAGCCCGCCGGCATTCTGGCCATGACCCTTATCACGGTGAAATCCGGGCTGGCCGGCCTGCCGTCCGGCGCACGCGCAGCGCATATGGTGGGCGCTGCGCTGCTCGGCGGCATCGGCTTCACGATGGCGATCTTCGTCGCGAACCTCGCATTCGTCGACCCGGTGGCCGTGACCATCGCGAAGGTGGGCATCCTATCCGCATCGCTCGTCGCCGGCGTGGCCGGATTCCTGCTGCTGCTCTTCGTCAGCCGAAAAGACGCGCAGGACGACAGCTGTAAGACGGATAATCTCGCGGAGACGACAGCGTGATCGAGCTCGACGGCGGCCGCCCTTGACACGACGGCCGTTGCCGACCGCCATTCGCAACCCGCATGCAGGGCATTCCTTTAACAGAAAGGGTCCCTATGAATCATTGCATACGCGTGGCCTCGACGCCCGAGGTCTTCCTGATCGACGTTCCCTACCCGAACGTCATCACGCGCGGCACGAACTGCTACGTCGTCAAAGACGGCGACGACTGCCTGGTCGTCGATCTGGGCGCACCGTCCGATGAAGGGTATGCGTACCTGATGGCCGCGTTCGACGAGCTGGGCATCGACCCTTCGCGCGCGCGATACTTCCTCACGCATCTTCATATGGACCATGCCGGCCTCGTCGATCGCGTCGTTCCCGCAGATGCCCCGCTCTATCTCTCGCGCATTGATTTCGAGGCAAGCGCGTTCCAGCGAACCGACCTGTTCGTGCGGCAGCTGGAAGACCGTATTCGCGCCGAGGGAGCATCCGAGAGCTACATGAGGGAAGCAGCGGCCCAAGGACTCGCGCATGACTGCTGGATATCGCCTGAACGCAACCTGCGCTTCGTCGGTGAGGGCGACATGATCGATATCGGACGTTTTTCGCTGCGCGTGGTGGAAACGCCGGGCCACACGCAGGGGCATCTGACGCTGTTCGAACCCGAAAGCCGTGTCTACTTCGGCGGCGACCACATCCTTTTCGTGCTTTCGCCCGGACTTCGTTTCTCGGTTTCCGACCCGAACACCCTGCAAAACTACCTGGACAGCCTCCGCAAGGTTCAAGATCTGCAGGTATCGCGCCTGTTCCATTCGCACGGCGAGATCGAAGGCGGCGTGAACGAGCGTATCGACTGGTTGATCGGCCATCGCCACCGGCGCGTCGAACAGACGTGGAAGGCGATCAAGGAACGCCCCGGCATCACGGGAACGCAGGCGATCCGCCTCGTCCCTTGGAACACGCGCGGCAAATCCTGGGATGAAACGCCTATCCTGCTCAAGCAATGCATTTTGGAAAACGGCATGGTCGTGCTCGATCATCTGGTCAACGAGAGGCGCATCGCGCGGCGCGTCGATGGGACGGGCGCATTCCGCTACGAGCCTGCGTAGCGCGCTATAATCGCGAGCATCGCACGCTGCACTGCATTCGGAATCGCACGACTTCGCCGCGCGAAGGATGATTCGCTGGAAGTTCGTACGCCTTCGGACGCATCCGCATCCCTCCGCGATGACGGCAATCCGTGAAGCCGATCCGTCATTACGCGCAATCGACCAGGAGATACCATGTCCGCAGACGAAGACGCAACCTCTCGCATAGAGCGCCTGATCGGGCCCGAGGGCGTCGAGGCGCTCGCTGCGGCCACGGTCATGGTCATCGGTATCGGCGGCGTCGGCTCGAACTGCGCCGAGGCGCTCGCGCGCGGCGGCGTCGGGCATTTCATCCTCGTCGACCATGACGTGGTGGAGCCGAGCAACCTCAATCGCCAGGCCGTCGCCTGGCAGCATTCCCTCGGGCAGAAGAAGACCGAGGTCATGCGCGATATGATCGCCGACATCAATCCTACGGCAACGGTCGAGGTCGTCGATGCGTTCGTGCTGGAGGAAAATGTCGACGCCATCGTGAGCGACTACGCACTGCGCGCCGATTACGTCGTGGATGCGATCGATACCGTTTCGACGAAGCTCGCTCTTGCGCAAGCCGCGCAGGAGCATGGATTCTGGCTGGTCAGCGCCATGGGAGGCGGCAATAAGCTGCATCCTGAGCTCCTGCGGTTCGCCGATATCAACGACACGTTCAACTGCCGCATGTCGCGCATCATGCGCAAAGAATGCCGTAATCGCGGCATCCGCCGTCTGCGCGTCCTCTTCTCGACCGAGGAGGCGCGCGCCGCGACGACGCCTGAAGGTCAAGAGCGCGGGCAACGCGGCGGGTTGGGCACGATGCCGTACTTCCCGCCCATCATGGGCCAGATGATAGCCGGCGAGGTCATTCGCACCATCGTCGGGCTTGAAGGCTAGCCGCCTCGCGCTCCTTCAAGGGAATCAGTGAAACCCTTGTCGCCCCCAGAATGATGATGCGGATAAGCTCCTCTGGGGAAATCGGTTCCTCCTGCACGACATCCGACATGAAAGACGCCTCGTCGATGCCCTATGCATCCACATGCTTCACGTACATCATGCACTTCAGGGTAAAGGTCCCCTTGGAGCCTCCCATCGCGACATCGCGCTCTGCCGCGCGCATGAAGCCGCGGTGCTCGTAGAACTGATAGGTGCAGGCATCGTCGGTGCGCAGGAACATATCCATCCCCGCGCAAGCGCGCTCGAAGGCGGCGAGCAGCTTGGTGCCGACGCCCTTTCCCTTGCAGGCGGGATCGATCGCAAAAAACACCAGTTCGACATCGGGTTCAGAACGAAGCGACGCCTTCATGGCGCGGTTCGCCGCATCGTACGCATCGCCCCGAGACGAGGAAGGTGAAAGCCTTTCCAATAGCTTGAACAGGCGCTGAAGGAAGATGAATCGTGAATTGCGATAAGGGAGCGGCTGCCCCTTGAAACATCCGAACAAAAAGCCGACGAGCTTATCGTCCCGATACGCGCCGATAAGATAGTTCGAACGAGCAAGGGCCTCCCGTATGACATACTTCTCGTATATCCAGCGTTCAAGCGCGTTCTCGACATAGCGGTCAAGATGCATGCCCTCCATGGCGAAGCGCGCGGCCACTGCACGGTCGGCGATATTGAATTCCCTGATGACGACATCTTTCGTCATGATATCGCCGTCCATGTTCTCCATCCGTCGCCTCCCTTTCGCCGAACTGTCTGACGCAATGCGATCGGTCGGATCGACCCTCTCGCGTGCGGGAATACTTTGACGTTATAAAAAGACGGCGATCCGCGCAAGGCGCGCGGGATCGAAAAACCGACATCCATGCTTGAAGCGCGCGAATGCAACGCCAATAATGCCTTTCAGCATGCATTTCGGTAATGCCGAAAGGAGCGGAAATGGCCGATATTCCTCCTAGCCTCTTCGACATGCATTGTCACCTGGACTTCTGTAAGGACCCTGCACGCATTGCGCATGAGGCAGAGGCGCTCGGAACCGGAGCCTTCATCGCGACCGTCTCCCCTGCAGCATACGAATCGGCGCGCAAGACGCTCACCCCGTGCAGGAACGTGCGCGTCGGAGCGGGCATGCATCCTTGGTGGGTAGCCGACGGGCGCGTGACGCATGAGGATGTCGAGGCATCCGCCGACCTGGCGCGCGAGACGCATTTCATAGGCGAGATAGGCCTCGACTTCGGGAAGAGATGCCTCGAGGGAAGCATCGCGACCTACGACGAGGCAGAGGCAGACGGAAGGTGCCGACGCCCCGCAACCGTCGAGGAAGCGAAAGCCCTGCAGGTCGAAGCGTTCTCCCGCGTTCTTAAGGTCTGCGCGACCGAAGGAGGCCGCATCCTCTCCATCCATGCGGTGAAGAGCGCTGATACGGTGCTCGACCTGCTCGAACGCATGCATGCAATCGAGTCGTGCACATGCATCCTGCACTGGTTCAGCGGATCGTCGCAGGAACTCGCGCGCGCGATCAAGCTCGGATGCCGGTTCTCGTTCGGTACCCGATCGCTTGCGACGCGCAAAGGTCGAGAATACGTGAAAGCCGTGCCGATAGCCCAGCTGCTGCTGGAAACCGACTGGCCGCCTGCCGCCGGATACGAAGGATCGGCCGACGAATGGATCGCCGACCTTCGGCGCGCCGCGGAGAGCGTCGCGGCCCTACGCGGCGAGGACGCGCTTGAGAGGATTACGGAATCGAGCCGAAGACTGCTTGGCGTGTAGCGATCGATCGCGTATCGAAAGCTGACGTCAGGAAGTTCCGTCGGGCATCGAAAGCTGGTATCAGAGGGTCCCGTCGGGCGCCTAAAGCTGGCGTCAGGGGATCCCGTCGTGTGACGAAAGCCAGTGTCAAGGGATCTCGTCGTGTGCCAAAAGCCAGTGTCAAGGGGTCCGTCGGGTATGCTAGGGGATCCCGTCGGGCGGGCCGCCGCCTGAACCCTTCATTTCGCAAACGCACGGCAGGACATCTTCCAAAAAATCAGAGCTTAACGAAAAAACGCGCGTACTTCGCCTCGTACTGCCAAAATATAGACGCTTAGGGGGTATAGGAAATCAAAATCTGAATCGAATCTTATGAGACAGGATGATTTCAACCACTACATCTTGTGCCTATCTCAATACAAGCCTTGATATTGATCCATGCGAAAGCCTTGCCCGCAAATTCGACTTGCAAAATCCCCCTAAGCACTGATTTCTTGTCAGTTGGGAGTGAATCTGTGCGCACGCATTTCGACAGTCACGCAAAACCCCGGATGAAACCAGATGCAAGTCCTTGAATAGAACCGTATGAACCCCTGAGCGAAGGGGCCAAGCGAACCCTCGGACGGAACTGGACAAGTTCCTGACGGAACCGGATGATCTTCTGGACGAGGTCAGGCGAGCCTCTGGAGAAAACCAAGCGGGATCTTGAACAAAACTGGATGAACCCCTGCACGAGATCAAGCGACCCCCCCCCGGATGAAACCAGAAGCGAGCCCTCGGATAGAACCGGGCAAATCCCCGGGTGGAGCCAAGAGGGATACCTTAGACAAAACCAAGCGAGCCCTTAGACGAGTTCAAGCGAGCTTCAGCGCTCCGCGCACTATCGCGAAACGATGCAGCAAATATCCAGAGCGCGTCGTGATGAGTTTACGGTTCGTAACGCTTTTCCCGTCTCTGCCATCTCGCAACTACGGTGAGAGTCGAACAAGGAGTCGATATGAACCGTTCATTTCAAAATACTCGTCGAACCTCGGCCGACCAAGCCCCGGCCGGCTGGGTCTCGACTGATCGGATTCCAGCCAGTCCCGATCGGATTCCAGCCAGTCAGGTCTTGGCCGACGCGTCGCCCGACATCGAAAAGCAACCCGAACCCGAGCGAAAAGGCATTTTCACCGGAATATCTCCGGTCCAAATCGCAGCAACGGCTCTCGCTGCTCTGACCTCGATGTTCTTCTCATCGATCATCGGCTTTACAGGGTCGGTCATCGGCGTCGCGCTCGGCTCCATCGTGTCGACCGTATCGACGCAGGTATACAAGAACACCATCGCAAAGTCGGCCGACAAGGTTAAAGAGAAGGCGACGGGCGTTTTCGGGCCCGACGGGAAAACCGAGGTTCTACCTGGAATCGGCCTGGCAGAAAGCGATCCGGCCGAAACCGTGGCAACCGCACGCAGTCCCTATGCGAGCACCCTGCGAACCCCCGGCGCGCAGAGCGCGCAAGAGGCCCGCGACGCACAGGGCACGAAGGTCCTCCGCAGCATGCAAGACGCCTACGACGCGCAGCGTACGAGAGTCCTCCATGGTGAAAGCGGTGCAATGCCATCCTCCGACACCCCTGACTCCGCACTGCCTCCCATGGAGCGAAGCGCTGCCCAATCCCACAGCGCACGGACGGCAGCCCTCCGCGCAGCCAGAATAAGCCGCGCCAATCGGGCGAAAACGGAACGAGGCGTCGTGATCGTCGCTATCGCATCAGGGCTTATCGCCATCGCTCTTTCGGCTTTCATCATTTTCGCCGTGACGGAAGGCAAGGGCATCGGAGAGAAATCAAGCGTGTCCGACGCCGTCTTCGGCACTGCAAGCGACACGCCGGCAACCGAACAGTCCGATACCGGCAGCTCGAACAGCCAGTCCGACTCCAAGGAATCCGACACGGACAAGCAGTCCGCAGCGAACGACGATTCATCGTCGACGAAGACGGGAAGCAACGCCGACTCGACCGCGGATTCGAACTCGAATGCCTCGGCCAGCAACAAAAACGGATCTTCCGCAGACGCCTCGAGCGGCGCAGGCGATGCCAATGCCGGATCCAACGGTTCATCCGGAACGAACGGTTCGGGCTCTTCGGGCTCCGATCAGAACGCGTCGAACGGCAACGGTTCCGGCTCGTCGTCTCCCTCGACCGACTCGAACGGCTCATCGACATCGTCGAACGAAGCCGCCTCCGGCCAAAATGCAACCGGCAACTCGAGCTCGTCCCAAAGCGATACCGCCTCGAGAGCATAGAAGAGACGGAAAGCCAGACGCATCGGGCTTTTCCAGATAGCGTCCGAAGCCTTCCGCCGCTATCACCTGCATTCTAACGCGCAAGACATGGCCAATGATCTTGTGCGTCCATTGCGTGCAAGTTGTCGATGCCGCCTTCGGGATTGAACACATTCGTGCCGCAGCCCGATGATCTTGCGTATCCATTGCGGGCGAATTGTCGGGCAGCGATTTTGTTTTTCGTATTCGTCTTAATGAGTTGTCAATACACGTTGAAGGGCAATTCGGCTCTAAAAAAACTCCCTGGGGCGGCATCGTCCCAGGGAGTTCCTTCTTCAACGCGGCCGTCCCCCTTTTTTTAGATCGACCACGCCTCGGAAAGCTTCTGCAGCCGCGTCATGCGCGCGAAAAGACCGTCTTCCCGCGCGCGCAGCTCGGCCGGCGTTCCCTGCTCGACCACACGGCCCTCCTTCAGGACAACCACCTTGTCGGCATTCTCGACCGTGCGCATGCGATGCGCGATGACGAGCACGGTCTTGTCTGCGATCAGTCGCGAAAGCGCCTGTTGGACCTGCGTCTCGTTCTCTACGTCAAGCGACGCCGTAGCCTCGTCGAGCAGCAGGATGGGAGCGTCCTTGAGCAGCGCGCGGGCGATGGAGATGCGCTGGCGCTCGCCGCCCGAGAGCCGGGCACCGTTCTCGCCGATGGGCGTATCGTATCCCTGAGGCAGCTGGCTCACGAAATCATCGCAGTTCGCAGCACGTGCGGCAGCCAGCACTTCTTCGTCGGTGGCGTCGCGCCGACCCAGACGGATATTCCCCATGATGCTGTCGTCGAAGAGCACGACGTCCTGGAACACCATGGAGTAATCGCCGAGCAGCACCTCGGGTTCGACGGTCTGGATATCCACGCCGCCTACCTCGATGGTGCCGGAATCGGCATCCCAGAGGCGCGCAGCTAGGCGCGCGCAGGTCGACTTGCCCGAACCTGACGGACCGACGAGCGCCGTGACCTCGCCCTCCTTCGCCGTGAACGACGCGTTCTCGAGCACCGTGTCCGCATCGTATCCGAAGCTCACATCCGTGAACGCGATGTCATGGCCCGAAGGCGCGAAGGATTCCTTGCCGCCCGCGATAGGCTCGTCGTAGATGCTCTGCAGGCGCGTCGCCGACACCTCCGAGTAGAAGACCTCGGCAATGAGAGCCAGCGCCTGGTCGAACGGCCCGTAGATACGCGTCACGACCAGGAAGAACGCGAAGAGCGTCATGAACCCGATCTGTCCTGTCGCGATGAGCGAGGCGCCCACGAGCACCGTCGACGCGATGCCGAGGCGCATGATGGCCGCGGCGGCATTGATGAACATGCCCGACATGAGCTCGGTACGCACCATCTTGCGCTCGTGGTCGTCGATCATGCCGAAGAGCCCGGAAAGATAGCGCTTCTCCTGATTGGTCGCGCGGATCTCACGCGCGTTCTCAAGCATCTCCTGAAGGCCCTCGGCCACGCGCACGCCTGCGATGCGCACCTCGGACTGCTTGCTCGCAACCTTCCGGTGCGTACCGAACAGCAGGGCGAACGCCACGGGCACGCCCCAGAGCGCGGCGAGGGCCAGCCGCCAGTCGAACGCAAGAAGCCCGACGGCGACGATCGCCGTGGAAATATAGGCGCCGTAGAGATACCCGAGCACGTGCGACCAGACATGTTCGAGCGTCGCCACATCGCCCATCAGGACTTCCGTCAGATCGGCAAGCTCATGACGGCCGAAGAACGAAAGCGGGAGGCGGCGCAGGCGCTCGGCGATCGACAGGCGCTTCGCCTCCACCTCTCCGTAGACGCTGCTGTAGGTCGCGCCGTACTGCTTGAAGTGCGCGAAGAACGATACGGCCAGGAACGCGACGAGCCCGACGGCGTACGGGACGATGCCCGGAAGATCGCCTTCTCCCGACAGATGGTCCATGAGCTGCTTCATGAGCAGATACAGAAACATGATGCCGCCCATGTCGACCAGATTGACGACGACGGTCCAGAACGTACCGCGACGCGCGATGGCGACGCCGGAATCGGTAAGCGCGTACGTATGCTTGAATTTTTCCCCGAACAGCATCTACGACACCTCCTTTCCGACTTTCCAGTCAATCGCGGTGCAGAAGTCCTTCCACATGCGCGCATACAGCCCACCTGCGCGGACGAGCTCGTCATGCGTTCCCGACTCGACCGCACGCCCGCGATCGAGCACCACGATGCCATCGGCATGGGCGACGCTCGAGAGGCGATGGGCGACCATGATGACCGTCCGGCCTTCGGCCAAACGCTCGATCGCCTTCTGGATAAGCGCTTCGTTCTCGGGATCGGCGAAGGCCGTGGCCTCGTCCAACACGACGATGGGGGAATCCTTGAGAATGGCGCGCGCCAAGGCGATCCGCTGCTGCTCGCCTCCGGACAGGTGCACGCCTTCGGATCCCACCTGGGTTTCCAGGCCTTGGGGAAGCTTCGCTACGATATCGGCGCACTGCGCCGCCTCGAGCGCTTCCTCCACCTGGGCGCGCGTGGCGCCCGGACGCGCGATGGCCACGTTGTCGAAGACGCTCATGCGGAAGAGCCGATCGTTCTGGAATGCGAAGGACACGAGGGCCATCAGCTCATGCGGATCGATGTCGCGCACGTCCACGCCGCCGACGAGCACCTGGCCCTCATCGACGTCCCAGAATCGGGGAATGAGGCTCGCAGCGGTCGTCTTCCCGCCGCCCGACGGTCCGACCAGCGCGAACGTCGAAGACGCCGGAACCTTGAAGGAAATCCCATCGATCGCCGGGGCATCGGCGCCCGCATATGAGAACCTCGCATCGCGAAACTCTATCGAGAAGTCCGCCGGACGCTGCGGATGCTCTGGAACGGACATCTCAGGAGCTGCCATGACCTCCTCGATGCGCGAAAGCGAATCGCCTGCGGTGTTCAGCCCGTTCGCCGCGAACATCACGCGCGCGAGCGCCGTCGAGATGATGCCCGAAAACACCGCATAGAAAGCGAAGTCGCAGATGAATCCTGGAAGATCGGCGGCGGTAGGAGCCAGCAGGACCACCACCGGCACCAGCAGCGCGAAGACGCCCTCGGTGACCGTGAGGTTTATGCTCTGCGGGATGCGGCAGATCTTTCCCTCGAAGTACTGGGCCTTCTCGCTGTAGGTCTCGATCGCGCGGCGGAACGCGGCGAACGAATAGACCGTCTGCTGGAATATCTTCACGACGGGAATGCCGCGCACGTATTCGGTGCCGGCCTTTCCCAGATCCTCGAGCGAGGCTTGGAATTCGGCGATCACCCGAGCGCGGTCGCCGCCCATCATGGACATCATGCAGACGACCGATACGACGGCTGCCATCAGGCACGCAAGCCCCATGCGCCAATCGAAGGCGAGAAGCAGGACGACCATGCCGACGAACAGCACGATCGTGCCCACGATGTCGGCGAGATTGTGGGCGAGCATCGTCTCGGTCGCGGCGGCCGATCCGTCGATGCGGCGGCGCAGCGATCCCGATGCATGCGTATCGAAATACCCGAGACTGGTCTTCATCAGGTGCTCGGCGCATTGCTTGCGCATATTGGACGCGGTCCTGAACGCTGCGAGATGCGTGCACATGAGCCCGAGGAAATACACGACCAGGCCGCCTATGGCGAAGCCGAACGCGATCCAGCCGTACAGGACGACGTTCGTCGCGGCCGCCCAGTCAGGCGCCACCTGAATCAAATCCCGAGCTGCAAGCCAAATGGCGACATAGGGAACCATGCTCGCCACCATGGATGCGCCGGAGAGCGCGCACCCGAGGAACGTAAGGCGCTTATGAGGTCCGGCGAAGGCGAGCAGCCTGGTCAGAACCCCCTTCTGCGCTTCCTTTCCTTTCGACATGCTGTTCCTTCCTTCCACATGCGGGTCCTATTTTGTTAAAGTAGTCTAACTATTGAAAGAAGATGCACGCCGCCTCATTCTGCAAGACGAACGATTGGCAACGCATTCCGTACGAAACAGTGCAGACCTAGTGAGGAGGCTCTATGCCTCGCGCCGTCGAAAACGATCTCGAACGAGCGCTTTCAGCGTTGGATCCGCGCGTGCGCAGCGTTTTCGCCACGCAGCTCATGCAGTTCGGAGCCTCTCCGGCTCCCATCGCCTATGGATCGCTCATGCGCATCGATTCGGCGCTCGCGCGCGGATGGATGTGGTCGAGCCCCATCGAGGACGATTGCGCTATCGTCATGCTGTGCGTCAAGATGAACGCCCCGACCATTCTCGAGGAAAAACCGGAGACCCCCTACGCGATGCTGTCCCTTGTATCGGCTGCAGACATGAAGGCGCTGCGCCGAACCGCATCCGAGACGCCGGATCGGTCGCCCTGGGACCATGCGGCTCTCGAAATGAACGCTCCGTTCTCACCTGGACTCGAGAACCACGTCATGGCAGCCACCATGCATCCGGGATCGTATGCATTCCCCTTGGAAACCGACCAGATATACCGAGCCGCCAACGTGATTCTGTTCGAGCCGTTCCTGGACCGCAATCCCGAAGCCGCCGCAGCCTTCGAAGAAACGAACGCCCCGATCGCACTCGACGAATCGCTCGAACTCCGGGAGATCCTGCGCTCCCTGTCCATGCGGCATGCCTCCAAGCCGGGAGCGTCGCTGTTCTATTCAGGGAAGATGCGCGAAGCCATCGGGAGCTTCGCGGCGTACCGGCACGACGAGGCCATGCGTCGCCAGGCCGCAGGCCGCCATGCCGACGAGGATATCGTGGGCGCCGCGAAGACCGTTCTCTCCGAAACCATCGATGAGCCTCTCACCATTTCCGAGCTTGCAGGACGGCTCTATGTAGGACGCACGTACTTGTGCGAGACCTTCAAACGCGTGACGGGAGAAAGCATCGGGACATACGGCATCCGTCTTCGCATGAGAAAAGCGGAGGAACTGCTCGCGTTTTCCGAAGAGACGATCGACGACGTGGCGCGGCAGGTCGGATTCAAACACCGCAGCGGCCTGTGCGCGGCGTTTCGCCGGGAAACCGGTATGACGCCCTCCGCGTGGCGCCGAAACCGCACATGAGCTTCCGGCGAGAAGCGCCCTGGCCAGGGCAATGGCTCCGGATCGCACGACCGGCGCGAGGCTGCGGGCCGCAATCGGAACGCATCCTTGGCGCCTCATGAGCTCGCCCTTGGAAAGCCTCCTCAGCTCGCGCGGCCGGATTCCATCTCCATAACGGTATCGGCGAAGGCGAGCGTGGATGCGCGATGCGACACGAGCACGATGGTCCTTTCGCCCGCCTGGTCGCGCAGCGATTTCAGAATCACGCCCTCGTTAAGCGCATCGAGGTTGCTCGTCGGCTCGTCCAGCAGCATGAGCGGCGCGTCGTGCAAGAACGCACGTGCGATGCCGATGCGCTGGCGCTCCCCTCCCGAAAGCGTATCGCCCAGCTCGCCGACGTTCGTGTCGTAGCCGTCCGGCAACGTCTCGATGAAGTCATGGATTGAAGCCGCCTTCGCCGCAGCGACAATGTCCTCGCGCGATGCGCCGGGACGCCCGACCTCGATATTGCGGGCGATCGTGTCGTGGAACAGCCAGGTCTCCTGCGTCACGTACGACTCGCAGCTGCGCAAATCGGTCGTGTTCACATGGCGCAGATCGCGCGCAGGGCCTGAGGCCTGACGCACGGACAGCGACCCGCCGGTCACGTCCCAGAAACGCATCATGAGCTTGAGCAGCGTCGACTTCCCGCTGCCGCTTTGGCCGTGGATGCCCACGACCGCGCCTTTCGGGATGTCGAACGACATGCCCGAAAGGATCTCGTCGTCGGCGTACGCGAAGGACACATCGTCGGCAACCATCCCATGAAACGAGGCAGGCTGTTCCCCTTCGATATCTTCCACCTGGGGTTTCTCATCAAGCAATGCCAACACGCGTTCGCCGGCGGCAAGCGTCTGGTTCAAGCTGTTCGAAAGGCTCGCAAGAGCCACCACCGGACCGAACGAACCCATGACGGCGACCGTCGAGACGATCATGGCCGTGAATCCTATGGACCCTATGCCGAACTGGAAGACGGAGACGGCAAGCGCCAGAACCGAGAAGAGCTGGATGGCGGCGTTGGTCATCGAGCGCTGCGATGCCTCTATGCCGGCAAGCCCCTCCTGCAGCCGACCCAGCGCGCGCGAGCGCTCGTCGATGGCACGGCCGCGCACGGTGCCCTGCCCGTACTGGATCGTTTCGTCCAGGCCGTGCAACGACTCGAGGATGAAACCGTTCATCCGGGCGAACGATTCGCGGAACGCGAAGCCGACCTGCGCGCCGCGACGGCCGTGCGCGATCGGGATAAGAACGCCCACCACCGTGTAGCCTGCAAGGGCGACCAGCGAGACGGCCGCGCTCTGCGTCGAGATGAACGCCGCCATGCAGGCGGAGACAATGACGGCGATCGCGATGGGCGATATCGTATGGGCGTAGAAGACCTCGAGCAGCTCGATGTCGGAGGTGATGAGCGAAACGAGATCGCCCTTGTCGCGTCCCTCGAGCTTCGCGGGGCAGAGCGTCCGCAGCACGGCGAAGACGCGGTGGCGGACGATGGCGAGCAGGCGGAATGCGATGAAGTGGTTGCAATATTGCTCGCCGTAGTGCAGAAGCCCGCGCGCCACCGCCATGACGGCGAGGGCGACGAAGAGCACCGGGATGCCGACGGGTCCTGCGACGGGCATATCGATCAGAGCCTCGGAGGAAAAAGATGCCCCCGCAAAAGCGCCTTCGAGACCGGCCGAGATGCCGAAGGCGGCCAGAATCGTGATGAAGATGGCACACAGGTAGCCGACCGATCCCAGGAGGATGGCCAGCACCATGATGGGCACCAACGGCTTGACCAGGACGATGAGGCGACCCATGATGTCCGCGCCCGAGCGGCGCGCGGATGTTGCGTTCGTGTCGTTCATGCCACGACCTCCTGCGTCGAGAATCGTTCGAGCGCCATCTGCTGATCGAACAGCGCGCGGAAGGCCCCGTCGGCGGCCATAAGCTCCTCGTACGTGCCGGACTCGCGGATCACGCCGCCCTCCAGCAGGCAGATGCGATCGGAAGCGACCACATTGGCCAGGCGGTGCGAGATCAGCACCACCGTCTTGCCGTGCTCGCGCGTCAGTCGATGCACGACGCGCATGACGGCCTCTTCGCTTTCGACATCGATATTCGACGTGGCCTCGTCGAGGATATATGCAGGCGAATCATGCAGGAGCGCACGGGCGAAGGCCAAACGCTGCCGTTGCCCGCCCGAGAGGTTGCTTCCCTGTTCCTCGAGCTCGAAAGACAGCCCTCCTTGCATCCGCACGAAATCGGCGAGCCGCGTCTCCTCGAGCACGCCCCACAGACGCCCGTCCGTGGCATCGGGTGCGGCCATGCGCAGGTTCTCGGCGATCGTGCCCTTGAATACATAGCTGTTGTGAGGAAGCGTCGTAATGGCGCGCATCAGGCTTTCCTCCGATGCGTCGGAAAGCTCCACGCCTCCGACCTGCACGCTTCCTTCGTACCCTTCGTTGCGCCCCATCAAAACGCCTGCGATCGTGGATTTGCCGCAGCCCGACGCGCCCACGAGAGAGACGAAGCTGCCCTGGGGAACATCCAAGTCCACGCCCCGCAGCACCTCATGGCCCTCTGCATACGAGAAGCGAAGGCCGCGCAGGACGATGTCGACGCCGTCGCGCGGCACCTCGATGTCGCCTTTCTTCCCTTCAGGCGCATCGATCAGAGCGAAGATGCGGTCGCTCGCCGCCATGCCGTTCATCGCGATATGAAAGAACGATCCCAGAACGCGCATGGGAATGAAGAACTCGGAGGCCAGAAGGACGATCATGACGACGCCGAACAATCCGACGTCTCCTGCATAGAACTGCGTGAGCGCCGTGATGATGCCGACGGCGGCCCCGCCGTACGCGACGATGTCCATGACCGTCGTCGAATTCAGCTGCATCGTAAGCACCTTCATCGTGATGCGGCGGAAATGCTCGGCATCGGCGTCCATCCGGCGTGCGTGCTCGCCGTCGGCCCGGTAGATCTTGAGCGTGGTCATGCCCTGCAGATTCTCAAGGAACGAATCGCCCAGCCCGGCATAGGCGTCCCAATAGTGCGAAAGCAGGCGGCGCGCGACGGTCTGGACCGCGGCGATGCTTGCCGGAATGAGAGGAACGCACAGGAGCAAGACCAGCGCGGACGGCAGATTCACGAACGAAAGCGCGCCGAAAAGCGTGAGCGGCGCGAGCATGGCGTAGAAGAACTGCGGAAGGTAGCGCCCGAAATAGGTTTCGAGCTGTTCGACGCCCTCGCCTGCCATCTGCACGACCTCGGAGGTCGCCACGCTCTGTCGGTACGAAGCGCCCAGACGCAGCAGCTTGCCGTAGATGCGCCCGCGCAGGATGCGTTTGACGTCCACGCTTGCCGCAAACGACGCTTTCGCCGCCTTGCGGTCGCAGACGAAGCGCAGGGCGGCCCCCGCGACGATGCCGGCAAGCCACGCCGCATCCGCCGTCGCAAGGTCGCCGCTCGCGGCGTGCGATACGAGAGCGGCCACGCACAGCACGATGGCGATCTGGCAAAGGAGCGAAATCCACTGCCAGACGACCTGATATACGATGTATTTCCGCGCGTGGGCGAGCAGCCTCACGAGCCGTACCTTTATCATGAACGCACATCCTATCGCAGCAAGCGCGAACCTCGATCGGCTGCGAGACGCACGCGTGCCGATCGTTGTTCACCCCAGGAAACTCATACCGATAGTAGCCCGAATGCGCGTCGCGCGCCACAAGCCTTCGGGCGTCGGTACCATTGCTATCGGCGGCAGCCCGCACGCGCGTCGGGCGGTATCGGCAGCAGCCCGCACGCTCGTCGGGAGACATCGGGCGATTCATATTCTCCTGCTTGCAGACGTATCGGGACACGCGCTGCCGGGAACGTTCCGGCGCGCGTCATCTAGGCAGGTCGTCCAAGAGCCGACATGCATGGCGCATATGCCGTTGAACGCGACGGACGCCCTTTTCTGCAGGCCGATTCATCCGAAATATGC
This sequence comes from Slackia exigua ATCC 700122, assembly GCF_000162875.1. GTDB lineage: Bacteria > Actinomycetota > Coriobacteriia > Coriobacteriales > Eggerthellaceae > Slackia > Slackia exigua. Next base: position 631,930 of record NZ_GG700631.1, read on the forward strand.
CTCGACGACGCATACGAGGAGCGCGCGTTGCGCGATAATGCGACCTGTCCGATACGAGCGATACGAGCGTGCAGGAGACGACCATGGCGAAGAAGAAAAGCAAGGTGCAGGAACCCATCCAGCAGATCGGCGCATGGGAGCACGCCCTGCCCTATCTCGACGGCACCTATTGGATCCGCTCGTTCGCCGTCATTTTCCTCATCGGGCTCATCGTGCAGGGGGCGGCGGAAACATCCGATTCCCTATCCCTCTCCGTCATCGGATGGGCGCTCATCTTCGGCGGCGCCTCCATTTTCGGCGCGAAGATCCTGCTCGTCACGGCCGGGAAGATCATCCGGTGGTTCGGACGCAAGATCGGAGGCGGCGTCTGCGGCCCGCGCGCCGAAGCGGCGGCCAGCATCTGCGACCGGCTGAATCCGACCTGGGCATTCGTCATCTTCGTCTTCATCGGCGGCATCCACGGCTTCAACGCGCTTTGATTCGCCGACGCATAGGCCGAATCGTCGGGGAAATGAAGAAACCCGGCCCACCGGCCAAGACGGTAATAGAAGGGCCTCCGCTCGACATGTTCGAACGGAGGCCCTTCTTGCGGCCCGGGCACGCGGAGGGGTGTGCGCCCGGACCCAATATGCCGCGCGTCGATTACGCGGTCGCGAGGAATTTCCCGACGGACTTGCCGCATTCGCGCCCGAGCGTGATGGCCATGGCAAGCGACATGCCCGGAATCGGAGTGATGTATTCGTATCCGAAGCGGCGGCCGCAGTCGTTGCCCGACACGTAGAGACCGGGAATCGGGTCGTAGTTCGCATCGACCGCATTCTGGTCGCCGTCGGTCAGGATGCCTCCGCAGGTGACCATCGTCTCGCCCAACGCAGGATCGAAGGTGCAGGCGTAGAACGGGGCGGTATCGACCGGGAAGAGCACGGCGGCATCGCGTCCGAACTCCTGATCGGCGCCTTCTTTGCAATAGGAGTTGTAATCCTCGATGCTCTTCAGGAAGGTCTGCAGGGCATCGCCCTCGAAGCCGAGCTGGCGGCCCAGGCCCTCAAGCGTGTCGTCGGCTATGTATTCGACCTCGACCATCGGACCCATCTGCTTCTTCTCTTCCCCGCCCGCAGGCTCTTCGTACGTGCCCTTGAACTTCGCATAGGCCTTGTCGAGCGATGCCTGCAGGTTGGCGATGTTCTCGTCGGTGGCGTTGAAGCCCGCATGCTGGGGGATCGTGTACTGGCGGTACTCGGGGAAGTTGGCATCGAGGACGGCGAACTTAGTCTTGCGCGTCTTGTACACGGTCTGCAGGCCGCGCTGCTCGGCGGTCGGATAGAACTCGTTGCAGAAGCGCTTGCCCCGCTCATCGAGCCAGACGGCCTGCGGCAGGCAGTTCATCTTGCCGGGAACGGACAGCCCCTTCATGTTCATGCCCGGGATGGGGCACGTCTCGAGATGCGCGCCGGCCCAGTAGGCCATCTGCACGCCGCGGCCGTTGTTGGGCGACATGGACGAGAGGCTTTCCCCCTCGACGAGCGCATGGTACATATCGGGCATGAGATCGTTCATCATCTCGACGTTGCCGCCGAAACCGCCGCACGCGATGACGACCGCCTTGCAGACGAACTTGATGTTGCCGCTCTCGTTGGAAGCCACCAGTCCGGCAACTTTGCCGTCCTTCATGATCACGTACTGCGCCTCGGTCGCGAAAAGGAACTCGGCGCCCGCGGCCTTGGCCGCCTCGCGGTTGTAGCCATGGATCTTCGTCTGGTTGCAATCGCCGTAGAAGCTGCAGACGGACGGCCAGAACTTGATGGCGCCCAGATGATCGAGCTGATGCTCGGTCTGAGGAAAGAACGCCGTGGTCATCGTCGCGAAATCATCATCGCTCAGGCCTTCGAGATACCAATCGGAATTCGCGCCGGAGTTCTGGCAGAACTTCATCACGAGCTCTTGGTTGGGATAGTTCCCGGTGATGGTCATATAGTTCTGATAGAACTCGACCGGATCGATATGGGGCACGCCGCGCTCCTGAAGGATGCTGGCGTTCAGCGAGGCGAATTCGTTGCCGACCGCAGCATAGCCCTCCTCGGTCTGCTTCTCCACGAGGTAGACCTTCTTGCCTTCCTCGGCGAGCTCGCGACAGGCGGTGATGCCTGCGAAACCGTGGCCGCAGACGACGACGTCGCAATCGATTTCCTGCGCGAAGTCGGAAACCTCTTCAGGGGCGACGCGCCATGACTGGTTGGGAAGCTCGGCTGCGGTCGTTGAAGACGAGCCGTCCGCGCCGATCCCCGATGCGCTCGGAGCGCATCCGCCCAGCGCCGCCGCAGCCGCGCCGCCGGCACCCATGATGCCGAGGCCCTTCAAGAAATTCCTACGAGTCAGTTCGGACATTGCGATTCCCTTCCCTCTTTCCTTTGCGCCGCCGACCCATCCGATTCGTCCGACCTATGCGGACGAGCGCCCTCCGTAAGCGCGGGCGACGGTCATGCGAGCGCCGATGAAACGAGCTCCGCAGGTCTGCGTGTCTGCATGTCCGCGGGTTCGCATGCCCACATGATGCAGGCAAGCGTCTTAGCGTTGCTTGCAGGTGCGTTGGCATTGCTCGCAGGTTCATCGACGTTGCCGGCAATGCTAGACGGCTGCTTGCCGCCTGCACATCGCGGAAACTATGCATTTAGCTATGAACTGGCCTTTCAGGCATCAAGGAAATTAGGTATCTTGGACGGCAGCGCGATGCGAATCCCCTAAGATACGAGATGCGATGCTGAGAAACCCCTATGATGCGAGCCCCTTGGAACGCAGCATGCGAATCCCGGGGCCGCGCAAGACGCATCTCAAAGGTCGCCGGTTTGCCGAGGAGCTTTCCCCGCGCGGCCCCGAGCGTACCGTTCTGGTGCTCACGAGCCAGCTTGAGAACGACGCAGCAAGACCGATGCCGCATGATCCTTATCCCGAAAGAAGGAGCGCATGGAAGAGCACCCAGGAAACCCTGACGCATACGCCATGCGTCTGCTCGCGTTCATCGCATTCTTTGCAACGATTCCCCTGTATTCTCCCAACGTCGTCCCCTTCAACGGTATCGCCATAGCCGACGGTATCGTGAAGGCGTTCGTGGAGCCTCTGATGGCAGGTGCTATCTTCGCCTCCGCCATACTGTTCCTCGCAACGCTGAAAACAGGCGGGTTCGGCGGACAGATGCTGCCTGGCAAAACGATGTTCCGTGGCACCCTGCCCTTCGGTGCCTTGTCCTCCGGTGCCCGATTCTCCAACGTCCTGTCCGCCGGTGCCCGGCCTTCCAGCACCTCGCCTTCCGGTGCGCCGTCCTCAAACGTCCTGCCCTCTGGCGCACGGCCTTCCGGCGCCTTGCCCTCCAGCATCCTGCCTTCCGGGACTCTATCCTCCGAAGTCCTGCCCTGGATCGCGTGCGCCCTCTATGCGACATCGATGCTTACGTTCTACCTGTCGTGCGCGGGAGTCTTCCCCTTCGCGCCGATGGCAGTCGGCGCTTCGGGCGCCTTGGCGGGAATATGTATCATTCCCCTGTTCATCATATGGGCGAAGTCGTTTTCGGGAGAAGGGCCCCGACGGCTGCTCCTAACGCTCTGCCTGACCGTAGGCACGACGGCAGTTACGAACTGGCTGTTCACGTACCTTCCCGCTACACCTCTCGTGGCAGTGTGCTCACTGCTCGTGCTCGCCGGTTCGTTCTGGCCTCTTCTGACTTCCTTGCTTGACCGCAAGCATGCACAAGGCTCGATTGCGACCGAAGACTCCATAAACGCCGCGGCGGCCGTCCGAGCGACGAAATTCGACGCGGAGAACGCTATTGCCATCGACGCAACCTCTCCTGACAAGAAGGGTGCCATCAGCGCGACTTCCCCTGATGCCTCCCGCATCGAAGAGGCTGTCCATCTCACGGACCGGGAGGGCGAAGCGCAAGCCCGCGCGAACGCATCGGAGCGCGGCGATGCGAACCCATCGGATGCATCTCGCTTCGAGCTAGGCACTCGACCGGCGAAAGCGAATTCCTTCGCGAACGTTTCGGAGGAGGCTCCCTTCGATTCCAAGGGCATGATGCGCCGGTTCGCATCGGTCCTGATGCCGGCCATCGTCGGGCTGGCGATGTTCGCATACTTCATGGGTGTCTCGCACGCCATGCTCTTCGACGCGATCAGCGCGGAATCCGTCGGCGGCGCGCTTGGGGCGCTCATCGTCGCTGTATTCTGCCTGCGCCCCTCCGACGGACCGCTTCTGCATACGCTCTATCAGGTGCTGCTTCCCATCGCATCACTCGTCACCGTAGTATTCATCACGTTGCCCGAACACTGGGCCTTCATGCCCGAAGCGTTTTCCGCCGTCACCTACACGTTCTTCTGCATTGCCGCACTGCTTGCCCTGGGCTTGGGGCTTGCAGGATCGAATGCAGGAGAGTTCCCGACGTCGCTCGTGGTATCGGGTCTCACGCTTGCATTTGCACTCGCAAGCGCGGCGGGATTGGCGAGCGGTTCCGCCTCGTCACCCTCCGAGACCTGGTTCATCCCCACATCCATCATCGCTGTATATGCGGCCTACCTCATACTTCCGCCCATCATCGGAAACGCGCGTCTCATTGATTCGTCGCGAGAAGGACGTGAGCTCGGAAGTCTTGAGGGCGGTTTCGAGAACGTCGCCGTTGCGGACGATCAAGACGGAATGTCCGCCGCTGCGGAGCACGCGGCGCCTGCGATGGACGATACGTTCTTCAAGCAGAAGGCGGAAGAAATCGGCGATGCATTCCGCCTTTCCCCGCGAGAGCGCGAGATCCTTGGCTACATAGGACGGGGACACTCGTCGGTCTATATCGCAAAGACCCTGGTCATATCGGAAAATACCGTCTACACGCATGTGAGGAACATCTATCGGAAAACCGGAGCGGACTCGCGCGAGGAGCTCTTGGAGATGTTCATTCCCTCGCGGTAGCGACGAGGTTTTTACCCTTGTTCTCGTTCTTGTTCTCGTTCTCGATCCCGTTCTCGGCCTCGGCACCGACAAGATTTCACCCTCGCTCTCGGCGCGGCTCTTTCCTTTGCAGAAACGGTGAGATCTTTTGACCTGCTCTTCTTTTCCCTTTCGCCCTTCTTTTCCTTTTCTCCTTTCTTTTTCACGATAGCGGCATAACACTTCATCCTCGCGGCGACGGCATAGCGTTCCGTCCGGTGCCAACCGTCCCCGACGTACAAACGATGCGAGATCGTTCCTGACGCAAAGCCGCTGGTCTGATACCAAACCGCCCTTAGTTCAAGGCTGCTGGTCCGATATCAAACCTTTCCTGATGTAAAGGTGCTGGCCTGACGCAAAGCCGCTCCCAATTCAAGGTTGCTGGCCCGAAGTGGATTGAATGGGACAGGGGGGTATAGGGCGTTTTACATCGAAAAATTCAGAGTCGATGCCAAAAAATCGCTGTTTAGAGAGTCTCGGACGCAATTTATATTGTATTTACAACAAAAGTATCCCTGATGAGATGAAATTCGGTTGTTGTTACAACATATGTACTGAAAATATACCCCTATAGGGTATACTAAGCTTTATTTTTTTGGCAGTTGAGAGGGTTTTCACTTACGGGAGACTCGTGAGCCAGGTCGTACAGGAGAGTCGTGAGCCAGGTCGTGAGTCGATCACGGCGCTGGAAATCGGCATCGGTTTTGGAATACGGGGAGAACGCCGCACGTAATTACTTCGCCGTGCGCCGATCGTTGCCGGGTCATACGTCAAGTCATGCGCCGATCACGGTGTCGGAAGTCGACGCCGGCCCTGCGGAAGAAAACGGACGGCCGTCGCCTAGGATCGTGTATCGCGACATAACCGATACGACGAAAAGCGACGGCTGTCCTCTATATCCATCGATATTGCCGGCATCTTCGGCCGCCACAGGCATCCAACGAACCAGAGACAGCTTCCTTAACCGGCATCTAGCCTCTAGCCTCCATAAAACGCCCCTCATGCCCGGCGACCATGCGCAATGGTCGCAATGGCAGTGGCGACGGCCGTGGCGATACGCGCAGCGATTGCGCGCGATGGCAGCGATGCGCATGCGTGCAACGATCACGCGTAATGGCGGTAATGCGCATGCGCGCAGCGATCACGCGTGATGATGGTGATGCACATGCGTGCACTCGCCATGCGCATGTCCATGCTTCTTGAAACGACCTTTGCGATGGACTTTGCGGCCCTTGCCCTTGCAGGAAACGCCCTTGTCCTTCATAGCAACGATCAGCTTCTCGGTCAGAGCATCGAGCTGAGCCTGCTCTTCAGGTGTCAGCACGGACAGGACTTCCGCCGCCGTCTTCTCGTGCGCCTTACGACGTTTGGCCGCGACCTCGCGACCCTCATCGGTCAGCGTGACGGTATACGTCTTCGCCGCCGCGGCATCGCCGATGACGACATACCCGCGACGGACGGCCTTCTTAACGCAATCCTTCAAGACGCCGCGGCTTACGCCCAGTTCATCGACAAGCTCGCGCTGCGTTGCTCCATCATGGTCAAGAAGCGCCTGAAGCAGGGCGCCCTGGCCACGCTTGTAGCTCTTCGGACCGAACTTCTTGAACGCGAAGCGAACGAGTTTGTTCGCCTTGTTCATCTGCCGCAGGGATTTCAATGCATCGTTCATGGCGATCCTTCCTCTCAATATCTCGAACGACCCCACTCTAATACCCTCGGATCATACCTGTCAATTATTCATGATTTAACTATCTTATATAGTATTACCAGTTATTCTTATAGTTATATTATTCGTATTTTAGGTAGTGAATAGATTGTATATTCACAGGAAAGCATCGATGCCGGGCTTGAACGGCCCAAACCGACGATCGCCTTCGCACCGCGGCAAAGGCACCCGCGAAGAGCCAATGGAGACGCGAACGTCCCTGCGGGCTTCGGTAAAAACGGGCCGTACTCATGATGACTCGCGCAATCATGGCCATCAGCCATGGTCGTGACCTCCCGCACAATCACGACCGCCCGTGCAATCGCGCGCTCACCCGCATAGCGGGGGCTTCGAGGTTCAGCGAGGTGTACATGGCAAAGCGACACGCGTCCACCCGCATAGCGGGCGGCTTGCCGCCCCTCGCGCTTCATGCAGAGAGCTCGATTGGCGCATGGTCGGAGAGAGTCTGCGCGCAGATGACGGCATCCCAGCCGCGTGGACGCGCTCTTAACGAAAGACCCTCAGAAAAAAGGAGGCCGCCCGTAGGCGGCCTCCTCGGCACGTCGGATCGTTCGAGCCGACGATATGGGTTCGCGCGTGTCCCTTAGGCTAGGGAACGACGGCGGCGATTATGCTCGGCGCACGAACATGGATCCGTACGCGTCCCTCCTAGACCAAGGTCTGGGCGATCAGCATGCCGCTGCCGAACACGAGCAGGAAGATCACCATCGGCGTGACGAACTTCAGCCAATGCTGATACTTCATGTCCAACATCTGCAGCGTTGCCATGACCAGGCCCGTAGGAGCAAGGTAGAGCATCGCGTACTGACCCCAGTTGTATGCGCAGACGATCGTGTAGCGATCGATGCCGACGGCGTCGGCGAGGGGCGCGAAGATGGGCATTGCCAGAACGGCGAGGCCCGAAGAGGACGGGACAATGAAGCCGAGCAGGAAGAACACGAGCATGACCATCACGACGAAGATCGGTCCGGGCATGCCGGCGACCGCATTGGACGCCCAGTACAGGATCGTGTCGGAAATCAGGCCCTCGTCGAGGATCAGGTTGATGCCGCGAGCAAGGCCGATGATCAGGGACACGCCCACGAGGCTTGCGGAACCGGCGGTGAAGGCTTCGGTGCATTCCTTCTCGTTCTTGCCGGAGATGATCATGCAGATGATGGCGATCAGCAGGAACGAACCGGCCATCTGCGGGAACCACCAATGCAGAGCCATGACGCCGTAGACCATGATGACGAAGGCGGCGACGAAGAGGATGAGGATGGCCTTCTTGCGCCAGTTGAAGTCATGGCCGGTGCCGGAAGCACGAACGGCATAGAGCTCGGCGAAGTGCTCGCGATCCTCATAGGTGTAGGAGAACGTAGGATCGGCCTTGATCTTCTTGGAATACCAGTACAGGTATGCGATGACTGCGATACCGCCGACGATGAGGCCTGCGGTACGCCAGCCGATACCCTCGAGGAAGTTGATGCCCGCGGCGTTCGATGCGATGACGGCCGCGAACGGGTTGATGGTCGAGAACGTGGTGCCCATGGACCCGGCGAGGAAGATGGCGCCGACGCAGATGATGGAGTCATAGCCGAGCGCCAGGAATATAGGCACGAGAATCGGGTAGAACGCGACCGCTTCTTCCTCAAGGCCGCAGGTGGTGCCGCCGACGAGCATGAAGACGGAGACGAGGAAGACAAGCAGGAACTCGCGACCCTTGGTCTTCTTGGTCAAGGCATGCAGGCCGGCCTCGAACGCTCCGGAGAGGTTCACGACGCCTATCAGGCCGCCCAGAACGAAGATGAATACCATGATGTCGACGCCGTCGATCGTGCCGCGCACCATCGACAAGGTGATCTCATCGAGACCCTTGCTCTTGGAGGGAAGCTCGGTGTAGGTGCCCGGAATGGAAATCGGCTTGGTGATGGAGCCGTCGACGAATTTGCTGACCTGGACGGCCATGCCGGCGGTCTCGGGGTTGGCCTCAAGGGCCTCCTGGGTGGCTTCCAGCATCTCGGTGGAGCCGTCAGGCTGGGTGATCATGAGCTGGCCGCTATCGGGCACATACGACAGTTTTGCATATTTGCCTGCCGGGATGCACCACGTGGCGATGACGGCCAGGATCGTGATGATGAACAGAATGGTGAATGCGGTAGGGACGTTGAACTTCTTCTTTTTCTTCTGCGTAGCCGACGCGGTCGGCGCAGCAGCAGCTGCTTCGGACATACGTATCCTCCTGAGCTCTGTGGATTATGGAACAGAGGGGGGTCGCCTTTTCCCGGAAGGAGAAAGCTGGAAGCAGCCTCGCCAGGTCCGCATGCCTCATGTGCGGACCCGGCAAAGGCTTGGAATCGAAGAAAGGTCGCAGCACCGGCCCATCGATCCCGTCTAACACCCAATGGGCGACCAGGGACATAGCCTCCCAGACCCGCCTGCCTCATGGGCGGGTCTGGATAGAGCCGCATCTAACTTGGCAAGGTGTTTTCTAGTCCACCGTGATGGTGGTGCCGGTCTCGCCCTTGATGGCCGCCTCGGCGCATTCAAGGGACGTGATGAGAGCCTTGCCCGACGGATAGTCGGCAAGATACTCCAGGCAGGCCTGGACCTTCGGCAGCATCGAGCCGGGAGCGAACTGGCCCTCCTCGATGTAGCGCTGCGCGTCGGCAACGGACATGTGGTCGAGGTTCTTCTGCTCGGGAGTGTTGAAGTTGATGGCGACCTTCTCGACCGCCGTCAGGATGATGAGCATGTCGGCCTTGAAGTCGGCAGCCATGCGTGCGCTCGAGCGGTCCTTGTCGATGACCGCGGGAACGCCGGAATACGCGCCGTCCTTCTCGAAGACGGGCACGCCGCCGCCGCCGGTGCAGACGACGATGTAGCCGGCATTCATGAGGTCCTGCACCGCATCGAACTCGACGATGCGCTCAGGCTTCGGGGAGGCCACGACCTGACGCCAACCGCGGCCGGCGTCTTCCTTGTAGACGTAGCCGGTTTCCTCGGCCTTGGCCTTGGCCTCTTCCTCGGTGAGGAAGGCTCCGACGGGCTTGGTCGGGTTCTTGAATCCCGGATCGTCAGGGCTCACGACGGTCTGCGTGATGATGTTAGCGGTGGAGCGCATGATGCCGCGACGCCTCATCTCGTTCAGAATCGCCTGGGACAGCTGGTAGCCGATGTAGCCCTGGCTCATGGCACCGGCCTCGGGGAACGGGACATCGGGGGTCTTGCCGTCACGAGAATGGGCGAAGTCGCACGCATTCTTGATCATGCCGACCTGAGGGCCGTTGCCATGGCTGACGATGAGATTGTTGCCGTCGGCGATGAGGTCGACGATGTTCTTAGCGGTGCTCTTGACGAGCTCGAGCTGTTCGGCCGGGGAGTTGCCGAGCGCGTTGCCGCCGAGGGCGATCACGACGCGCTTTCCCTCTCCTTTGGTGTAAGGCATGTCAGTGTCTCCAGTCTCTACTTAAGGGTGGCGTACATGACGGCCTTGATGGTGTGCATGCGGTTCTCGGCCTCGTCGAAGACCTTGGACTGAGCGGACTCGAACACCTCGTCCTCGACTTCCATCTCGGTGATGCCGAACTGCTCGGCCTTCTGGGCGCCGATCGTGGTGTTGGTGTCGTGGAACGCGGGCAGGCAGTGCAGGAAGATCGCCTCGGGCTTGGCCATGGCCATGACTTCCTTGGTCACGCGATACGGCTCGAGCTCCTTGATGCGCTCGGCCCAGACCTCGTCGGGCTCGCCCATGGAGACCCAGACGTCGGTGTAGATGACGTCGGCGCCGGTGCAGGCTTCCTTGACGTCCTCGGTGAGCAGGATGGAGCAGCCGTTCTCGGCAGCGATGGGCTTGCAGGCCTCGATCACGTCATCGGCGGGCATGCAGTGCTTCGGGCCGCAGGCGACGAAGTTCATGCCCAGCTTGGAGCACACGACCATGAGGGAGCGAGCGACGTTGTTCTTGCAGTCGCCCATGAACACCAGGGTGCGACCCTTGATCTCGTAGTTGAAGTTCTCCTGCACGGTGAGGATGTCGGCGAGCATCTGGGTGGGATGCCACAGGTCGGTCAGGCCGTTCCAGACGGGCACGCCGGCCTTGGCGCCGAGCTCTTCGACGTCTTCCTGGGCGAAGCCGCGGAATTCGATGCCGTCATACATACGGCCGAGAACACGGGCGGTATCCTCGATGGATTCCTTCTTGCCCATCTGGGAGCTGCCGGGATCGAGGTAGGTGACGCCCATGCCGAGATCCATGCCGCCCACTTCGAAGGCGCAGCGGGTGCGGGTGGAGGTCTTCTGGAAGAGGAGGACGATGTTCTTGCCCTCGAGGTAGCGATGCGGAACGCCCGCGCGCTTCATATCTTTGAGGTTCTTGGAGAGCTTGAGCAGATACTCGATCTCTTCGGTCGAGAAGTCGAGAAGCTTGATGAAATTGCGACCACTGAGGCTGACGCCCATGTCGGGCTCCTTTCTCTACGACGGGATCGCTCCCGTCCTCGTGATTACGTGCCCAGCGATGATTCCGACGCCTCATAGGGACAGCCTTCTCGACGATGGCTCGCGACCCCGTCGGATTCATCTCCGTCCGGCACCTTCATATGCACATTATATGGATGTCATATGCACATTTACCATGCTTAATACGGGTGGCTATAGGGATGTAAACCGGGTTTAGAATATAAACTACCTGTTCAATAGACTAAAAGAGCAAAACTTACAATCTCGTCCGTTTAGGAATTCGAAAGCACTAAACTTTGAATCGGCATTGCAACCCGCTCGGGCAGGAAGGATTTCATGGCCAACCTAGCGCTGTTCTATTACACGCTCGTGATTCTTCTCATCGCGGTCATGGCCGCGGCTCTGAGCCTCTCCACCTACGTGGTGTCGCGAAGACGCGTCTATCTACTTGCGGCGATCGCCTTCCTCTTCTATTTCTTCGACGTTGCCGTGGTGTTCCAGGACGATTTCCTCCTACGCCATTCCCTCGACCAGCTCAGCGAACGCGGAGCCTATATCTATCTGGTCGGGCAGCCGTACGGCATGATTCTGACCGGTGCGGGCGTGTTCGTCCCCCTGTGGCTTATGGTCTGCGATTTCTTCGAAGTGAAGAACCGCGCGATGCTCATCGCGCCCGGCGTGGCATTCGCGCTCGGAAGCGTGATCGTCGAACTCGCCATCCCCCATGGAAACGTGCATGAGTTCGTATTCGTCTCGATGCGCGGAGTCTTCCTGTTCTGGACGCTCGGCTTCGCTGTATACCAGACGGCCCGCTCGACGGGAGCCATGCGCGGCCAAGCCAAGAAGAAGGGAAAGCTGTTCTGGGGCATGTTCATCCTGGGCGCCGCCGTCGTCTTCGAAAACGTCATGCTCATGTTCGTCGTGGAAGCGCCGGAGTTCGTCAAGGGCACGATCTTCATCTTCCCCGAGCGCAATCCGATGGAGAACATGCTCATGCTCTGGTGCGCCCTCTACTCGGTGAACGCCGATCTGCGCGTGCTCAACCTGCATTTCCGCAGGCCTCCGGTCACCGAAAGCGATCGTTTGACCGCCTTCATCAACGACGGCATGGAGGCATACGCCGACCATTACAGGCTTTCCAACAAAGAGCAGGAAGTGCTCACGCAGGTGCTGCTCGGCAAGGACAACCAGAACATCGCCTCGACCATGAGCATCGCGCTCAGCACCGTGAAGGTGCACGTGCACAACATCCTGAAGAAGACCGGCATGGCGAACCGCCAGGAACTCATCAGCGACTTCCATAAAAGAGCCTAGATCGACGCGGCTGCAACGGCGCGCATGCGGCCAACAAGGGCAGCGCCGCAGGATTCACAGACTCGACGTGAAGAGCGCAACCATGCCAAGCCATTCCTGCATGAAGAGTGCGACTGCACCGGGCCATTCAGCCGTCACGGCTTCACAGACCGTAATCACGATGTCGACGTTGCGGATTCAGCCACCCTTATTAAAGCCGCAGGGCCTGAAACGGCATCCGCTTCAGGCCCCAGCCTTCACTCTAGTCTGTCACGTCGGACATGCCGAGCCGATTGCTCCCCGTCCGATGCCGCCACCGTCAGATGCTTCTATCTGAGCGACGTTCCTGCCTGCGCCATGCGATGATGGCCGCAGAAGCGGCGCCGGAAGCGATCGCGACACCCGCGAGAGCCGTCAGGGGCAGGGAATCGCCGGTCTTCGGAATCTTAGACCCTGACGAACTTGATGAAGTCTTCTGCTGAGCGACCTTCTTGCCACCCTGCTCGGTAGAAGAAGCACCCTGAGGCTTCTTGCTCGGATTCTTGTCATCCGGCTGAACGGGATTCGGCTCATCGACGACCGTCGGCGTATAGGTGGCGGTCACGGGCGTCCCGTTCGCATCGAGCGCCTGGACCGTTGCAGGAACAGGCGTGCCGACGAAGTCGGCATGCGGCGTGAACGTCACCGTGCCTGTGGCCGGATCGATCGTATAGGTGCCGACCTCGTTGCCCTTCGCATCAAGCGCAGGAACGGCGGTCTCATCGCTCGGCACGCCGTTCACCACAAGTTTCGCCGGATTGCCGGCGGAAATGGTGACGGGGACATCCGGATCGCCGGGCGTGAAGACGGGGGTTCCCATCTGAGGCTGCCCTTTTTTACCGGTCGAGGTCACATCGGTGCCCTTGGGTGTGACAGGAGTGACCGTCGGTGTGTACATAGCGGTCGCAGGCGTTCCGTTCTTGTCCTTCATCTGGACTTTGACGCCGGTAGCCGTCCCCGTGAAGCTGGGATTCGGCGTGAACGTTATGGATCCGTCGGAGTTCAGGACGTACGAACCCTCCCCATCGACCGTAACCTTATCGGTCTCGTTCCCATCGCCGTCGACGAGCGTCAACGTGGAAGGATCGAGCGGCACCGATTTATCGACGCCGCCGACATTCACCGTACCGGGAGCGAACGTGGGCGTACCGGTCTGAGGCAGGCCCTGCTTGCCTGTAGAGGTGGCAGGCGTGCCCGCGGGCGTAACGGGAATGACCGTCGGGGTATACGTCGCCGTTACCTTGTTGCCGACAATATCCGTGCGCTGAACCGTGATGCCGGCAGCCTTCCCCGTGAAGCTGGGCTCCGGAGAGAACGTGACAGTGCCCGTATTCGTATCGATACGGTAGGCGCCTTCGCCGGCCGCAACGAGAGACTCGACGAGACTGCCGTCTTTGTCGACGATCATGGGAGGAACGTTCTCGTCAATGCCGACTTCATCGTTTCCGCCTTTGAACGTGGGCGTGCCCGTCTGAGGCTGACCCTGGATATCGCTGCTCACGACATCATTGCCTGAAGGAGCGACTGGAATGACCGTCGGCAGGTACTTCGCCGTGGCGGGCGTGCCGTTCTTATCCTTCATCTGAACCGTGACGCCAGTGGCCTTTCCCGTGAAAGCGACTTCGGGTGTGAACGACACGGTAACGTTGCCATCCTGCGTGGTTTCGATCTTATACGTACCTTCATGAGGAATCGTCAGCGAGCTCACCGGGTTGCCGCTGCCATCGATGAGGGTCGCCGTGGCCGGATCGAGATCGACCGTACCGGTGGTGCCGTCGGAATTCTTGCCCACACCGGCCGTGAACGCGACGGTGCCTTGCTGCTTCATGCCCTGCTCTCCCGTCGAAGAGGCTCCCTGAGCCGTAGGCACGACCGGATTGACGAACGGCGTATACGTGGTTTGCGCAGCATTTCCGAGCGAGTCTTTCATCTGTACCTTGACACCCGAAGCCTTGCCGGTGAACCCAGGCTCGGGAGTGAAAACGACGGTGCCGTCAGAATGGAGTCCGTACGCGCCCTCGTCTTTCACCGCGAGGGTCTTGACCTCGTTGCCGTCAGGATCGACGAGCGTAAGCGTCGAGGAATCCATCGACGCGACGGATTCGTCTTCGGATGAGAAGGAAGGTTTGCCGGACTGGGGCTTTCCCTGAATGTCTTCGGAAGTCGCCGGGAGAGCCACAGGCGCAAGCGGCACGACCGTAGGAACGAACATGCCGTCCATCGTGGAAGCGTAGCTCACGTTCTCAAGCGCATCATTCGTGCTCTTCCAACCTGTGGTCTGGCCATTAGCGTCAACGCGACGGATCGCGATGCCTTGTGCCGGGCCTGCGAAGCCGCGTTCGGGCACGAATGTGGCCTTCACGTCTTTGCCGGACGCTTCGATCTTGTATCTGCCTTCGCCGCTCACGGCATAATAGCCGTCTCCATCAAGTTCAGATGTTTGGACGATCGTGCCGTCGGGCTTCACCATAACGGGAGCCGACGCTTCGTTGATCGAATTGGCATCGGTGCTATGATCGAGCATGCCGTAGGAAGAGAACGCCACGGTCGCCGTCTGAGGCTTGCCCTGCTTGGCGGATGTCTTTTCGAGCGAGCCGCGCGGCGGAACGGTCACCTGGACGAGAAAATCCTCGACCTCGCCGGAGAATGCCTGGCCTGTAGGCGACTCCACGTCTTTAGCGTCACGAGAGATGCGTACGCGCGTACCCAATTCCGTGATGCTCGTGTCGACGTTCTGCTTGATGTCCGTGAACTTCAGCTTGAGATCCCCGTCTGCCGTGACCTCGGCTGCGTCGGACCCTTCGCCCTCGTCGAACGTGCCGTTGTTGTTGAAGTCCACCCAACCCTTGGCATAGGCCTTGCCCGTTGCTCCAGGATGCGCCTGGACCGTAAGCTCATAGGTATCGTCCGAAGCGCGGTAAACGGCATACGTGCCGCCGTTCATCAGCTGCCCTTCGCCTTCGTCCGCGTCGCCCGTATCGTCATCAGAGGTCCATGCCGTGGAATCCGCGTTCTTTATGCCCATATCAGGACGTACGGAACCCAGATACGGCATGTCTCCCTTGAGATTGATGACATGCGTGGCCTCGCCGTACGATGCGGGAGCGTCGCCCTCGTCGTTCAGCACCATGCCGAGCATGGTGCTCTGGGCCCCGCGCGAATTGACGTAGATCCCTATATTGCTGACATCGCGAGCGACGACCACGGGCAGCGAGTAACGCAGCCTGTTGTTGCCGTTGGCGTCGTATTTCTGCCAACCTGCGGGAATGGCTCCGTTCTGCGCCGTCATGACAGGGCCGAACACCTGCGTGCCGATGCCGTCGCCGAAGGTCTGGGTGCCGCCGATCGCGCCGTGGGTGTCCGCAATGGAATGCGCGGAAGCTGCCGGATTGAGATTGCCCCAGTATCGCGCCGGATACTGGGCATTGGATATCCACATGCCCGTGTTGTACGTCAACGGTTTATAGGAAACTTCGGTCGTATCGTCGGAAACCTGAGTGAGAAGCTCCCACGGCTCGCCGTCGGTCGTGTAGATCTCCTTCTCCTCGGAATTGGCCTCTTCGCCCGAGGCGACAATCATGTCGAGCTTGACGGGTTCACCGCGATAGGTGGCGGAAACCTTGAGTTGAACTCCTATGTTGCCGCCGTCCTTATTGGGGCGGATGACCGGGGTTCCCGGAACCGTAACGCCGTAGGTCTTCAGAAGGGAATAGGAATCCTGCTTGGAAAAGACGACGTCGGCAGGCTGGCCGTCCCGGTATCGATTGATTGCGTTCTCGTCGTAGAGGGCCGCATCGGCTGTGCCTTTCACTCGAGCCTTGAAAGTGTCGGTGGCATCGAAGGGCTTGAGGCCCACGACCTCGACATGCACGACGTAATCGGGAGAAAGCTCCTTTTCCCATGTCGTGCCGACCGACAGCGCGCGGTCGTTACGCGGAGCGACCGCAGTGGTGTTCGTCGCGCCCGTGAAATCGAACCAGGTGATGTCGGACACGGTATCGCGGCCTTGGAATTGCTTGTAGTCCTGCACCCAAGACTCTGCCGTGGACGGGTCGTCGGCATATGCTTTCGTCGATGTAGATGCGCCTGCTATCGGAGAAAGCGATGCGGCGATCAGGGCCGACAAAGCAGCGATGCCGAGCGTGCGGAACATGCGCGCGTTCAACCAGCGTGCTTTTTCGTAAGCGCTCATGCTGGAGTATCCCTTCTGCTTCGATCGAACGGCTCGGTCGTCCGCACGGAAAAGCGCAGTGCGCGCTTCGTCCACGCAGACGACGTCATACATGATACGTAAACAGAACGGTGTCGAAAAGAGGGAAAATACGTGACGATGCCTGCATTTCGCGCCTATGTCGATTCGCCTATTCAGAACGTACGACATATATGTCATGCATGCAATGCCATTTGAAACGAGAAGGATCCGGCGTTCACGCCTTCCTTGTGGCGACGGTGATTTTCGTATAGTCCGTCGAATGGTTCGCGTACGTGTCGAAATCCGACGTGTTCGTGCTCACGATCCCGCCGAAACGCGTTTCGGCCCCCAGGCCGAACGCGAGTACGTCGGCACCCGCCGCATACGATGCGAGGAACCGATCCTCATGCCCGGGCCTCGCGAACCGCATCGGCAGGCATTCGACGAATCCGGCGGCGCCGAGGACCTCGCGCGCCTGCGCCTCCTGGGCTGCCGTCTCGTCGGGAGACGGAAGATCGCCCTTGTCGGCCTTCAGAAACGAGACGTGCACGGCGTCCGACCCGGCCGCTGCAAGACAGCTTCTGCGGAAATCCTGTATCGACACGCCTCCTACCCCGCAGGCGAGCACGAGTCCGAGCGTGTCGTTCGCATACGCATGAAGGAAGCTGTCGCACGCTATGACGAAGAAATCGAAGGCATCGACGTTGTTGCATCGCGAGAAAATGGGCTGGAACAGGGCCATCATCTCCATGTCGAAGCGCTGGACCCCTGCCCGCTTGAAGAAGGGAAAGGTCGCGCCCGAGATATTGGACACAGCGGCGCTCATGGTCACGGACGCATCGGATGCCACGTCGAAGACGCGATGGATGGCCGCGGAAATATCCGCGAGCGCTTGGCCCGCCATGCTCGCCGTCCCGCCGCCGTAGCGTACGGCCTGAACCCGGCAGTCGTCGAACTGCCCGGCGTTCGCAGGCTAGAGTTCCCGCGCGATATACGCCTGGCTGAAACCGCGGCAGAGATAGCCGAGAACCTCGGCCTCCCTGCCCGTAAGCCCGAACCGATCGACGACAAGGCGGGTCCGCTCCCCAAGATAGCGCGCCGCCGCATCCTTCTCGATTTCGCGCGGGGTCCGCGTATCGCCCTCGAACGCCATGGCCACATTCGTGACGATAGGATAGATCGCCGTGACCGAGGCGGGAAGAAGCACGCTCTGCATGGAGTGGAGCGTGAATTCCCGCGGGCTGCGCCTCAGCAGCAGCACGATGACGCCCACCGCGAGCAGAGGGCCCGAAACCGCGCCCCAAAGCGTACCCGCTTCGGAGCCCGATCCTTCCCCGGCAGGCGCGGGATTCCAGATCAGCCCGAGGATGAATGCGACGATCATCGCGCCTGCCAGAGGCTTCCACAGGATCTTGGCCAACGTGACGAAGGATGCGCGCGCCAGGATGCCCCGAGGAGGATCGGACGCATGCGTCGAAGCGGGAGCATCGGAGACGGCTTCGCCATCGCGAAAGCGCGAGGATGCGCCCCGCCGAAGCTCCGCGGCCATGCAGAGGCCGGCCGCGGCGTCGGCCACGACAAGAACCGAGATGCCGTCCGCACCCGAAAGCGCGAGAGGGCTCGCAAGGAACGCACCCTGGGCGATCGATGCCATGAGGTAGGACACCGATGCGTTCAAAAGGATCGTCTGCGGGACGAACGTCGAGTAGATGGCACCCCATAAGG
Source organism: Slackia exigua ATCC 700122 (assembly GCF_000162875.1). GTDB lineage: Bacteria > Actinomycetota > Coriobacteriia > Coriobacteriales > Eggerthellaceae > Slackia > Slackia exigua. Next base: position 650,316 of record NZ_GG700631.1, read on the forward strand.
CGAGATGGAGCGCGATGCCGATACCGCAGAAAAGGCCTCCGACAATGATCGCGGGCACGAATCCAGGATTCGGCAGGGCGAACGAGCAGCCGACGATCGGCAGCATGACTGCAGCCACGATCAGCCCCATACGTCCGTGGATGGTAGCCACGGGCATCGATCCGCGATGCGACCCGAAGCTCCACGCGACGACGACCGCGGCGGCCATCGCCAATCCGGCGACGACGCCGGCGATCAGGCATAGGAACGCCGCATCGCCGATGACCTGCGAGAGAGGCCCTGAATGACCCACGAAGGCACACAGGAAGAAGAGGGATACCGACGAGCCGATAAGGAGAGGTTCGAGAGCGATGAGCTCGCCCCGTTCGTTGCGTATGCTCACGGCGCCTCCCCACGTGGAATCATGATGCGCCCATGGTAGCAGACGACGGGCGAACGCACGCCATGCGCCTCTCTGCCTCGGCGATGCGCCTCCCCTTCATCATGCGAACCGTTCCGCATAGATCGATTCCGCGCCTTCGCATCCGTTCAGCGCGCAATGAACTCCGAAATGCACCCCGAAAATATGCAGCGAACAGCCATTCCTTGAACATTTCATCGTCATCGAGGCGTACAATGCACGCATCGGTCTACACCGCAGGGATATTCATAGGAGAAGAGAGGACGCAATGAGGAAGACCATACCGTCACTGCGCCAGAAGGGGATTCTGGCCCTCGCATGCGCTGCCATGCTGGGCGCCGCCCTCTTCATCGCGCTTCCGGCACACGCATGGGCGGATGCCGGCACCTGGACGATTTCCAAATCGAAGACGGCAACGTGGGTCGACGAGGGCAAGACCGCCCGCGTCACGCTCCAGCTACCGAGCTCCGAGGCCAAGCTTTCATCCGACATCGTGTTCGTCGTGGACAATTCAAGCTGCGGAGACGACGCCATCAACGACGCCAAGGCGACGCTTGACAAACTCGTCGCCGAAGTGGCAGGCGCCGACCAGGTGAAGGTGGGCGTCGTGTCGTTCAGGGGCGACGGCCATGTGGAAAAGGATCTCTCGGAGCTGAACGCCGGCAACGTCGATGCGTTCAAGGGGGCCATCGCGGGAGGCTACACGGGCGATCTGAAGTCCGGCACGAACATGCAGGACGGCCTCGCCAAAGCCAAAGCCATGCTTGATGCGGATACGGATACGCCCGCGAACCGCAAGCATGTCATCTTGGTGAGCGATGGCCTGACGCGCCTGTTCACGGCTGAAGACGGCATGGTCAAGGACATCTACTACCAGTATTCGTACACCGATCCGACGTCTCAGCAGGCCGCAAGCGAGATCGATCCGAAAAACTTCGTGTACTTCGGCATGATCGACGAATGGCGCCAGGCGCGCACGCCTGGCTCGGCCACCTATGCCATGCCCTACGGCGACTGGGACACCTACTATGCCCACCTCGTCGAATGGGTTGCGAACGACGGCGATACGTATGCGCGCGACTTCAAGACCTACGGCAACGATGCCACGAGCATAGTGAAAGATCCCGCGACGGGCGCCATCACCGATCCAAGCTTCGCCTTCATCGAGCACGGTACCCAGGCCGACCATGCCATGGCGCCTGACCGTGCGGTTTATGAAGCCTACACCGTATGGCAGGCTCTGAAGGGCGAAGGCTACGCCTGCTACGCCGTGCGCACAGGCGACGATTCCGACTTCTCCGTCAAGTTCATGAACCAGCTCAACGGAGGCATGCCGCTCGACTTCACGCAGATCGCCAACAACATCCTGTACGCTTGCGGCGCCGGGTCGAAGATCACCGACTCCATGGGCAAGGGCGAAAGCTACGATTTCGACTTCGTTCCCGGAACGGCGACGGTCAGCGTCGGCGACGAGCAGCTCGAAGCCACGAAAGAGAGCGAGAACGCCTGGAGCTTCCATAGCACGGGATCCCCGAATGCACGTTTCACCCTGACGTACGATGCGGATGCGGATGCCTACGAGTTCACCGCGCGCGAGCCGATCTCCAACTTCGCGCCCGTGAAGCTGACATACGACGTCGCGTTGGCGAAGGCTCCAACCGAGCCGGGCGACTACGAGCTTGCCACCAACACCAAGGCGACGCTTTTGCCCGTCAATTCCGCGGGCGTTCAGGGTGCAGCGGAAGACTTCGATATTCCGAAGCTGGCGTATACCGTCAAGGCTCCGAGCGATCCGAAGACGCCCGAAAAGAAGCCTGAGGCGAAATCCCCCGCCCCCACGACTCAAACCGCAACCAAGACCACGTCTAGCGGAACGATGCCTCGGACGGGCGATCCGATGAGCTCCCTGCCGTTCGTCGCGACGGCGCTCATCGCCGCAGCGGCCATCGGCACGGCTGCAGGTACAAGGGTGCTGAAGAAGCATTAGATTCGCGCTCGTTGACGCACAGAGGAAACACCATCGACGGCCGCTTCGCACCGAGGCGGCCGTCGATTTTTCTGCAATCTTCGAAGATGCCCTTACGTAAATGCCCTTAGAGGCGATGAGCGGGAGAAGCCCCCGATTGCCCCTGGTAGTGGCTGCCGAGGCCCGCGCTGCCGTACGGACGCTCGACCGGCGAGGTCATGCGTTCGAACGACATCTGGCCGATACGCATGCCCGGATGCAGGACGATGGGGAGCGTGGCCACGTTGGAAAGCTCGAGCGTGATCTCCCCCTCCCAACCGGGATCGACGTAACCGGCCGTCGAGTGGATCATGAGGCCGAGACGCCCGAGCGATGATTTCCCTTCAAGCTTGCCCAGGATATCATCGGGCACGGCGATGCGCTCGAGCGTGGTGCCGAGCGCGAACTGCCCCGGCTGCAGGATGAACGTGCCGCCAGGGGCGACGTCGATGGATTCGGTGAGGCCCGGCTGGTCAGTCAGGGGATCGATGAACGCATGCGACGAATTGCGGAAGATGCGGAAATTCGACCCGAGGCGCACGTCGACGGATGCAGGCTGGATATTGTCCTCGACCAGCGGTTCGATGACGATGCGGCCCTTGCTCATCTGGTCTTTGATATCGCGGTCCGAAAGAACCATAGCGTTCCCTTCTGGTATGCGCCGTCCCGAGAAGCGTCGAAGACGGTTTCTGATTGCATCCCGATTCTATCAGCATGGAACACACGCGGTCCGCATCACCGCAAAGAGCCCGCATGCGGGCGTTGGAACCAACGAGACCCTGCCCGACGCCGCACTCGTCGCAAAGGGCCCGCATGCGGGAGGCTGAACCGATCGGCGCATCGGAAAAGCGGTCCGACCACACGTCATCGGCCGTCTCTGCCGGAATGATTCTTCCGCTCGAAATACTCGATGGTGACGATCTTGGTCTGGAACGTCCCTTCGGAGACGACGTCGCCCGCATCGTCGCAAGCCGTCACGCGCCAGGTCTGCCTGCGGGCACCCGGGGCATACTCCTCCTCGTCCAGAAATTCGGCAACGCCATGCAGCACGCCGTGCTTCCCCGGCTTTCGATGCCGGATATCGGCCCTGGTGCCGAAGCTCATTTCGCGGGTGAAATCGGCCCGTTCGTCAGCCCCTATGCTTGCCGCGGTCTCGAGCAGCGAAAGCGTTGCGCCCCCATGCAGGAATCCGTGCGGCTGAAACAGAGTGGGAACGATATCCATCTCGAGCTCGACCCGGTCTCTCGAGACCGCGACTTTACGTATGCCCAAGGCATCTTCGAACAGCATGAGGATCTTCCCCCTCTCTACCGGCACAGCTCCCAGAACGCGACGGCCGATGCCGCAGCGACGTTCAGGCTGTCGACGTGATGCGCCATCGGGATCCGCACCGTGTAATCGCACCCCTCGATCGTGCGGGCCGTCAAGCCGTCACCCTCGGTGCCGAACACGAGCGCGAGCCTTTCGCACGCTGCAAGCCGTGCGTCATCGAGCGGAATGGAATCGTCCGAAAGCGCCATGGCGGCCGTGGCGTATCCCAGGCGATGCAGTTCCTCGAGCCCGGCGCGCGGCCAATCATGCGCGTCATTGCCGATGCGCGTCCATGGAACCTGGAACACCGTTCCCATGGATACGCGCACCGATCGGCGATACAGAGGGTCGCAGCACGTCGGAGCGACGAGCACGGCATCCACGCCGAGAGCGGCGGCCGAGCGGAAGATCGCCCCGACGTTCGTGTGGTCGACGATGCCTTCGAGCATGGCGATCCTGCGCGCGCCGCCGGGATGAACGCCCGCCAACAGCTCTTCGACGCTCGACAGCTTCGGGCGTCGCATGGCGCAGAGGATGCCGCGCGTGAGCGCGAAGCCGGTCAAGCGCTTCAGCTCCTCGACGGGAGCCACGAACACGGGCGTGCACGCCGAGGACCCTTCCGCGTCATCGCCCCCGCATGAAGCCGCCCGCGCCGAAACGCCTCCGCCCGAAACGCCGCCACGCAAGGTCGGCGCAGGCTTCGAAGCTTTCTGGATGCGCGCGACGGTCGGAGCCGCCGCATCCAGCCATTCGGGCGTCATCAGGACCGAAACGGGAACCATGCCCGCATCCAATGCGCGATCGATCACTTTGATGCTCTCGGCGATGAAAACGCCTTTCTCAGGTTCGAGCTTGTTGCGGAGCTGGACCTCGGTCAGACACGCGAACGCATCGAGGCGCGGATCGTCGAGGGTTTCGACCCATGCATAGGGAGCGCCCAGCGCCGAAACGCGCGCCCGCGCAGCCGCGTCCTCCTTAAGATCGCGCCCTTCCATCGCCCAGACCGTTCCTAGTTCTTGAACGAATGCACCGGCGCCGGGATGCGGCCGCCGCGATTGACGAACGCCTCACAGCTCTTCGTGTTGACGGGGATGATGGGCGCGTACCCCAACAGGCCGCCGAACTCGGCGACGTCGCCGACGCCTTTTCCGACGACGGGAATGACGCGCACCGCGGTCGTCTTCTGGTTGATCATGCCGATGGCCGCCTCGTCGGCGATGATGCCGGCGATGGTCGCAGGCGTCGTGTCGCCAGGGATCGCGATCATGTCCAGTCCGACGCTGCAAACGCAGGTCATAGCCTCGAGCTTTTCGATGGTCAGGCAGCCCGATGCCGCGGCGTCGATCATGTTCTTGTCCTCGGACACGGGAATGAAAGCGCCGGAAAGACCTCCGACATAGCTCGACGCCATGATGCCGCCTTTTTTGACCTGGTCGTTCAACAGCGCGAGGGCCGCCGTGGTGCCGGGGGCGCCCACCTGTTCGAGGCCTATCTCCTCGAGGATTTCCCCGACGCTATCGCCCACCGCCGGGGTCGGCGCGAGCGAGAGATCGATGATGCCGAACGGCACGCCGAGACGATGGCTCGCCTCCTGGGCCACGAGCTGGCCGACGCGCGTCACCTTGAACGCCGTGCGCTTGATGGTTTCGCACAGCACCTCGAAGCTTTCGCCGCGAGCGGACTCGAGCGCGCGCTTCACCACGCCAGGACCCGAAACGCCCACGTTGATGACGACGTCGCCCTCGGTCACGCCGTGGAAGGCGCCGGCCATGAAGGGATTGTCGTCGGGAGCGTTGCAGAATACGACGAGCTTCGCGCAGCCGAGGCCGTCGCGTTCGGCCGTGGCCTCAGCGGTCTGCTTGACGATATCGCCCATGAGGCGCACGGCGTCCATGTCGATGCCCGTCTTCGTGGAGCCGACGTTGACGCTCGAGCATACGAAGTCGGTTTCGGCGAGCGCCTGGGGGATCGAGCGGATCAGCAGCTCATCGGATTTCGTCATGCTTTTGCTGACCAGAGCGGAATATCCGCCGAGAAAGTTGACGCCCGCGGCCTTTGCCGCATCGTCGAGGGCGTGGCACAGCCGCACGTAGTCCTCCGGCGCCTTGCAGACGCGCGCGCCGACGAGCGAGACGGGCGTGACGGATATGCGCTTGTTCACGATAGGGATGCCGTAATCGCGTTCGATGGCACGACCGGTCGAGACGAGGTCCTGCGCACAGCCGGTCACTTTGCCGTAGATGGCCTGAGCGAGTTCTTCGACGGTGTCGCCCGCGCAATCGAGCAGGCTGATGCCCATCGTGATGGTTCGAACGTCGAGCTTCTCCTGCTCGATCATCTGATTGGTCTCATGGACCTCGGTGATATTCAGCATGAACGTTCCTTCTCGGTTGGCGGGGACGATGCGCGAAGACGGAACCGCCCTCGGATGACGGCGCCTCGCGCGTGGGAGGCCGGGCGGCGCTTGCTGCGCGCGGCTAGATGCGATGCATCTTGGTGAAGATCTCCTCGCGCTGGCAGCGGATGCGCACGCCGATTTCTTCGCCCAAGCCCTCAAGGTCTTCGACGATGCTCGAGAATTCGGCATCGGCATCGGTCACGTCGACGACCATCATCATGTTGAAGAAACCGTCGAGGATGGTCTGGGAGATGTCGAGCACGTTCACGCGATGATCCGCCAGATACGTGCATACGCGGGCGATGATGCCGACGGCATCCTTTCCGACGACGGTGACGACGGCTTTGTTCATAGATGCTGCCTTTCTCGATTGATGCGCCTTGATCGACTCAGTATAGACGCGCGCGGGCGCAAGGTGCACCGCGTGATGGCTTCGGCAATCGCCGCCGAGCAACGGCAGATGCCGACTGCCGCGCGCATGACCGCGCAGCATGAACGCAAGGAGCCTTACGGCCGCATTGTTCGGCGGCGAGACTAAGCATGCTCGACGAGCCGAGTCTTCCTCATGCCGCATCTCCCTCATAGATTCGTTCGAACGATTCGGCCCCGATGCACGGAAGGAGGCCGCCGATTCTTCGGCAGCCTCCTTCGATTAGGCGATCGGCGGTACGACTACGATGCCGACTAGTCCTTCATGGGCTCCATGGCGCTATAGCCGAAGAGGTTCTTGTACTGGGAAACCAGATACAGGCACATGAGGATGGAGAGGATCGCGGCAGCGAGCAACAGCACCATCATGATCCAAACGGCGCTCGCCTCTCCGACGGCGGTGGTCATGGAACCGACGATGAAGGGAAGGAACACGGAGGCGAAGCCCATGAACGTGTAGTACATTCCGACGTTGCGGCCACGAGGACCGGGAACGATGAGCTGACGCAGGGTGACGCCGGTCTGGAGCATGCCGCCCGCGGCAGAGAAGCCGAGTACGGCGATGCCGAAGTAGACGGCACCGGCACCGATGCCGAGCGGAAGCGCCAGGATCACGACGGCCAGAGCCACAGAGGCGAGAATCGAGTCGATCAGGATGACCTTGAGCGGATTCCAGCGAAGCTTGCCCATCATGAAAGCCCAGAAGAGAACCGCGATGATGGAACCGGCGGTGTAGATGGACGTCAAGCCGGCAGCGGCGACGGGATCAAGACCGAGGTTCGTGATGCCGAACTGCTTGGAGTACTGCTGGGCGCCGTACATGATGAACATGATCACGAAGCCGAAGAACAGGGTGATGAAGTTCTCAAGACCGTTAGGCGTGCGGAGCATGGCGTCCTTAGCGGCCTGAATCTCAGCCTCGGCGGCGTTCTTGGATTTGCTGTCATCGACGACGCTCTGCTTGCGCTCGTCGTCATACACGAACGGGGTAAGGGCGGCGAAGACGACGCAGATGACCGACATGACGATCGGGATGATGATGTTGATATGCCAGGAGTCGCCGGCGTTCCAGGCGGCAAGCAGAGGATACGCGATGCCGGAAACGGAGATGACCGCCTTGATGCCGATGGTGGAAGAACCGGCATACTTGGGATTGGCCTCGGCAATCGCCGGATACAGCGCTCCATCCCAGAAGCCGGACGTGGCGACGCCGGAAAGGAAGCCCGCTACGCATGCGACGGTGACGTTGGTGCTCACGAGCATGATGGCGAAGCAGGCGACATACATGACGGCACCGAGGACGGCAGGAATCTTGCGGCCGATACGGTCGGAAATCTCGCCACCGATCCAAACGCTGACGAATTTGCCGACGCCCGTCCAGGTGATCGCCATCGCGACCGCCGCGGCACCGGCCGTGGCGTCCGTGAAGCCCCACTGCGTGTAGAAATTAACTTGATTCTGGCTGAAGATGATAGCCTGCACGCCATGCGTCAAATAGCACATATATACGGTGGCGATGGCAAACATATACTTCGTTGCCCTCTGAACTGCGCTCACAGCATTCCTCCTAATCGATTTGACCTTCTTGCAAGCCGTACCGAACCCCATGGTTGGCATTCGCTGCAATTACGCAGGACAACCGCATCAAATACCAACCTGGTCTCATGATATGAGGTGGCTGCAATGAGCGCCAATAGGATTGGATGTCGGTATTTCGTCGAATTGATTGACTTTATTTATGTAAATTTATAGGTGACTTTCGGGAGGACATTTAAATGAGCGGCTTCCCGCGGCGTCCTGGCGAACGTCATTTATCGGTTCGCGTCGATTCGAGGAGATTCTTTCTCGTATTTCATCTGCGTGGCAAGCTCGATGAAATGTTCGACCGTGGGACTGCGATAGATCCCCTTCTTGTATACAAGATATACCGTATGGAACCCATCCGGAACCTCTTCGACAGGCCTGACAGTCAGCTCGTCGAACAGCGAGGCGCCGACCGTATCGAGGCTTAAGCCGATGGAATTCTCTCCTGCCGCAACGATAGAGGCGAGGGTGATCTCATCGTCGCACCGTTCGCTCGGCACGACGTCGTGCTTTTCGAGCAGGGATTTGACCTCTCCGCCCAAGGACGTATCTTCGCGATACGTGACAAGAGAGCGGCCGTCGAAATCATCGAAGGACAGCATGCGCTTTTCTGCGAGGGGATTGTCCTTGCGAATGATGGCGACGAGGTTCTGACGAAGCACGGGCACGAATGCAAGATGATCCTTGCCGTCGACGAATGCGGTGAAGGCGACGTCGTACGCATCCGCTTCCAGACCTTCGATCAAGCTTCTGGTCAATCCTTGATAGAGGTCGATGAGCGGACCTGAACCGAACTTTGCACGAAACTCCCTGATCAACTGAGGAATATAGCAGTCTTGGATCGTATAGATGGTTCCGACGGATACCGTGCCGCTGTATTGTCCGATCTGTTCCTTGAGAATATCGCTGCCCTCGTGAAGGGCATTCAGGGCTTTGGTCGCGTACTTATTGAATTCCTTGCCGTATTTCGTCAGGCGGACGTTTCTTCCGCTCTTCTCGAAGAGCGGAACCCCGAGCTCCTCTTCAAGCCGGGCAATGGAATTCGAGAGCGTGGGTTGCGTGATATACAGCTGTTCAGCGGCCTTCGTATAATGCTGCAGCTCTGCGAGCTTGCAGAAATATTGAAGCTGGGAGATATTCAAAAGAACCCCTTTCGCTCCACCGCGCCGAACGCGCCCGCACCCATGGCTCGGGAATATGCAAGGCAAGGCTGTATTCCATGAATTATATCGTTTGCATTATGGATAGGGTGCGAATGCCGCTGTCCAGACCTATGATATCTGGTCAATTTCGGCATTCTGATGAAAAACGACGAGGAGCCCTCCCTGCTCGGGAGGGCTCCTCGTCCTCAAAGGATCGCGCAATCGCAGGATGAATGCACGCGGCGGTTCACCCAACCTGCCCCGAATGGTTACTTGCCCTGAAGAACCGCAAGCTTGACGGGTCCGCACACGGAGCCATCGGCCATTGCCGCATCGATTTCTTCTTTGGTGTACCCGAGCTCAACCATGACCGCCTCGGTAGAAGAACCCATCATTCCGGTGGGTTCAAGCTCGGCGGTCTCGTTCAGCTCGAACTGGACGGGCACGGTCGGGCACCAGCGGCCGCCCTTGGGATAGGGGACCTGCTTGATGTATTCGTTCACAAGTGCGTTCTGATCCTCGTACACATCGAGCGGCGTCTGGGCAGGCTCGCACGGCATATCGTTCTTGCCGAACATATCGAGCAGCTCGTCGCGCGTGAACTGCGCGAATCCCTCATCGAGGATGTCGGTGACCTCGCCGGCAAGGCCCTTGCTGTTCACAGCCTGGACATCGGAATAATCGGGATGCTCGGCAAGGTCTTCGCGATGGATGAGCTTCATGACCCTCGGCCAATCGCGATTGTATTCGGGAAGGCAGAGGACGACCCACTTGTCATCCTTGGAATGGAAGACGTTGTTGAGCGGATTGTTGACCTCGCGACGGCTCTTCGGATACTGATTGCCGTATTGCGCGGAAACCATGCCGGTAGAGAGCGCGTAAATCGCAGCATGCTCCAAGGCGCAGGTGACGTAATCGCCGGCACCGGTCTTCTCGCGACCGATAAGGGCGGCGAGGATGCCGGATGCGAGGAACATGGAGGCTTGGAAGTCGCCGTAGCCGTTGGTCGGGATCATAGGGGCGTCGCCCTTGTTCACCGTGGTTCCGAAGACGCCGCCGCGACCCATGTAGCAGGTGACATCGAATCCGGCGTTATCCTTTTCGGGACCCTTCTTGCCGTAGCCGAGACCATGGCCCATGACGAGCCGAGGATACCGAGCATGCAGGCTCTCCCAATCGAGGCCCATCTTCGCCAGAGACTTGGCGCGCATGTTGGTGATGAACACGTCGGCCTCGGCGAGCAGCTTATGCATAACCTCGAGTCCCTTTTCGGATTTGAGATTCAGGCTGATGAAACGCTTGTGCATGTTCGCCATATCGAAGCCGAGATTCTCGTCGTCGTCGGCCGTCATGCCGAACACGACGGCCTGGTTCACACGACCTGGATCGCCTTTGGCGGCCTCGATCTTGATGACGTCGGCGCCCCACTCGCCCAGAGCACGGCCGGTGGTCGGCGTAGCCAGGAAGGTCGTGAGGTCGACTACCTTGATTCCCTCAAGAGGCTTGCTCATATCTTCTCCTTAGAACTGTGACGGGAACTGATGCATCCCGATGCAAAGGAGGAGGACCGACGAGACCGTCAGCCCTCCTCTGCGATTCCGTTCCAGACAAGACTTCCCGTGACGGATTAGAAGTTGTACTTGATCTGGCCGTCGAAGTCCTGGCATTGACGCGCGATGGTGATGCGCTGGACGCAGGGAGCGCCCTCTTCGAGCCACATGGCGCGGCAGTCGCGGTACAGACGCTCGGTCGGGCCGTAGGGGCTGTCCTCGAAGTAGCCGTCGCCGCCGAAGATCTCGAGCATCTCGTCGGAAACCAGCTTGACGGTGTCGATGGAGAAGAGCTTGCAGATGGCGGCCTTCTCGGTGACGTACTCGTTCGTCGGGTTGATGTCGTAGTCGCGCGCGAAGTCGTAGATGGCGGTGCGGAGGACATGGATCATCTTCTGCATCTCGGCGATCTTCTGCTTGATCATCTGACGAGTGGCGATCGGCTTGCCGAAGGTCACGCGGTCATTGGCGCGCTTAAGGGAGATCTCGAGCATGCGCTGGGCCATGCCGAGGTTGGAGCACGCGATATGGACGCGAGAGACGGAAAGCGAATGGATGGCGATTTCCATGCCCTGGCCCTCTACGCCAAGCAGATACTTGGGATCAAGCTTGACGTTGGTGAACTTCAGGCCGGCATGGCCTGCGCCGCGGCAGCCCATCATGTGGGACATCGGGACGATTTCGAAGCCGGGAGCATCGTTCGGAACGACGAAGGCGGACAGGCGGTCGTCCTTCTCCTTGCTTTCGTCGGTGACGGCGATGACATAAGTGTAGTCAGAGCAATCGGTATGGCTGATCAGCCACTTCTCGCCGTTGAGGAGATAGGTGCCGTCGGCCTGCTTGATGGCGGTGGTGTGGATGTCGGCACCCGTGCCGCCGGTCTGCTCGGTCAGGGCGAAGTTGATATAGACGGACTTGTCCTGGAACTTGTCCATCAGCTGATCTTTAAGCTCCTTGGTGCCGTAATCATCGAGAATGCGCCAGTTGAGGTCGGCCGCATGATGAAGATGCATGCGCATTCCGCCAGGACCGCGGGAGAATTCTTCCTGCACACGCAGAATTTCAAGCTCGGAAAGATCCCATCCTCCGTATATGGAAGGCAGGTAGTAACGATACAGATCGTTCTTCTTGGCGAGTTCGTAGAACTCCTCCGGGAACGTGTTCGTGACCTCGATTTCCTTCTGCATCTCATCGAACGGGCCTTCGGCCAGCTCGCGAATCTGCTTCAGGTAAGCCTCGAACTGCTCATCGGAGATTTTCGCGTTGGGATTCATACATCCTCCTTTTGGTCACGCGACTTTTTTCTCGAGCTTGAATAGCTCTTACGGCGACTATTTTGTATTGGAACGATGGAAATATCCAATTGATGCTGTGAGCTGTTTTGCGAAAGAATCATTGAGATACGCAATGATTGCATAGAATTCCCTGTTCATGATTTATATTCCCGAAGAAGACGCCGGCATTGGGGTTGCCATCCTATCCAGAGGCATGCGCACGATTCCAAGATTGCCTATTGACAAATAGGCAATCATCCCTACCTTGCAACGGAACTTGCACTCGATGCAAGGATCCTTGTCGCAGTATGCGAAGGCGTCTTCTTCTGCGAAGGCGAACACGAGCGGAGAGCGCTTCTTCGGAAGGACGTACTTCAGCTGCATTCCCGTGAACGACTTCAACGCAACCCAATCGATCGAATAGGCTGCATCGTCTATGTCCCAGATGATCTTCAAGGCATTGTTGTTGAAGCTCCCCACGAACGCGTAATCGAGCTTCACGCCTTCCGGAAGATCGGCAAGGCTTAGAAACTCGCACGACGTATCCCGGGCTTCCTCGGCGGAATCGAAGAAACCCACGTACGCAGGCTCGACGACAGGCGTGCGCGCATCCCCTGAGTACGCAGAGGGAAGCGCTCCGCTTACCCCGATGGCGATCGAGTCGTCAGATGCCTCGTAGAAAGGCAGGTCGTCTGGCGCAACGCGTGGTTTGAAGGTCGATCTCGACCGGGTGACGCTGTATTCGGTGCTTTTCACGTCATCACCCCCCCTTCCTCCATCCTCTTCTTCAACTCGGCAGCCAGAACATGCTTCCGCACCTTCCCCGTTGCCGTGTAGGGAAGGGAATCTATCGGCTCGAGCCTTTCCGGCCAAACGCGCTTAGGCACATGATTGGACGCTAGATAGGCCTTCACCTCATCGAGGCTCGGCAGCCCGCCCTGAGACACGACGAAGGTGCAGATTCTCTCGCCGAGCCGTTCGTCCGGCATCCCTATCGATACATGCTCCCCGATGCCAGGACACCCGTTGAGAAAGGAATCCACCTCGTTCGAAGAGATATTCTCTCCTCCGCGGATGATGACATCCTTGATTCTTCCCGTGATGCGAATGCGTCCCTCGTCATCCTCAATGCACAAATCGCCGCTATAGAACCATCCATCGACATCCAGCGCGGCATCGGTCCGCGCAGGCTCATTAAGGTATCCGACGAATTGATGCGGCCCTCGAGAAGCCTCTTCTCCCTGAATGCCGGAGGGAACGGCTTTGCGTGAGCGGTCGACGACGCGAACCTCTATGCCCTCGTAAGGAATGCCTGACCACCGACCGTTCCATTCAAGGCATTTCTCAGGAGGAACGACGACATGAGGACAGCTTTCCGTCGAACCGTAGGATTCGCAGAGAAGGATCCCCTTTTCATAGGCACGCGAAATCAGCCACTGAGGCACAGGAGCCCCTCCGCACAGATAGAGACGCAGCGGATAGTCTCTGACGTTCCGTTCTTCAAGCAGTTTGAGAAGGTCGTAGATGAAGGGTGTCGCCCCATGCGACCAGGTGCATCCCTTGCTGCGAACGAAATCGAGCGCTTTGCACGGCGAATACTCCTGCTGCAACGCCACGCTGCTCCCAAGCAGGAACGCCGCTATGAGACCGTGATAGAAACCGGTCGCATGATTGAGCGGCGAGGGCATCCACATGCAGTCCTGCGGCCTCAAATCGAGAACCGAAAGATATGCGCGTTCGGAAAACAAAATGTTGTTATGCGTATGCAAGACCATCTTCGGCGATCCCGTGGAACCGGAGGTGGCGAGAATACAGGCAACCTCATCGGACCTTGACTCGGCGGCCTTTTCGAAAGGTTGCTCAGCCACCAGCGTATCGGAAAGCAGTTCCGCGCCATCGAATGCAGCCTTCGACTCGCGATCGATAAGCAGAATGCTCCGAATGGACGAGATGCCGCCTATGGCGCCGCAGCATTCCGAGCAGCTCATGCCTTTGAACTCGGTAGGAGTGATGAACACGACCGGCGCAACGCGGTCGAGCAGTGCCAGGAGCGGCTTGCCATAGAGGTTCGCGTCCACGGGATGCATCACGGCACCGACCTTCAAGCACGCAAGGTAGATCACAGCGAACTCGACCCATTTAGGCACTTGGAAGCTGACGATATCGCCATTGCGGACACCTCGACGTTCAAGCCAGGTCGCAAGTTTGGAAGCGCGCAGATCGGTCTCGCCATAGGTAAGAAAACGCCCGCCGCCATCCTTCACGTAGATATTGTCCCGATGGGATTCGAGTCCCTCGTTCCAGACGTCGATCAGGGTCTTCGTTTGCCAATAGCCCTTTTCGTAATACAACCGCTTACGGGCTTCGTCAATTCGAAGATCGGTAATCATGCGACACCCTCCGTCTTCGCAACGAACCTGCGCCGATACGCATCGCGCTTTCTGCGTAAAGTGTAATACGCCCCTGATAGCGGTATATATTTCCTTTGTTCGAGGTCTTGCGTCGAACCTATTGAATCTTGCATTGGCAATGGAGGGGGAGCGCGAAAGAGAAGCGCCGATCCGAAACGGGAACGAGAAAGGCCCCGCGAGAGGCGGGGCCTTCGGTATTCCGGAGCGCGCGGGCCGGGGAACGAGAAAGGCCCCGCGCATGGCGGGGCCTTCGGTGCGCCGGGGCGCGCGTACGGGCGCGCTGGGCGAGCGCGGCGGCCCTGCCTCCCACGGGCTTTCCCCGCAGTACGTCGGGCGATGGCGGGCTTAACTGCCGGGTTCGGAACGGGACCGGGTGATCCCCGCCTC
>NZ_GG700630.1:0-1191 GCF_000162875.1 Slackia exigua ATCC 700122
CCGATAGTGGACGAGTACCGTGAGGGAAAGGTGAAAAGCACCCCGAGAGGGAGTGAAACAGCGCCTGAAACCGTGCGCCCACAAGCAGTCGGAGCGCCCCTTATGCAGGCGGCGTGACGGCGTGCCTTTTGTAGAATGAGCCTGCGAGTTGCGGCGCGCGGCGAGGCCAAGCGATTGGCGAGCCGCAGCGAAAGCGAGTCTGAACAGGGCGACCCTTCCAGTCGCGCGCCGCAGACGCGAAGCCGGGTGATCTACCCGCGGCCAGGCTGAAGCAGGGGTAAGACCCTGTGGAGGGCCGAACCCACTTCGGTTGAAAACGGAGGGGATGAGCCGCGGGTAGGGGTGAAAGGCCAATCAAACCCGGAGATATCTCGTTCTCCCCGAAATAGCTTTAGGGCTAGCCTCGGGAGGTGGATCGCGGAGGTAGGGCGCCGGACGGCCGAGGGGGCTTCACCGCCTACCGAAGCCGACCGAACTGCGAATGCCGCGACCAGACACCCCGGGAGTCAGGCCGCGCGGGCTAAGCCGCGCGGCCGAGAGGGGAACAGCCCAGACCGCCCGCTAAGGCCCCCAATTCCGCGCTGAGTGGCAAAGGATGTGCGTTTGCCTAGACAACCAGGATGTTGGCTTAGAAGCAGCCATGCATTCAAAGAGTGCGTAACAGCTCACTGGTCGAGTGGACATGCGCCGACAATACACGGGGCTAAGCGCGGAGCCGAAGCGGCGGGGCCGCGCCCTTTTTCGGGCGCGGCCGGTAGGGGAGCGTTCCGCGCAGGGGCGAAGCCGCCGGGGCGACCGGCGGTGGACCGCGCGGAAGCGAGAATGCAGGCATGAGTAACGAGAGAGGGGCGGGAAACCCCTCCGCCGTAAGCGCGAGGTTTCCTGGGCGAGGCTAATCCCCCCAGGGTCAGTCGGGCGCTAAGGCGAGGCCGCGAGGCGTAGCCGATGCCCAGCAGGCGGACATTCCTGCACCGCCGCCGGACCGCTAGGACCGACGGGGCGACGAAGGAGGATAGGCGGGCGGGGTTCTGGACGTCCCCGTGAAAGCGCGTAGGGCGGGCCGCAGGCAAATCCGCGGCCCACGGAGCCTGAGACGCGAGACGAAGCCCTCGAGGCGAAGCCGCTCATTCCATGCTTCCGAGAAAAAACTCCCTAGGCAGGGCCGGCGGCGCCCGTACCTAAACCGACACA
>NZ_GG700630.1:1291-2541 GCF_000162875.1 Slackia exigua ATCC 700122
CGAAGCCGGGTGATCTACCCGCGGCCAGGCTGAAGCAGGGGTAAGACCCTGTGGAGGGCCGAACCCACTTCGGTTGAAAACGGAGGGGATGAGCCGCGGGTAGGGGTGAAAGGCCAATCAAACCCGGAGATATCTCGTTCTCCCCGAAATAGCTTTAGGGCTAGCCTCGGGAGGTGGATCGCGGAGGTAGGGCGCCGGACGGCCGAGGGGGCTTCACCGCCTACCGAAGCCGACCGAACTGCGAATGCCGCGACCAGACACCCCGGGAGTCAGGCCGCGCGGGCTAAGCCGCGCGGCCGAGAGGGGAACAGCCCAGACCGCCCGCTAAGGCCCCCAATTCCGCGCTGAGTGGCAAAGGATGTGCGTTTGCCTAGACAACCAGGATGTTGGCTTAGAAGCAGCCATGCATTCAAAGAGTGCGTAACAGCTCACTGGTCGAGTGGACATGCGCCGACAATACACGGGGCTAAGCGCGGAGCCGAAGCGGCGGGGCCGCGCCGTAGAAGGCGCGGCCGGTAGGGGAGCGTTCCGCGCAGGGGCGAAGCCGCCGGGGCGACCGGCGGTGGACCGCGCGGAAGCGAGAATGCAGGCATGAGTAACGAGAGAGGGGCGGGAAACCCCTCCGCCGTAAGCGCGAGGTTTCCTGGGCGAGGCTAATCCCCCCAGGGTCAGTCGGGCGCTAAGGCGAGGCCGCGAGGCGTAGCCGATGCCCAGCAGGCGGACATTCCTGCACCGCCGCCGGACCGCTAGGACCGACGGGGCGACGAAGGAGGATAGGCGGGCGGGGTTCTGGACGTCCCCGTGAAAGCGCGTAGGGCGGGCCGCAGGCAAATCCGCGGCCCACGGAGCCTGAGACGCGAGACGAAGCCCTCGAGGCGAAGCCGCTCATTCCATGCTTCCGAGAAAAACCCCTAGGCAGGGCCGGCGGCGCCCGTACCTAAACCGACACAGGTGCGCGGGTAGAGCATACCGAGGCGTTCGGGAGAACCATGGCCAAGGAACTCGGCAAAACCGCCCCGTAACTTCGGGAGAAGGGGCGCCGCCGGGGGTGGAGGGGCGAGCCCCCCGAGCCCGCGGCGGCCGCAGCGAATAGGCCCAGGCGACTGTTTACCAAAAACACAGGACTCTGCCAAGCCGCAAGGCGACGTATAGGGTCTGACGCCTGCCCGGTGCCGGAAGGTCACGCGGAAGGGTCAGCGAAAGCGAAGCCCGAAGCCAAGCCCCGGTAAACGGCGGCCGTAACTACTAAC
>NZ_GG700630.1:2641-20556 GCF_000162875.1 Slackia exigua ATCC 700122
CATCGCCCGACGTACTGCGGGGAAAGCCCGTGGGAGGCAGGGCCGCCGCGCTCGCCCAGCGCGCCCGCGCATGCGCCCCGGCGCACCGAAGGCCCCGCCATGCGCGGGGCCTTTCTCGTTTTCCGGCCATGCGTTCCGACCCTCTTTCCCGGCCCGCGTTTCCGGAATGCGGATACGCTCCATGCCGCTTCGCGTCATTGCCGACGCGACCGTGCGGAGGGCGAGGTCGCTTCGCCGCGCCATTCCTTCGGGCGTCTTTTGACGCATCTTTCGATCCGATGTCCCGTCGAAGCGGGCGAGTCCGAATCCTTCATCCTTCGTTTTCGGCGCATGGACGTGCGCATCTTCTCCAGACATACGGCTGTATTCCTTGTAGTTTTCCGTACGCTTCCTTCAAGAGCTGGTAAACTGTCACACTGCATGTAAACGCGTGCACGCGGCCATGCTGCGCGAACGTACTACCGACAGGAGATCCGCTTTGGCTTTGCATACTCCTTCATATGAACCCAATGGCAAGGAAGTCGCCGTCATCACCACCTCCAAGGGTGTCATCCGTGTCCAGCTGGCCGGTAACGATGCTCCTATTCATGTGGGTAATTTCGTCGAGCTTGCCCGGAAGGGCTTCTACGACGGCTTGAAGTTCCATCGCTATGTGGCGAATTTCGTGATCCAAGGCGGCGACCCCAATACGCGCGGGCTCTCCTCGGAAGAGGTCGTCCGCAAGGCGTCCAGCCCCTTCGGCGGACTGGGCACGGGCGGTCCGGGATATTCCATCAAAGAGGAATACACCACCAATCCGAACAATTCCCACGAGGACGGCGCGCTCGCGATGGCGCGTTCGGCCCAGCCTGATTCCGCCGGTTCGCAGTTCTATCTCTGCCTCGGCGCCCAGCATTTCCTCGACCCCAACTACACCGTGTTCGGCCAGACGATCGAAGGCAAAGACGTCATCGGCCAACTGCGCGTGGGCGACGTCATCGAATCCGTCGTCATCGAGAATGCCGATTGATCCTCGGTTCGGGTTTCGAGGATTCCTATCCGAGCGAAGAAAGACGAGCACATGGAAAACCGTTACATCGACAACGCCAAGGCCGCTTATGCGGCCCGCGACTATCAGGCGGCGATCGACTCGTACGTCGAGTGCCTCAATGACGACGCGGTCGAAAAGGCTCCGGGAGACCTCGGTTTCCTCTATCACCAGATCGGAAATGCATTTCTGAGCTTGCATGACTTCAATTCGGCCGTCGATGCGTATCAGCAGTCGGTGGCCGACGGCTCGTACGATGCATGCGGTGCCGTCAACTGCAACCTCGGCAAGGCCTATGCCGCCCTGCGCAAGTACGACGATGCCGTCGCCGCATTCGAGATCGCGACGTCCGACGCCAAGTACTCCTCTCGCTACAAGGCGCATCTCGGCATGGGCAACGCCCTGCTCAAGATGGGCAAGAACGCAGAGGCGGGCGCTTCGTTCCGCGAAGCGGCCTTGGACCCGTCCAATCCCGATCCCACCAAGGCGCTTCTGAACCTCGGCGTCTGCTTCATGGCTCTCGATCGTCCTGCCGATGCGGTGCAGTCATATGAAAGCGCCCTGCAGTTCGATATGGATCCCGACACGCGCAACAAGATGTATGCGAACCTCGGCCAGGCCTATGTCGCATGCAATCAGATGCAGAAGGCCATGAACGCCTTCGAGGCCGCGCTCGCCGACCATACGTACTTCCTAAGCGATTCGGCCAGCGTCGATTACAGCCGCGCCGCCACTGCGGTCGCCACGGGCACGGCCGCCATGGCGCCCATCGTCGCCAATGACGATGAAACCTTCGAACCTGACATGTCGGGCCTCGATGTCACCGCCGCGTCGGTGCCGCAGGCTCCCGCGCATGATGCGTACGAGCCCGATCCGGTGCATTATCCCGCCGATGCATATGGCTACGACGTCAACGACGACTACGCTTCCGGCGACGACCGCTTCTTCAACGCGAGCGACGAGGAGTTGGAGAAATACTCCAAGAGCATCGCTCGCCAGGATCGCAAGCGCCGCAACGTCGGCCTGAAGATAGCGGTCTTCCTGTTCGCGCTTCTCGTCGTCGTCGCGGGCCTGGGGGTCTTCGCCTACGCCAAGGGCTATGGTTTCCCGACCGCGGAATCTGTCGTGTCCGGCCTGTTCGCCGATACGTCCAACCCCGACAAGTATTTTGCGAAGGGCGTGAGCTCCGATTCCGTCGAAAAGGATATGGCGAGCGTCGTGCAGGATGACTCCATTACCGTCAACGGCGTCGAACGCTCCATGTCTTCGTCCACGGTCTACGTGACCGCATCCGCCGAAGGCGGAGAAGACGTGCAGTACAAGGTCACCCTCGTGCGCGATTTCGTGAGCTGGAAGATTTCCGACGTGGAGCTCTATTTCCCGTCCATGGCCGATTCGTCGTCCACGACGGCTGATTCCGCCGCGGCATCGTCGAATTCCGCTCCGACCGGCACGGGCGCTGTGGAGCAGGGTGCCAACGGCGCCGGCGCGGCGCAGCCTGCCGGCACTGACGGCGCGCAGGCGGGCGGCGCGTCCGTCGCGGGTGCCGATGCGACCCAGGAGCAGGGGGCTCCCGCGGGCGGCAATGCGGACGCTGCCGAACAGCAGCCGACGAGCAACGCCGCAACTGCCAATTAACCGTCGACCTTCATGAACTTCAGGCGTAACGTCTGACGAACGGAACCAAGAAAGGGAACAGAAGAATGGCAATCGAAAAGACCTACTCCATGCTCAAGCCCGATGCCGTGCGCAATCGCCACGTGGGCGATATCATCGCCCGCATCGAGCGTGCCGGCCTCGCCATCGAGCGCATGGAGCTTGCGAACGTCACGCCCGCGCAGGCTGCGGCCAATTACGCCGAGCACGAGGACAAGCCGTTCTACGACGGTCTCATCAGCTATATCACGAGCGGTCCGGTCGTGAAGATGATCGTTTCCGGCGAAGGCGCCGTGAAGAAGATGCGCACCCTCATGGGCGCGACCAATCCCGCCGATGCCGCTCCCGGCACCATTCGCGGCGACTTCGGTCTGATCATGGATGAAAACGTCATCCATGGCTCCGACTCCGTCGAGTCCGCCGAACGCGAGATGAAGATCTTCTTCTCCGAATAGCGTCTCGTGTGTCGTTCGAGTCGTTTGGGTCGTTTATGAATCACAGACGCATCCTTGCGACCTCGCGCTTCGGTGTGGTATAAACGAATCCGCTGAAATGCGAATACAACTTTTTCGATGAGAGAAAGTGGGCTTTGTCCCGCTTTCTTTTTGTATGAGGGCCTGATCGCCCATTCGTACGAACGAGACCGGATAGGAGGAACCGAATGCTGACGACCAAGGAAGCGAGCCTTCTTGCAGCGCTCGAGCCGCGCGCGATCGAAGAGGGCATCGAAATCGTCACCATCGAAGTGGTGGGTTCGCGCAAGGCGCCGACCATCCGCGTCTATATCGATACCGAACAGGGCATCGTGTTCGACGACATCGCGGCGGCGCAGGCTTGGATCAATGAAATCCTCGACGAGATCGATCCGTTCCCCGGCGCCTACACGCTCGAGGTCAGTTCGCCCGGCATCGACAGGCCCCTGCGCACGCGCGGGCATTTCGAAGCCGCGGTCGGCGAGCAGGTGTATGCGACCTGTTCCGAACCCGTCGATGGACGCAGCCGCTTCAGCGGCACGCTGCTCGGAGTTGCCGAAGACGGCGGGGCTATCAGGTTGTCCGTCGACGGCGACGAAGTCGTGCTTCCGTTCTCGATCATCAAGCGCGCCCACATCAAGGGCGTCGTCGAATTCAAATAGCGCCCGCAGGGCACGCTTTACGAAAAGGGAGGAATCATCCATGGCATCAGAACTTATGGACGCGCTCCAGGCGCTTGCCCATGAACGCAAGATCGACGAGTTCTACCTCATCGAGCGTCTTGAGGCATCGTTGGCCAAGAGCTATCAGAACATTCTCGACCTCGAATGGGAGGCGCGCGTCACGATCGATCGATCCACGGGTCGGATTTACGTCTACGAGCTCGTTCCCGTCGGCGAGCCCGATCCGGAAACCGGCGAATACGCCGATTTCGAGGAAAAGGACGTGACTCCCGCCAACGTGAGCCGCACTGCCGCCCAGAATGCGAAGAGCGTTATCGCCGCTATCGTTCGCGAGGCCGGTCGCCAGAGCATCTACGAAGAGTTCCGCGATCGCGTCGACGACATCGTCGGCGGCACCGTTCTGCAGACCACGCCTGATTTCACCATCATCAAGATCCGCGAGGGCGTCGAGGCCGAGCTGCCGCATTACGATCTCAAGCGGTTCCCTGACGAGCAGAATGAAGTTCCTGCAGGCGAGCGCTATCGTCATAACCAGCGCATCAAGACCGTCATCATCGAGGTGCGCGATCCTCGCTCCATGGAGCCCCGTGCGCGCGGCGAGCAGACGCGTCCCTCCATCGTCGTGTCCCGCACCCATCCGAGCCTGATCCGCCGCCTCTTCGAAATCGAGGTGCCTGAAATCTACGACGGCGTCGTGGAGATCAAATCCATCGCCCGCGAGGCCGGCGCCCGTTCCAAAGTCGCCGTGGCTTCCCGCGAATCCAATCTCGATCCGGTCGGCGCCTGCGTCGGCCCCAAGGGCAGCCGCGTGCGCATGGTCGTCGAAGAGCTTCGCAACGAACGCGTCGACGTCATCCAGTGGAGCGACGATCCGGCCAAGTACGTCGCCAATGCGCTCAGCCCCGCCCGCGTGACCCGCGTCACGATCGACGAGGACAAGCAGTATGCGACCGTCGTCGTCCCCGACGACCAGCTTTCCCTCGCCATCGGCAAGGAAGGCCAGAACGCCCGTCTCGCCGCCCGCTTGACCGGTTGGCATATCGACATCAAATCCTCGAGCTATGCCGGGCAGATGGTTCCCGAGACCAATATCCTCATCGACGAGGAGCCTGAGGACGAGGAGACCGAGTTCTGCTCCTACGTCTCCGAGGCTGGCGTTCCGTGCAGGAACCACGCCCGTCCGGGCAGCAGGTATTGCGGCATTCACGCCGAGTTCGAATAGCGCAGGAGAGGGGTACTGAATGCCAAATAAGAGAGTCCATGAGCTGGCCAAGGAATTCGGAATGGACAGCAAAGAGCTCCTTGCGCGCATCCAAGAGATGAAGATTCCCGCAAAGAGCCATGCAAGCATGCTTGCGGAGCCGTACGTCGACAAGATCCGCAAGGCCCTGGCGCCTGAAATCGGAGCGAAGGCCGCCGGCCTCGACAAGGAGGCCGCCGAAGCGATCGAAGCCGAGCAGGAGGCCGAGAATCGTCGCAAGGAAGCCGAAGAGGCCGAGCGCCGCAAGGCGGTCGAGCACGAGCGCGCCCTGCGCGATGCCGAACGTGCCCGCCGCGGCTCGAACGCGTCCGCGCCTTCGACGGTGACGTCGCATGCCGCCCAGGCCAAGAAGGTCGTCGCCTCCGAGACGTCGGGCCTTTCGAGCCTTGCGCGCCAGATCGAGGAGAACCGCGCCGCCAAGGAGCGCGAGCGGGAAGAGGCCGAGAAGCGCCGCGCCCAGCGCGCCGCCGACGCCCGTGCGGCCAAAATCGCCGCCGAGGTCGCCAAGAAGCGCGCCGTCGAAGAGCGCCTGCGCAGCGGTTCGCGCAAATCGGTCGCATCCTCCGCGCCGGCCGCCAAGGCCGCGGCGCCTGCCAAGAAGGCACCGGTCATGCGCAAGGGCTCGTCGTTCGATTCCCTGCTTTCCCAGATCGAATCCGAGAAGGCGCGCATCGACGCCGAGGCTCAGACCAAGAAGGCATCCCCTGCGCGCGGACGCGGACAGGCTGCTGCCGATGCGTCCCGTGGACGTCGCGGCAAACAGGGCGGACGTCGCTCAGAACATCATTTCGAGCCGGAGGTTCCCGAGCTTGTGTCCGGGGCATCCAAGGACGATCGCTACGCGCAGATGGCCGTGCAGGTCGAGCAGCTCCAACGTGACAAGGTGCTTGCCGAAGCCCGCGCCGCCGTCGCCGCCGCGACGAGCAACGAAGGAGAGGGCCGCCGCCGTCGCCGCAAGGAGAAGCGCGAGGCCGAGCAGCGCGAACGCATCGCCCAGGAAGCCATCGAGAAGGGCATCGATCCCGATCTCATGCTTGACGACAGCGTCGTCGAGATCGCCCAGGGCGCCACGGTCGGCGATTTCTCCGATGCTCTCGGCGTTCCCTCGAGCGACGTCATCAAACGCCTGTTCCTGCTTGGCCAGGTGCTGACGGTCACCCAGAGCATGTCCGACGAGCTTATCGAGCTTATCGCCGACGACATGGGCCGCAAGGTTCGCGTCGTCTCCCCTGAAGAGGAATACTCGGTGGTCTTCAACGACAAGGAAGAAGACCTCAAGTCCCGTCCGCCCGTGGTCACGGTCATGGGCCATGTCGACCACGGCAAGACATCGCTGCTCGACGCCATCCGTTCTTCGGGTGTCGCGCTTTCCGAGGCCGGCGGCATCACCCAGCATATCGGCGCATCCGTCGTCGAGGTCAACGGCCGTCAGGTCACTTTCATCGACACCCCGGGCCACGAGGCGTTCACCGCCATGCGTGCGCGCGGCGCTCAGGTCACCGACGTCGTCGTTCTGGTCGTTGCGGCCGACGACGGCGTGATGCCGCAGACCATCGAGGCGATCCATCATGCCGAGGCGGCGGGCGTGCCTATCGTCGTCGCCGTGAACAAGATCGACAAGCCCGGCGCGAATCCCGACCGCGTTCGCCAGGAACTGGTCGAATACAACGTCATTCCTGAAGAATGGGGCGGCAAGAACATGTTCGTGAACGTGTCCGCCAAGAAGAAGGAGGGCATCGACGATCTGCTCGAGACCATCCTGCTTCAGTCCGACGTGCTCGAGCTCAAAGCCAATCCCGATGCGACCGCGTCCGGCTTCGTCATCGAATCCAAGCTCGACAAGGGCCGCGGTCCCGTGGCGACCGTGCTCGTGCAGCGCGGCACGCTCAACCCGGGCGATGTCGTCGTGGCCGGCCAGAGCTACGGCCGCGTCCGCGCCCTCGTCGATCCTCGCGGCAATCGCGCCAAGAAGGCCCTGCCGGCCGATCCGGTCGAGGTCCTCGGCCTGTCGAGCGTCCCTGCCGCAGGCGATGAGTTCCGCGTGTTCGAGGACGAGCGCGATGCCCGCAAGCTCGCCGAGGAACGCGCCCTGCGTGCGCGGCTCAAGGAGCAGGAGGCGCGCAGCCACGTCAGCCTCGACGATCTCTTCAATCGTATCGAAGAAGGCCAAAGCGAGCTCAACCTCGTCGTCAAGGCCGACGTCCAGGGTTCCATCGAAGCCCTGCGCGATGCGTTCGCCAAGATGGATCAGTCCGAGGTCAAGATCAGCATCATCCATTCCGCCGTGGGCGGCGTGACCGAGACCGATGTGACGCTCGCCGCCGCATCCGACGCGATCATCATCGGCTTCAACGTGCGCCCGACCGCGGGTGCGCGCGCAGCAGCCGAGCGCGAGAAGGTCGACGTTCGTCTGTATCGCGTCATCTATCAGGCTATCGAGGACATCAACGCCGCGCGCGTCGGCATGCTGTCGCCCGACATCGTCGAGAAAGACACCGGCTCGGCCGAGGTGCGCGACGTGTTCCGCGTCCCGAAGGTCGGCAACATCGCCGGCTGCTACATCACCGAAGGCGAGCTCTCCCGTGACGACCGCGTCCGCATCGTGCGCGACTCCACGGTCATCTTCGAAGGCAACATCTCGTCGCTTCGTCGTTTCAAAGACGATGTCAAGACCGTCAAGCAGGGCTACGAATGCGGCATCGGCGTCGATGGCTACCAGGACATCAAAGTCGGAGACGTCATCGAGGGCTATCGCGTCGAAGAGGTCGAGCGCACCGCGTAAGGTCGCCTGAAGCCATGCGCGTCGATATCTCGTCCGCCGTTCCTTGCGTCTGCAGGGGACGGCGGGCCCGTTGATAAGGATGCATGAATGAAGCAGTCGAACGCCAACAGGAAAACGAACGAGCAGGCGCGCGAGATCCTTGCGAATATCCTGCTCTTCGAAGTATCCGACCCACGCCTTCGCCTCGTGACGATCACGGGGTGCGAGGTCAGCTACGATCGCAGCTACTGCAATGTCTTCTACACGTCGGATCCCGGCACCTACGAAGAGGCGGCCGCGGGGTTCTCCGCCGCCCGTGGACGCATCCGTTCGCTTATGGGGGCGCGTCTTACCTGGCGCGTGACTCCGGAGCTGCGCTTCCTGCTCGACCCGAGCGTTGACGAGGCCGAACGCATCGCCCGAGCGCTCGCGCACGAAGCAAGCCGCATACCCGTCCCTTCCGAAACCGAATGCGAAACCGCCGACGCGGACGATGCCGCGCATGCGGATCGGGCCGCCTGCGCGGATGCAGCCGGGAAGCCCTCTGGCTCGAAGGGCATTTCCTGCGAGGAGGGGTCTCGATGAGCGTCACACCCCAGACGAACACCACGATCGAGGAAATCGCCGAGCGTCTCCGTACGCTCGATTCCTTTGCCCTCTGCGGCCATGTAAGCCCGGATGGCGATTGCATCGGCAGCGCCCTAGGGCTTTCCCATGCGTTGCGCATGTTGGGCAAAAAGACGACCTGCCTGCTCGCGGCCGATGCTCCCATCGAGCCCGGCCTGCGGTTCCTTCCGGGCGCCGACGAGCTTATCTATGCGGGCGATTACGACGAGACGCCGGATGCCTTCATCGCGCTTGACGTTCCGACGATCGAGCGCATCAAAGATGCGGCTGCCGCGCACGATCGTGCAGGAGTGCGCGTCACGATCGACCATCATGCGGTCGACACGACGATGGCCGAGCTTTCGTACACCGATCCCGACGCGCCGGCCTGCGGCATGCTCGTATGGGATCTCATACGGGCGTTCGGCATCGAGCCGCCTCGGGAATCCGCGATCTGCTGCTATACGGCCCTCATGACGGACACGGGCCGTTTCCAATACCAGAACACGTCGGCCGAGGCGTTTCGCTACGCCATGGAGATGGTTCGGTGCGGCGCGAACCCGGCCGATGCCTCCCAGAACGTCTATCAGTCGCGCAGCGAGGCCTCGTTCGCGCTCGAGGCCGTCATGCTGTCGCGCCTTTTCAAGGATCCCGCAGGCCGTTGGGCGATATCCTTCGTCACGCGTGGCGACATGGAACGCACGGGCGCCGTCAAGTCGGATACCGAGACCCTTATCGACACGGTTCGTTCGATGGCGGGCATCCAGGTCGCCTGCATTCTGCGGGAGCAGGAGGGCGAGGTGCGCGGAAGCCTGCGCGCCAAGGGCGACGACGTGGACGTGTCCGTCCTCGCGCGCCGCATCGGCGGCGGCGGTCACAAGGCCGCGGCGGGCTTCACCTACAAGGGAACGCTCGACGGGGCCCTGAAGGATGTGCCGCGCCTGATCGATCGTCTGTTCGATGAAGGCGGGCTGGACTGACGCATGAAAAGGGGGCAAAGCGGGCTTTCGCTCGTCATCGGCATCGATAAGCCGCAGGGCATGTCGTCGCACGATGCGGTCAATCGTATCCGTCGCATGTTCGGCGAGCGCCGCGTAGGCCATATGGGCACGCTCGACCCCCTTGCGACAGGCGTGCTCGCCGTGTGCGTCGGCCCTGCGTCGCGCCTTGACGCGTACCTCACGAATCACGACAAAACGTACGAGGCGCGCATCGCGTTCGGCGCCCAGACCGATACGGACGATGCGGCGGGCGAGGTCATCCGCCAGGCCGCCGTCGCGCCCGAGCTCTCGGATGCGACGTTCGCGCAGGAATACCTCGCGTCCATCGTCGGTCCGCGCATGCAGATGCCGCCTGCCTATTCCGCCATCAAGAAAGACGGGGTGAAGGCATACGAGGCCGCGCGCCGAGGAAAAGCCGTCGAGCTCGAGGCTCGTCCTGTCGAGGTGCGTGCAGCCGATCTGCTGGCCATCGATACGGACGATGCGGGACGCGTCTTCTGGGATGTGCGCCTCGAAGTGTCGAAGGGCACGTATATCCGCTCGATCGCGCGCGATGCAGGACTCGAGCTCGGCAGCGCCGCCCACCTGTCCGCCTTGCGCCGCGTACGTGCGGGACGCCTGGGCATCGAAGCCTGCGTATCGCTCGAAGAAGCCGGGCGTTCAGGGATCGCGGCGGCATGCGATCCGGTCGATCTTCTGGGTTTTCCTGCGTTGGAGGTGGACGTGCGGATGGCCGAATCCATCAGATGCGGGCGTCCTCTTCCGCTCGCCGCGCTCGATCCCGATGCCGTGCATGCGCATGAGCTCGGCATGCGCTGCATCGTCTTTCGCGACGAGCTCGTCGCGCTCTATGAAACCGATCCGTTTCGTGGCCAGGCCCATCCTCGCTGCGTCTTTTCGCAAGGAGTTTTTCGTGGCACCCATCGTTAATGCATCCGAAGCAGTCGAGCGCGGCCTGCTCTCCGGCGCATCCTGCGCCTTCGGCGTCTTCGACGGCGTGCATCTGGGACATAGGTTCCTTATCGACCAGGCTATCGAGACGGCGAGAAAATCGGGCGGCGCGGCCGTCGCGCTTACGTTCGACGTCGATCCCGACGAGCTCTTCCATGCCGATCGCTTGAAGAAGCTCATGGGAAACGAACGCCGTCTGCGCGCGCTTGCCGAAACGGGCGCCGACTACGTGGTCGTGCTCACGTTCACCGAGGACTTCGCCGCGCAGGCTCCCGCCGAATTCCTGGAAGCGACGTTCGGCGGCTGCGTGCCGTATGCGCTGCATGTCGGCGCCGACTTCCGCTTCGGGGCGCGCGCGGCAGGCACGGTGGCCGATCTCGAAGCATGGGCTTCGGCCGGGGGCACGCGTATCTGCGCGCATGAGCTCAAGGGGGCTGACGGCCGTCCGATCAGGGCGACGCGCATCCGCCTTCTGCTCGCCGAGGGCCGCTGCGAAGATGCCGCCGCGCTCCTGGGCCATCCCTACGTCTTCGACGGCGAAGTGCGCAAGGGGCGCGGAGAAGGGGCCGACATGGGGTTCCGCACGGCGAACCTCGAGCTTCCCGCCATGCTTCAGACGCTCGGCGAAGGCGTGTACGCCGCCTGGGCCACGGTCGACGGCGCACGCTATCGCGCCGCGATGAGCGTCGGCGCTGCGCCGACCTTCGAGGCGGCGACAGCGACCTGCGAGGTCAACATCCTCGATTTCTTAGGCGATATCTACGGCGATTCGATCGAGGTCGAACCGGTTCGCTTCCTGCGTCCGATGATCAGGTTCTCGTCGGTCGACGAGCTTATCGCCACGGTCAAGGGGAACATCGCATGGGTGCGCGAGAATCTCGTGCGCGATTCGTTCGATGACGCAGATGAGCGCAAATCCTGAATATCGCAGGTAACGGTTAATCCACGCCTTCAGATGGTATACTCACAACTTGTGCATACAAGCTATGCAGGTACATCCGTCTGACAAGGAGGAATCCCGTGACTACAGCAGTCGCATGGATGGCCCCGATCTGCGCGCTCATCGGCATGGGCGTAGCGGGCTATCTGGCTCGTTGGGTCCTGAGCCAAGACCCGGGCCCTGATTCGATGAACAGCATCTCTCTGAAGATCCAGCAAGGGGCGAAGGCGTTTCTTCTGAGCGAGTACAAGCTGCTCATCATCTTCATGGCCGTCGTGGCCGTCGTCATGTGCCTCGCTCTGTCTCCGTGGACGGCTGCGGCATTCGTGACCGGCGGCGCGCTTTCCGCTGCGGCCGGCTATGTCGGCATGCATGTCGCCACGCGCGCCAACACGCGTACCGCGCATGCTGCCGAGGAATCCGTTGCCAAGGCCCTCAACATCAGCTTCAAGTCCGGCCTGACGATGGGCCTGTGCGTCGCGTCCTTCGCGCTGTTCGGCCTATCCCTCTGGCTCATCCTTCTCGTCTTCGGCAACATCGACATGATCGATGTCATGCATGAGCATGTGGGCATGGTCGAAGGCTTCGCCACCGGCGCTTCCGCCGTGGCTCTCTTCGCCCGTGTCGGCGGCGGAATCTACACCAAGGCCGCCGATGTAGGCGCCGACCTGGTCGGCAAGGTCGAAGCAGGCATCCCCGAGGACGATCCCCGCAATCCCGCCACCATCGCCGACAACGTGGGCGACAACGTGGGCGACGTCGCCGGCATGGGCGCCGACCTGTTCGAGTCCTACACGGGCTCGATCATCGCGCCGACGATCCTCGCGGTCACCTTCGCATCGCTCGGATATTTCTCCGGCATCGACATGATCTGGGCCGTCGTGGTACCCGTCATGATCGCGTCCTGCGGTATCCTGACGTCTGTCCTGGGCCTGTTCGCGGTACGCACCAAGGAAGGCTCCGCTCTCGGCGCCGCCCTGAACCGCGGCACCTATCTCGCAGCCGTGCTCGAGGTCATCGCCATCCTCGCGATTTTCGTGCTGTGGAACGGCCAGTCCGTCGAAGGTCAGCCCATCTGGCTCTTCGGCTCCGTGATCTGCGGTCTGGTCGCCGGCCTTGCCATCGGCAAGACCACCGAGTACTTCACGTCCGACGAATACGCCCCGGTCAAGAAGATCGCCGAATCCTGCGAGACGGGCGCGGCCACCAATATCATCCAGGGCATCTCAACGGGCATGCTTTCCACGATCATCCCGATCGCCCTTGTCGCCTTCGCCATCATCGGCGCGTATATCTGCGGCAATATGGCCTTCCCGGGCGTTGACGTCTCGACGGGCGGCATCGCGGTCGGCCTGTTCGGCGTCGCCCTCGCGGCCACCGGCATGCTTTCCAACACCGCTATCACCATCGGCGTCGACGCGTACGGCCCCGTCGCCGACAACGCGGGCGGCATCGCCGAGATGGCCGGCCTGCCCGAGGAAGTGCGCGACCGCACCGACTCCCTCGATGCCGTCGGCAACACCACCGCCGCCATCGCCAAGGGCTTCGCCATCGCGTCCGCGGGCCTGTCTGCCATCTCGCTGTTCGTTTCCTACCAGGCGACCATGCATCATGCCTTCGTGGACTTCAGCCTGACGCTCACAGATCCGATGATCATTGCCGGCATCTTCGTCGGCGCCATGGTCCCGTTCATGTTCGCGGCCCTCACGATGGGCGCCGTGTCCGACGCGGCCCATGCCATGGTCGAAGAGGTTCGCCGCCAGTTCCGCGAGATCAAGGGCATCATGGAGTACGAGGCCGAGCCCGAGTACGACAAGTGCGTGGCCATTTCCACCCAGTCCGCCCTGCATAAGATGATGCTTCCGGGCGTCCTTGCGGTCATCATCCCGATCGTCATCGGATGCATCGACCCGGCCATGCTCGGCGGTTTCCTCGCCGGCGCGGTTTCCACCGGCATGCTGCTCGCCATCTTCATGAGCAATGCCGGCGGCGCATGGGACAATGCGAAGAAGTACATCGAGAAGGGCGCCCATGGCGGCAAGGGTTCCGCTGCTCACAAGGCGGCCGTCGTCGGCGACACCGTCGGCGATCCTTTCAAGGACACGTCCGGCCCGTCGATGAACATCCTCATCAACCTGATGACCATCATCTCGCTGACGTTCTCGCCTCTGTTCATCGCCATCCAGACCATCATCTAGCCCGCCATCTTTCGGGGCGCCCATCCGCGCATCGTGGGGAGGCGCCCCGAGGATACGCGGCGCGTTTTCGCCGTATGGTAAAGTAGGCCTCGAATTTCGAGGTCTGCTTTTGTTTTTCGCATATCCGGCGCATCACGAGGAGGGTTCATGCGCTTCAACTATCTCAACTGGGTCATCGCCACCGCATTGATCCTAACGGTCTTTTCCGTCGCGATCATCGCGATCGGCTATCAGCCGCTTTCCCCGTTGCGGGCGCTTACGGTCGTGGCGCTTCTGGCGGTTGCCGGCGCCGCCTGGGTCGTAAAGCGCAGGAAGTCGGGCGAGCGCTAGTGCCGAGCATTCCCGAGGGAGACATCCGTCGCGTGCGCGAAGCGAGCGATCTGGTCGCCATCGTGGGCGATCGGGTCCAGCTGCGCCAGCGCGGACGTGATTTCTGGGGTTGCTGTCCGTTCCATAACGAGAAAACGCCCTCGTTCAAGGTCGACCCCACGACGCAGCTCTGGCATTGTTTCGGCTGCGGCGAGGGCGGCGACGTCATCTCGTTCGTCATGAAGATCGATGATCTGGGGTTCGCCGATGCGGTGCGCTTTCTGGCGCAGCGCGCGGGCATCCAGATCGCGGAAGATCCCAAGGCTGCGGCGTTTCGCGGAAAGAAAGCGCGCCTCAAGGAAGCGTGCGAGGCTGCGGCGGAGTTCTATCACCTTCAGCTCATGCGTTCGCGCGAGGACGGCGCCGCATCCGCGCGCGCCTATCTTGCATCGCGCGACATGGGGGGTTCCGTGCCGAATCGTTGGAACCTCGGATACGCTCCGGGACGCCAGTCTCTCGTGCGGCACCTGTCCGCCAAGGGCTTCGCATCCAAAGAGCTTATCGACGCTAACCTCGCGCTTGTGTCCAAGAAGGACGGACGTCTGCGCGACCGCTTCTACGAGCGCGTGATGTTTCCTATCCGCGATGCCGACGGAGACACCATCGCCTTCGGGGGGCGCGTCATAGGCAAGGGCGAGCCCAAGTATCTCAACACGCAGGAAACCCCGCTGTTCCATAAGTCCCGGGTGCTCTTCGGCCTGGACGTCGCCAAGGCGGCCATGGCATCGACCGGCATCGCCGTGATCGTCGAAGGCTACACCGATGTCATCATGCTGCATGAGTCCGGTGTGAAAAACGCGGTCGCCACGCTCGGCACGGCGCTCACGGTTCAGCACGTGCGGCAGCTTTCCCGCCATGCCAAGCAGCGCATCGTCTATCTTTTCGACGGCGACGAGGCGGGTCAGCGCGCCGCCGACCGCGCCGCACGGTTCATCGACGAGAGCATGCTTCCCGAAGCCGGGCGCAAGCAGGTCGGACTGTTCGCCTGCACGCTTCCCGACAACCTCGATCCGGCCGATTTCGTCTCGCAGCGCGGCGCAGACGAACTGCGGTCGCTCATAGATCGCGCGACGCCTCTGCTGCGCTATGCGATCGACCGCAAGCTCGCGCGCCGCGATCTGTCCGACTTTACGGAGAAAAGCAGTGCGCTGCCCGAGGTCATCGAATTGCTGGCACCCATCAAACATTCGTTGCTCGCACAGGAATACGCTACCTATCTGGCAGATCGCCTGCAGGTCGATCCATCGGTCGTGACGGCGAAGCTCGCGGCGGCGAAGGTTTCCGCACCGGCAGGGGAGGAGCCGACGCCAATGCCCGTTCCTTCGGGAACAGGGGAGGGGGATGCGGCTGCTCCCGTTGCCGATCGAACGCTCGCCCCCCGCGATCGCGAGCGGTTGCGCATCGAGCGAGAATTCCTGTCGCTGTGCGCACGGCATCCTCAGATCGGCATCGCCTATGCGGCACCGCTCGCATCGACGTCCTGGGCGAGTCGGCGGCATGCGGCCGTATCGGAAGCGCTCTTGAGCGTCCTTGCTGAGCATCCAGGCGCCCTGCCTGCTGAAATCATCGATGCGGTCGATGCGGCCTGCCCGGGTTCGCGATCGCTTCTGACGGCGGCGTCGCTCTACGATGACATGGAGCCTGCCGACCTGGCATGCTTTCTCACCGAGGAGCTTTCCCTGCGTGACCTCGAACGCACCATTCTGACGCTTACGAGCCAGCTTAAAAACGATGCGGATTTGTCCGAGGACGACTACGGGCTGCTCTACGCGAGCGTTGCGTCCATGCAGAAGGAGCTTGCCGAGCTGAGACGCCGGCACGTTCCCTTGAGAGGCGAATAGGCTTTTTCGCCGCGCGATTCTATGCTATATTAGCAAGCTGTATCTTTAGGTTCAAAGAACCTGTCTATGCGGCGAAAG
Organism: Slackia exigua ATCC 700122; assembly: GCF_000162875.1. Taxonomy (GTDB): domain Bacteria; phylum Actinomycetota; class Coriobacteriia; order Coriobacteriales; family Eggerthellaceae; genus Slackia; species Slackia exigua. Next base: position 18,487 of record NZ_GG700630.1, read on the forward strand.
GATTGCGTCTGTGGCTGCAGCAAAAGCTAAGAAAACCGAAGAGATGGATATCGAAGAAGGGGCTCTGAACGAAGAATCCCTCGGAGACGACCTTGCTGCGGAAGACGGCAAGGATGTCGACGCCAACCTCTCCGACGAGGAGCTTCTCGAGGGTATTCCCGAAAACGAGCTGAAAGCCGCATCCACGTCCGAAATCAACCTTCCCAAGCTTTCCTCTTCCCGTGCGTCCAAAGTGCGCCGCCGTTCGTCCGACGGCAGTTCCGCCGTCATGCTCACGGGCGATCCCGTCCGCATGTATCTGAAGGAAATCGGCAAGGTTCCGCTGCTGACGGCGGCCGAGGAAATCGACCTTGCCATGAAGATCGAAGCGGGCGTGGCCGCCACGGCCGAGCTTGAACGTGCCGAAGACGAAGGTATCGAGCTCAACCGCCGCGACAAGCGTCGCCTGACGCGCGTCGAGGCCGTCGGCCTTGATGCCAAGCAGCAGCTTATCGAGGCCAACCTGCGTCTCGTCGTATCCATCGCCAAGCGCTATGTCGGCCGCGGCATGCTGTTCCTGGACCTTATCCAGGAGGGCAACCTCGGTTTGATCCGCGCGGTCGAGAAGTTCGATTACACGAAGGGCTTCAAGTTCTCCACGTACGCCACCTGGTGGATTCGCCAGGCCATCACGCGTGCCATTGCTGACCAGGCCCGCACGATTCGCATTCCGGTGCATATGGTCGAGACCATCAACAAGCTCGTGCGCATTCAGCGCCAGCTCCTGCAGGATCTCAACCGCGATCCTACTCCCGAGGAAATCGGCGAGAAGATGGGGCTTTCGGCCGAGCGCGTGCGCGAGATTCAGAAGATCAGCCAGGAGCCGGTGTCTCTGGAAACGCCTATCGGCGAAGAAGAGGACAGCCAGCTGGGCGATTTCATAGAAGACGATTCCGCGGTCGTGCCTCCCGATGCAGCCAGCTTCTCCATGCTTCAGGAGCAGCTCTCCAAGGTGCTCGACGGCCTTGCCGAACGCGAGCGCAAGGTCATCAGCCTGCGTTTCGGGCTTGAGGACGGCCATCCGCACACGCTTGAAGAGGTCGGACGTGAATTCGGCGTCACGCGCGAGCGCATTCGTCAGATCGAGAGCAAAACGCTCGCGAAGCTGCGGCATCCGAGCCGTTCCTCCAAGCTGAAGGATTATCTGGAGGACTGAGCATCGAAGTCCGCGCCTTGCGGTACAATGCTGAATCGCCGTGAAGGCGGCTGCATTCGGGCCTATAGCTCAATGGTGGAGCAGAGGACTCATAATCCTTTGGTTGCAGGTTCGAGCCCTGCTGGGCCCACCACGAATCGAACAGGGGAGATGCCATGTTGCAGGCATCTCCCCTTTGTCGTTCCGACGTTCGTTTGGATGCGCTTCGGGGTGCGCGTTCGAACGCGAGCGGATGATTTGGGTTTTATACGGGATCCGGGTTCGGTCGAGCGGTTGGACATGCGCTTTTTCGAAAGCGGTTCGATCCTAAGACCGGCCAAGCGATGGAGCATACGATGATCTGAATGAGGGTTTGGAACCTAAGCCTGGTTGAACGATTGGACATGCGATAGTCCCCGGATGCTAGGCCTAGTTGAGCTATCGAACATGCGATAGTCCGGATGCGGTTCGGATTCTAGATTCGTCGGACGCTCGGGTGCCCGCATCGAGTATCTATATCGGGCGCCTGTATCGAGTGCTTGTCAAAAATTCGACGCTTGGGGATGCGGACAAAAAGTTGGACCGCGAAGGTCCGGGAAGGGGTCCGCATGTACGACAGGAAGGTCGTCGAGCTGGCGCTGTGGGCGCTCGAGGAGGGCATGACGCAGGCCGAGGCCGCCGCGATCGCCGGCGTCGGTCGCGTGAGCGTGGGAAACTGGGCGGCCGGAAGGCTTCCGCACGACCGCGGCGTCCCGCTCAGGCTCCAGGGCCGGCGTGGTAGGATCCTGCCGACGGGGGAAGCGAAGCCTGCGCCGAAGGAGGATGCCGCGATGGGGCCGAGCGAGCGCGAGAAGGGGACCTACGAGCCGCCGAGGAGCGGGCCGCTGGCGGGCCTT
>NZ_GG700630.1:20656-384224 GCF_000162875.1 Slackia exigua ATCC 700122
CTCGCCCAGAGGCGCCCGGGCGCGCGGACGACCGTCCATTCCGATCGCGGCGGCCACTACCGCTGGCCGGGATGGGTCTCTATCTGCGAGCGGCACGGGCTGGCGCGCTCCATGTCGCGCAAGGGGTGCACGCCCGACAACGCCGCGATGGAGGGGTTCTTCGGCAGGCTGAAGAACGAGTTCTTCTACTACCGCGACTGGCGCGGCGTGAGCGTCGACGGATTCGTCGCGAGGCTGGAGTCCTACCTCGAGTACTACCGGAGGGACAGGATCAGGGAATCGCTTGGGTGGCTGAGCCCGGACGAGTATCGGAGGAAGCTCGGATACGCCGTGTAGGCGGTCCAAGAAATCGTCCGCATCCCCCTTAGGGGGATTTTGCAAGTCGAAACCTCCCGCACTGCCAGAATTTCTGAGGTTAGGGGGTATCGCTCCGAGACGCGTGAAATACGGTATTTCATGAAACATGCTCGATCTGGGGAAACGCAACGAGCAGAAGAGCGACCGATGTCGATCAAGTCGAAATCCGCGCGAACGTGCTTGGAAAATCCCCCTAAGCGTCGATATTTTGTCAGTGGCGCGGCATTTACGATAGAGGCATCAGCATCATCAAAGCGATGATCCGCATTTCTGCGATACCCATAACGTTTCCTTCGAGCTCTTCGCTTTGCGCATATGCGTCTGTCAGGTTGTCAGGGGGAGGTTTTGCGCCGCGCACGAATCGATCGCGATGAAGAGCGGATGGTATCCAGGAGGTGCAGCTCGATCGTGACCATATGCACGATGGCCGCCCTCCGACGAAGACCAGGGAAAGGGAGGAGATAAAGAAAAACCCGCCGAAGCGGGTTTGGATTCGAATGGCTCCTCGGGTAGGATTCGAACCTACAACCTATCGGTTAACAGCCGAGTGCTCTGCCGTTGAGCTACCGAGGAATATGGTGGGCGTTACAAGATTTGAACTTGTGACCTCTTCCGTGTGAAGGAAGCGCTCTCCCCCTGAGCCAAACGCCCACGTTCACGCCCAATGGGGTTTCGCAAGGCGCGATAAGAGATTGTAGCAATCCGGCCTATGCGGTACAAGTACTTTTTTCGTTCGGCATCATTCTCTCCAATCCAACGAATACGCCGTCGTGCGAGCGCTTGCAAGCTATTGCGCATGCCGCTACGAATGGCCCGATCTGCGTCCTATGACGGGCACCGGGCCTCTTGCCCGCACGACAACACATTCGCCTCCGCGGGCGGAAAGCAGGTAGCGATCGGAAATCGAGGGGGATGCGTTCGAGCGGTAGATCCCGCTCGACGCATACGCTTCGCAGCCTTGGAGCAGCGAAGCGTATGCGTCGCGTCCGCAACAATCGTCTGCGAATTCCTTGACCTTGCCGATGCGCTGTTGAAAGCGCATGCGGATGTGGCATTATGGCAGGCACGAATAAAACGTCGAACGCATTTCAAACGCATAAGGACGCTCGATCATGCCGCATCATCATCGCGGGGCGCACGCGGCCCCTTCATACGACGGTCCTACCGCCGCCATGGAATCCGTCGCCCCGCGTCCTTCGCGCGGCGCCCATGCCGCGCCCGATGCCGACTTCTTAACCGATCGGGCATCGAGCTTCGTTCCTCAGTCCACGGCGCAGGAGCGCCGCGGACTGAAGCCTGCGGTCGTCGCGGCCATCGTCGCCTTCGCGATCATCCTGATCGCCTATGTCATAGGCGCCTTCTATTTCTCGACGCATTTCTTCCCGCGCACCACCATGGGCTCGCTCGACGTGTCCGGCATGTCGCAAATCGAAGCGCAGCAGGTCGTCGAAGATGCCGAAAAGACCTATACGCTCTCTGTGAGCGGCATGGGGCTTTCCTTCAGCATGACGCCGTCCGACGGCGGCATGGGGGTCGATCCCGCCGATGTCGTGTCCAATGCGCTCGCGCAGGAACGCGCCCTTCTGTGGCCGATCGCGATTCTCCGCAGCCATGATGTGACCGATGCGCTCGTGGCCACCGTCGACGGCGGCAAGCTGGGCGATTTCATCGAATCCAAGGTGGATGCCTACAACGCCTCGCAGACGCCTTCCGCCGACGCGTACGTGGCCTACGATTCCAGCAAGAAGTCATTCGCCGTCATGCCCGAAACCTACGGCACGCAGATGTCATCCGACGCCGTCATCGCCAAGGCGGCCTCTGCCATCGGGTCGTTCGAAGGCGAAGTCAAGCTGGACGACGACGACCTGATCAAGCCCGAGGTGCGTTCCGACGACAAAGGCTTGGCCGCGTCCGCCAAGAGTGCGAACGATCTTCTAGGTGCCGAGGGAGACATCGTGTTCGGCACCACCGGCGTGAAGGTCGCCACCATCGATGCCGACATCGTGTCCCAGTTCGTGGTCTTCGGAAGCGACGGCACCGCGTCCATCGACAACGATGCGGTCTCCGCATGGGTCTCCGATTTCGCGAGCTCGCTTTCCACCGTGGGCACGACGCGCACGTTCACGCGCGGCGACGGCGAGAGCGTCACGGCGTCGGGCGGCGATTACGGATGGGCGGTCAGCTCCGATGCCGCGGCCGAAGCCATCGAGGAATTCATTCTGGATAAGTCGCGCGGGCAGCTCACGCTTGACGCGACGCAGTCGGGGAACGGCTATGTCTCGGCGAATCAGGATTGGGGCGCCTATGTGGACGTCGACCTGACCGAGCAGCATGCGCGCTATTACGACGCGAAGGGCGATCTGCAGTGGGAATCCGACTTCATCTCGGGAAGCCCCAAGCATTCCACGCCGACCGGCATCTATTATCTCAAGGCGCTGCAGCGCCACCAGACGCTCATCGGCAAGCCCGATCCTGAGACGAAGAAGCCCGAATACGAGACCCCGGTCGACTACTGGATGCCGTTCATCGGCAACGCCGTCGGCTTCCATGACGCCCCCTGGCAGTCCTCTGCGGCCTTCGCCGATCCGGCGGGGTATACCTACACCGGAAGCCACGGCTGCATCAATCTACCGCCTGACAAGGCGAAAGACCTTTTCGGTATCCTCAAGGTGGGCGATGCCGTGGTGGTGCATTCCTGAATGATCCTGCAGATCGAACGCATCACCAAGAGCTTCGGGGGACGCACGCTGTTTTCCGATGCGTCGTTCGGCGTGGAGGCGCATGATCGCCTTGCCCTGGTCGGACCCAACGGCGCAGGCAAGACCACGATGCTCAACATCGTCATCGGCACCGAAGAGCCGGATGAAGGCCAGGTCGTGCTTGCACACGGTGCACGCATCGGCTATCTGCGTCAGGAAGCCATCGAGATGGGGGAGGCGCCTATCTTCGATGAGGTCGTATCCAGCCAGAAGGAGCTTCTGGATGCCGAGCGCCGCGTGCATGAGCTGGAATCGGCGCTCGGAGACGCGCCTACGCAGGCGCAGCTCGACGCCGCCGGCCGGGCGCGCGAGCGCTACGAGGCTCTCGGCGGCTATTCGTTCCGCTCAACCGTGCGCAGCGTCATGTTCGGCCTGGGTTTCAAAGAAGACGACCTGCAGCGCCTCACGACGGAGTTCTCCGGCGGCTGGCAGATGCGCATCGCGCTGGCGAAGCTGCTCGTGCGTAAGCCTGAAGTGCTGCTGTTGGACGAGCCGACCAATCACCTCGACCTTGAGAGCGTCAAATGGCTCGAGAAATTCCTGCGCGTCTACGACGGCGCCGTCATCGTGGTGTCGCACGACCGCGTCTTCATGGACAATATGGTCGACCGCGTGGCGGAAATCGATGCGGGCCAGCTGCGCCTGTATCGCGGCAATTACAGTTCCTATCTGCGTCAGCGTGAAGAATGGCTCGTGCGGCTCGAGCAGGAGGCCGCCGCGCAGGCCGAAGAACGCGCCAAGATGGAGGCCTTCATCGAACGCTTCCGCTACAAGCCCACCAAGGCGCGTCAGGTGCAAGAGCGCATACGCAAGCTCGAGAAGATGCCGCGGATCGCAGTGCCGCAGAAGAAGAAAGCGGTGCATTTCAATTTCGTCCAGCCGCCTCGCACGGGCGACATGGTCGTACGCCTTGAAGATGTGACCAAGCACTTCGGCGAGAAACGTGTTTACGACGGGCTCGATCTGGCGTTCTATCGCGGCGAAAAGGTCGCATTCGTCGGTCCGAACGGCGCCGGCAAGTCCACGTTGCTCAAGATGATCGCCGGTGTGCTGTCGCCCGATGCAGGCCGCGTGTCGTACGGCACGAACGTCTCCATGACCTATTACGCGCAGCATCAGCTCGAAGAGCTGCATCCGGGCAACACCGTGTTCCAGGAACTCGACAAGGTCGCGCCCGGTTGGACGATGAGCCAGGTCCGCACGCTGCTCGGCTCGTTCCTCTTCATCGGCGACGACGTGGACAAGCGCGTGAGCGTGCTGTCGGGCGGCGAGAAAAGCCGTCTTGCCCTGGCGAAGATGCTCGTGGCGCCGCGTCCTCTGCTGTGCTTGGACGAACCCACCAATCACCTGGATATCGCGAGCACCGACATCCTCGAGCAGGCGCTCACGTCGTTCGAGGGCACGATTGCGCTCATCACGCACGACCGTCATCTCATCCGAAGCGTCGCGAACCGCATCGTCGAAGTCACGCCGGGCAAGGTCACCGTGTTCGACGGCGACTACGACTACTATCTCTACAAAACCGGCCAGACCGAAGACGACGTGGATGCGAAGGCGCCCGCAGCATCGGGCGTCGGCGGGAAGATGCCGGCCTCGGGGGCGTTTCCCCCGTCGTCAAGCGCGGACGCTTCCAAGAAGGCATCGGCCGAGAAAGAAGCTTCGTCGAAGGGGCCGGCCGTCGCAGGTTCCAAGGCGCAGGCGAATTCCGTGCAGCTCACGGCTCCGCGCGCGAGCGCTCCCAAGACCAAGGAGCAGAAGCGTCGCGAAGCCGAGGCCCGCAATCGAGCCTATGCCGCGCTCAAGCATCATCGGCGTCGCATCGCCGAGCTCGATGAGCAGATGGCTGCCGACGATGCGCGCCTGAGCCAGCTGCTCGCGCTCATGGCCGATCCCGATTTCTACATCAACGAAGACGAGTCGAGCGACGCCATCGCCGAGCATGCGTCCATCAAGAAACGCATGGCCGCCAACGAGGAGGAATGGCTGACGCTCACGGCGGAGCTTGAGGAGGAGATGGCCCGTCAGGCCGGCGCATGATGCGCCGAGCGCGGATGGGAGGGGTGCCGTCCCTTGTCCATCCCGCGTCTTTTCCGCCCATCCGCATGAACTCATGAGAGAATAGCGGCGTTGCGACCTTCGCCGCCGATAGGAGCAAGAGCTTGAACCAGATCGCCTATATCGTCATCAGCATACTCTGCTTCGTGCCGGCCATCATCCTGCACGAATGCGCCCATGGCTTCGTGGCCTCGCTTCTCGGCGACCCGACCGCGAAGAATTCGGGTCGCCTGACCCTCAACCCCGTCAAGCACATCGATCCGTTCGGCACCGTCGTGCTGCCGCTTATCCTGGCACTCTCGGGGATGCCGGTTTTCGGCTATGCGAAGCCCGTTCCGTACAATCCGCGCCACTTCAAGAATATCCGCGCCGGCGAGGCCTTGGTCGGATTGGCAGGTCCGACGGCCAACCTTCTGCTCGCGCTCGTTGCCGCGCTCATCGCATGGATTCTCTGGCCTTTCGCGAACGGCCTCGTGATGTCGAACGTCGTCTTCGCATATTTCTACCTGAGCTTCCTGCCGCTGTTCGCGCTTGTGAATCTCTACCTGATGTTCTTCAACCTCATCCCCGTGCCGCCTCTCGACGGCGCGAGCGTGATCGCGCTTTTCCTCCCCGCCAAAGCGCTGCCGGCCTATTATCGCGTGCAGCAGTATGCGCTGCCGGGGCTCATGATCCTGCTCATCGGTCTTCCGTATTTCCTGCACGTCAACCCGATCGGCATCTACCTGAATTTCACGGCCGTGGGCCTTGCCAACCTGCTGTTTCCGTTCGCGGTCGCATAAGGGGCCTTCCATGTCGTACCGCGTTCGCCTGGATAGCTTCGAAGGTCCTTTCGACCTGCTGCTGTATCTCGTATCGTCGCAACGCGTCGACATCGCATCCATCTCGGTGTCGGAGATCGTCGACCAGTACCTCGCCTACGTCGAGCGCCTCGAGGAGCTCGACCTCGAGGTCGCAAGCGATTTTCTGCTGGTCGCATCCACGCTTCTGAACATCAAGGCGGCTTCCTTGCTGCCTTCGGACGAAGGCCGCGACGGCATGGACGACGATTTGGAGGATCTGTCCCCGAGCGAGGCGCGCGATCTTCTGATCGAACGTCTCATTTCGTACAAGACGTACAAGAACGCATCCGTCGCGCTGTCCCGCCGGTTCGAGGCGCAGGGACGCATCCATCCGCGCACGGCGGGTCCCGATCCCGAATTCCTCGGGCTCATGCCCGACTTCCTGCGCGATGTGGGGCTCGACGAGCTCGCGGTGCTCTGCGCGACGAGCATGGCGCGTCGGGAGATCGTGCTGCTCGAAAGCGAGCACATCGCCGCCCGCCCGGTGCCTCTGGAGCCGCGCATCCGCGCCTTCCATCGCCGCATGAGCCTTGAGAAGCACCTTCGATTCTCGGATCTCATCGCCGATGCGCCGTCGCTGCCGGTGCGCGTGGTAAGCTTCCTGGCCATCCTCGAGCTCTATAAGCAGAACATGGTCAGGCTGATGCAGGACGAGCCGCTCGGCGACATCGCTGTCGACTTCGTCGAGGATTCCGGCGCGCTCGTGCTGGACGGCCTGGATGAAGAAGAAGGGGAGAGGGCATGACGGAATACGAGATGAGCGCGGAAGACGTGATCGGCGCCTGCGAGGCCATGCTCTTCGTGACCGACGAGGCGCTAAGCGCGCTGTCCATTTCGGAGATGCTCGGCATCGCGCCTGCGCGCGTCCAGGCCGCGCTCGACGAGCTGCGCCGACGCCTGGAGGCGCGCGACGCCGGCATCCAGCTTCGCGAGGCCGCGGGAGGTTGGCGCCTGTTCACGCATCCCCGCTATCACGATCTGATCGAACGCTACGTCATCTCCTGGGATACGCGTCGCCTGTCACAGGCCGCCTTGGAGACGCTTTCGGTCGTCGCCTACAATCAGCCCGTCACGCGCGCGGCGGTCGCCGGCGTTCGCGGCGTGAACTCGGACAGCGCTATCAGCTCCCTTCTCGAAAAGGGGCTTGTGCGCGAGGCGGGGCGTGAAGACAGCCCCGGCCAGCCTATCCTCTACGCCACCACGAAACGATTCCTCGAGCATTTCGGCCTGCGCACCTTGGCCGATCTTCCCGATCTTGAATCGTTCGCTCCCGACGAGGAAAGCCGCGCGCTCATCCGCGAGCGCCTGGGCCTCACGCGCTCCGAGGCCGTCGATGCCGTCGAAGCCTTCGACGATGGCGATCTCGAGCTCGATCTTGCCGACGACATCCTCGATCTGCGCCGCGGCATCGAAGGAGACGAACGCGATGGGCGATGATCAGCGTGACGATGCGTCGAACGCGCCGCGCATCGTTCCCATGCGCGTGCAGAAGTTCCTGGCGCGCGCCGGCGTTGCGAGCCGGCGCGGCAGCGAGAACCTGATGACGACCGGACGCGTGAGCGTCAACGGGCGCGTCGTGACGGAGCTTGGCAGCAGGGTCGATCCGAGGTGCGATGTCGTGCGCGTGGACGGGCATGTCGTGCATCTGTCCGACGGTTCGACGACGCTCATGCTCAATAAGCCCGCCGGCTATATCACGACGATGTCCGATCCCTTCGGGCGGGCCTGCGTCGCCGAACTCGTGCCCATCGACGCGTATCCCGGGCTCTTCCCGATCGGCCGCCTCGATGCCGACACCACGGGCATCCTGCTTTTTTCGACCGACGGCGAGCTGGGAAACGGGCTTTTGCATCCGCGTAAGCATGTGGATAAGACCTATCAGGCTCTCGTGGAGGGCAGCGTCTCCGAAGAAGAGCTCGAACGCCTGCGTTCGGGCGTGGAACTCGAAGACGGCATGACCGCGCCGGCCGAAGCGCGCCTGACCTGCGTATCCGAGGACGAAAGCCGCTTGGACATCACGATCCATGAAGGCAGGAAGCGTCAGGTCAGGCGCATGTGCGCTACGGTCGGACATCCGGTCGTGACGCTGCATAGGTCGCGGTTCGGCCCGTTGGTCCTAGGCGATCTTCCCGAAGGCTCCTGGCGCATGCTCAGCGGTTCCGAAGTCGCGGCTCTGCACGCCGCCGCGAGGACGTGACGGCGGGCGTGCCTGAGTCCGGCTCGGCCGGCCGTATGGGGTAGAATCGTTGACGATGCACGGCGCGTCCGAAGGAGATGCATGCGATATGAGCGAATCCGTTGTCATACGACCTCTTGAAAAGCCTCTCAGGGGAAGCATCCGCGTGCCGGGCGACAAGAGCATCTCGCATCGGGCCGTGCTCCTTTCGGCCATGGCCGAAGGAACCTCCCAGATTCGCGGCGTGCTCGATTCCGACGACGTGCGATCGTCCATCCGCGTGGTCCAACAGCTCGGAGCGCAGGTGAATCTGCAGATTATGCCCGACGGAAGCCTGGAGGGCGCCATCACCGGATGGGGGGCGAAGGGGCCGAGCCAGCCCGACGGTCCGCTTGACTGCGGGAATTCCGGCACGACGGCGCGTCTTCTCATGGGCATCCTGGCCCCATGGGGCATCGAGGCCGAACTGACCGGCGACGAATCGCTCGCGCGACGTCCTATGCAGCGCGTCATGACGCCGCTTTCACGCATGGGTGCGCGCTTTTCCCCTCAGGATGCGCAGACGCTGCCCATCACCGAGCGGGGAACCGGGCGCCTCGATCCCATCACGTACGAATCGCCGGTTGCTTCCGCCCAGCTGAAGACCGCCGTTCTTCTTGCAGGGCTTTCCGCCGACGGTGAGACGCGCGTCATCGAGCCCGCGCCTTCGCGCAACCATACCGAGCTCATGCTCCCTGCATTCGGCGCTGAAACCACGGCCGCCACGCGCGTGGCGAGCGTCAAGGGTCCGGTCACGCTGCGTGCGACCGACGTCGTCGTTCCGGGAGATCCGTCCTCCGCGGCCTTCCTCCTCTGCGCGGCCGCTCTTTGCCCAGGCAGCGCCATTCAGGTCGAGGGCGTTTCGCTCAATCCCGCGCGCATCGGATTCCTGCGCACGCTCGAGCATATGGGCGTCAACGCGTCGCGTCGGTCCGACGGCGCAAAAGGCAAGGAGCTTTCCGGCATCCTGTCGGTCGAATACTGCGATCGCCTCCACGGATGCGAGGTTCCGGCCGAGAAGATCGCGACGGTCATCGACGAGGTCCCGATCCTCGCTCTGGTCGCGGCGCATGCGAAAGGCGTCACGGTCTTTCGGGGAGCCGATGAGCTGCGTGTGAAGGAGACCGATCGCGCTGCTGCCGTCATCGAGGGCCTTGCGCTCATGGGCATCGATGCATGGATGGACGGAAGCGATCTGTTCATCGAAGGAGATCCGATGTTCTCGACCTCCGCCGGCCTGCGCTTCGACGCGAAGGGCGATCATCGTCTTGCCATGACGTGGGCGGTCGCCGGTCTTTGCGGAGCGAACCCTATCGAGATCCAGGGATTCGACGCGGTTTCCGTCAGTTATCCGGGATTCCTCGACGATATTCGAATGCTTGCGCGCTAGACGCGCACGGATGCGGCCTGCGCCGCCAAGGAAGGATAGGCATGATCATCGCCATCGACGGCCCTTCAGGGGCGGGGAAGTCCACGGTCGCGAAGGCCGTGGCCAAGCGCCTTGGCTTCAACTGCCTGGATACGGGTGCAATGTTTCGCGCGGTCGCGTGGCAGGCGCTCGAGGACGGCGCTTCGCTCGACGACGCTGAAGCGCTCGGGGCCATCGCCCGGACGCATCCCGTATCGTTCACGCACGAGCCGGGCGATCCGTCTCCGGCTCAGGTCTTGATGGATGGCATGGACGTTACGAGCGCCATTCGCACGGCGCGCATCGATCGGTCCGTTTCGGCTGTATCAGCGCATCCGAGTGTGCGCGCGGCGCTTCTCGATCAGCAGCGTCGCATCGCTTCCGAAGGGGACTACGTCATCGAGGGCCGCGACATCGGTACCGTCGTCTTTCCGAATGCCGATGTCAAGGTTTTCCTTACCGCGAGCGATGAAGCGCGCGCCCGGCGCCGTGCAGCCCAAAACGAAGCCCGCGGCATCGGTTCGACCGACCTTGCCGAGGTGCTCGTCGATATCCGCATGCGCGACGAGGCCGACGAGAGCCGCGCTGCGGCGCCTCTCGTCCAAGCCGACGACGCCGTTGCCGTCGATTCGAGCGATATCTTCGTCGACGAGGTCATCGATCGCATCTGCGCGCTTGCCGCCGAACGCGGCTCCAAGGCGTAAGGCGGGGCCATGCTGTCAAGCCAGGACATGTGGGATATGCCCTTCTCCCTTCCGTTGGCCGATGTCGCTGCGAGAGAGGGCGATGCATCCGAAGGCCGGCCGCGCACGGTCACGCATTGGGCGGCCCATATCTGCTATGCGATCATCGCGTTCGTCTTCAAGATCGCGTTTCGCTATTCGACGGTCGGCCTTGGGAATCTGCGCCGTCTGCACGGTGTGAGCGGGGCCGTCGTCGCGTGCGCGCATTTCTCGTACCTGGATCCGGCGTTCCTCTGGATCACGGCGCGGCCGAAGCAATGGATTCGATTCATGGCGCGCGACACGATATTCGGCAATGCCCATGGCTTGGCCGGCCAGGTCGTCTCGCGTGCAGCAGGCTTTCCCGTCAAACGCGACGCGGCCGATCGCGTGGCCATCAAGCGTGCGGCCGCCATGCTCAAACGCGGCGAGATCGTCGGCATCTTTCCCGAGGGGACGCGGCGCGGCGGCAAGGGGTCGGCTCGGATCTCCCTGCACAACGGAGCCGCGTTCATCGCACGCATGGGCAAGGCGCCCCTCGTGCCGGCTGCCGTTCGCAATGTCGATCTCATCTCGCCCAAGGGCTCGAAGCTCCCGCATTTTCCCAAGGTGACGGTCGTGTATGGCGCACCTGTCCATCTTGAGGACTTCGACTTCATTCCCAAAGACGAGCGTCTCGATGCCGTATCGTGGTACGTGATGCGGGAATGCCATGCGCTCAAAGCCGACGTCGATCGTGAATCGGTGGATATGCATGCGCTGTTCCCGGCATCCAAGGATTATTCCGCAGAGTTCGCCGGTCGCGACATGGCCCGCCGCGTCGCATAGGTCGTGAAGGACGAGATTTCACGGATGCGGGGCATCTCAGCCGCGCATCGCGCGCCTCGATATGGTTGCAGGCGCCCACGAATCGAAAGGGAATCGGGTATGAAGGTGGTCAGAGCCGAACATGCCGGCGTCTGCTATGGCGTCGAACGCGCGCTTGATATGGTGCGTGATGCCATGGACGGCGACGAGGACGTCTTCACGATCGGTCCGCTCATCCATAATCCCCGTGTCGTGGCGCAGCTGAAGGATCACGGTGTGGAATCCATCGAAGGTCCCGCCGACGTGGATCACGGCATCGTGGTCTTGCGTACGCACGGCGTCGAGCCGAGCGTCGTGGAGGAGCTGGACGAGCGCGGCCTGTCGAGCATCGATGCCACCTGCCCTCATGTGTCGCGCGCCCAGAAGGCCGCCGCCGATTTCGCCGCGCAGGGAATGACCGTGCTCGTCATCGGGCGTGCGTCGCATCCCGAGGTCAGGGGCATATGCGCGCATGCCGCGGGTTCGGCCGTCGTCGTGGCCGACGCCTCCGAGATTCCTGCGGACATCGCGGGTCCGGTCGGCATCGTCGTGCAGACGACCGAGAACAAGTCGAAGCTCGACGAGGTGGTCGCCGACCTGCGCGGGCGGGGTATCGAACCTGTGGTGAAGAACACGATCTGCTCCGCTACGCGCAAGCGCCAGGATGCCGCCGCCGATTTGGCGGACAAGGTCGATGCGCTCGTGGTCATCGGAGGAAAGAACTCGTCGAATACGACGCATCTCTTCGAGATCTGCCGCGCGCACTGTTCGCGTTCCTACCACATCGAAACGGAGGACGAGATCGATCCGACCTGGTTCGACGGTGTGGAGGCCGTCGGTGTGACGGCGGGGGCCTCCACTCCCGACGAGCAGATCGAGGCCGTGGTCGCTCGCATCGAATCCCTGTAAGGTTTCAGACGAAGGCTTGAGGGATCATGTCCTTTTGGAATGTCCGAAGATGCGTCGCCTTTCCTTATCGTGTTTCATGAGTTCATCCAGAACTTATTGATGAGTTCTCCTCTGCTCGTGCAGTCGGTCTTCTTGAATATGTTATGGATATGCGTCTTGACCGTTCCCAATGCGAGCTGGAGTTCATTTGCGATGTTCTGGTTATCGCGACTTTCCACCACCAGCCGCATGATCTCCTCTTCTCTCTGTGTAAGGCCGTATTTTTCAGAAAAGAAACTGAGCGTCTCGTCTTCGTCGATAGCTTCGGTATTTTTCTGGAATCGACCCATTGAAAACGCTCTTAAGGTCTTGATCGAGGCGTACATGAGGAAGCCGGCCCCTGTCGCGGCAAGCAAGGATTCGGAGATGTTTCGACGATAAAGGACCTCGGCGAAAGGAAGATTCGCCGCATCGACGCTCAACGTCAGCATGACAAGAGTATCTTCAACCAACGTGAGCAGAATGAAGAGCGTGACTATGGTGAATTGCAGGCGTCTTCTCTCGTATCGTTTCTTCGTAGGGCCGTCCGGGGCTTTCATGTAGTTTGCGAGGCAGAATAAGACAATTGCCATGAGAAAGATCTGACGCATCGAATAGATGAACCATTTTTTGAGTCGATCGTCGATGTCGGGAACGAGGCATACGGTGACGCAGGCGACAAGGAATATGGCGATGGGAATCCATCTGAGAATCCTGTTTTCAGAATCGTAGTATTCGATGACGGCGATCATAAGGGATTCGCACATAACCGCACCAATTGCGATTCGCAGAAGCGGATCTTCCATGCTCGAGAATATTTCAGCTCGAAAAGGTATGTTTTGATTCAAGAATTCCCGGTATAGAATCACGATTTGCTCTATGGCATACCCGAATGTCAGGATAGAGAGGAACGCCGCCATCCTCTTTCTCGAGACGATATACGAGGAAATGCTGAAAGCGCTTGCTATGCTCGCTACGACGATAAGGGATGCGGTGATCGAGAATTCAAGCGTCGCCATGGAATCCTCCTGTCCGTGCATCGACGGTGCAGTGCATGAAAACAGTGCGCTTGCAGAAAATCGGGGGATTCATCATCCAAGGGCAGAAGAATCCTTCGCTCATGCAGAACGCGAACCTATAGAGACACTTGGATCGTAAGCCAAGCGCAGCGATTCGCTATTAACGGATTCGGTCGAGCGGTGCCTCTAATCAGGTTTATCCGAGTTTATCTGCCGCGTCGCCGCATTATTAGGCAAGTTTATCTGGGAAATCAACCACATTCCATCTATGTGCGCCTACAAGCTGCGCCTATCTTCCGAGGCATTGAGCCACGCTTGCCGTAGAAGCTGGCATTTTCGAAAGGAGATGGACATGTCAAGCGCATTCAGGTATCCAGGAGAATTTGAACCGCAGACCGATGTTTTCGTCGAGTGGCTTCCGTACGCCGAGCCGATCAAAGGCTACGATGCGCTCGAGCCTGCCGTCGAAGTCGTGCGTAACCTGCTCGACGAGGTGAAAATCCACATCAATTGCTGTCCATATGTGGAAGGTCTCAAGGAATCGTGCGTCAAGGCGCTTGAAACCGCCGGAATCGACGTGGATCGAATCGATTTCACGGCATTCAACGAGGATCCGAACTCGTTCTACTTCCGAGACAACGGTCCCAACGTCATGGTCAACGACGAAGGCGAGACGTTGGTGGTGAATCCTAGCTGGAGCTTCTACGGACGCTACGAGAAGAACGAGGGCTTGCGCGATTGCTCTCGTAAAATTGGCGTGCAAGCCGCTATTGAGCTGGGTTGCTACGATATCGTGAGCTCTGACATGGTTTCTGAAGGAGGCGATCGCGAGTTCAACGGCGCCGGTGTTTTGATCGCCATTGAAGACACTGAAGTTCGCAAGCGCAATCCTGAATACAGCAAAGAGCAAATCGAGGAAGCATACAAGAAGCTCTGGAACGTCGGGAAGATCATCTGGTTGCCTCAACCTATGGTTGATGACGATGATTTCCGCATTGCCCCACTTGACTACAAGGCGGACGGAACTCCCGTCGTTGGATCGAGCTTCGCCGCCCATAGCGACGAAATGTGTCGCTTTATCGGCAGAAATAAAATCTTGCTCGCCGAAGTCACCGAGGAAGAGGCTGCGTCCAGCCCGGTTTCGAAGGAGAACAAGCGTCGTCTTGATGCATGCTATGAGATTCTGCGCAATGAAACCGATCTCGAGGGAAACCCGTTCGAAATCATCCGCATTCCAACCTCGGCTCACATTGAGTATATCCAGAGTCCCGGAGATGATCTGTACGACTACTATCACGAGCTTGTCGGCGACGCCTTCATGGATGGCACTCCCTGGCCGGAAGGACGCGACCTGCATCTGTTCGCCGCAACGAGTTACTGCAATTTCCTAGTCTGCAACGGTGTGGTTTTGGGCCAGCGCTATTGGCGCGAAGGGATGGACCGGGCTGTCAAGGAAAAAGACGAGCAAGCCGAAGCGGTGCTCAACCGATGCTTCCCCGATCGCAAGGTCGTCATGATCAACAGCCTTGCCTTGAACATGGCAGGTGGCGGCGTGCATTGCTGGACCAAGAACGTCTTCGTTCCCGCGAATGCGCAGTAGCGAACCTCCCAACGTATCGAGCCGTCACATTTCTATGAAAGGAACGATCATGCGCAATACTCTTCGTGGCCAGGATTTCATCAACTTGCGTGACCTTACGCCCGACCAGTTCCGCTATCTGCTTGATCTGGCGCATACCCTGAAGGCCGAGAAGCGCGCCGGCGTCGATCAGCGTCGTTTCGTGGGGAAGAACGTCATGGCTCAGTTCGAATGGAGCTCAACGCGTACCCGCTGCGCGTTCGAGACCTCGTGCAACGATCTGGGAATCGGTTTTACGTACTTGTCTAACTCCCATGTTGGAGTGCAAGAGACGGTAAAGGATACCATCCGTGTGTTTTCCGAGATGTATGACGCTATCGTTTGGCGTTCGCAGGGTCCCGAGAGGTTCATGTACGAAATCGCCGAATATGCCGACATCCCCGTTATCAATGCCTTGACTACCGAGGACCATCCTACGCAGATGCTTGCCGACGCCATGACGCTCGAGGAGTTGTGGGGCGGTGCCGGTTCCTGCAAGGGTAAGAAGATGGCCTATCTCGGAGCTGCGGCTATCGAGCCTCTATGGTATGGCCGCATGTGCGCATATATGGGTATGGACCTGTATGTCATCGGTCCTGATCTGTACGACCACAAGATGCTTCCCGAATATGTTCAGGAGCTTGAGGAGACCTTCGCCAAGCACGCTCCCCATAACAAGTTGATCATCTCCGACGACCTCAGCCTGTTGGAGGGTGTGGATGTTCTTACTACCGAAGAATGGGAGTATACCAATTCCTCAACCGGCGACGACCACGGTTACGACTCCTGGATGCACTATGCCAAAGAATTGATTCCTTATCGCTTGACCAGCGAACTCATGGAAATTGTAGACAACCCTGATTGCATCGTTCTTCATATGCTGCCTTCCCTGCATAACGCTGACCACTCCTTGGGCCGGCAGCTCGTCGAGCAAGCTCCAACCCAGGAGGCCAGGAATCTTATAGTTTCCGGTCTTGAAATTTCCGATGAGCTGTTCGAGAAGCACGCTCATGAGATTTTTCGCGAAGCAGGCAATCGTCAGCACACCATCAAGGCCGTGCTCACGGCATGCATCGGTTGCTAGCTGACTAATCGAATCTGACGCAGGTCGCGTGAGTCTAGGTTCAGGCGACCTGCATGCGAGGTGATTTCCATGGAAAAGACCAAGGGGCTTCATCGTGCCTGGCTCGTCATGCTGGGATGCGGCATGCTCATCGCTGGGTCCGTGACGTTCTATACCGTTGTCATAGGTAACTTTTTCGTTCCTGCAGCGGCCGATCTCGAGGTCGACTATTCAAGCATCTCTCTGTACACGACCGTCGTGTATCTGGGAATTGCATGTGGGTTACCTTTCGTAGGCAATCTGCTTCATAAGATACCTCCGGCAGGTATCGCAGGTTTTGCGGCTCTGCAATCTGCCATCGTTGCACTTCTTGCTTTCAGCGACGGCATAGTCTTCTGGTGGATAGGCGGCTTCTTCATCGGTGTCGGCATGTCTTTCACGAGCATTGTGTTCATTTCCACCGTCTTGACGAATTGGTTCACCAAGAAAACCGGTTTTGCCATCGGTGCAGCGTGGGGTCTTGCAAGCATCGTTTCGGCCATTATGAGTCCGCTTTCCGTCACGCTTATGGACGCCATTGGCTGGCGGTCGGCCATGATCGTCTTCGCTGCCATTGGGGCCGCATTGGCTATTCCCGCCGCCTTGTTCATGGTTTCGTACAGTCCTGATCGTAAAGGCATGAAATCTTACGGTTACGAGCAGGTCGCGGGTGCTGAGGGTGAAACCGAGCCGCTCGTCGGCGTGCCAGCGAAGCATGCGTTGAAGTCCATGTCTTTCGTCCTGGTTGCATTGGCGCTTGCTCTTACTCAAATCGTTTCAGTCATCAACGCATATTTTCCGGTGTATGCCGAAAGCGTTGGTTTCGCTCCGACGGTAGGTGCGCTGATGATTTCGGTGGCCCTCATCTTCGACATCGTGCTCAACGCTACTGTAGGAGCCACTATCGACAAGATAGGAGCGATACGCGGTTTCGTTTCGTGGATGGCGGTTTCGGTCGTTGCCATGGTCATTCTGATGTTCAGCGCCGGTCAACCGCTTCTTGCGTATCTTGGCGCCGGCTTGGGCGATGCGCTCTACGTCCTTTTGGGCGTCGGTATTGCATCGGTCGTTTCCCATGTGTTCGGGACGAAGGATTACGGCAAGATTTTTGCATACATATCGATGATAGGTTTCGCCGCCGGGTCGGTCGGAGGATTCGTGATCACTAGGCTATACGAGGTCACTGGTTCGTTTCAGATGGTGTTCGTGTTCTGCATCGTTGTGTGTGTCGCTATCTGCGGTTGCGTCCTTCTTGCCAACGCATTGGGCAAGAAGCTTCCGCGCGTGTCTGACGATGGTGCGATCCCTGACGAATAGCTGTTTTGCATTCTGACGAGAGAACGCCGCTTTGCGTGGATGCAAGGCGGCGTTCTTGATGACGTAGCAGTTCCGTCGACCGTAGCGTATGTATCGTCGTCTACCGAGAACAACGCTTAATTCAACTCCCGACGAGCAGATCGAGGCCGTGGTCGCCCGCATCGAATCCCTGTAAGGTTTCAGGAAGAGCATCCTCCGTTCATGTCGAAATTGCGCATTGCGCGACATTGCTGCTATCATAGGTTGGTCTTTTAGGGGACGGAGGAGTTCGTGCATGCGTGTCGCCGATGCCTCCCGAGTCGAATAACTGACGCGACGAAACGATACAGGAGCATTACCACCATGACCGAACCAAGCTCTGTACGCTCGATCCGGGATTTCTCCCGCCGAAATTTCGTCAAGCTCGCCGGCCTCGCCGCGCTGGGCATGACGTTCCCGCGCCTCGCGTACGGCGCGGAGTCCGACGATCTCGATGCCAAGGCGAAGGCTCTCGAAGGCAATCTTGCCGATCAGCAGGCTCAGTACGACGAGCTTTCCGCCAAGCTCGATGTTCTGAAGCAGCAAGTCAACGATGCGCTCGTCGCCTACGACAAGGCCACTGCCGCCCATGAGGCCGCCGTTCAGGCGGTCGAAGACGCCCAAGTGCGCGTCGATAACGCGGAAGCCGCCCTGGCCGACATCCAGACTCAGCTGTCCGACCGCGTGACCAACATCTATCGCCAAGGCGAGCCGGGCATCTTCGACGTGCTCTTCGACTCTTCGTCGTTCGAGGAGTTCGTGACCAGCTGGGATGCCATGTCCCGCATCAGCGCGCAGGACGCCGATCTCGTCCAGCAGTCCAAGGATGCCAAGGCCGAGGCCGAAGCCGCCCATAAGGAATACACCGAGCAGGAAGCCAAGGCCGCCGAAGAGCTTCAGAAGGCGACCAAGGCCAAGGACGATCTCGAAGCCGCCCAGGAAACCCTGCAGAAGCAGGTCGACAAGATGGATCAGGACATCATCGACCTTCAGCAGGAGATCGAAGCCACGCGCATGGACGCCGACGCCGCGCGCGAGAAGGAAGAAGCCGCCGCGAAGGCCGCTGCCGAGGCTCTTGCCAAACAGAAGTCCACGGCCCGCTCGTCCGCCAGCTATTCGTCCGCATCCAGGTCCACGTCTCCGTCCATCTCCGTCGACGGCTGGGTGAATCCGGCTCCGGGCAAGCACGTCACGAGCCCCTTCGGCTGGCGTGCCTCCACGGGCACCTTCCACCAGGGCGTCGATCTGAGCTGCTCGTACGAACCTTGCTACGCCATCGGCGACGGCACGGTGTCGTTCACGGGCTGGCTCGCGTCGACGAGCGGCCTGTCGGTCGCCATCAATCACGGCGGCGGCACCGTTTCCTGGTATCTGCACGGTTCCGAGGCGCTTGTGAGCTCCGGATCGTCGGTTTCCGCCGGCCAGCAGGTGATGATCACCGGCAACACCGGCCATTCCACCGGCCCGCACCTGCATTTCCAGATCAACGTCAACTCGCCCGACGGCATCTACGGAACCGCCGTCGACCCCCAGCAATACTTCAGCTGGTAAGCCCATCCGTCATCATGCTCTGACGAAGCGGTCCGCGCAATCGGGCCGCTTCTTCTTCTCTCGGAGAGGTGCCGCCCGTGCCCGACTTCTCGCTCCATCACGACTATCCCGGCGATCCCAAGCGTCCCGAAGCCCGCATCCTCGCCGTCGAGGAGCTTTCTCCCGCCGACGATGCCGGCTTCACGCCGGGGTGCGTCATCACGGCCGTCAACGGGCATCCTCTGCGCGACATGATCGATTGGCAATGGTATTCCGACGGCTTCGAGGTCACGCTGTCCTACGTGGATACCGAGGGCGATTCGGGCGAGGTCACGCTCGAGCGCGAAGACGGCGAAAGCTGGGGCATCACCTTCGACGGCGCCATCTTCGACGATATCAAGACCTGCCGTAACGCCTGCGTGTTCTGCTTCATGCGCCAGCTTCCCGCAGATGCGCGCGATTCGCTCATGCTGCGCGACGACGACTGGCGCCTGAGCTTTCTCCAAGGCAACTTCACCTCGCTCACGGCGCTGACCGACGAAGAGGCCGACGAGATCATCGAGCGGCACGTATCGCCTCTGCGCGTGTCGCTGCATTGCATCACGCCCGAAGTGAGGCGCACGATGATCGGCCGCCATGCGCCGCACGGCGTCGAGATGATGGAGAAGCTGCTCGCCGGCGGCATCGAGATGTACATGCAGATCGTGCTCGTACCCGGCATCAACGACGGGCGCGAGCTCATGAAGACGCTCACGTGGGCCTATACGCACGAAGGCATCGCGAACGTCGGCATCGTTCCGATCGGCTTCACCAAGCACCAGACGCGTTTCGAGCGCAGCTTCACGGAACCCGATCAAGCGCGCGAAGTCATCGATATCGTCTCGCGCTTCCAAGCCCATGCCCAGGCGGAGCGCGGCTGCGCGTTCGCGTATCTCGCCGATGAATTCTATTGCAACGCCTATCCTGACGATCTGCTGGATCATCTTCCTCCGAGCAGCCATTACGGCGACTTCGATATGTTCGAGGATGGAATCGGCATCATCCGCGCCACGGTGAACGAATGGGAAGAGGCGGGGGAGGGCATCGATGCGCTTGCACGGGCCCTCGAAGAGGAGGACGCCCATGTATATTACGTGCTCGGCTGCGCTCAGAAACCCGCGTTCACGCCGATCGTTGAATCGAGCCCGCTTGCCGGGCGCCTCATGCCGCTCTATGTGGAAAACGAGTATTTCGGCGGCAACGTCAACGTTACCGGGCTTCTGACCGGGACAGACGTCGCCCGTGCCTTGCGCGGCGTATCGGCGCGCGATTACGTGGTGCTGCCGCGCGTGATGTTCAACGCCGACATGATGACGCTCGACGACATGACCGTCGACGATATCCGGGATGCGGCGGGCATGCCGGTCACCGTGGTATCCTGTGACCCCAAAGAATACGTGCATCAGATCGAAGAGCTAGTAAGAGGATTGTGATCATGGCATTGCCAATCGTCGCCGTCGTAGGGCGCCCCAATGTCGGCAAATCGACGTTCGTGAACCGCATCACGCACGGCAACGACGCCATCGTGCATGAGATGCGCGGCGTCACGCGCGACCGCTCGTATCACGAGGCCGAATGGAGCGGCGTTCATTTCACCCTCGTCGATACCGGCGGTATCGAGATGGGCGACGACGACGTCTTCCAGGGCTCCATTCGCGAACAGGCGTTCGTGGGCGCCGAAGAGGCCGATGCGATCGTCTTCATCGTCGACGGCAAGACGGGCATCGCAGCCGATGACGATGCGGTCGCCCGCATCCTGCGCAAGACGTCCAAACCGGTGTTCTTGACCGTCAACAAGATGGACAATCCTGCCGACGAATCGGCGATGTGGGAATTCTACCAGCTCGGCCTGGGCGATCCGTGGCCCATCTCATCCGAGCACGGGCACGGTACGGGCGATCTGCTGGATGCCGTGATCGACGTCATCCGCGACATTCCCGAGCGCGAGCCCGAGGAGCGCGAGAACATCGTCAACGTGGCCATCATCGGCCGTCCTAATGCGGGGAAGAGCTCGCTTACGAATCGTCTGATCGGCAAAGAACGCTCCATCGTGAGCGACGTCGCGGGCACGACGCGCGACGCGATCGATACGACGATCGAGCATGAAGGCACCTTCTACACGATCGTCGACACGGCCGGCCTGCGCCGCAAGGCCCAGATCGACCAAGATGTCGAGTATTACGGGTTCGTGCGCGCCATGCGTGCGATCGATCGCGCCGACGTGGCGCTGCTCGTCGTGGATGCGACCCTCGGCCTGACCGATCAGGATCAGCGCGTCGCCGGCTATGCGCATGAGCGAGGCTGCGCGCTTGCGATCCTCTTGAACAAGCGCGACGCGGTCGAATCGGGCGATACCTTGAACGCGTTGCGCGAAGATATCGAGGAGCGCATGAACTTCGTGAAGTACGCGCCGGTCTTGAGCATCTCGGCGCTGACGGGCAAGAGCGTCGATCGCATCTGGAACATGATCGACGATGTCTTCGCCAGCTATTCGGCGCATATCACCACCGGCAAGCTCAATGCGTGGCTCCAGACCATTCGCGAGTTCGGCTTCACGGTCAGCAAGGGGAAGCGGAGGCTCAAGCTCAAGTACGTCACCCAGACGCGCACGTGCCCGCCGCAGTTCACGGTCTTCTGCAACATGCCCGATCTGGTCAACGACAATTTCGAGCGCTATCTGGAGAACCGCTTCCGTCAGACGTTCGAGCTTCCGGGCACGCCGATCGTGTTCAAGTTCAAGAAGCGCGACTGACCAAGGTATCGCAGGCGCCGGAGGATGTCCGGCGCCTGTTCGTTTCATCAAGGACTTGCAGGTACGTTACGGAATCGAGGTCGGCATTCCATGTCGTTGGGCATCGCGTTCGGAATCTTCGCGGTCACATTCCTTCTCGGGTCCATCCCGTGGGGCGTCATCGTGTCTAAGACGATCTACCATACCGATATCCGCGAACATGGCTCGGGCAATATCGGGACGACGAACGCGATGCGCACGATGGGCAAGGCCGGAGGAGCGGCGGTGTTTCTGCTCGATTTCTCCAAGGGGCTCGCTTCGGGCGCCATCGCCTGGGGCTGCGCGCACACGGCGCCGCCCGATGCCGCGATCCTGACGCCTGCGCTCATGGGCGCGGTCGCCGCCTGGGGTTGCGTATACGGCCATATCTTCAGTCCTTGGCTCTCTTTCAAGGGCGGCAAGGGCATCGCCGTCGCGATCGGGGCTCTCTTCGTCACGTTCGGCTGGATCGGCGCCTGCATCGAGCTTTTTGCCGTTTTCGCGCTGCTCGTCATTCTCACGCGCTACGTTTCGGTTGGATCGATCGCCGCCGCCGTCGCGTGCCCGTTCGTCGCGGCGGTGCTGTTCTGGGGCGACTGGCCTGCCATTGCCGTCTATGCGCTCGTGGGCGCGACGGTCGTGTGGGCGCACCGCTCGAATATCGCGCGGCTTGCATCCGGAACCGAATCGAGAATCGGATCGAAGAAGGGGACTGCATGATGGACGCGCAGGTCGCGATCGTAGGCGCGGGGTCGTGGGGAACGGCTTTGGCGCAGCTTGCCGCCACGGCGGGAAACGATGTGCGCCTATGGGCGCGTAAGGAAGAAGTCGCACACGGTATCAACGCCGATCACGTTAACCCTCGCTATCTGGCCGATGCACGCCTGAGCGAACGCATCGAGGCCTCGACCGATATCGTGCGCGTGGTCGGCGGCGCCGATGCCGTCGTCATCGTGACGCCTTCGTCGGTCATGCGCGAGACAGCCCGCGCGATCGCTGCGCACGTCGGCGCGAAAACGCCTGTCGCCCTTGCGGCCAAGGGCGTCGAGGCCGAGACGGGCATGCTGCCGGTCGAGGTATTCGACGAGGTGCTGGGCGGCCTCGGACGGTTTGCGGCGCTGACCGGACCCAACCATGCCGAAGAGGTCGTGCGGGGCGTGCCGTCGGGCACGGTCGTCTCGTCGTACGTGCCGCGTACGGCGCGATTCTTCCAGAGCCTGCTGTCCACGGAATCCTTCCGCATCTATGTGGGCAACGATGTCGTGGGCGCCGAGGTGTGCGCCGCGTACAAGAACGTCATCGCCATCGCCGTGGGCGCGTCCTACGGTCTCGGCATGGGCGATAACACGGCGGCGCTTCTGATGACGCGCGGCCTGGCCGAAATGAGCCGTCTGGTCGCGGCTTGCGGGGGCAATGCGATGACCTGCATGGGCCTTGCCGGCATGGGCGACCTTGAGGTCACGTGCATGAGCCCGCACTCGCGCAACCGCACGTTCGGCTACGAGCTTGCCCAGGGCGTCACACTCGATGCGTACCGCGCGCGGACGCACATGGTGGTCGAAGGAGCGCTTGCGTGCCGCACGTTGCACGATCTGGCGCTCGCGCACGACGTGGACCTTCCTCTGGCGCGTACCGTCCGTGCGATCGTCTGGGAAGGCTACGATGCGGTCGCGGCCGCCCAGGATCTTCTGGATCGTCCGCAGAAGCCGGAGTTCTGATACCGATCTATCCAAAACGTCTCGTCGCCTTACTGAGCAACTCGAATTTTCTGTAAAAAGTTACCTAAAGGTTACTATGGCAACCTCGCGCGGGTCGCGCACCGCTCATAATCGAGCGTGGACACAGTGTGCGCTGCAGGGAATCGCGCGATTGAAGGCCGAAAGGCCGCGATCCGGTCGTGCATCCGCGCTTCGGCACGGATGCACTATGGGCCGAACGGCGATTTCGAACGATGCATCAGGAGCCGCAGCGCCCGACGATGGGAGTTCGAGAAATGGTGAAAGCGTATCGCATTCATGCAAGGCGGGCGAAGAGCTCGAAACGCGGGGTAACGGCCGTTCTCCTTGCGTTCGTGCTTGCGTTCTCGATGGTGCCGACCGCTGCGGCGGCCGGACCCGAAGAGCCTGCCGAATCGCAGGAAGGCCAGACCGTTTCGGCGCCGGAGAATGCCGATTCCGCAGCCGAAGCACCTGACGTCCAGGTCGCTTTTGCGCCACCCGTTTCGCCTGAGGATGACGAGGAGAGCGCGACGCACGAAGCAGCATCCGAAAATGCTGTTCCGACCGAAGCGGACGATGCGGGCGAGCCCTCCGCGCCTGCGTCCTTCGACAAGGATTTCAAAGACGGAAAGACCGGCATCCGGGCGCACGTCTCCATCAAGAACCCTTCTGAAAACGACGATCCCGAAGGATACGCCTTCTCTGTCAAAGAGCTTTCCGGGCCGCAACGCGTCGATGCCCTGTCGCGTGCCGGCATCGACGATGCCTCGGGCGTCGCCGCCTTCGCGCTGAGCTTCGCCAAGGATGGGAAGGAATACTCCTTTGCCGATGCCGATGCGGTCGATGCATGGCTTCCCGGCACGGAGGGATCGTCTGTCGTTCGCCTCAGCGACGGCAAGGCGAAGAGGCTTTCAGCATCTCGCGACGCCGATGCGCTCAAGGTGAGGACGAACGGCATGGGTTGCTTCGTCGTGGCGCCTCCTGCCGCCGAAGAAGATCACGGGGCGGCCGATGCAGATGCGGCCTCCGACGATGCGGTCGTCGAGGAATCCTCCGACGACGGACATGCCTTCCAGCAGACGCCGCCTGCATCCGACGGCACGGATGCAGGCGAAGGCTCCAATGCGGGTGCGTCCGTCGCGAACGGGAGCGCCATCCTGCACAGCGCATTTGCATTCGAGGGCGGCGGACTGCCATACAGCAGCGCCGAGCTCGCACCCGGAACCTATACCGTTTCAGCCAATATATCCATGATGACGCCGCTCGGAATCCCCGGGTATACGACCAATCCCACCAACCCTGAGGGCATCGGCGGCAAAGCAGGCATTCCCGATATGCCCGTGAGCCAGAACGCCACGCTCGTCGTCGGCGCCGACGGCTCGCGCACCCTGACCGTCGACCTGGTGAATCCGGTCTTCACGGTCCAGAGGGCGCAGAACGGCGCGAACCTGTCCGTCCTCGATGCCGTCTACGTTCCTATCGAGCAGAAGGCCGACGACGAGGACTACAACCAGCGGGTCGCGCAGGCCGGCGTCACCCAGCGCATCTCGCGTCTCACGCTCGGCCTGAACGATTGGAGCGGGCTGTACCGTTTCGGCGGCTGGTCGGTGTATGCGACGACGCTTAACACCTTCTTCCCGAACGCCGCGTATCCCGCCATCTCGTCTCTTGATGTGAGCGTCGATCTGAAGACGGCCGTCAAGAAGGTCGAAGGCGACCGCACGTGGTCGTTCGAAGACGACGCAACGGGCGTGAGCCTCGATGTGCGTGCGGATGCGGGATCGTCTTCGATCGGATCCCTTGACAAGGCGTCCTTGCGCGTGCGGAAGATCGACGATGCGTCGACGCGCGCCGCCGTGTCCGCCCTTCTTTCCCAACGCTACGTGAGCGTTCCCGATTTCGCCCTTTACGATGTGCAGCTCATCGCCGATGGTGATCCTGTCGCCCTCGACGGGAAGACGGCAACGCATCTGAGCATGCCGGCATCCTCCGGATCGAGCCTGGACTCGTATGCGAACGGCATGCTGACAGATCTTGCCGGCACGATCGAAAACGGCCGCATCTCGGCCGCGCCGGGCGCGCTCGGCACCTTCGTGCTTGCATCCTCCGAAGATTGCGAGAAAAGGAAGTGGTCCCGGACCCTGAAAGATCCGGCCACCGGCGTCTCCATGTCCTATGCGACCGACGGCACGCCCGAGACGCCCCTTATCGCCAGCACTCCTGAAGAGTCGTGCCAGATGCTCGAGTGGTATTCCGAGTACCTTTCCCTTCCTGCCGTCAACAAGGCCGACGAGGCGACCAGGAAATCCGCGCTTGCCCTCATCAAGCAAGAAGGGTCGCTTGCGAACCCCGAGCTTTCCGGCATCTACGCGGCCGGAATGTCCATGGAAGCCCTCATGGGGGTTCCCGCCAATCTGCTTGGCGGAGGAATCACTCTGTCGGATGCGTGCAATCCGACGAGCATGGCCATTCCCATGGTCTCACCCGATTCCTCGGTCTACCTTGTCACGGGCACGGTCGGATCGGGCCTGACGAAGGTCAAGAAGCTTTCGGCGACCGTCGACGGCGGCTACGGCATCGTCTCGCTCACGAAGGAATCGACGGGCATGAGCGCGGCTGCCGTACCGCTCTTCAATGCGGCGGCGAACTTCGACGGGACCGCGCAAGGTCCGCTTTCCTCCTCTTCCGAGATAGGGTATCTCGTTGTGGCGTCTGCAGGGTCCGTCTCTCCTGAAGAGCCGCCGAGCGATACGCTTTCCCCCGGCACCTACGAAGTGACGGCCAATCTCGCCATGCCCGGACAGTACAACCCGGCCATCAAGGGACTCACGGTGTATGCGAACAGCCCCGACAACCCGTTCGGCCCGACGATCGACGAGAACTCGGACGTCACGGTCAAGGAGGCCGTGCCGAGCGCGCCCATGAAAGCGAACGCGCGCATCGTCGTGTCGAAAGACGGAAAGAAGACCCTGGTCTTGCCTGTGCGCAACCCCATCTTCACCACGCAGTCCCTCGGCACCTGCGCGACCCTTTCCGACATTCGTACCGAACGCGTGAAGCCGACCGCGGGCGGAGGGAGCTTCAGCGGCACCTACGGGCGCATGAAGGACCGCATCCATATGATGTCGGCCACGCTTCCTGCAGATGCGTCTTCGGGCATCGGCACCTACGATTTCAAGGGCAGCGTCCTGTACGCCGTCCCGCTCGATCTGACGCTTGCGCCTTCGGGGGATGTATCGCTGCAGCTGACGGTCGATTACGGCAGCATGAAGAAGGTTTCGGACAGCACGGATGTTCCCGCCTTCGCGCGACCGGGAGAGAGTCCTTCCGATCCCGGCATAGATCCAGGGCCAACCCCCGATACGCCGAATCCCGGATTCGATCCCTCGAATCCGGGCGGCGGCTCGAATCCGGGCGACGACCCGTCTTCGAACGACCCTGCGGCGACGGATAAGCCTTCCGGCGAGTCCGGCACGCTTGCCGCCGGCACGTACACGGTGTCCGCGAACATCTGGGTCGATAAGTCGACCGCAGGCCTTCCGCTTCAGCCTCACTTCACGAATCCGTCGTTCCCGCCGAAGGATCCGGTTTCCGACAACGCGACTTTGAAGGTCGAATCCGACGGCCATGCCTACGTGACGGTCCCCATCGTCATCCAGGACCGCATCATGCACGTGAAGAGCATCGGAGGCTTGAACATCGTCGATTCGTCGAGCTCGGGCGGCGGGCTTACGAGCATCACGGTCGATCTGGGCGTCCTTGATGCGAGCGACAAGGTGATCAGGAAGAACTGTTCGGCAT
Source organism: Slackia exigua ATCC 700122 (assembly GCF_000162875.1). Classification (GTDB taxonomy): domain Bacteria; phylum Actinomycetota; class Coriobacteriia; order Coriobacteriales; family Eggerthellaceae; genus Slackia; species Slackia exigua. Next base: position 47,720 of record NZ_GG700630.1, read on the forward strand.
CCATCGAGCTCGGCTCGCTTGCGCGCACCATCATCGGCGGAGAGGTGAACCGCAATTGGTCATGCTTCTTCCAGGTGAATTTCAGCGGCGTGCCTAATTCCGGCGGCGGCACCATTCCCGCCGCCGCGCTCGCCGCGATGAACGGCGAGACGTCGGCCCAGTCGAGCGGGGCGGTCAAGGCCGCGAAGGACGATGTGTCCGATGCAGCCGCGAAGGCTGCCGAAGAGGCGCGCGCCGCACGCGATGCCGCAGGGACGTCTGCTGCATCGGCATCCGGCGGCGCCGTCGCCTCCGCCGTGTCCGACATCGCCGACGCCGCCGCGCGCAATCCCGTAGCCGCCGCCGTCGCAGGCCTGTGCGCGCTTGCCGCGATCGGCGGAGCCTCATACGTTTTGATCAGGCGCCGCATGCAGGGCATGCGCGCAGTGGAAGGAGGGGAGTAGACGATGCTCTCCCGCAGAAGGTTCATTCTCGGCTCGAGTTTGGCGGTCGCGTCGTTAGCCGTCACAGGTCTTGCCGGCTGCGCATCTTCGGATAAGACGGTCGCTTCCGATGCCGGCGCCGCCCCCTCATCCATGGCGCAGCCCGAGAGCCGCGCGCTCATGGGAAGCCCCGATCCCTGCACGGCGCGCATCGGGCTCATCATGGGGCCTCCTTCCATGGGGCTCTCCCAGCTCATCACCGCGGCGAACGAGGGCGTGACGGAGAACTCCTTCGAGTTCACCGTGAACGGCGTCGACTATATCGGCCTTTCGGCCGCATTCAACGAAGGCGACTACGATATCTGCACGCTTCCTTCCAACATAGGTCCCATCCTCTACAACAACCACGATCTCCAGAACGAATACGAGATCATAAGCATCAACAACCTGGGCGTCCTCTACGTCATGACGACCGATCCGAGCATTTCGGGCATGTCCGACCTCGTCGGGCGCACGGTCTACAGCTACGGCGAGGGCGGCACGCCCGAATACACCATCGAGGCGCTGCTGAAGAAGATGGGCATGGCCGATTCGTTCAACCTCGAATTCAAGAGCACGCCTTTCGAGATCCTGAATCTGCTGCAGCAGGAGGAGAACTGCGTGGCCATCCTGCCGCAGCCCTTCGTATCGCTTTCGAAGATCATGGTGGACCCCCTCTACGTGCCGGTGGACATCACCGACGAATGGGATAAGGCGTTCGCCGACACGGGAAGCCAGGCGGTCACCACCACGACGATCGTCAACCGTCGCTTTCTCGAGGAGCACGAGCAGGCGGTCATCGAATACCTTCAGCTCATGAAGTCATCGGTCGCCTGGACGCTCGAGAATCCCGCCAGCGCCGCAGCGCTGCAGGAAAGCCTCGGCACCTTCCTCAACAACGACGTCGCGCTCGATGCCATGACCCAGATCTCGCTCGTCGCCCTGACCGGCACCGAGATGCGCACGGCCATGTCGGGCTACGTCAAGGAGCTCTACGATGCCAACCCCGACTCCGTCGGCGGGGCCATTCCCGGCGACGATTTCTATTACCTGCCGCCCCGCGGCTATCTGGGCGAGGAGTGATCGCGCGGATGGGTCGTATCGGGGATGCGCTTTCTCGGATGCGTGCGCACGACGCGTCCGACGGGAGCGCGGGCACGCTTCCGCGCCTCGACGTCGTGGCCGAGGCGCTCGGCCTGCCTGAAGAGCGCGTCGCGATGATGGTCGCCCAGGTGCGCAAGAACGGGCTTGACGAAGCGCAGATCGCCCCTATGATGCAGATGGCATCGTCCAAGGGCTTGGACCCTGAGCTCATCATGCAGATGCTGACAGGCATGGGCGCATCCAGGGCCCGCGTGGCCGAGCTCATGCGTGCCCAAGGCATCTTGTCCGACGAAGAGGCGAGCCGCTATATCGACGAGGACGAGCGCTTGCAGACCGAGCGCCTCGCCGAAGAACGACGGCGGAAGCGGCGCGAGCGTCTGCGCAAGGCTCTTGTGATCGCGTTCTGGATTCTCGTGTGGCAGGGGCTTGACCTCGCGATGAACAACAGGCTCGTGCTCGCCGGCCCCATCCGTGTCATGCAGGCGCTTGCCGAAGGCATCGTCGAGCCGGGGTTCTGGCTGAGCTGCTCGGCATCGTTCGCGCGCATCGCGGCGGGATTCCTGCTTTCGTTCTTCGTGGGCATATCCCTTGCGCTCCTTTCGCATCATGCGCGCATCGTGCGCGACTTCGTGGAACCCGTCATCTCCCTTCTGCGCACCATTCCCGTCGTGAGCATCATCATCATGCTGCTCATCTGGGTCGGCAACCAGATGCTCACTGTGTATCTGTCGTTTCTCATCGTGCTTCCCATCATCTACACCAACATGCTCGCAGGGCTCGAAAACGTCGATCCGCGAATGCTGGAGATGGCGCGATGCTATCGCTTGGGATGGTGGCGCACGTTCATGTACGTGTACCGTCCGGCGTTCATGCCCTTCCTCAAGAGCAGCTGCAGGCTTTCGCTCGGCATGAGCTGGAAGGCCGGCATCATGGCCGAAGTCCTGGCCACGCCCAAGCCGTCGATCGGCAAGGAGATGGCCCAGGCGCGCACGTTCCTCGCCACGCCCGACCTCTTCGCATGGACGGTTGTGGTCATGATATTGAGCTGGGGTTTCGAAAAGGCGTTCATGGCTCTGCTCGACGCATTGGGGCGTCCGCTCGGTTCGCTGCTCGGGGTTCGTGACGAAAAGGAGGCGAAGGTGCGATGAGCATAGAGGTCTCAGGCGCCTGCAAGTCCTTCGGCGCGACGCGCGTGCTGTCGGATCTGAACCTGACCATGCAGGACGGCGGCATCTATTGCCTGATGGGTCCATCGGGCGCAGGGAAGACCACGTTTTTGCGCATCCTTCTTGGGCTCGAAACGCTTGACTCGGGAACCGTGACGGGCCTTGCCCGCGGCGAGGCGTCGGCCATGTTCCAGGAAGACCGGCTGTGCGAATCGCTGACCTCGATCGACAACGTGGCGCTCGTGCTCGGCCGTCGGACGAGCCGTCGAAGCGTCAAAGAGCTTCTTGAAGAGCTCCTTCCGCCTGAATGCCTCGACCGTCCCGTGACGAGCCTTTCGGGCGGCCAGCGCCGCCGTGTGTCGCTCGTGCGGGCGGTTGCGTATCCGGGCGCCGCCATCATCATGGACGAGCCGTTCACGGGACTCGATGCGAAGACCCGTCGCCAGACGATCGAGTTCGTGCTCGCGCATAGAGGACGGCGCACGCTGCTCGTCTCCACGCATGGAGAAGAGGACGCCGCCCTGCTCGGTGCGCAGAAGCTCATGCTTTCCGATCTGCAGGGGCGCGATCGGCGGCCATCCGATCGCGTAAACGTCGAGAGGAGCCTGCGATGTCGATAGACGATAAGACCATGGCGCGCATCAAGGCCTCAAGTCCCTTCGCCGGCGTTGCGGAGGAGGACATGGAAGCCTTGGTCGATCAGCTGCATGCGTATACGCGCGCTTACGCGAAGGATACGGTGATCAGGCACGCCGGGGATGAGCTCGATTTCTATCCGGTCATCCTCGAAGGAGAGGTCCAATCGGCCATGCCGCGCGGCGAAAGCGAGCAGATCATCGCCCGGTTCCTTCCCGGGGAATCCTTCGCCGAAGCGGTGCCGGGCGGCCCGGGCGTCTGTCCGGTCAATATACGCGCCCTGTGCGACACCGTGCTCCTGCAGATTCCGGCCCAGGGCTTGAAGCACTGCGCCCATCCGTCCGCCTCGATCGTGCAGGCGAACCTCATGCAGATGATGGCGCGGCGCATCACCTGGCTTTCCAAGAAGATAGCCCTGCTCAATGAGCCGCGCTTGCGTAAACGCATCCTGCTGTTCCTGGAAGACCAGGACAAGGAGGAGGACGGGAGCATACGGGTCTATTTCTCGCGCAAGGACATGGCCGAATACCTGGGCGTCAACGACAAGGCGCTGCTGCGCGAGATCAAGCGAATGCAGGAGGAGGGCGTCCTCTGGGTCGAAGACCGACGGTTCCGCATCCTTCGCCGCTGAGGGTTTCATATCGAGCATCCGGAAACCAGACCGCTTTGCGGCCCGGGCGCGTCCTGCGTTTTTTCGGGACGGCCTGTATAGAGAGAAAGGCACCGACATGATCGGAGACACCGCGAAAACCATGCGCGAGATCTGCGAGGACGAGCCTCTGTTCGAGGGCTTCCTGCAGTCCAAAGGATTTCCCTTCTCGATCGACAATCCCATAACCGAGATCGTGAGCTTCGACGACGTCGCGCAGATGAGGGAGCTCGACAAAGACGGGTTCCTCGCGGAATTCGAAGCGTACAAAGCCCAGCGCGCCTAGGGCCGCTGCGGGATCGGGAAGAACCAAGGGGGAGACCATGCTCTTTCTGGGCATAGACATCGGCGCTTCGACGATCCGGCTCGCTGTCGTGGACGGCTCGGGCGCGATCGTCCGCATGCTGCGCGAAAGCCATAAGGGCGCAGCCGTCGCGTGCCTGAAACGCATGCTCGCGCATCTTTCGGACGAGATCGAAGGCGAGGTCTGCACCGCATATGCGGCAAGCGGCTCAGGCTGTTCGCTGCTGCGCGATTTCGATCGCTCCGTCCGTGTGCTCGAGGATGTTCCGGCCATAACCCGAGGCCTTTCCGCCATTGCCCCCCATGCGCGCAGCGTTGTCCAGATCGGCGGGCAGAGCGCATGCTTCATAGCCCTGTCCGAAGACGGGTCCGCGCCTCGGTTCGCCATGAACGAAGGCTGCGCCGCAGGCACCGGTTCGTTCTTCGAGGATCAGATGGAGCGTCTCGGCCTGCGCATCGAAGACTATTCGCGCCTGGTGGCGAATGCGCGAAGCGTTCCACGCCTCTCGGGGCGATGCTCGGTTTTCGCGAAAACCGACATAATCCATCGTCAGCAGGAAGGCGTTCCCGTCGAAGGCATCCTGCTCGGCCTATGCTTCGCGACGGTCAAAAGCTACAAGGCGACGATCGTTCGGCGCATGCCCGTCAAGGCTCCCGTCGCGCTGACGGGCGGCACTTGGCGAAACGCTGGAGTCGTGCGCGCCGTGCGCGAATCGTTCGAGCTTGGGGACGACGAGCTGCTGGTAGGAGAAGAGCTTGAGTTTGCCCAGGCCGTGGGGGCGGCGTTGCATGCTCGGGATGGATTCGCCGGGCGTGATGATGCGGATGGGACGCGTAATGGAACGCGAGACGGAACGTCGCGTTCCCCCCTTTCCGCAACGAACGGCATCGACGAGGATGCGCTCGAACGGCTCGCAGGGCTGCTCGAGGCGAAGTCCCTCGACGACGCGCTTCCGCGCTGCGCGCCTCTCGTGGACCATGGATACGAGCCGGGGGAAGGGTACGTCTGCCGTCCTCGGCCTTGGCGCGCAGGGCCTGATGGGCGCGTCTCCTGCGTCATAGGAGTCGATGCCGGATCCACAAGCACGAACATCGCGGTCGCGGATCTTGAAGGGCGCCTTCTCGATGCCCAGTACCTGCGCACGCGCGGGGATGCGTTCTGCGCTGCGCGCGACGGGCTTGCCGCCCTCGGCAAGCGCCTCGGCGACGAGCTGGACGTCAGGGCTGTCGTCACGACGGGATCGGGGCGTTCTCGTCTGGCCGAGCTCATCGGTGCCGATCTGGTGCGCGACGAGATCACGGCGCAGGCGCGTGCGGCAGCCGAGGTCGATGCGCGCACGGATACGGTGTTCGAGATAGGCGGCCAGGATTCGAAGTACGTTTCGATGGCGTCCGGGCAGGTCGTCGAATTCCAGATGAACAAGATTTGCGCTGCCGGCACCGGTTCGTTCGTGGAGGAGCAGGCTGCACGCCTGGGAATCCCGCTGGATGGATTCGGTGCCCTCGCGCTTTCGAGCACGGCGCCCGTCGATCTGGGGGAACGCTGCACCGTGTTCGTGGAGACCGCCATACACGCCGCGCTCGCCAAGGGAGCGCGCCTGGAGGACGTCGCCGCCGGGCTGTGCCAGTCCGTCGTGCGCAACTTCCTGCATCGCGTCGTCGGTTCGCGTCCCGTAGGGCGGCATGTGGTCCTGCAAGGCGGCGTCGCCTACAATCCCGGCATCGTCGAGGCTTTCCGACAGCATCTCGGCGACGCATTGCGCGTCTCTCCGCATTTCGCCATCTCGGGAGCTTTCGGCGCAGCCTTGCTCGCGCTCGATGAGCTTCGCTGCTCCGATTCGCCTCTTCGCAAGGAGGGAAGCGTCTTTCGCGGCTTCGACCTTTCGAGGGCGGTCGGGACGCGTGATGAGGCCGATGCGCAGGAGCGAGAGACCAACCGTATCCTGTTCAAGGAGACGCAGAGTCTCATGCTCGATGGATACGTCCCGTCGCGCGATGCGTCGAAGAAGACCGTCGGCATACCGCGCAGCCTGCTCATGTACAAATTCTTCCCTTTGGCGAATGCGTTTTTCACCCAGCTCGGCTTCAACGTGCTCCTCTCCGACACCACCGATGAGGAGACGGTGCGTGCAGCTCAGGAGCATGCCGCAGGGGAGACCTGCTATCCGATCAAGCTCATGTACGGGCATATGGCCCAGCTCGCCGATGCCGGCGTCGATTACGTGTTCATGCCGACGGTGCATACTATTCGGCATGTGACGAGCCGCGTGAGGCATAACTACGGGTGCGCCTATATGCAATCGGCTCCGAAGCTGGTCGCGGAATCCCTAGGATTCGAGGAGCGCGGCATCGAGCTGCTCTCTCCCATGCTCGACATGGATTTCGGTCAAGAATCGCTGGCATCCGCGATGCTCGGCGTCGGAGAGCGGCTCGGGTTCGATGCGCGGAGCACGGCGAAGGCGATGATGGCAGGCGGATTCGCGGTGCAGAAGCTTGATGCGAGGACCGAAGCGATCGGCCAAGAGCTTCTGGCAGGGCTCGGACCCGACGATCGCGCCCTCGTGATCGTGACGCGCCAGTACGGCATCAACGACCCCGTGCTCAATATGGATATCCCGAACCTGCTCATCGATCGAGGCCAGAAGGTCATCGCCCTTTCGAATCTCAGGGCGCACGACATCGACGTCAGCATCGACTATCCGGGCGTCGTCTGGCCGTTCGGCCAGCATATTCTTGCGGGCATGAAGCTTATCCGACGCGATCCGCGCCTGTTCGCGGTATACCTCACCAATCACGGCTGCGGGCCCGACGCCATGCTGTCGCATCTCGTTGCAGAGGAGATGGGCGATAAACCCTATCTGCAGATAGAGGTGGACGAACACTTTTCCAAAGTGGGCGTCATCACGCGCATCGAAGCCTTCCTGAACGCGATCGCGCATTGGAAGGAGGAAGGGGCGCCGACGCGGGCCTTGGCGCACGTGGTCGATGACGAGGGGTATGCATCGCTTGACGACGGCGTGCGGACGTTCATTCCGTCCGTCGGCCCGTATGGCGACATCATTGCGAGCGTGATGCGGCGGCGCGGCGCCGATATCCGGTTGATGGGTTTCTCCGAGCATTCGCGCGAACGTGCCGCCCGCGAGCTGTCGAGCAAGGAGTACTTCAGTTTCTCGTGGCTTTTAGGCATGGGTATCGAACAGGCTGAGCGTGCGCATGATTCGGCATCCGACGTGCGGCTGGTCATGCCGGTGTCCGCTTCTGCCGAAGCAGACGGCCTGTACGGACGGGTTCTTCGCGCCGTCCTCGACCGCCGCGGGCTCACGCATGCGCGCGTCGCGTCGGTGATGCTCGAACGGCTGCCCTGGCGTGTGGGGTCAGACGTGGCGCAGGATGTCTTCCGCGCAGTCCTTGCAGGCGATATTCTGCTTGCGGCGCCTCCTGCGCTGCGGGGGAGGCTTCTTGAGCGCTTCATGGCCGGCGCGATCGATGAGGACGTCCTTCTCGAAGCGGCCGCAGAAGCACGGCGGCATGCGCATGCGTCTTCGAAGGTGCTCTTCGCGTGCGGGGAATGGCCGTTCGTCTACGACGATGCGCTCGTCGATGGGACGTGGTCGAGGCTCGAAGACGACGGCTTCGTCGTCAGGCGCATGCCGTTGTCCGAATACCTGCTCTTCGCCTGGATCGACATGGCGCACGAAGATGAACGGGTGCGACCGCGCACCCCGTTTTTCATGGATCACGTTCTCGATAGGACGTCGGAAGCCGGCACCCGCGTTTCGCCCGTGGCTCCCGAGCTCGAGAACCGGCTTCGTGCGCATAGGCGCGACGACGACCTCGCGCTCGAGGAGCCTTCGACAGAGGAGAAGCGTGCGATCATGCGCGGCTTCGGGGGGCTTATGGCACGCGTATCCGAAGCGCTCGGGCCGTCGAGCCCCTTCGCGAAGGATTTCCCGGCGCTCTTCGATCATGCGGATGAGATCGTCGGCCCCCTGATGGCCGGCAACGGCAGATATCGGGCCGCCAAGGCGCGCGATGCGTCGAGGGATGCCGATGCCGTCATCCTCGTCGCGTCCATGTACGAGAACGTCGATCTCGTGCTGAAGCTCGCAGAACGCAGGATCGCGTGCGAGGCGCCCATGCTCAGCCTCGCCTTCGACGGCACTCTCGACCAAGGAAACGAGGAACGCCTCCGCTCCTTCCTGTATTACTTGAGATAGCCGTCGCGCGCGCAGTGCGATGGACGTCGCGGATCGTGCGCCGCGCGGTTGACGAGGGGGGTCGCATGCGGAGTGCTGTCGAAAGAGGGCGCGCGGGCTTTTTCGCGCGCCCTTGGATCCTATGCCTTCAGGGCCTCCGCCCACACCTGTTCCTTGAAACCGGTCAAGACGATGTCGCCATTGATGAGGATAGGGCGTTTGACCAGCATGCCGTTTGTTGCCAGCACCTCGATGATCTCGGCATCGTCGGCGTGCGCGAAACGGTCCTTGAGCTTCATTTCACGGTAGAGCATGCCGCTCGTGTTCACGAACCGCTTGATGGGAAGCCCGCTCATCCGATGCCATGCGGAAAGCTCGGCGGCTGTCGGGTTGTCCTCCACGATGTGGCGGTCGGTATAGCCGAAGCCCGCATCGTCGAGCCACTTCTTCGCTTTCTTGCAGGTGGAGCACTTAGGGTATTCGATGAACAGCATGATGCCTATGCCTCCTTCACGGCGCCGTAGCGTTCGTAGTAGGCATCGAGCGCGGCCTTGATGCCGTCGTCGATGACGACGCGCCCGCGGACCTTACGGCCGTGCAGATGCGCGGTGACTTCTTCCATGTCGACGATGGCGGCGGTGGGAAAACCGTAGCGCTCGCGCACCTCGTCGAGCGCGGCCATCGTGCCGCCACGTCCGACTTCCATGCGATTGAGCGACACCATAAGCCCTTTGACCTCGATGTCCGCCTGGGATGTGATGATCGGATAGGTTTCTTCGATGGACTTGCCCGAGGTGGTCACGTCTTCGACCATGATGACGCGATCGCCGTCTTTCAAGGGCGATCCGAGAAGGATGCCGGCATCGCCATGGTCCTTGGCCTCTTTTCGGTTGGAGCAGTAGCGCGCTTCCTTGCCGTAGAGCTCATGCAGGGCCATCGTGGTCACGACGCTCAGGGGAATGCCTTTGTAGGCCGGTCCGAAGACGACGTCGAAGTCCAGCCCGAAGGCGTCATGGATGGCGCGCGCATAGTAGATTCCCAGGCGGTGCAGTTGATCTCCCGTGACGTAGGCGCCCGCGTTCATGAAGAACGGGGAGGTGCGCCCGCTCTTGAGCGTGAATTCGCCGAACTTAAGGACGTCGCTTTCGACCATGAACTCGATGAATTCCTGCTTGTACCGCTCCATCGTGCGTCCTTTCGGGTCGGGTGCGCCGCACGCGCGGCGCGACGGCATGCGAACCGCCGTGCGCGTTTCGGCGTATACACGCTCATGTATCGTGCATCAGGTCCTTTTTCAGGTGATCTCAATGCCATGCGCGTCTTCTTGCGCTTGAAGCGCGCTGCTATCTTACTATAGTGGGCGCAGGAGCGGTTCGCGTTCTGTCGAGACGATGCAGAGGCATGGCGAAGGGGGAGCGGCGCATGAAGGCGATCGAAGGGGGCCGACGTGCGAAGGCAGGAGAAGGGGAGGTCCGTATGGAGACGGCTGAGAGAGGCGCGCGCATCCGTCACGTGCTGCTCGTGATCCTGCTTCTGAACCTGGGCGTCGCCTTGGCGAAGATCATCTGCGGCAGCGCGTTTTCGTCCGAATCCGTGCGCGCCGACGGCATCCATTCCCTCTTCGATTCGGCGGGAAACGTCGTAGGTCTGGCGGGCATCGTCATCGCCGCCCGTCCGGCCGATCGCGACCATCCGTACGGCCATGCCAAGTACGAGACGTTCGCGAGCTTGTTCATCGGGATGCTGCTCGTGTTCGCGGCCTACGAGGTAGGATGGAACGCCGTGCAGTCGCTCATGAGCGGCGAGTCCCATGTCGTGGCATCTCCTGTCGCATTCGCCGTGATGGTGGTCACGCTCGTCATCAATCTGGGTGTCACAACATATGAACGAAGGCAGGGCAGGGCGCTCGGCAGCGCCGTGCTCGATGCCGACGCGAAGCACACGCTGTCGGATGCGCTCGTCTCCATAGGCGTCATTGCGGGACTCGTGCTTGTGAAACTCGGATTTCCCGAGGCAGATGCCGTAGCGGCGCTCGTCGTGACCATCGCCATCTTCTCGACGGCGTTGTCGGTGCTGAAAGACGTGACCGAGACGCTTTCGGACGAGGCTCGTGTGAATCCGGAGCGCATCAGGTCGTATGTGCTCTCTATCGAAGGCGTTGCGGCGTGCCATAACATCCGTACGCGCGGCCCCGAAGGCGAGGTGTTCGCGGATCTGCATATCCTGGTCGATCCGGATATGAGCATCAGCCGCGCGCATGCGATCGGAAATGCCGCCGAGGCGCTCATCAAAGAGAGAATTCCCCAGATCCGCGAAGTGCTCGTGCATCTTGAGCCCGCCACCGCCCAAGAGCTTCACGAAGACGACGTGCCGCTTGAGACCGAAAAGACGTCTTCCTAACAAGGCGAAAGACGGGTTCTGTCGGGATCCGATACGGTTTACGGGATGTCGATCGGGCCGTCGGCCGACGTGTCTTCCAGGGTTGCGCGGGATCGGTCGAAGTGCGTTCGTTCCTCTCCTATAATTGCGGCTCCACGAGAGACAGACGCTCGCACGCTCCGTCACGGAGGTGCCGATGGGAGATTGCATCATGACCGATGAAAGGAATGCGGAAGCCGTCTCGGCGCGCATCCGCGCGCTTGCGCTGGCTCAGGAACGCGCGGCCGACCTGCTCGATGCCACACCGGCCGCCGATGCGCTGAAGGGTTTTCGAACGGCCTTCGAAGCGGCGGGCCTGGACGCATCGGCCTTTCCAATCCTTTCGCTCGATGCGCTGGCCGCGCAGTTCGACGTCGTCTATGCGCTTGAGGACGAAGGGACGTATCTGCTTCAGGAATCCCGATACGTCGGCGACCCTCTTTCGGTGGAAAGCGCGATCAAGCGCACGTTCGACAGCATGGGATTCACTGGTTCGAACGCGAGCTTCCCGTTTTGCCATATAGCGAACGAACTGCGATTCCTTGCGTTCGTGCTGAACGCGTGCGAAGACGTGCGCGCGGCCGGCGATGCGCGAGGAGCGATGCGTTTCGCGGGGGTCGCCATGAATTTCCTGGTCGACCACCTAGGCTACCTGCATCAGATGGCACTTGAATGCGACCTGTTCGAGGCACCCGCATATGCGGAGATCGCACGTGCGACCGAGATGCTGGCTGAGGTCGATCGCGAAGCGTTCATCGGCTTCATGCGGCCGCTTCGATAAGAGGATCGGTCGGCTGGATGAAGATCCGGCCGACCGATGGGATCCCATGCGCACGCACTGTCGGCATGCGCATAGCAGGCGGATGGATTGCAGAATCGAACCGGTCTTTCGATCCGCACCTATACGATGCGGAGGAAACGGATGCTACGCTTCTGCCGCCGCGGCGCGCGTCTGCGCCTCGATTCGGAGCGAACCTTCGGCGGCTGCATGCGTGCGACGTGTGAGCAGGTAGAAGAACGGCGTGTCGAGTGCGGCGAGGATGAACTTGATCAGGTACTGGCCGACCATCATCGCGCCGAGCTGCGGAAGCATGGCCGAGTCGAAGAGCCAGCCGAACCCGATGCCGAACGCGATGCCGACGAACACGACGGTATCGATGATCTGCGACGTCATCGTGGATGCATTGTTCCATATCCAGCGCCAGCGCGGGTTAGCGGTGGCGTCGAGCACGCGGTTGCGAATCTTATGGAAGATCCAGACGTCCCACGACTGCGACATGAGATAGGCGGCCATGCTGCCGATGACGAACACGACGTTCTGCCCGAGCAGCGAATCGTAGGCCGTCTGCATGGCGGGGTCGGCTGCGGGAAGCTGCTGCGTGAACACGATGAGCAGCGTTGCCAGAAGCTGACCGGCGAATCCCCAGTACACGATCGTCTGGGCTTCCTTGCGCCCCCAGACCTCGCCGATGACGTCGGTCATAAGGAAGGTGATCGCGTAGCAGAGCGCGGCGCCGGGAAGCACGATGGTGCTTCCGAACAGGGGGATGCCCGTCTGGATGGTCTTGCCTGTCACGACGTTGGAGATGACGAGGGCGACGACGAAGACCATCGCGCAGAGCAGCAGGTTCTCATTGGTTCTCTTCATGAAGGGTTCCTTAGTTTTTTTAGGTTGGATGGTTTCGAACAACCTCCCGGTACCGCCGGGATCGGGCTTTTCCATTGCGTCCGCGAAGGGGCGCGATGCCGGATTATAGCGCAGATGCGCCGTCCGGTGCGGAGGAATAGCGAATCGGGTCTTCCGCGCCGTTCGCATGAAACGCCGCGATGCGGTCGAGGCATGTTCCGCACGTGCCGCAGGCGACATCGCCGCCCTCATAGCATGACCATGTGAGCTCGTAGGGAACTCCCCGCTCAAGACCGCAGGCAACGACGCCTGCTTTGGTGTCGTTCACGAAGGGCGCCTCAAGCGTCACGTTGCCGTAGGTGCCGATGCGCATGGCGTCGGACATGGCGTCCGTGAAGGCGGGCGAGCAGTCGGGGTAGGCGTCGCCTGCCGCATCGTCGGCATGCGCGCCCAGATAGACGGCGCAGGCCTCGTCGGGATAGAGCGATGCGGCCAGAGCGGCTGCGGCGGAAAGCATGAGTCCGTTGCGGAAGGGCACGTAAGTGTTCGGACGTCCGGCCGCATCCTTCTGGTCGGCGTAGGTGCCGCGTGCGACATCCTGCGTGCTGCCCGCCATGAGCGCGTTGTCGGAATAGCGAAGCACGCTCGCGATGTCGAGCACGTAATGCGCGACGCCGTAGCGTTCGGCGACGGCCTGTGCGGCGTCGAGTTCCTTACGGTGGCGCTGCCCGTAGAAGAAGGAAACGGTGGATACGTTCGCCGTGCTGAAGCGCTCGACGGCAAGCGCCAGGCAGGTGGTGGAATCGATGCCTCCGCTCGACAGCACGAGCGCGCGGGTCGGGCACGTGGGCGACGAGGCCCGCATCCCGCCGGATGCGGGCGGCGAAGCTGCGACCGGGACGTTTTCCGTCGTCTTGGATTGCCTGCTCATGCGCGGGCATCGTCGCCGCGGTCGAGGTCGGACAGCTGCGCGAACATGCGCGACGCCGCGACGTCCTGGTAGCCGAACTTCGGATTCGCCCAGTTCGCAAACGGATAGATGGAGATCCCTCCGCGCGGATAGAACATGCCGCGGACCTCGATGTACTTCGGATCCATGAGCTTTGCCAGATCGTTCATGATGATGTTGGTGACATCCTCGTGGAAGTCGCCATGGTTGCGGAAGCTGAACAGATAGAGCTTGAGCGACTTGCTCTCGACCATGCGCACGCTGGGGATGTAGTTGATATAGAGCGTGGCGAAGTCAGGCTGGCCGGTGATGGGGCAGAGCGTCGTGAACTCGGGGCAGCGAAAGGTGACCATATAGTCGCGGTCCTGATGCGCGTTCTCGAACGTCTCCAGCACCGAAGGGTCGTAATCGTTCGGGTACGATGCGCGCTGGTTGCCGAGCAGGGTGATGCCTTCGGCTTCGTGCTCGCGCGTTTTGGCGGCGGCTTCGGTAGGCGTCATGGAGCTCCTTTCATGTCCGTGTCGTCATCCATTCTAGCGTCGAGCCGTGCAGGACGCGTGGACGGACGGTGTGTGCATTGCATGCCCTATGCCGGAATGCGCGTGTGGCAGGCGATAGAATAAGGGGAACGCAGATGCCGAGCACGATGAAGCCCGGCATGCCCATAGGGATCGGGAATGTGCGCGCCGTCGCGCGGGAACGAAGGGAAGATGCATGGCAGGGGATGCACGGACGAGGTCGACCGAGGCTGGACGTCCGCATGGACTCTCCGAGCATGCCGACGACGCGCGGTCCGGTCGCAAAGGCTTTCGCAGCGTGCGGGAACGCATGCGTCTGGGAGAAGCGCCCGACTTCATCCTGTCCGAGATCGCGGGCGCGCGCGATGTGCCTTCCTCGCAGGCAGGGCGGACGCCGCTTGCCCTGCGCGTTTTCGGCATACTCAGCATCGTCGTGGGAACCGCGGTCGTCATCCCTCTCGTCTTCTTCATCCTGCGCGCCTTCGTGAGGTTCGCCCTGGGCCGTTTCGAGACCTGGTCGACGGTCACCTTGGTCGTGGTCATCGTGAACCTGGTGTCGGCGGCGGTGCTTATCGGGATGTTCGTGCTGCTGGGAGTGAGGCTTCTGCGCAGCAAGCGACGTCTGGCGGCTGAGCTTGCCTATGCGATGATCGGCGTCGATTTCGTGGTTGCCGCAAGCTACGTCATGCTTCTCGGCATGGACTGGATCGCGCTTTTCTTGGTCGGCGTCGCGCTTTTCCTCGTCACGCTGTCAAGCTATATGGATCCTTCTTTGGCGCAGGAGCGAGAGCTTCAACGCCGTCTGCGCGACATGGATGCGCGTTCGCAGGCGGAAGAGGGGACGATCGGACGCGACGAAACGGGACGCGGCTACATCGCGCTCAATTTCATCAACCTGTTCTGGATATTCACGATCTGCAGCGTCGTGGGGCTCGGGCTTGAGACGGTCTACCATCTGGCGCTGTATGGAGAATGGCAGGATCGCGCGGCGACGGTGTTCGGGCCGTTTTCCATCATATACGGCGTGGGCGCCGTGCTCATCACGATCGCCCTCAACCGCTTCTATAGGAAAAACCCCTTGATCATCTTTCTGGTCGCAGCCGTGATCGGCGGCGCATTCGAGTTTTCCGTCAGTTGGCTTATGCAGATGGCGTTCGGCATCACGTCTTGGGATTACACGGGAACCTTCCTTTCGATCGGCGGACGTACGAACGGGTTCTACATGACCATGTGGGGGCTGCTCGGCTTGGCGTGGGTGAAGCTCGCCCTGCCGCGAATCCTCAGGCTCATCAACCGCATCCCCTGGAACTGGCGGTACGCGGCAACGTCGCTTTGCGCGGCGGTCATGATCGTCGATTGCGGCCTGACGCTCGTCGCGCTCGACAGCTGGTTCAACCGGCTTGCCGGCATTCAGACGAATACCGAGATCGAGCGGTTCTGCGACGATCGCTTCGACAATGCCTTCATGGAGCATCGCTTCCAGACGATGGCCATCGATCCCGAAACCGCCGTGCGCGGCGACTGACGCCGTCCGCTATGCGCCGAGAGGATGCTCCGATTTCGTCGGGCTCTGGCTTCAGAAGTCATGCACCGAAGCGTTTCGAATGGAATCGCGGAATGGTTCCGTATATCAAAGACGGGAGACGCTTAGGTCTCCCGTCTGCAGTTTCATGGTCGGGTGAACAGGATTCGAACCTGCGACCCCTTGACCCCCAGTCAAGTGCGCTACCAAGCTGCGCCATCACCCGATATGCAATTCGTGCGTCTGCTTGACGCAAGGAAGCATTCTACCGTTTCGAGTCGTACGGCTCAAGACCGATTTTCAAAACCAGCACAAGTCGAGCTTCGAGCCGGCTCGCAGGTCCGCACGTCGCTAATCGTAGGGACCTTTGGCGTAAAGCCTCCATTCCCGTGCAGATGCGAGGCCGGCAGGCATGTCGGCGGTATCGACCGATCCTCGGCCACGGTACCCTTATATATCCCATGCGAGCTGGTCGGTGTGCAGCCATGCCTCAGCCGTCGGCGAAAGGGGCTCGCCGATCCAGTCGGCGTAGAGCTTCTGCACATCCGGGTTCTCGTGCGACATGCGCAGCACATCCGCTCCGTCCAGCGCGTTCAGGACTGCAGCGCGTTCCTTCGCGAGTTCCTGATTGAAGGCGATCGGTTGCCCGCCGCCTCCGACGCAGCCGCCCGGGCAGGCCATGACCTCGACGAAGTCGAACTCGACCTCGTCGGCCGCCAAAGCGTCGAGCAGCTTCGAGGCGTTTTCGAGCCCGCTTGCGATCGCGATGCGCACCTCCATGCCGCCGACATCGAGCGTCTTGGATGTCCAAGGCTCCTCGGGCGTCGCTGCGGTGCAGTCGGTCGCTTCGATCGGCAATGTCGTTCCCGTTATCAGGTAGGCCGCCGTGCGCAACGCCGCCTCCATCACGCCGCCCGTGCGCCCGAAGATCGTGCCCGCGCCCGTCGACGTGCCGAGAGGATGGTCGAACCCCTCTTCGGGCAGCGACGCGCAGTCGATGCTGAACATGCGCAGCATGCGGTCGAATTCGCGCACGGTCAGGACGGCATCCACGTCGGTTCCGCCCTCGGTCGAAAGCTGCGGCACGCCGGCCTCGTACTTCTTGGCGACGCACGGCATGATGGAGATGGTGAACAGCTTCCGCCCTTCGGCTTCCGCCTGCTCGCGAAGCGTGTTCTTGATCGTGGCGCCCAGCATCTGATGAGGCGATTTCGACGTGGACAGCTGCGGGGCGAAGTCGGGATAGTGCTGGAGGGCGAAGCGCACCCAGCCTGGGCAGCACGATGTGAACATCGGGCGCTTCTTGCCCGCCTTCACGTATTCGACGAATTCGCTCGCCTCTTCCATGATGGTGAGGTCGGCGCCGAAGTCGGTGTCGAAGACGCGGTCGAATCCGAGGCGGCGCGCGGCGGCCGCCATGCGGCCCTGCGTCGCGAGCGTGCGATCAAGCCCGACGCCTTCTCCCCAGCTCGTGCGTACGGCAGGCGCGATTTGCACCACCGTTTCGACGGTCGGGTCCATGAGCGCTTCCATGACGCGGTGGATGTCGGCGCGCGCCGTGAGCGCTCCGGTGGGGCAGTGCGTGATGCACTGGCCGCACAGCGAGCAGCCGGCATCTGCGATAGGAAGGCCCTCGCGCACCGTGACCTTCATATGCGGGCCTGTGCCCGTGAAATCCCATACGGCGCAATGCTGGTTCTTTTCGCAGACGGACACGCAACGCATGCATTTGATGCACTTGGACGAATCGCGGCGCAGCGGGAAATCGTGGTCCCAGTCGCCGGCCTTCGTCTGGTTCGAAGGGAAGGGGAGGTTCCACGCTCCCAAATCGCGCGATATCTGCTGCAGCGCGCAGGTGTCGGCGCGCAGGCAGCTCGTGCATTCGCTGCGATGCTCGGACAGGATCATCTTCACATTGCTGCGGCGCGCGGTGACGACTTCGGGCGTGTTCGTGCGTACCTCCATGCCTTCGGCGACCGGGGTGGTGCACGAGGCAGGGAAGCGGTCTTCTCCTTCGACTTTCACGACGCAGACGCGGCAGGCGCCTATTTCGTTCAATCCCTTGAGCTCGCAGAGCGTCGGGATGGTGATGCCGGCTTCTCGCGCGGCGTTCAAGATGGTGGTTCCTTCGGGGACGCTGACGGGCGTGCCGTCGATCGTGAGCCTTACCATTTGACGGGCCTCCCTCCGCGCAGCGTTCCCATGCCGTAGTGATCGCAGCGCAGACAGCGGCTGCATTCCTGCTCGGCTTCCTCATCGCGCAGGGGTATCTCGACGCCGTCGAAATCGTGCGCGCGATCGAAGACCGAACGCTCCCGGATGTTCACGCGCCCGCAGGCAAGCTTGGAATCGAATGATACGGGCGGGATCTCCACCTCGTCGTAGACGTCGTGGTGGAAGCCGAGGAAGGCATCGATATTCGCCGCGACGGCCTTGCCTGCATCGATGGCGCGGATGACCGTCGAAGGACCGGTTTCGCAGTCGCCGCCGACGAATACCTTGTCCATGCCGACGGCGCGTCCGTGTTCGTCGGCCTGAAAGTGGCCGCGTTCCGCAGGCAATCCCTTGGAGGTGAAGTACTCGTATTCGATGACCTGCCCGATCGCCTCGATCAAAAAGTCGCATTCGAATGCGGTCTCCTCGGCGCTCGTCGGCTTGGCACCGGGACGTCCGCCCCGATAGAGGCCGGGCATCTGCGGTTGGACGACGAGGCGGATAGGCTTGTCGGTGCCGGCGTCCACGCGCACGGGCGACATGAGCTCGACGATCTCGCATCCTTCCTCGACGGCGGCGTTCACTTCTTCGGGAAGCGCCGTCATGTCCTTCTTGCGGCGGCGATAGACGCAGCGCACGCTGGCGGCGCCCAGACGCTTGGCCGTGCGCGTCGCATCCATGGCCACGTTGCCGCCGCCCACGATGACGACGTCTTTGCCGGCCATGTCTATGGGGCGGCCGGACGACGAGCGATGCAGGAACTGCACGGCCGAGAAAACCCCTTCGCGCGTGGCGTAGTCGATACCGAGGTCGCGGAAGTGGTGCGCGCCGATGGCGACGAACACGCAGTCGTGCGATCCTTCCACTTCTTCCCATGTGACGGTCACACCGACCTTGGTGTTGTAACGGACTTCCACGCCGAGCGACAGGATCGCGTCGATATCGTAGTCCAGATTCTCGGCGGGCAGGCGGTAGCGCGGGATGCCGTAGTACATCATGCCGCCCAAGTGGTCGTTCTGCTCGAACACCGTGACGTCATGGCCCATGAGCGCCAGGTAGTATGCTGCCGAAAGGCCGCTCGGGCCGCCGCCGATGATGGCGACGCGCTTGCCGGTGGCAGGCGCCTTCGCCGGAGCGGGCACGAATCCTGCCGTCAACACCGCGTGCTGTTTGATGGCGCGGATGTTGATGGGCGCATCGATCATGCCGCGACGGCAGGTGGCTTCGCACGGATGCTCGCACACGAATGCGCAGGCGCTCGGGAAGGGATTGTCGTTGCGGATGACGCGCACGGCATCCGCATAGCGCCCGGCGCGCACCAGGTCGATGTAGGCCGGGATGTCGATATGCGTGGGACAGCCCTTGACGCAAGGCACCGATGTGAAACGCTGCTGGCAGATGCCGCGCTCGAGGTGCGATTCGGCATCTTCCTTGATGAGGTCGGCGAAGGCGAGACCGATCCGTCCGGCTTGAAAGCCGATCGCGCAGTCGGATGTCGTGTAGAGGGCCTGGCAGGTGTCCATCAGGCGATCGACGATGCCTTCGCCCCCTTTGCCTTCGAGGATGTTTTCCAGATCGTCGGTCAGCCGGCGGAGCCCGATGCGGCAGGGCGTGCACTTGCCGCAGCTCTGCGATGCGCAGAGGCTGA
This sequence comes from Slackia exigua ATCC 700122, assembly GCF_000162875.1. GTDB lineage: Bacteria > Actinomycetota > Coriobacteriia > Coriobacteriales > Eggerthellaceae > Slackia > Slackia exigua. The sequence continues at coordinate 67,131 of NZ_GG700630.1, forward strand.
AGAAGCCTGCGGCGGCCTCTATAGGACAGTTGGCGTTGCCTGAGACGTTGAGCCTGCGGATGGCCGAATCGGTGATGACGCGGCTTTCGCGATCGGCGTCCGTAGGCGCGAAGATTGCGAGTCTGCTCATGATCCCCCTTGGTCATGGTGTGGTCGCTATCCGTCGCATGATACGCGAACAGCGTACGTCCGCGTAACGCGATGCGCTTTGATACGTATTTTTAACGGGGGATGGTCGGACGCGATGCGAATGCGCATATTCGCACGGGCGCATGAAAAGAGGCGCCGCTGCGATGCGGCGCCTCTCGGAGCGGTTCTTCGCGCACGACTCCGGATGAAGGTCCGGCGATCGTGCGCGCGAGTCCTTAGGCTGCGGGCAGCTCGCCTTCGGCGATGCGCTCGAGGGCCTGGTTGTGATCGCGGGTACCGGTGAAGACCTCATGCTTGTAGGGGTTCACGCCGAGCTTCTTGGCGCGGTAGGCGATGTAGGCGATGGCCGCGATGTTGGCGATCAGGGCGATCACGGACACGGTGGTGTTGGTGGACGTGCTGAGCGTCGACTGGACGGCGAAGACGCTGTCGAAGCCGAGCTCGGGGAAGGAATCCTGGAACTGCGGGAACACCTGGGCGAACATGCACCAGATGGCAAGCGTGTTGGCGCGGTTCTGGATCCAGCCGCCCTTGTTCCAGAGCGCATTGGCGACGGTAGGGGCGAGCAGCAGCGCCAAGCCGCAGTACCACGCGTGGTTGGGCAGGCAGTTGTAGGTGTAGCAGAAGTTCCACAAATCGTAGGAGATGATGAAGACCCACGTCATGTCGGCCCAGATCATGTCATCCTTCTTCTTGGACGTGTAGACGGCCCACCAGCCGGTCATGCAGAAGATGTTGATGAGGCCGGCGACGCCGTTGAAGACGTTATGCCAGCCGCAGAGCTGGGTGGCATGCTCGGAGGTCACCCAGGCGGCCGAACCGTTGTCGAGCAGGAAGTAATCGCCGGAGAAGTAATGGGCGGCGCTCTCGAAGTCGGACACGACGGCGATCAGGATGTTGATGGCCACGATGACGAACGGGAAGGCCTTGAACCAGGTCGCTTTGCCCAAGCGCCCCCAATGGTACTTGATGATCATGAAGCCGATGCAGCCGGTCAGCGCCGCATAGACTTTGGCGTAGTGGAACCAGCCGTTCTGGAAGAGCACCGTCGGGTTGTTGACGGCCCATTCGGCTCCGCCCGCTGCTCCCACCGTGACGGCGATGCAGTAAATCGTCATCGCGATCGGCAGCGCCACGAACATGATGATTCCGCCGGTCTTGGAACGACGGGCGAATTCATTCAAGAGGATAAGGCCGATGAACACGATGGCCCATCCGATCCATTGGAATATGGCGTTGTCGCCATACACTTGGAACAGCATAGCTGTCCTCCCTTCTGTTCTCATCCGCCTCCCAAGCGGATGCATCCTCGTCTCCATGCCGCCGAGGCCCTTCGGCTTCGGAGCATCTCCCCTTCGCGCCCGCGCCCCTGCGAGCGGGACGGCGGTTTCAGCTTTAGTTCTTCTGACCGGCTTCGGCCGCGCCTTCAAGCATGTAGCTTCCGTCCAGGTCGAGATGAAGCGTCTGGGCCACCAGGCATTCAAGCACCTCGTCATCGGCATCGGGATGGTGACGGATGTAGCCGATCATCCCGACGATGAGCATGTAGAAGGTGTCGTAGATATGGTCGATGCGGACATGATGGAACCGCCCGTATTCGATCGCGGTGGTCTCGGTGACATAGCGTGCGACGGCTTCGGCCGTGCGCGAGAGGAAGTCAAGATAGAGAGCGGCGTTCTCCTTATTGGTGAGCGCGTGGCGGAACGCGTCTTTGTCGAAGATCGCGCGTCGCATGAGGGTGATGCAATCGTGGAGCGCGCTCTGCACGTCGTAGCGGGTGCGGGATTCGTTCCAATGTTCGACGAGCTCGATGAAGTCGTCCACATACGCGTCAAGGACAGCTTCGATGACGGCGTCCTTGTCGGCGAAGTAGTAATAGAACAGCCCGCGGGCGACGCCGGATTCGCGCGCGATGTCCTTGACCGTGGTATGGGCAAGGCCGCGTTCTTCGAAGAGGCTGCGTGCGACTTCGACGATCTGATGCCGGCGGTCGTAGCCGTTGCTGCGGGATGCGGCTGTCTCCTCGCGTCCGTCGACGGACATGCGGTTCACCTCGCTTCATACGTACGTCCTGATGGCGTTTCCGTTTGATGCGAATATGGTAACTTTCAGGATATTCTATGGTCAATGTACACATACCGAAAAATGACCAATGAGCAACGTTTTCATTTCAAAAATGAAGAAAAGGCCTCCGCAGGGAAGCCTTTTCCGATGAAGCGCCGCAAGGAGGGGTTCGGGCGCGCTTCTGGTGCGAAATGCGTTATTTACCGAGGTATTCCGCAGCGCTCTTCATGGCGAGACGTCCGGAATTCATGGCCCAGGCAGCCTGGGAACCCGGTGCGAACTTCACGTCGTAGGAGTCGCCGTACAGGCCGCCTGCATCGGATCCGCCCGCGTAAAGGCCGGGAATCACGTCGCCGTCGTCGTTGAGCGCCTGGGCGAACTCGTTGACCTTTATGCCGCCGCAGGTGGTGTAGAAGCCATCGGCGACCTCGCAGAGCCAATAGGGACCCGACTCGACCGCGTGAAGGTACATGGCGCGCTTGCCGAATTCCGCATCGGCGGACGTGTCGTCGCCGTCGAGGACGGAAGCCGCTTCGCAGCATCCGTTGTATTCGTCGACGGTCGCCTGCACGGCGGCCGCGTCGAGGCCGACCTCCTTGCAAAGCGCGGCGAGGTCGTCGCCGACATGGCATCCCGAAGCCTTCTGCAGGTCTTCGCGGGCATTGGAAAGCGGCGTTCCGGGAATGCCGAAGGAGAAGCATTGCGCGTACGGGCCGTTCTGCTCCCATTCCTGCATATCCGCCTCGGTGAACAGGACGTAGGTCTTCTCCTGATTGCGCATGGCTATGCCGGCGCCCGCGAAGTCGTCGCGCCAGAGGTCTTCTTTGCAATAGCGCTTGCCGTTCTGGTTGATCCAGAGGGTGGGCTGCACGCCGGCGGTGTATGCATCGGTGGTCCAGGTCGCCGTGATCGCACCTAGGGTGACCGGTCCGCACCACATGACCGTGCCCAGACCTTCCGCCATGGCCGCGCCGGCGTCCTTGGCCATCTTGATGCCGTCGCCAGAACGGCAGTCCATGCCGAGTGCCTGGATGTTGACGTTCTTCGTCTCCGATACGGCATAGAGGAATTCGGAGTTGTTCGCGTATCCGCCGGATCCGATCATGACAACGGGCGCTTCGATCTTGATGACCTTGCCGTTCTTGTCGACGGCCAGGATGCCTGCCGCCTTGCCGTCTTCGATGATTATCTTGCGGGCATTGGTCTCGAAGTGGACCTCGACTCCCAGGCGATCGGCCTCTTCGCCGAACGTCTTCATGAAATAGCCGCCAGGGCTGGGACTGTCGCCCTTGTCGTAGACATGCCATATTTTAGGACCGGCGCCGATGTCGATGACCTCGGCGAATTTCTGCCCGTGTCCTTCCAGCCATTCGATGGTCTCGGCCGTTTGGCCGAAGAAGTTCTTGTACAGGCTGTGCTGCGGAATCCAGTGATGGAAATTCATGCAGGTGTTCATCGCGTTGTTCACATCATAGACGCGATCGGGGAAATAGGCGCCGGCGAACGTGGGCGGTTCATCGACCAGATAATGCGATTCGAGCGCCGTCATGCCTTCGGTTCCTATGAACGAACCGCCGTAACCCGCGAGGCGTTCGACGATGATAGGCTTAAGGCCGAGGTCGACAGCTTGGATGGCCGCTGCAAGTCCGGTGCCTCCTCCGCCGATGATTGCGACGTCGGCCGTGAGCGTTTCTTCGGGTTCGCCGACGGCTTCGAGTTCCCAGACCTTGTCCTCGGCGTTTGCGGCAGGTTTCGTCGCGCCGGTCTCTGCAGGTGCCGATTCGGTTGCGCCCGTCGAGGCTTTCGGCGCGCAGCCTGCAATCGCTCCGCTCAGACCTGCGGCGACGATGCCGGTTCCGACAAGGAAACTCCTACGGCTCAGGTTCGTGCGTACGTGCTCGCGCTTCGTCGTCATGACGATCTCCTCTCCATTCCGTTCCCTTCGAACTCCCTATACATACAAAGTACGTGCGGTATAGTTCCTAATCAATGAACTGTAAGTTCTGCATTGAAACGAAAGGTGAGTTCATATCGCATCGCGTGGTCGAGGTCTCGGCGGGGAGGCGCCTATGAATACCGATCAGTTCAAGCACTTCGCCTTGGTTTACAAGCTTCGCAGCTTTGCCTTGGCTGCTTCTCAGGTTCCTATGTCGCCTCAGGGTCTCGCGAAATCCATTCGCAAGCTCGAGCAGGAATTCGATGTGGAGTTCTTCGAGGCCGATGCGTCGGGCGCCCGCGTCCCGACTGAATTCGGCGATCGCATGATGGATTTCGTCAACGAGGCAGAGCTTCAGCGTGTCCAGCTCGTTTGGGAATTCGATCGAATTCGCGCCAGAAGGCAGAAGCGCGTGCGCGTTGCGTCCTGCCTAGGAATATCCGGGTTCATCGGCCTGCGGTTGAAAGAGGCTTTCGAAGCACGGAACCCCGATGTGCGCATAGATCTTATCGAGCTCAGCGACGATGCCTGCGACGAGGCCATCTCGCTCGGACGCGTCGATCTCGGCTTCACGCTCGCGCCGTTCGACGGGAGGCTTGCGAACGTTCCTTTGTTCACGGAGCCGTTCTATCTATGGATCAACGTGAAGGATCCACGTTCCAAGAAGGAGTGCGTGACCATGTGCGATCTGGATGGGGCATGCGTTTCGTCGTTCGGGGATGGGATCAAGTGCGACGCGGTTTTGAGGAAGAGACTTGCAGAGGCGGGCTCTGCGCCGACGTTCTTCAATTCGCCCGAGGTGTATTGGCACTACGAGAACGCTTTGCTGAATCGATCGATCGGGCTGACCGTCCAGCATTTCGTGGCTCTGAAGGCGTTTTGCGCCAGCGACGAGGTCCGTGCCGTGCCGCTCGATGACCTGAACTGGTCGATCGGCTTGTCCTACATACCTTCCCACGTATTCGCCGAACATGAGGCCCGTTTCGTGGATTTCGTGACGACGCATGCAGAAGCCATGGCGATCGAAGCGCGCATGCCGGGGTGCTGATGAAACGGAATGCGTAAAGGCCGTCGCGATCAGCAGCGGAATAGTTCGGATTTGATTCTCTCGATGATGGAGCCGTCGGCAGGAAGCCATGCCGCCTCGTCGATGGTCGAGGCATCCAGCCAACGTGCGGAGGCGTGTTCGAGCAACGTCAGATCTCCTTCGACCACATGGCATAGATAGCATCGCATGCTCAGGTGGAAGGCGGGGTAATCGTATTCCACGGTCATGAAGTGCGAGTCCACGGCGATCCGCGTGGCAAGCTCCTCGCGAATCTCGCGCTCGAGCGCCGCTTCGGGCGTCTCGCCCGGATCGATTTTGCCTCCGGGGAATTCCCAACCGCCTGCGAAGTCGCCGTATCCGCGCTGGGTTGCGAATATCTTATCATCGTGCCTGATGATGGCCGCAACAACATCAATGGTTTCCACAATGGGCTCCTTTCTGCAGTCGCGACATTGTATCCAATGGCAAAGAAGCATCCCGTTTATCGTCAATGATCCCCGTATCGTCATCGGGCCTCTCGAAAGGCTTTCATAGAAAAGAATGGTCATATGATCGTTTCCTGCCGCCTATTTGCTTTGCAAAACAAGGCCAGACCGATACGCGAAGCCCATCGAGCATACGCATCCGCTTTCGATTGAATGCGAAGATTCGGGCGTATCCGGAGGCATTGCCGAAAAGACAGCACTAATAATGCGCGTGCAGCTAAGGATCCGCATCGACGGCTGTGCTCAGGAAGCCGAAGCTCCACCGCAGGCGATGATGCACGATCGGGCAGAATCCCCTGACCGCGGAGGAGGGGATGAAACCATGAATCAGAAGACGCTTGGAATCGTGGGATGGATAGCGACCTGCACGGCCATGCTCATGTACATAGCGTACTTCCCTCAGATCATCCACAACCTGCATGGAGATAAGAGCGGTTTTCCGCAGCCTCTGGTTGCGGCAATCAATTGCACCTTATGGGTCAGCTACGGGTTTTTCCAGGAGAAGAAGGATTGGCCTATTGTCGTAGCCAATGTGCCTGGCGTTATATTCGGTGCGCTCGCTGCGCTTACTGCCCCGTAGCCGGTGCATCGGAGGTTGCACTCTCGAGAGAGATCGTTTGAACGCACGCGATGCAGACGGATACTAGGATCTTGCCGTTAGATACGGGGCGCATCGGAACCGAGGTTGAGTGACGCATGAACTTCTATGCCCTTGACTACATCATCTCGCACCAATCCGCCGATTCGGTCCTGCGCGTGGGCATGATGCTCGCCTTGCTCTTGGCGGGCATCGTCTTCACCGTGCTCTACCTACGCGATAGAATACGGACCCGCTGGCGAGACGCGGGGGTGGGCGCCATCGTTCTCCTGTTGGTGCTGGCGGGTGTGCAAACCGAGCAATATTGCCAGGCAAGCAACCGGATATCCCAGTTCCAGCTGCTTGTGAAATTCGTCGAGGGAGTCGCTGAGGACCAACATGTCTCGGAAAACGAGGTGCTGGTGAATTCCACATCTCTGAAAGACGGCATCATCGTGCGCTTCAATGAAGAGGACTACCTCGTTCATCTCAATGACGACAATAACTCCTACACGCTTGAGCGAACGCACATCATCGACCATAACGTCTACGTGAACGGGGAGCGCCGACATGGACTTCTATACGCTGACGGCCATCAAGTTCTCGCTGGGCATGCTCGTGATGATCCTCCAGATCAACATTCTCGGAAAGCATGACTTCTCCCTCAATACTCCGCTCCCTCAAGTCCAGAATTACGTTTTGGGCGGCATCATAGGAGGAGTGATCTACAATCCGTCGGTCACGGTGCTCCGGTTCCTGATAGTTCTTCTCATCTGGTCGCTCGTCGTTGTGGCGGCGAAGTTCCTTTTCGGGAGCAGCAAGACGTTCAGGCGGGTCGTCGCCTGCCGTCCTGAGCTTATCGTCTGCGATGGAGAGGTGGACGTCTCGCGCTGCGCCAAAGTCGGCCTTACGGCCGAGCAGCTTTGCAGAAGCCTGCGCGAGAACAGCATTTCCGCTCTTAAGGATGTGGAAGCGGCCGTCATGAAAACCGACGGCAGGCTTACGATCCGCGCGGGCGGCACGCAAAGCGATGGTTTGCTGTTGCCGTTGGCGAGCGACGGCCATCTGGTGCAGGATGGTCTGAAGCTTGCGGGCAAGGATGAGGCGTGGGTGATGGAGCAGATCAAAACGCAGGGATATACCTCGATGAAACAAGTCTTCCTAGGCGAGCTTGTGGATGGAAATCTTGAAGTGGTGCCGTTCTCTCGGGCTGTCGGACAAATCCGATAACGGTTCCTTCAAGATTAACGAGGGCTACGGGAAGGCCTTTCGTCTTTGATTAGACAACCAATCTATCTCACGCTTCAATCGTGGCAACTTGTCATATGATTAGCTTGTACGGCATGCACGAATTGGACGCGAAAGGAGGGCCTCGGTGCTGACCGACCTTTCGATCGCATATCTGTTCCTCGGCGGTACGGGCGGTGGAGCGCTCGTCGTTTGCAGCTTGCTTTCGCTCCTGACGCCCCGAAGCGCCGTGTCCGCTCGACGTCTTGCTCCAAACGGCCGCACCGTCACGTTGGTGATGCTTGTCCCTCAAAGTTATCGGCTCCTGCTCGGCGGTGGGTTCGGAATCGCTCTGGCCTGTCTGTTCATCGGTTCGTTGGCGCTTTTGACCGACCTGGGCCGACCCGTTCTCGCGACGATGCTTTTCGTTTCGCATCGCTTGACGCTTCTGAATTTCGGAACATATGCGCTCGCGGCGGGAACGCTGATGGCACTCCTGCTCGCTTGCGCCTGGGGCGTTTCGTCGGCGCTATGGCGTTTTCGCCTCGTGCGTGCGCTCGGCGTCGCCGGTATCGTCTGCGGGCTTTCGATCGCCTTGTACACGGGGCTTCTGCTTGGAAGCCTCGCAGCAGTGCCGCTCTGGTCGTCGATATGGCTTCCGGTGCTCTTCGTGCTTTCCTCACTTTCCTGCGGTCTTGCGCTTCTCGTCATCCATGCGTGCATGGCCGAGGTGTTCGATGTGTTCGCGACGACGTTGCATCGGCTTCTTGTCAGCGACGCCGTCGTCATCATGTTTGAGGCTCTTGCAGCTGCCGCCCTTCTGGCCAGTGCGTTCCTGAGCGAATACGACGTTGCACGCCAGGGAGCGAAGAGCCTGGTCGGCGGTCCTGATGCTGCTGTGTTCATTGGAGGATTCGTTCTGTGTGGCGTTGTTGTCCCTCTCGCGCTTGATGCGGGCGGCATGCTCGTTCAGGGGAATCGCCAGGCGCGCATTGTCGTCACGGGTGCATTCGTGCTGGTCGGTGGCTTTGCGCTGCGCTATTCGCTTGTCATGGCCGGCGCTCATCCGTTCTTGGGAGCTCTCTGATGGCCGCGGCGACTCCGAAAACGTTTTCGTTTTCCATGGACGAATCGAGCGATATCCCCCTATGGGCGCAGCTGCGCAATCGCATCGTCTATCTCATCAATTCGGGCTATTACGTTCCGGGCGAGCAGTTGCCGACCGTGCGTGCGCTTGCATCGGACATTTCCATCAACTACAACACCGTGAACAAGGCCTATCTGGCGCTCAAAAGCGATGGATACGTAGAGTCGACGCGCGGGCGCGGCGCGTTCGTGCGCGCATCGGCTGCGGATGCGGACGGCTCGCTTTCGCACGAGGCGGACGCGGTGATGCAGGATTGCATAAACGCATGCCGGGCCATGGGCATGTCGCTCGATGATATCCAGCTGCGTATGATCCGCATGGTTCGCCAGTTCAAACAAGAGGAGGGGCGTGGAAGGAATGTCTAAGACTATGAAGGTGCGCGGACATCGCGCTGCGGGCGTTGAAGAAGACTTCGGAGGCCACAGGAAACGCGCGCAGGTCGCAATGTCCGCTGGATACCGCATGGCGGTCGTTCCCGAGGCGGAAACCGAAATCATGGGGGAGCGTGCTTCGAATGCAGGCGTCATCCTGTTTTCGGTCGTGGTGTTCGCTGTGGTTTTCGGTACATCGTTGTTTTGCCTGGATGCCGCCCTAAACGGCATGGGGCTTGCGGCCTTCGTCGCAGCACTCGTCTTCGCTTGCGCAGTCACTATGTCCGTGCATATCGCGCAGCAGTGGGAAAAGGTCGTCGTTCTGCGACTCGGCCGCCTGAATCGCGTTGCGGGGCCCGGGGTGTTCTTCACGATTCCTGTGATCGAAAGCAGTGCGATGCGCATCGATTCGCGTGTGCGCGTGACCACATTCGGGGCGGAAGAGACCTTGACGTCCGATCTGGTGCCGCTGCATGTGGATGCGGTGCTGTTCTGGATGGTGTGGAACGCCGAGGCGGCATGCACCGAAGTGAGCGATTTCACGCGTGCCGTGGAGATGGCGGCGCAGACCGCCTTGCGCGATGCGATCGGACGCGGCGGAGTGGCCGAGGTCGCCATTCGCCGTGAACAGCTCGACCGCGAACTCAAGAGCGCGCTCGAGGAAAAGGTAGGGGATTGGGGCGTCACCATCCTTTCGGTGGAGGTGCGCGACATCATCCTGCCGCAGGAACTGCAGGACATCATGTCGGTCGAAGCGCAGGCCGAGCAGCGCAAGAAAGCGCGCATCATTTTGGCCGAGGCCGAACGCGATATCGCTGACATGCTTGAGGACGCAGGTGGGGGGTATGCAGGGAACGACGAGGCTATGCGCCTGCGTGCGATGCATCTGCTGTATGAAAGCGTGCGCGAAACCGGAGGGACTGTGGTTCTCCCAAGTTCGTTCAGCGAGGGTTTCAGAGATATCCTGCCTGATGCGAAGACGGTTCTAAAGGATTTGGGGAAGTAGGGCGCATCGAAGCACACACTCTTTATCTATAAATAGAATAATTATCGGTAAATAATCCTATGACAATCAATTGATTGTCATAGGATTATTTGTTACTTTCATGCGCAGGGGGAATCGGCCGATTCTAACGACATTGTGTAAGCGGAAGAAGGCGTCACTTTGTCGCGACGGTACGCATATCGCGCGCATCGCATTACGCCTCTCCATGTGCAAGGAGGAGAAACGTCTATGACGGATCGCTCGAATCATGGGCTCACGCGTCGAAGCTTTCTCAAGGGTGCAGGTATGACCGCAGGTGCGGTTGGCGTTGTTGGCGCAACGGGGATGACGTCGGCCGACGGGTGGCTTAAGCCTGCCGATGCGTCCGAAACCCTCGATGAGCGCACAGCATGCACGTACCATCAGAGCCATTGCGGAAGCATGTGCTCTTTGAAGTGCACCGTGCGCGATGGCCGCCTCGCGCTCATCCAGCCGAACGACAAGATGGCGGAAAAGCGTTACCAGACCATCTGCCTTAAGGGTATATCGGAAATCCAGCACGTCTATGGCGCAGGAAGGATCCAAACGCCTCTGAAACGCGTGGGCGAGCGTGGGGAAAACGACTTCATGCAGACGACATGGGAAGAAGCGCTTGACGATATCGTCGCTCGGATCAAGGATATTCAAGAGGCGCACGGCAAGGATGCCGTCATGGTCACCAACGGCGCCGAAGCCGACGTGGGATTCCTCGCGCCTCTGCTCGGTGCATGCGGACAGGGCTTCAATGCGGGCATCGATACCGGCACCGGCAACGGACTCGATCCGGCGCTCGGAATGGGCTGGGGATATGCGATGACCAACCCTGAGGCGCGCGACTGGGTCGACTCTCGTCTCGTCATCCATACGGGCACGAACTTCTGCGAATCGAGCCTTACGACCTCTCGGCTGCTGTTCGAAGCGAAAGAAGCGGGTGCGCGCATCGTGACCATCGATCCGCACTACTCGACCACCGCATGCAAGTCCGATGAATGGATTCCTATCGAACCCGGTACCGACCCTGCGCTGTTCCTCGGCATGGTCAGCCACATTCTCGACAAGAAGCTCTACGATGAAGACTTCATGAGGCAGCATACGTCTTTGCCGTTTCTGGTCGACGAAGAGACCCGCATGCTCGTGAAGGCCAAGGATCCCGAGACCGATCCTTTGACCGCTGTCGTCGTTCCAGGTCAGAAAGACATCTATTACGTCATCGATAAAGGCTCGGCCGTGCTGCAGGGGGAAGCCTCCGATATTGCGCTCTCCGGCACCGTCGAAGTGGAGGGATGCAAAGCTCGCACGGTATTCGACTTGCTTGTAGAGGGGCAGAAGGAATATACGACGCGATGGGCCTCCGAGGTCACCGGCATTCCGCAGGCTACCATCGAGAGGCTTGCCGAAGAATACGCCCAAGGCCCGTCGTCGCTCTGCGTAGGCTGGGGCGGATGGGACAAGATCAGCAACGCCGATGTAGGCGGGCATGCGGTCGCCGTCCTTGTTGCGCTTACGGGCAATATCGGTAAGAAGGGGACGGGCGTCGGCGTGTATGTCGGCGGTTCGTATTCCGGCCATGCCTCCGTGCTCGGCGCCTGGGCCCTGCCGGCGGATATGATGCCGGGCGCATCCCCCGTCGCCCTGTACGACATGCCGACCAAAGAGAACAACGTGCACGCGTGGATAGCGGTCGGCGACTCCTACATACAGCGTATGGCGAATTGCACCGCTGCGGAAGACTGGGTGCGCAGCCTCGATCTGATCGTCTCTGCAGATCCGTACTTCACGGAAAGCTGCAAATGGGCCGATTACGTCCTGCCTCTGACCACGCGATTTGAATACGATGAAGATTTCGGAAACATTACGAACGGATACAGCCATATCGTGATGCAGCAGAAGGTCATCGATCCGCTGTTCGAGGCGAAAACCGACCTGTGGTTCGTGCGCGAGCTCGCCAAGAGGCTCGAGCTCGATTCGGTGCTGCCTGCGACGGCGCGCGAACGGGCTGACGCGATTCTGTCGACTTCGCCCGACGAGTACGTCAATGCGCTTACAGTCGAGAAGCTTGCGGAAAACCAATGCGTCTGGCCCGCGAAGGACATCGCGGAGGTTCGACGCGTCGTGCCCGACTACGCGTTCGCGACCGCATCGGGCAATATAGACCTTTACTACGATTCTTTGGTGAAGCACGGTCAGGCGCTTCCCGCATGGGAGCCGCCTCTTGAAGCGCGTCGCGACAATCCCGATCGCGTGGAGATGCCGTTCCAGCTCGGCGGCATGCGCACCCGCTTTCGCATCCATAACCAGTTCAACGATGCGGAGTGGCTGCAGCAGCTGTACGTTCCCACCGTCGACGTCAATCCTTCGGACCTCGAAGGCAGCGGCATACGAAACGGCGACGTGGTCGAGGTGGCTAACGACCGAGGAAGCTTCAAGGTTCCTGTCCATTTGAACGAGGCCATCCGACCTGGGTCGGCGCGCATCTACGAAGGCGCGACGGCTGATTATACGGTGGAGGGCAACCTCCAATCCGTCACGAACAACACCCGGCTCGATCGCGGATACGACATGATGATGGGTCCTGTGGCCCCATATTCCGACACGATCGTCAGCATCAAGAAGGCTTAGGGGGAGCCATGACGAAACTAGCCATTGCGGTCGACCTGAGCCGCTGCGTCGGATGTCACACCTGCGCGATCTCATGCAAGATGCAAAACGACATACCCGACGGCATGTTGTGGAATCGTGTGCTCACCGAGGGGTGCGACGTGATCGACGGTGCTAAAGGCACCTATCCGAATCTTTCACGCACCTTCTTGCCGCTTGCATGCCAACATTGCGAGAATCCGGCATGCAAGAAGGTGTGCCCGACTGGCGCCACCTACAAAGACGATGCCGGGCGCGTCGAAATCGCATACGACAAGTGCATCGGCTGTCGCATGTGCATGGCGGCCTGTCCGTACAATGCGCGCGTGTTCAACTGGAACGAGCCTGAGCGTTCGTGCGGATTCACCTACGGCGATGCCGAGGTCCCTGTCCGTTCTAAGGGCATCATGGAGAAATGCACGCTGTGCCAGGAGCGTACCGACCGCGGCGAAGAACCTATGTGCGTCATCTGCTGTCCTGCGGCTGCACGTATATTCGGCGATCTGGACGACCCGAATTCCGAGATCTCCAAGCTACGCACCAAGGAAAACGTTCGCATCCTCCTCGAGGACATGGGCACTGATCCCCAGGTCTTCTACCTTCAGTAAGGGGTGTCATCCATGCAATTCTCTTCCAAAGCGAAAGGCGGCCTCGCGGTGCTGGCCTTCCTTACCGCGATCGGCGTATGCGCCTGGGTCTATCAGCTTATCAATGGTCTCGGGGTCACGGGCATGAGCAACGTGAACTCATGGGGCCTCTATATTGCGAGCTTCATGCTTTTCGTCGGCCTCTCGGCCGGCGGCCTGATCGTTGCGTCGTCCGCATCCGTGTTCCACATCAAGCAATACAAGCAGGTAGCCGTGCCCGCGGTCATCACTTCGACCGTCTGCATCCTGGTCGCGGCTTTGTTCATCCTGATCGATCTCGGCGGCGTCCAACGCATCTGGCGTCTGTTCGCCAATCCGAATTTCACCTCGCCGCTTCTGTGGGACGTTTGCGTGATCACGACCTATCTCGTCATCAACATCCTCGACCTGCTCTGGATGTGCGGCAAGAACGCCGATGATCGCAAGGTCGAAGCGCTTTCTCGCGTGGCGCTGCCCGTCGCCATCCTGGTCCATTCCGTGACCGCGTGGATTTTCGGCCTGCAAATCGCCCGCGCCTGGTACACTGCCATCATGGCGCCGATCTTCGTGGCCTCCGCACTCGATTCCGGTCTGGCCATTTTGCTCATCGCACTGGCATGCTTGGACAAGGTCGGCCTGTTCGTCCTGTCGAAGGACGTTTTCAAGTCCCTTGCCGGGTTGCTTGCCACCTGCATTGCCGTCGATGCGTTCTTCATCGGCTGCGAGGTGCTCACGATGGCATATCCTGGAGCGGGCGAGTCCGTTGCCCTATCCCATATGCTGACCGGCGCCACGGCACCGTTCTTCTGGGCGGAAATCATCGGCGGTCTGCTGGTCCCGTTCCTGATTCTCGTATTCGCTAAGAATCGCGAGAACACCGCGCTGGTGATCATTGCTTCGGCGCTGGTCGTCTGCGGCGTGTTCTGCAAGCGCATCTGGCTTCTGCTGACGTCGTTCATCACGCCGAATGTCTATGGCGGTCCTGGCATCTCGCTGGGCACCTCGGATGCCGTCGCCACGCATAGTCCAGCGTCGGTATGGGCTACCGTTGGCACCTATGCGCCGACCGCGTTCGAAATCGCTATCTGGGTAGGCGTCATCTCCCTCGGCGTCATCATGTTCACGATGCTGTCGAAGAAGCTTCTTTCCTCACGGGCGGCATAGCGTTCGGTTCCAAGTTTCGATCCGTATGCGCGTCGCATCGATCCGTCGGTTTCCGCAGCGTCTGTATGCTGCGAAAACTGCGGCCTGCGGCGCGGGAGGACTTCGATTGAAAGGTGCAGACATGGGGATGCGTTCCCAAGAAGATTGGCAGGCGTATTCTGAAGCGTTCGCATTCATCGGAAATACCCTGCTTGCACCCTTGTCGCAGACGCAAGGGCCGGCTCTTGATCCTGGGTTCTGGCGCTCGTTCCCGAATTTCGGAAGCGTCGTTCTTGAAGACGAGCTCGAATCCATGGCCGACTATGTGGCAGACGTCGTCGCGCATCCCGTCAACGATCCTGTAACCGATATATCGGTCGAATATACGCGCCTGTTCGTCGGTCCGCCGCGTCCCGCAGCCGCACCCTGGGAAACCATGCATAGCGCAGGCGGCACGAACGTCGGGTTCGGACGGGCCACGCACGAGATGCGCGAGCTCATGCGTTGTGCAGGTGTGACGCTTGCTCAGATCAACAAGCAGTATGAAGACCACATGGGACTCGAGCTCCTCTATCTTTCCGTCGCATGCGCCAACCATGCGACGGGAGGTTCGCATCCTCCGTTCGATAGGGGTTCGACCGTCCGTTTCGTGCATGTTCATCCGCTCGCATGGATCGACAAGCTTGCCGAATCCGTCGAATCCGCGGCGCAGGGCGGCTTCTTCTCGCACGTGCTCGCGATAGAGAAGGCGCTTCTCAAACGCTTCGTCGAAGAGGCGGCATCGTAAATCTGCAGCGTCGGCGGCGCTTCAAGGCTCCGAAATCGGGCCGTGTTCCCTTATGCGTCCGATGCGTGCGATCATGCTGCCAAGGATCGATTCCTGACTTTCTCCGGAATCGATCCTTTTCGCGTTCGCGGCGCACCGATGCGCTATTTCGCACGCGGGTCGATGCGTTCGCGCAGCTTGGCGAATTCTTCCTTGTAATCGATCGCCTGCAGATGAGGGAATGCGGCGAAGATGCGGCGCTCCTGGTCGTTGAGCTTGCTTTGGAACGCATCGATCAGATCGGCAGGCGAAAGATCCACGCCGCGATCCTTCAAGCGCCGGTACATGTCGCCGGCGACGCGGTTGGCGGGTATGCTGCGCAAAAGATCAAGCCCTTTGGACGCCGCTGCAGCCATGCCTTCGGTCGCGGCATTCTGAGGCAGCGCGTTCCTGACCCGTTCGAACGCCCCTTCCTCGGCGGCAAGCGCTTCGTAGAGCGCGCGGGTGCGATCGGATACGCCCGCATAGAAAGCATCGAAGCGCGCCCTCAGGTTCGCAAGCCCGATGCCGGTGACGATAATGTCCGCGACGAACGCGACGAACGCGGCGCTTCCGACGATGACGACGGCTTTGACGGGAACGGCTTCCGCCAAGCTCGCGAGCGCAGGATGGATGATGCGTATCACGACGATGCAGGCGACGCCGAACAGCATGAACCCTGCCAGGCAGACGCGTCCGTTGAGGTTGAGGAAACGTCCGTCGTAATCCCACCAGCGCGCGTGGAAGATGCGCTCCATCGCATACGATGTGGCGTACTCCATGACGGTGCAGGTGCAGGCGCTCGCGAAGAAGAGGGCGATGGGGTTTCGCACATCGCCGAACAGAATCACCGCCGCAATGGCGCCGGCGCCGTAGATGGGGCAGTACGGTCCGTTCAGGAATCCGCGGTTGATCAGCCGATCTTCCTTGAGGGAGCAATAGATGACCTCGAAAAGCCAGCCGCAGAAGCTGTAGAAGAGGAAGGACAGGAACAGAAGGGCGAGATCATAGGTCATTTGCAGGGCCCCTGAAGAACGCAAGGGCCGCTTTCGCGAAGCCCGCGACGGTTTCCTGCGTAGCGCAGATCTTGTCGGCGAGGCAGAGGACGGCCGCTTCCTTCGTCGAAGGCGGCCGCAGATTCACGGGAAACATATGCCGTTCGATCACGTTGCGTTCTATGTCGTTGAGAACGAAGTCGCGCTCGGCATTGCGCAAGGCATAGCGCGCGTGCATCGTGGCATGACGGTGGTTCTCGGGGCCGGGAACATGCCAGTCGTAGAGGAAGTAGTCGTGCAGCAGGGCGCCGCGCACGAGCGAGCGCTCGTCGAGCCTGATATTCAACGCGCGCGCGATGCGGATGCTCATGCAGGCTGCGCCGACGCTGTGTGCGTAGACGCTGACGTCGCCATGCTGCATGAAGGTCTTCTCGAGCTGCATGCCTTCCGATGCAAGGATGTCCCGGCCGTGCGTGCGCACGACTTCGATCGGCGTTTCCATGCGTAGATCCTCGATATCGTCTTCGGCGCCTTGCTTGGCGCGCGGTCGTTCATTGCCGAGCTGAAAGTATACCGACTGCGTGCGGATGCCGTGTGACGGAACGGTTTCAGCCGGAAAACCCCACGCATGCGAGGCGGGCCTGCATGAGTGATCCATGCAGGCCCGTCCGATGGAGGGGAAGCCGCCCACGGCGCATCGCGCACAGTATGGGGAAGCGGACGCGCGGCGGCCGAGCTGCCGCAGCCGGCGGGAGATGGATGGCGCACGCCGTCTAGCCGAGGAGTTCGGCGAGGTCGGCCTCGGGAGTGGTGGTCGGAGCGATCCGGTAGTTCTCGACCAGGAAGTTCAAAACGTTGGGGCTTACGAACGCCGGCAGGGTGGGACCGAGCTTGATGCCCTGGATGCCGAGGGACAGAAGCGTCAGCAGGATGCATACGGCTTTCTGCTCGTACCAGGAAAGCACCATGGACAACGGCAGGTCGTTCACGCCGCATTCGAACGCGCCGGCAAGGGCGACGGCGATCTGGATGGCGCCGTATGCGTCGTTGCACTGGCCCACATCGAGCAGGCGAGGGATGGAAGTGCCGGGAACGCAGCCCAGGTCAAGGTCGTTGAAGCGGTACTTGCCGCAGGCAAGCGTCAGAATGACGGTGTCGGACGGGGTCTGCTTGACGAAGTCGGTGTAGTAGTTGCGTCCGTTGCGTGCACCGTCGCAGCCGCCGACCAGGAAGAAATGGCGGATCTTGCCGGCCTTGACGGCCTCGACGACGTCGCCTGCGATGGACAGGACGGTGCCTTGGCCGAAGCCCGTGGTCACCTTGGAGCCGCCGTTGATGCCGGTGAAGCGCTGGGTCTCGGAGTAGCCTCCCAGTTCGAGCGCACGCTCGATAACAGGCGTGAAGTCCTTGTCCGCGCCGATGTGCGGAGTGCCGGGGAAGGAGACCTCGCCGGTCGTGAAAACGCGGTCGGCGTAGGATTTCGCAGGGGGCATGAGGCAGTTGGTGGTGAACAGGATCGGCGCCGGGATGTTCGCGAACTCGGTGCGCTGATTCTGCCAAGCGGTGCCGAAGTTGCCCTTGAGGTGCGGATACTTCTTCAACTCGGGATAGCCGTGGGCGGGCAGCATCTCGCTGTGGGTGTAGACGTTGACGCCACGGCCTTCGGTCTGCTCGAGCAGGGCCTTGATGTCGCCCAAGTCATGGCCGGTGATGACGATGAAGGGGCCGGCTTCGACGTCCAGAGTGACCTCGGTGGGCTCCGGCGTGCCGAACGCGCCGGTGTTGGCAGCGTCGAGCAGGCCCATGACGGCGAGGTTGACTTCGCCGGTCTTGATCACGAGCGGAAGGAGGGAATCCATGGAGCCTTCCTCGCCGAGCGCGGCAAGCGCCTCGAGGAAGAACGCGTCGGCGACGGCGTCGGTTTTGCCGAGAACGCGCGCATGGGATGCGTAGGCGGAAGTGCCGCGCAGGCCGAAGAGGATGAGGGACTTGAGGGAGCGGATGTCCTCGTCGTCGTTCCAGATGTTCGCGACGTCGTAATCGGCGGCGGCGTCGATGCCGGCCGCCGAAGCGAGCGCGGCGGACTCCGCATGGATGCGGTCGATGAGGGCGTTGACGGTCTCATCGTTGAAATTCACGTTGGTGACGGTGGTGAACAGGCCGTCGATGACAAGGCCGTAGGTCTCGTCGGTGGCCTGCGCGCCTTTGGCGCAGGTGCGGGCGAGGCCGATGAGCGCGCCCGTAAGCTTATCCTGGTCGTCGGCGACCTCGGCGGTCTTGCCGCATACGCCGGCATGGCCGGTGCAGGCGGTGCAGCTTGCGGTCTGCTCGCACTGGAAGCAGAACATCTCGTTGCTCATGGATTCCTTCTTTCTGTCCGTCCGGGACGCGATGCGCCTCGGAGTCCCCCAAAACGGTGATTCGAACGATAGGGACGATGAAGGCATCCGTATGTTGGCATGACAACATGTGAAGGGTCTCTTCAGGTTCGCCGAGGGTAACTTCGAGAGGAAGGAAACTGGCATGCCGATAAGGCGTCGACGTGCATGCGGATGCGTGTGCTTCGAGGTTTTGCAGAGAACGTATGGGGATGAACGGCACGTGATATACGAAATCGGTTGAGCTACAATGAACCAGCATTTCGCAGGGCAGGAACCATGGTTCGTTCACGAGGAGTCCGATGGACCTTTCTCTTTTCTCCGTGCTTGACCAAGTGTCGGCGTATCCGTCGCTTGCGGTGATCATCTTCCTCGTCATAGGCGTGACCGTGGTATCCGGCGCCACCGACGCCCCCAATGCCATCGCGACCGCCGTCGCCACGCGGTGCCTCAAGCCTTCCACGGCGCTAATCCTCGCCGCTGTCTTCAACTTCGTCGGCCTTATCGGCATGACGTACATCTCCACATCGGTCGCCAGCACGATGTTCAATATGGTCGATTTCTCGGGCAATTCCCATCAAGCGCTCATGGCGCTCATGGCCTCGATGATAGGCTCCATCGTCTGGGGGGCGTTCTGCTGGGTGCTCGGCATTCCCTGTTCGAAGTCCCATGCGCTCATTGCGGGCGTCACGGGCGGCGCAATCGCGCTCAACGGGTTCGAAGGCGTCATCATCGGAGAATGGGCGAAGGTCATCTACGGCATGGTGTTCTCGCTCGTCGCAGGTTTCGTGCTGGGCCTTATCACGGTGAAGGTCGTGACGCTTCTGTTCAACGGCGTGTCGAAGCAGTCCGGCAACAAGGTGTTCGCCGCGATTCAGGATGTGCTTGCCTGCATGCTCGCGTTCCTTCATGGCGCGCAGGACGGCCAGAAGTTCATGTCCATAGGCATCATGGGCATCATGCTCAGCTTCGGCATGGACACGACGGGCGTGCACGGTTTTCCTCTGTGGCTCATGATCCTCTGCTCTCTTGCCATTTCCGCCGGCACGTTCATCGGCGGCAAGCGCATCATCAAGTCGGTCGCCATGGATATGGTCGACCTTGAAATCTACCAGGGGCTTTCCGCGTCGGTCACCACGACGTTCACGCTGTTCTTCTCGTCCATGACCGGTATGCCGGTGTCCACCTCGCATTGCTCGACCTCGGCCATCATGGGCGTCGGAGCAGGCAAGGGCTTCAAGAACGTGAATTGGTCCATCGCGCGCAACATGCTGCTCGCCTGGGTCCTCACGTTTCCCGCGTGCGGCGTCATCGGATTCGTGCTGGCCCGCGTTTTCATCCTGGTGTTCTAAACGGCTTCAGTCGGGCGAAGGCTTGCCTCGCCGGAACGCGTATGGTCGATTCCAGGCTTTCCTCGGCGCGGGACATGCTTCGAGAGCTTCGCGGCCGGTATCGTCCACGAAGCCTTCTCGCGCCCTTTCCGTCCGCTTCGCCTCTTTTCGAACGTACGCATGACAGGGAATGCGTTATGAGAGAATGAACCCTGTCATTTTCGAAAGGAGCATGCATGGGCGCATTCATCGGACTTCTGTCCTTCCTTCTCTTCATCGTCGTGGTCTTGGTCATACTCGGGCTTCCGGGCGGGCTCATCTACGTCGTGCAGCAGCAGACCTTCGTCATCATCGAGCGTCTGGGCAAGTTCAACCGCATCACGGGGCCCGGCCTGCACGTGAAGATCCCGTATTTCGAGCGCATGGCGAAGCGCGTCGATATGCGCACGAACCAGGTGTCGTTCCGCATCGACGCCAAGACCAAGGACAACGTCACCGTGACGATGGATATCGCCGCGCAGTACCACGTCAACCAGAGCTGGGGCCAGATCCCGCAGGAATCGGGCGTCTATCGCAGCTACTATATGCTGGTCGATCCCGTCGCGCAGATGAGCTCGTATCTGATCGACGCGCTGCGCAGCTCGGTGCCGAGCTACACGCTCGACGAGGTGTTCGAAAAGAAGGATTCCATCGCCTCCGACGTGAACGCCACCGTGTCCGCCCTCATGATTTCGTACGGCTACGACCTGGTCGGCACGCTCATCACGAGCATCGCGCTGCCGAAAGACGTCGAGCAGAGCATGAACCGCATCAATTCCGCCCAACGCGAGCAGATCGCTGCGCAGTCTTTGGCAGAAGCCGAGCGCATCAAGATCGTGACCGAGGCCAAGGCGTCCGCCGAGGCCATGGAGCAGGCCGGGCGCGGCATCGCGGCCCAGCGCAAGGCCATTGCCGACGGCATCGCCGATTCGCTCGAGGTCATCAAACAGTCCGGCGTGTCCGCCAACGAGGCGAACCAGCTCTTCCTGTTCACGCAGTGGACCGACATGATGAATGAGTTCGCGAAGACCGGCAAGGCCTCCACGGTGGTGCTCCCGAGCGACTTCACGCAGACCTCGTCCATGTTCGAGCAGATGCTCGCGGCCGGATCGGCCCTGCCGAAGGAGAAATAGCCGAATCCGATATCGGGAACCTCGAGAACCCGGACGTCGCTTCTCTCGGGAGGCGCGTTCGGGTTCTGTTTTCTTACGGCTCCGTATCGTTTCGGCATCCGAAGCAGGCATCGAACGCGGCGGCATCCCATCGGCGCAGCGGCGATTTATCTTGATGCTCAAAGTATCATCGCATCGCAAACCTTTGCGAAGTCCGTGCGCATATATGCATGTCGTTGGAGTACACTTGCGAATGCTGCGCCCAGAATGCGATTCGGCCATTTCATGCGGCTCGGCGACCGAACGATCGAAAGTATGGGGGAAGGCGCCTATGCGTGATGTATGCATCATCGGGGCAGGGATAGCGGGGTGCGCGTGCGCACGGTACCTTGCGTTCTACGATATGGATGTGGTCGTGGTGGACGAGGCGTACGACGTTTCGTGCGGCACGACGCGCGCGAACAGCGGCATCGTCCATGCCGGCTACGATCCTGCGCCTGGCACGGCTAAGGCTCGCTACAACGTCGAAGGCTCGTGCATGTATCCGGAGCTTGCTGACGAGCTCGGCTTCGAATTCGAGAGGTGCGGATCGCTCGTCGTCGCCTTTTCCGATGAAGAGATTCCCACGCTCGAAGGCCTTCTTGAGCGCGGCGTGGTGAACGGCGTCGAAGGCCTTGAGATTCTGGATGCCGATGCGCTGCATGTCAAGGAGCCGAATCTCGCGCCCGAAGCCGTCGCGGCGCTTTGGGTTCCGACCGGCGGCATCGCCGACCCGTACGGCGCCTGCCTCGCCTTCGCGGAGAATGCGGCCGACAACGGCGTCGCGTTCTCGTTTCTGACGCACGTTGAGGGCGTCGAGCGTGCAGGGGACGCTTGGCGGGTGCATGCGGTTCGCACGGATGCAGGCGATGCATCGGTCGCCGAGGCGATCGACATCGAAGCGCGTTTCGTGGTCAATGCGGCGGGTCTTCATGCCGCCGAACTCAATAACATGGTGAGCGCGCATGCGTTCGCGATCACGCCGCGCGTCGGCGAATACCTTCTGCTTGATTCCGTCTGGGGCGACGCGTTCCATTCCACGGTGTTCCAGGTTCCTACCGCTGCCGGCAAGGGCGTGCTCGTCTCCCCGACGACCGGCGGGAATATCATCGTTGGTCCGAACGCCGTGCCGCGCGACGACGCCGACGCCGCGTACACGACGCCCGAAGGGCTCGACTACGTGGCCGCTCATGCGCGCAAGACCTGGAAAGACCTTCCTGCGCGCGATGCCATCACCAACTTCGCCGGCCTGCGCGCCTCGTGCGTCGAGGATCCTGACTTTCACATCGGGGAACCCGACGACGCGCCGGGATTCTTCAATATCCTCGGATTCGATTCTCCAGGCCTGACCGCGGCGCCTGCCGTCGGCAAGGATATCGCCGACGCCATCGCGACGCGCATGGCCGCTCCTCGCAGGGAAGGACACGATCCGCATCGCGCAGCGCCCGTCGATTTCTCTCGCTTGGACGACGAATCCCGCGCACGGCTCGTGGCCGAAGACCCCGCATGGGGGCGCATCGTCTGCCGCTGCGAATGCGTGAGCGAGGCGGAGATCGCCGCCTGCGTGCATTCGCCGGTGCCGGCGCGCACGACCGATGCCGTCAAGTGGCGCACGCGTGCCGGCATGGGTCGCTGCCAGGGGGGCTTCTGCCTGCCGCTCGTCGCCGACATCATCGCGCGTGAAACGGGATGCGACATCACCGAGATCCGCAAAGGCCGCCCAGGCTCCGAGCATTCGTTCGGGCACCGCGGCTGCTTCGACGACCTGCCGACGGTCGTTCTGGAAGGAGGCCGCGCATGAGGCGTGATGTAGGCATCGCGATCATCGGCGGCGGTGCGGCCGGCCTTGCGGCGGCGGTCGCCGCATACGATGCGGGCGTGGAGGACGTCGTGATCTTCGAACGGGAAGACGCGACGGGCGGCATTCTGAAGCAGTGCATCCATAACGGGTTCGGCCTGCATCGCTTCAAGGAAGAGCTGACCGGTCCCGAATACGCTGCGCGCGAACTTGCGGCTGCGGAGATGCGCGGCATCGAAATCGAATACGAGGCATCGGTCCTGTCGCTTTCGCGCGACCGCGTCTTGAGCGTCGTAAGCCCCACGTTAGGCATGCTCGAGGTCCATGCGAAGGCGGTCATCCTCGCCATGGGTTCGCGCGAACGCACGCGTGGGGCGCTGCGCATCCCGGGCGCTCGGCCGGCAGGCGTCTACACCGCCGGCACCGCGCAGCACATGATCAACCTTGAGGGCATCATGCCCGGCAAGGAGATCGTGATGCTCGGATCGGGCGACATCGGCCTGATCGTCGCGCGCCGTCTCGCGTACGAAGGCGCGCACGTCAAGATGGTGCTCAACCGTTCGCATATCTCGAGCGGCTTGAAGCGCAATATCGTGCAATGCCTGGACGACTACGGCATTCCGCTGCGCCTGCTGCATACCATCACGTCCATCCACGGTACGAGCCGCATCGAAGCGGTGGGCGTATCGCAGGTCGACAAGGAGACGAAAGCGGCCATTCCCGGCACGGAAGAGATCATCCCGTGTGACACGCTGCTGCTCTCCGTCGGACTCATTCCTGAAAACGAGCTGAGCCGTCAGGCGGGCGTCGCGATCGATCGCGGTTCGTCAGGGGCATCGGTCGATGAGACGTACCAGACCACGATCCCCGGCATCTTCTCTGCGGGCAACGTCTTGCATATCCATGATCTCGTCGACTTCGTATCCGAGGAAGGCGAGGGCGCAGGCAAGGCGGCGGCCGCATTCGTGTTGGCCGGCGTCGGGGCATCGGAACAGGCGCACGACGCAGGCGATATCGTCGCGTCCGCACGCGTAAGCGCCGGGTCGGGCGTGAGCTATGTGGTTCCGCAACGCGTGTCCGCCCGGGCGGCATCCAAGGTGCTCATGCGCTTCCGCGTGCGTCGCATCTATAAGAAGGCATCCATCATCGTGCTCGCCGATGGAGTGGAGGTCAAACGATTCAAGCGCCCCGTCATGGTTCCCGCCGAGATGTCCGAGATCAGGATCGACCCTGCGCTCATCGCCGGCCGTTCGGCCATCGAGGTGCGCATCGAAGGGGAGGAGGAGTAAGCATGGCTTCCGTTCGACATTTCACATGCGTGAGCTGCCCGATCGGGTGCGAGCTCGACGTCGCTGTCGACGACGAAGGCGCCGTCGCCTCGGTCGCGGGCAATACCTGCAAGCGCGGCATCACGTACGCCATCGATGAAGTGACCGACCCGAAGCGTGTCCTCACCTCGCTCGTCCGCGTGGACGGCCGCACGATGCCCGCAAGCGTCAGATCGGCCTCGGCCGTTCCTAAAGCCCTCATTCCCGATTGCATCGAAGCTTTGCGCTCCGTTGACATCATGCCTCCGGTGCGCATCGGCGATGTGGTCCTGGCAAACGTCTGCGGCACCGGCGTCGACGTCATAGCCACACGGAACATGGACTGATGAGACGCTCGCCCTCGAACGATGATTGCATGAAGAAGCCCGTCGGCGGTCGCCGACGGGCTTCTTCATGTTCGGATGCCGCGGGGCAGAAACGATGGAACCGTCCCGACCGCAGCATGGATGAGCTTGATCCATGCTGCATCTCCGATGCGTCTACAGCGTCCAGCTCCAGGTGCTGGCATCGAGCGGCGTGCGCCAGTCACATGCGCCGCCTGCCTTCTTCTTCGCCATGTTGATGAGCAGATTGATGCCTTCTTCGAACGTCTCGTCGGTGTAGGCGTGGATCTTCTCGCGATTCCAAGGAGCATCCGCGTCGCCGTCGGTGATGCGGCGGCCGAGCGAAAGGTACATCTCGTTGTCGATGAATCCGGTGAAATAGGAGCTGAAGACCCAGAACAGCCGCGTGAAGATCTCTTCGGGCACGCCTTGGTCCATGTGCAGCTGATACGTATGGCGCGCGAAATGATCGGGCCAGGGGATGGACTCGACAAGCGTCATGCGGCGGATGTTCGGGTGCGTTTTGAAGGTCTGATGCATCGAGCGGAACTCGCGGCGCACGGTGTCTTCCCAGTATTCCTCGGGAATCGGATGGTTGTCGATCTTATTGAGGAGCATGGAAAACACGGTGCAGAGCAGCGTGCGCTTCGAAGGGAAATACGTATAGATGCCCATGGGGCTTATGCCGATTTTCTGGGCGAGCTCGCGCATGGAGAAGTTCTCGATGCCGATCTCGTTGATGAGATCGAAGGCGCAGCGCCCAATCTGCTCTCGGGAAAACGAAGGGGGAGAGCCGGGTTTCTTCATGTAGACACCTGAATCCTGTCATAGCCTTGGTGAATGGATGTACGACGCTATCAACACGCATGAGGCAATCCATGTATACGATAGGTGAATTTCTAAACTACGGCTGGTCCTATGTCCATCGGTTTTGTCTCGAAAATGGGGGATTTACTTCGTATCGTGTACGTCGCGTAATCCGGAATTTCCCTTTCGTGGCCGTTTCGTCCCGGCGCATGCTTCCGCTGCGCTCGGCGTGCGGTGCACGCGAGGCACGTTGCGGCGCCGTTGGTCTCGGTTCGCGACGAGGCATGCGGAGGTTCGAGCCAATCGAGCGATTCCGAACTGAAACCGATGCTCCATCGACGGCATTTCGCTGCAGCTTGCCTCCGTTTGCCGATAGTTTCGTTCTTTCCGCCGTTTTCGAAGGTAATGTCGCACACCTTAGACACCAAGATGCTCTGCTTAAAGAATCGAAGGGAGCTATATTCACCTTAAACCTAGCGGTATTATAGGTAGTTCTCTTCGATTCAGTCGGAGTCTGAAGCGAATGCGGCATGCGATCCGGGCTTCGACGTCGGTTAGGTGAGACAGGTTTTACCGGGATATCTCTGGCAGCACGTTCGTCTCGAATCTGTTCCCAAGGGCATCCCATAAGGCCATCGGCATGGGAGGAGGATTCGCATGGCGGAGAACAGCGAAGCCGTCCGCGCAGGAGCGGGCATCGAGCAGTTCGGCTACAAGCAGGAACTGAAAAGAGGGCTGGGACTGCGCGACGTCGTCTTGTACGGCGTGCTCTTCATGGTCATCATCGCCCCGCATTCCATTTACGGTCTGGTGGACTTCCAGTCCCAAGGCATGCCCACGCTCGTCTACATCATCGGCTTCATCGCCATCAGCTTCACGGCCTTGAGCTATATGCGGATGAGCAATCGCTTTCCCATCGCGGGGTCGGTGTATTCCTATGTGCAGCGCGGCATCAATCCCCATGTCGGCTTCATATCCGGCTGGCTCATCCTGCTCGACTACTGCCTCTCTCCCGCATTGCTGTACGTCATCGTGGCGAACTGGGGGACGTTGCTGATCCCGGGCAGCCCGTGGTATGTGTGGGTCATCGCCTTCGTCGCGTTCAATACGTTCGTGACCATTCGCGGCATATCGATGACCAAAGGCATCGATATCGTCATCTTCATCATCGAGATCCTGGCCGTCATCGCGTTCGTCGCCTTGGGCTGCAAATTCATCTTGGGAGGCGGCGGTGCGGGCGCCTTCACGCTCGATCCCATCTATCAGCCGGGCAAGGTTGACGCGCACTTCATCGCGGCCGGCATCTCCATCGCGGCGCTGAACTTCCTCGGTTTCGACGGCATATCCACGTTGGCGGAAGAGACCGAGCAGCCCGAGAAGAACATCGGGCGCGGCATCATGATCGCATTGACGCTCATCGTCGTCGTATTCATCGCCCAGACCTACATCGCCGCCCTCATTCAGCCCGATTGGGCGAATATCGATCAGGACAACGGCTTCTTCGTGGGCGTCGCGCTCATCGGCGGGCCCGTGTTCCAGAAGATCATGCTCGTCATCAATATCGTGGCCATCGGCATCGCGAACATCATGAACGCCCAGACCGCTGCCTCGCGCCTGCTGTACGGCATGGGCCGCGACAAGACCATTCCCGCCATCTTCGGAAAGGTGCATTCGAAGTATCAGACCCCGTACGTGGGCGCACTGTTCATCGGCGCGATCGCGCTCATCCTATCGCTCTTCCTGGATATGGGCGCGCTTGCCACGCTCGTCAATTTCGGTGCGTTGAGCTCCTTCGCCATGCTGAACTTCGCCGTGTTCTGGTTCTTCTTCATCAAGGAGAAGAGGCGTGCAGGCATCGGCAACATCGTGAAATACATCGTCTGCCCTTGGTTCGGCATCGTGATTCTCGCCTACGTCTTCACCGGTTTCGACATGCTGACCTACACGGTTGGCGTGAGCTGGTTCGTCATCGGTCTGATCGTGGGCGCCGTGAAGTCGCGCGGATACAAAGAGGTGCCCGACGCGTTCAAGAACCTTCAGTTCTGAGCCGCCCGTTCACGCGCCCTTATGCGGCCCCGACGCGTATCTGCGCTCGTCGGGGCCGCGGCGTCGTCAGCGGACCTCTTCGGCGTATGTCTTGAGCGCAGCAAGGTCGATGCGCAGCTCGGTGCGCGAACGTTGGATGATTCCCCGACCCTCGAGCGACAGGATGAGCTTGTTGCAGGTGGTCACATGCACCATGAGCAGCTGCGAGAGCGTCTTGATCGTAAGCGTGCAGGGAACGATGTAGATGCCGTCGTCCGTGGGCGTGCGCGTCGCGCAGAGCTTGTCGGCCCACATGGTGAAACGCGCGATCGCGCTCTGGTTGCCCGTACCGCTTATTCGATGTCCGAACTGGGCGAATGACATGTGGTAGACATAGATGAGCTCGAAGAAGACATCCTTATCCTCGCGTATGAGGTCGTACAGCTGGTTCTGCGTGAAGGCGTAGAGCACGGTGTTCTTCACTGCGGTGAAACGTGCGGCGTAGTCCCCGATGCTTGCGAGGCCGTTGTATTCGCACATGAACGCATTGCCGGCGTTCCGCTGGTACACGAAGACGCCTTCCCCTGATTCTTGCATGAAGGTGATGCGGATCCGGCCTTCGTCGATGTAGTAGTAGTACAGGTCGTCGGGACCGTTCGCCTTCTGGCGCAGCATCTCCCCCTTGAAGAGCTTCTTCTTTTTCGCCCGGTCGATATAGCGTGCGATTTTAAGCTGCCTGAACGGTCGGTCCGGCATGAGAATCGCATCATAGTCCTGCTGCGTGGCCATAATCCCCCCGTCATGCCTTCGGTCTTTCCCCTCTATGCGATTGTAGGGTCTTGCGGCGTGCGTCGCAATTGCGTGGCCGCCTGTTTCGGAACTCCGCGAAAAGACTGGTCGACGCCATGTTTTCGACCTTGCGCACGCCAGCGTGCGATGTATGCATATGCATATTGAATGATGATTCCATAAAGATATCGTGAAGATCATTAGAGGCCCGGCATGACGATCCGGGCCGCTCCAAGGGGGAAGGAGCGATCATGGCGAGGTATGGCATGGCCATCGACCTACGTCGATGCGCAGGATGCGGAGGGTGCGTCGTCGCGTGCCAGATGCAGCACAATCAAAGCCCAGGCGTTTCATGGAACGTTCTCGATTCGTACGAGTGGGGCGACGAAGTGGGGGAATCCGGTCGAACCTATGTGCCGCATGCCTGCATGCAATGCGACGATCCGCCGTGCGTGCATGCGTGCCCGACGGGCGCGAGCATGCAGCGCGACGACGGAATCGTCGTGGTCGACTACGACGCGTGCATCGCGTGCGGATTCTGCATCTCCGCCTGTCCGTACCAGGCGCGACGCATCAATGAGACCGATGCGCATTTCTTCGGCGCGTATGCGCCCGCGCCCTACGAGGCCTTCGGCGTGCAGAGGAGCATGGTCGTGGAGAAATGCATCTTCTGCGAAGAGCGGCTTGCGGAGGGCTTGAAACCCGCCTGCGTATCCAATTGTCCCGGCAAGGCACGGTATTTCGGCGATCTCGACGACCCGGAAAGCAACGTATCCGCATTTCTCGCCTCGCACGATGCCGTGCGCGTCGATGAGACCGCATGCTATTACCTGCCGGTCGCGGGCACGCCCGAAGGCGCGCTTCCGTTCGCCATCGGCGCGAACTCCGTCGAGGAGGCCGATGCGGCGGTCGATCCCGCCGTCGTCGGCATAGGGGTGGGCGTCGCGGCTGCAGCCGCTGCAGGAGTTGCGTATGCAGCGCGCAAGGCGCGCATGGACGCGGATGACGGCGTCGCCGCGCATGCTTCGAGCCATCGGGAGGGGGATCAGCGATGACAGGATCCGAATGCATGGTCACGCGCCGTTCCTTTTTGAAGGGCGCAGCTGCCGCCGCAGGCGTATCGGCCGTCGGATCGACGGGCTTCGACATCATTCATCCCGAAGGCGCCTTCGCCGAAGACGCGCCGGTCGAGATCAAATTCACGTACTGCGACATGTGCAACCATATTCCTAAGTGCGGCATCGCCGCATCGATCAAGGACGGCAAGGTCGTGCGCGTCGAAGCGCGCGCGACGGAAGGGTACCGGGCCGATCCCATCTGCGCCAAGGGGATCGCCAGCCTGCAGGAGCTCTATGATCCCGAACGTCTGCTCTATCCGATGGCGCGCACCAACCCCAAGGGTACGGGCGCGCCTGAGTGGGAGCCGATATCCTGGGACGACGCCTATGCGCGCATCGCGGCGGAATTCAATCGCGTGAAAGACGATTACGGTGCCGACAAGGTGTTCTTCTATTGCGGAGATCCTAAGGAGCCTCGCGGGGCGATGCAGCGCGTCGCGACTCTCTTCGGATCGCCCTCATGCGGATTCGAGAGTTCGACCTGCGCGGCTGCGACATGGATGTCGACGTTTCTCACGCTCGGGTCGCTCAGCATGGGGGTCGATCCTACGCCCGATTCGAAGTCGTGCCTCATCTGGTCGCTTAATCCCGCCTGGTCACAGCCCTACCGTTTCGGCGCGATGATGGATCGGAAGGAGGACGGCTGCAAATTCGTCGTCGTGGATCCGCGCATCACGCCGACCGTGACGGGCTTGGCCGATATCCATCTCCAGCTTCGTCCCGGCACCGACGGCGCCCTTGCCCTCGGCTTCATCAACATCATGATTCGCGACGGGCTCTACGACAAAGACTTCGTCGAGAACTGGACCGTCGGCTTCGATGAGCTCAAGGAGCTCGCCTCCGGATACACGCCCGAGAAGGTCGAGGAAATCACCTGGGTTCCCAAGGAAAAGCTTGAAGCGGCCGTGAGGCTCGTCTGCGAGAACACGCCCGCTACGTTGGTGAGCAGCTCTGCCGGCGCATGCCACGCGACCAACGTGGGCCATTTCGAACGCGCCGTCTTCTCCATCATCGCGTTGACCGGCTGCATAGACGTGCCCGGCGGTCTGACCATGCCGACAGGAGGCCTGCCCTTCGACTACACGGCGAGCACCGCCGATTTCCGTATGGAGAAATCGTATATGGAGCAAGGCTTGCAAGACATCAGGCCCGACAAGGACGATTTTCCCGTCTGGGCCAAGTATTTCAAGATGATCCAGGTGAACAGGCTTCCCGAGATGGTCGCTGACGGGCGTCTGAGAGCAGGCGTTCTTCTGGGCGCCAATGCGATGATGTGGCCTCAGACGCCGGAATACCAGAAAGCCATCGGCGATATGGAATTCACGGTCGCCATCGATTACTACATGCGCCCATGGACGCACGATTATGTCGACATGATTCTGCCGGCGGCGATGTGCTACGAGCGCATGGCTCCGTTCGCCATATTCGGCCGCAGGATCTTCTTCCGCGAACCCGTGGTCAAGCCCGCAGGCCAGGCGCGAGAAGACTTCCGCATCATCCTCGAAATGGGGTGCGCGCTCGGTTATGAGGAGGAGTGCTTCGGCGGCGATGTCGAAGCGGCGCTCAACGATATGCTTGAGAAGGCCGACCTCGGCTGCACCGTGGACGACCTGCGCGCGCATCCCGAGGGAATCGAGATTCCCGGCGGCAATAAGGACATCAGGAAGTACGAGAGCGGCAAGATCCGCAAGGACGGCGAACCTGGATTCAACACGCCGAGCGGCAAGATCGAATTCGTCTCCAACGTGCTTCAGGATCTAGGCTTCGAAGGACGTCCCGTCTATGAAGAGCCGGTGTACAGCCCGGTCAGCACGCCCGATCTTGCGCAGACGTATCCGCTCGTCCTCAACACGGGCGGCCGCGCGCCGTACTACACCCATTCGAAGCTGCGCAACCTTCCTTGGCTGAACCAATTCATGCCAAGGCCGGTCGTCCGGCTGCATCCGTTCGATGCGAAGGAGCGCGGCATCGGCGACGGGGAGCAGGTGCGCGTATTCAACCAGTTCGGCGAGGTGGTGGTGAACGCTGAGGTCACCAACATGGTCCTTCCGGGCGTCGTAGACGTGCTCCATGGCTGGCACCAGGCCGACATCAACCTGTTGACATCGCGCGACTTCGATCCCATCACGGGATTTCCGCCTTTCCGCTCGGCGCTTTGCCAGGTGGAAAGCACGGGCAAGGGCTACCCGTCCCCGAAGGCCATGTGAGGATCGCCGAGATTTCGGGTTTCCAGCGCGTCGCGACAGGCTCGGTACGCATGGATCGGCCGCCTTTCGCTGCAGGCGACGGCGGCCGATTCGAAGATGCGGGCACGCAGGAATGCGGCGGACGAGAGATGCGGAGCCGTCTATGCGGCATTGGCAGGAGCGGGCAGCTCGCCGGCGCAATGCGGGCAGCGCGTCGCGCCCTCCTTGAGCTCTTCCTTGCAGAAAGGGCAGGTGGGGGTGGGCTTGGCGGCCTCTTCCTTGATCAAGCGGTTCTTGAATTCGTTCACGGCCTTGATGAGGAAGAACACGACGAGCGCGATGATCAGGAAATTGATGACGGCGCTGATGAAGGCGCCGAAATCGATGCCGTTCTCGGTACCCGGCACGGGAATGGTGAGTCCCGCGACCTCGGCGCCGCCGCCCGTCACCAGCTTGATGAACGGGTTGATGATGTCGTTGGTCAGCGATGTGACGATCGCGGTGAATGCGCCGCCGATGATGATGCCGACGGCCATATCCATGACATTGCCTTTGGAGATGAATTCCTTGAACTCGTTCACGATCTTCATGGGGTCCTTCTTTCTCGGTTTCGATTCGGCAACGCGGGCTGGCAAAGGAATGCCGGGTTCGTCTCGCCGTTCGCGTCGATTCTCGTGCAAGCGTCCGCTAGGTGAGCTCGGTCTGCGATTCATCGGAAAGCCCGAACGTCCGTGCAGAGACGGTTTCGAGCGAGATGGCTCCCATGGCGCATGCGTTCACGCAGGCGCCGCATCCGATGCAGTACTTCGGGTCGAAGTCGAGATCGCCCGTCTCGGGGGAGATGCTGCGCGCTCCGGTCGCGCAGACCTTGACGCAGTCATGGTTTTCTATGCAGGCATGCGCATCGGTCGCGCTGATGGTGAGGCTGACGGCATCCTCGATGCTGCCTTCGGCGACGATGGATTCGAGAAGCATGCGCCGCCGCGGCATCATAATGCGTTTCGTGCGTCCCGCGTCGGCATGCGGATTGACGATCTCGCCATCGCGAAGCTTAAGCTTCTCCTGCATGCGGCGCCTCTCGCGCGTGCGATACATTTCCTTGAGGGCATCGGAGCTCTTCAGAGATCGACGTCCGCTCACCACATCCAGGGCATCGTTCTTCAGGCTGCCGAAGGCTTCGCGGCGTCCATAGCGTTCAAGCGCCATGTCGGCCTTGCTCTGCCGTTCGGGAATCTCGCGATCGTACCGTATTTCGCGCCCGGTCCATTCCTGGGCCAGGTCCATCGCGTGCGTGTAGAGCATCTGCCCGCGCTCGGGGGCGATATCGCAGTCTTCGCAGTAATGCAGGTCGCAGGCGACGCAGAGCGGGATGTTCTCCGCGAGGAGCAGCGTCCAGAGCTCGGGCGGGATGCAGGCAAGGCAGGGAAGCACCGTGACGTTCTCGGCGGGCTTGAACCCGGGAAAGATATTTTCTTTGCAGGTCAGATAGACGATTTCTCCGCGCATGGCGACGCGGCGCAAATGCTCGTACAGCCTGCGCGTGTTCGTGGTCGACGAGGTGAAGGCATCGCAGACGCCCATGCAGATCCCGCATTTCGTGCAACGTTCCTCGTCGACGACAGGTGCGGACGCGTCATCGGGAAACGAGATGGCGTCCACCGGGCATGCGAGCGCGCAGCGCCTGCATGAGGCGCCGTGAGGTCGGACGCAGAGTTCGGGAAGCGCGATGATCTTCATTGCGAAGCGAAGACGCGCTCGAGCGTCGAATCGATGCGGGCGAGCACGTCGGCGCGATCCATGAGCTCGATGGATTCGAACAGGGGCGGCGACACCATGTTTCCGCAGACCGCTACACGCAAGGGCTGGAACAGGAGCTTGGCTTTCATATCAAGCGTCTCGACGAGCGCGCGGCAGGCGTTTTGCAGAGGATCGCAGGCCCAGGGAATCGTCTCGTCGGCAAGCACCGCGCGGCAGGCGCGCAGCGCTTCTTCGGCGCGGGCGCCTTCCTTCAGCAGCACCTTCCGAATCGACGTCTCGTCCAGATCGACATGCGGGCCCCAGAACAGGTAGGGAAGCTTCTGGGCGCATTCGGACAGGCGCGTCTCGCGCTCGGCGAGCAGCGGATAGAGCCGTGCATACCATTCGGGGCGTTCATCGATGTCGGATTCGGTCGCGCCGGCCTCGATGAGCCAGGGGCGCGACAGACGCACCCAGGCATCGGGATCCATGCGTTGGATGTACTGCCCGTTCATCCAAGAAAGCTTGGTCTCGTCGAAGACGGCGTCCTTTTTCGTGATGCGGTCGAGCGAGAATGCCGAGCACAGCACGTCACGCGGAATGATCGTGGTCTCGCCGTCGAGGCTCCAGCCGAGAAGCGCGAGGAAATTGACCATGGTGTCGGGCAGATATCCCTGGTCGCGGTATTCCTCGACGCTCGTGGCGCCATGGCGCTTTGAAAGCTTCTTGCCGTCGGCGCCGAGGATCATCGAAAGGTGAGCGAAGGTGGGGACCGCGTATCCCAACGCCTCGTAGATGAGTATCTGACGCGGCGTGTTGGACAGATGGTCGTCGCCGCGTATGACATGCGTGATGCCCATGTTCGCATCGTCGCAGACCACAGCGAAATTATACGTAGGGGTGCCGTCCGAGCGCACGAGGATCATGTCGTCCATGACGTCCGCCGGGAAGCTCATGGGGCCGTATACGGCGTCGTCGAATTCGATCGGACCGCGGTCGTCGGGAACTTTCAGGCGCCAGACATGCGGCTCTCCCGCTTCGATGCGTGCCCGGGCCTCGCCCGGATCGATGTCGCGGCATGCGCGGTCATAGCCGCCGTATGCGCCGCCGCAGGCCTCCGCGGCCGCGCGCTTCGCGTCGAGCTCCTCCTTCGTGCAGAAGCAGGGATACGCGGCGCCTCTGGCCTTCAGATCCTCGAGCGCATGCGCGTAGGTTTCCATGCGCTCGGTCTGACGGTACGGGCCGTGAGCGCCGCCGACTTCGGGGCCTTCGTCCCAATCCAGCCCGAGCCATCGCATGGCGCGGAGAATGATCTGGGTGTTCTCTTCGGTCGAGCGCTCGGGGTCGGTGTCTTCGATGCGCAGCACGAAGGCGCCTCCCGTCGCGCGGGCGAATGCCCAGTTGTAGATGGCCGTGCGCGCTCCGCCGATGTGGAGCTTGCCGGTGGGCGACGGTGCGAAGCGCACCCGTACGGGTTGTGCCATGGGATGGGACTCCTTCTGTCAGCGCGTGGCGGAGACGTCGCGCGGGCGTATCGAGCGTGCGACGATGCCTATGATAGTACAAAGGATGCAGGTGGAAACGGTGGCGCACAGCCAGACCTCGCCCATGCCGATCCAGAACTTTTCGGGATACATGCAGATGAGAAGCGAATCCCATGAGAATGTCCAGGTGCCTGCCTGGAAGAAGAGCGAATGAAACGCCGTGAAGAACCCGTAGAAGTCGACCGCGATCCAGATCGCGATCACGGCGAAGGCGCCGACGACGATGCCCGCGGCCGACATGAGCGCGCTGCCGAGGCTGCGCGACCCGTGGCGCGCGCCGACGATGACGCATGCGACGAGCGCCGCGAGAGCGACGATGTCGAGCGTGAATCGGGCGGACGATATCACGTCGTGGCAGTCGTCGAGGTGCGCCAGCGCATCTTCGTTCAGCACGTACTGCTCGCCGGCGTGGTTCAAGGCGAACATGACCTGCTCGGGCGATGCAGAGGCAAGATTGCTCGGAAGGTTCGGAGCGCCGGGGATGCGGTCGCGATTGTCGTTCATGACCGAGACGTTGGCTCTGGTTTCCGCCGCGATGAGCGCGTTGAGGTCGTGGCTGCGCACGGTGTAGTCCTGCGTGGCGACGGCCAGGCTCACGAGCTCCTCGCGGTTGAAGGGCGACGAATCCGCGGTCGAGTACTTCTCGGAAAGCATTTCGGTGATGCCGCGAGGCAGGGCGCAGGCGAGGAATCCCGCGTATACGAGCGTGACGGCGACGAGCACGGCGCAGGCGGCTTCCATCGCGCGCCTCGCAAAGCCTCCGTGTTCGTCCTGCATGGTCTTCTCGGTCATGCGTTTCCCTCGTGCTCGCTTCAGTCCACCCAGATGCTGGCGGCGGTTAGGCCGCGCGTCGCCTTGCTGATGATGGGGTTGGGTCCCAGGCGCGAGAAGATGCCCGCGAAGCGTCCGTTGTAGACGTAGATGCCGGACATGTTCCCGCACGACACGGTCGAGCGCGTCGTGAAGTCCTCCTCGTCGCCGTACAGCCCGATCGCGGGCGTGCGGTAGAGGGTGCAGTAGGTCTGCGCGAGGAAGGGCGATCCTGCGGCGCCGCCTGCGTGCGCGGCGACGATCTCTTTCCATTCCGTCTGGTCGAAATCCTTGCCCGCGAAGACGTCGTGCGAACCGTATTCGTCGGTCGGCTTGATGATCCATTCGTCCTTGTCGGCGATGACGCGCGCGACGTCCACGTGCTCGTCGTCGAGGAACGCGGTGAAGGGGACGAAGCGTTCGATGAAGTCGTTCTCCTCATCGGTGAGCAGGGCGCGCGTCTCGGGCATGCGCAAAACGCCGAAGATCTGCTTGTCGTGGACCAGATGCCCCGCGAAGCTGCCGATGAGCGCGACCTTGCGTGCGCGGACGGCTTCGATGAGCGGTTGGGATTCCTCCCAGCGATCGATGATGTCGTTGGTGACGCAGCGGCGCCAGATGGCGTCGATGCGGTTGCCCTGGCCATCGCGCAGGGTCTCGCCATCGAAGGAGAGGTCGCGCACATCCGCGATGGAGCACGGGTGCCCGGCCTTCTCGAAAAGATCCTTGAATACGCCGAATTCGTCGACGATCGCGTTTTCGAGGAAATCGACGATCGCGAAGCGGGGGTTGTCGACGCGCAGATCGTAGGATTCATAGATGGAGACGAACTCTTCGATCCAGCCGTCGAAGAGGGTTCTGTCGCAGGTGCCGACCGTATGGTGCCGGGCGAATTCCTCGAAGGGGCGCGTATGGACGATCGATGCCGTGATCTCCCGGTTTTCGTTCATGCCGCTCGAGCCGTCGGCGTTGAATTCGCAGAACCGGCCTTCCAGCGTGTCTTCGTCCAAGAAGACGTCGAGGCGACAGAAGGGAAGAAGCGCGTCGTATCCTCGGGGAAGCAGGATCAGGTCGACGAGGCGTTCGTCGAGGTCGTAGACATGGCGGTACGCGGGGTTCTCGAGGTATGCGCGCATGACCTTGACCAGGATGGCGTGCGTCGTCTCGGCGATATGCTCGAACGCCTGTCTGGTCCGGGCGTCGTACAGGCGCGGCACGTAGGACGAATCCACGACGATGCCGTGGCAGATGGCCGTTGAATGCTCCATGTGATCGCGCGCGGCCCGGCGGCCCGGCTCATCGCCGTCGAGCGCATCTATGATGCCGAGGTACTCGGCGGTGAACGCGGCGTTATCGCTCATGCGGCGACCTTTCGGGAAACGCGCACCTGTCAGGGGTGCGAGCCAAGCGTGCAATCATCCGTCGAAGTGTATCATCGGGTTTTGCGCGGATGCGCTTTTGCGCAATCCTTACATCTCTTCGCAACCGTTTCCTCGAACGGCGGCCCATCCGCGTGCAGACGCTTCCTGCGCTTTCGAACGAAATGATGGGGTCTTGCGCGCGCATTCCGCTCAAGCGGGTCAGGCTGTGGTACAGTCGCATTCCTTCTCATCTATCCACGTTCATCCATGGTTCTCTATGAATGCATGATGCGCGACGCCTGAAGGAGGCGGAACTATGCCCGATACCCATTCTTCCTATCTGTTCACGAGCGAATCGGTGACCGAGGGCCATCCCGACAAGCTGTGCGATCAGATCTCCGACGCCATCCTCGACGCCATCCTCGCGAAGGAGGCCGATCTCGAGGCCAAGGGCTATGTCGATCCGACCGGCCAGCCTGCGGACGTGGCCGCCGTGCGCTGCGCGTGCGAGACCATGGCCGCGACCGGCATGGTCATGGTCAGCGGCGAAATCCGCACGAACGCGTACGTGGACGTGGACGACATCGTGCGCGACGTCGTGCGTAGCGTCGGGTACGACCGTGCGAAATACGGTTTCGACTGCGACACCTGCGGCGTCCTCAATGCGATCCACGGCCAGTCGGCGGATATCGCGATGGGCGTCGATTCCTCATACGAGGCCCAGCATGACCAAGCTTCCGATTCGGCCGACACCGTCGGCGCCGGCGACCAGGGCATGGTCTTCGGATACGCCTGCAACGAAACGCCGACCCTCATGCCGATGCCGATCTACCTCGCCCATCGCCTGGCCGAGCGTCTGGCCGAGGTCCGCAAGGACGGCACGCTGCCGTATCTGCGTCCCGATGGGAAGACGCAGGTCTCCGTTCGCTATATCGACGGCGTTCCGACCCAGGTCGAAAAGGTCCTCATCTCGACGCAGCACGCCGAGGACGTCACGCCGGCCGAGCTTCGCTCGGCGCTGACCGAGCACGTGATAGGCGTGGTGTTCGCACGCGAAGGCGTCAGGCTTTCCGACGACGTCGAGATCCTCGTGAACCCCACCGGCCGCTTCGTCATCGGCGGGCCCCAGGGCGACGTCGGGCTCACCGGCCGCAAGATCATCGTCGACACCTACGGCGGCATGGGCCGCCACGGCGGCGGCGCCTTCTCCGGCAAGGATTGCACCAAGGTCGACCGTTCCGCCGCCTACGCCGCCCGCTGGGTCGCCAAGAACGTCGTCGCCGCACGGCTTGCCGACCGATGCGAGGTTCAAATCGCCTACGCCATCGGCATGGCGCGTCCCGTTTCCGTCATGGTGGAGACCTTCGGCACCGAGCACGTGCCCGTCGAAGACATCGAAGCGGCCGTGCGCTCGGTGTTCGACCTGCGCCCGGCCGCCATCGTCGACGCTCTCGGCCTTCGTCGTCCGATCTATCGCCTTACGTCGAACTACGGCCACTTCGGCCGCGAGCTTCCCGAGTTCACCTGGGAACGCCGCGACAAGGTGGACGATCTGCGCGCCGCCTGCGGCCTCGCATAGGTTTTGCGGGGGTTCGTGCGGGCGCGCCGCGCCTCTGCGATCCAAGGCGCCAGGCGATGGCCTCGGCGCCTTTTCCGTATATCTCGAGCCGGTAGGGAAGGGGTCCTGTGCGCGTCGCGTCGGTCATAGTCGATATCGCGACCCGGTCGCTTGACGGGGCCTTCACCTACTCGGTTCCGACGGACTGCGCCTCGGTGCAGGTGGGGTGCGCCGTGCTCGTGGGGTTCGGCAAACGTCGCGCGGTCGGATACGTGACGGCCGTCGAAGACGTCGAGGAAGACGATGTGCCGCATGCGGTCAGGCCGATCCTCTCGGTGCTGTCCGAACCGTATTTCGACGAGGACGGCGCCGCTCTCGTCGATTTCCTTGCGAGCCGCTATGTCGCTCCGCCTGCTTCATGCGCGCGCCTCCTGACGCCGGCGGGACGTCGTCCCACGGTCTCGCATGCAGATGGCGCATGGGTGCTCAAGCGTCCGCCTGCCCGTCGCGCGCAGGCCTCTTCGCCCGCCGCGACCGAGCAGGATCCGCCTTCGGCGCCTCCTGCGCTCACGGAAGGGCAGGAAAAGGCGGTACGCGCCATAACCCGGGCCCGGAAGCTCGCGCGCGGCGACGTCGTCGTCGTGGACGGCGTGACGGGAAGCGGCAAGACCGAGGTCTATCTGCGCGCCATCGCAGACGTGCTCGCGCAGGGGCGCGGCGCCATCGCGCTCGTGCCTGAGATATCCCTCACGCCCCAGACGGTCGCGCGGTTCGAGGCTCGCTTCGGGTCGACCGTCGCCGTCATGCATTCGAACATGACTCAGGCCGAGCGCTTCGACCAATGGAAGGCCGCGCGCGACGGCACCTGCCGCATCGTCGTCGGGCCTCGCAGCGCGCTGTTCGCCCCGGTGCGCGATCTGGGCATCATCATCATCGATGAGGAGCATGAAAGCACCTACAAGCAGGAAAGCGCGCCGCGCTACCACGCGCGCGACGTGGCCGCGTGGATCGCGCGACGCCGGGGGATCCCCCTGGTCCTCGGATCTGCCACGCCGTCCATCGAAGCGCTCGACGCCTGCGCCCACGACGAGCTTTGGCATCGCGTGTCCATGCCCGACCGGGTGAACGGACGGCCGCTTCCCGATATCCGCATCGTGGATATGGCGCGTGAATTCGGCTCAGGATCGCGCATGATGTTCTCGCGCGAGCTTTCCGACGCCATCGTTGAAGCGGTGGATGCAGGGCGCAAGGTCGTTCTCATGCTCAACAAGCGCGGGTTCGCGAGCTTTCTGCTCTGCCGGGAGTGCGGATTCGTGCCGGAATGCCCGACCTGTTCGGTATCCCTGACGTATCACGAGGTCGATCACGCGCTCGTCTGCCACCATTGCGGCAGGCGCCTGCCTGTGCCGCCTGCCTGCCCACGATGCTCGAGCCCTTATCTCAAGAAGTTCGGCGCCGGCACCCAGCGCGTGGAATCTGAACTCGAGCGCCTGCTCGAAGGGCACGCCGCCGACGTCATCCGCATGGATTCCGACACGACTTCATCGCGCGGCGCGCATGCGCGCCTGCTCAAGCGATTCTCGCGTCCCGGCGCCTCGGTGCTTCTAGGCACGCAGATGATCGCGAAGGGCCTGGATTTCGATGACGTGACCGTGGTCGGCGTCATCAATGCGGACACGCAGCTCGCCTTGCCCGATTTCCGCAGCGGGGAGCGCACCTTCGACCTGATCGAACAGGTGGCCGGACGCGCCGGACGCGGCCGCTTCCCCGGACGCGTCTTCGTGCAGACCTACGCGCCCGAAGATGCGGCCATATCCTGCGCCGCACGCTACGACCGCAGCGCATTCTTGTCGTGCGAATTGGGAAAACGAAAGGTTCTCGGATATCCGCCGTATGCGCGCGTCGCGGATGTGCGCATCTGGGGCGCTTCGGAGCAGGAGGTCCGTGCCTGCGCGCACGACGTCGCGGGCGCGATCGCCGCCGTTGTCGCCGATGCGCGGAGGGAGCAAGGCGATGCCCGCTGGCAGACGCTCGGCGCCGCCCCCTGCACGCTCGGCAAGCTGCGCGGCATGCATCGCTGGCACGTTCTCGTGAAGGCGCCGCCCGCTTCCGATATCTCTTCGGCGCTTGCCTCCGTGCTGCGACCTTGGCGCACGCCGCGCGGCGTGTCGGTCGCCGTCGACGTCGATCCTCAATCCATTCTCTAGCGCGCATCCCACGGCAAGCCTCTCACAAGGGCTTTCGCTCTGCGCGACGATTCGATGCGCCAAGCGGCCTGCGCTTGGCCGTGCAGGCTTCCTTCTTTCATGGAGCCATGCCCGCTGCCTGCACGGATGTGCGCCGCTCTGGTATACTTGCCTTTCGGAAAAACGATGTCCCGACGGGTGGCGCGGGGCTTGCCTGTCATGATTGGAGCGATACGACGTGGTTGCGGATACTCTCGAGGTCCTTGCATACCCCGACCCGACCCTGCGCCAGGTCTGCGAGGATTGCGATCCTGCCGACAAGAGCCTGCGCAAGCTCGCGCGCAGGATGGCGAAGACCATGTATGCCGACAACGGCTGCGGGCTTGCCGCGCCCCAGGTCGGCGTTCTGAAGCGCTTGATCGTCATCGACTGCGATCAGGATAGCGGCGCCAAGAACCCCATCACGCTCCTCAATCCCACCGTCATCGAGACGCGCGGTCCCGAGGTGGTCGAAGAGGAGGGCTGCCTGTCCGTTCCGGGCATCACGGTTCCCATCCGTCGTCCCGCGTATGCCATCGTGCGCTATACGGATCTCAACGGCGAGGACTGGATCATCGAAGGCGACGGCCTTCTGGCCCGCTGCCTGCAGCATGAGATAGACCATCTCAACGGCATCACGTTGTTCGAAAGCTGCGATCTGAACGAACGCATCAAGGCCATGACGGCCTACGAAGCCGCCTTGGCGGCGGGTGCCAAGGCGGGCGACACGGCCGTCCCGTCCATCTAGGACGGCTTTCGAGCCACGTATCTTCGCGAGGGGGCGCGATGCCCCGCATTCCTTTTGACAGCGACATAAAGGAGCGCCAATGCGCATAGCCTTCATGGGGACGCCTGAATTCGCGGCACGCATCCTCATCGAGATCAAGGAGCAGCACGACATCGTGTGCGTGCATACCCGACCCGATGCCGTGCGAGGGAGGGGATCCAAACTCGTTTCGTCTCCCGTGAAGCGCGTGGCGCTCGAATCCGGCATTCCTGTGCGCGAACCGCGCACCCTGCGCGATGCCGGAGAGCTCGCTTTCCTGAGATCCCTTGCCCCCGATGTCGTCTGCGTCGCCGCCTATGGAAAGATCCTTCCGCAGGTCGTCCTCGACGTTCCGCGCTTCGGATGCCTGAACGTCCATGCCTCGCTTCTGCCGAAATACCGCGGCGCCGCGCCGATCGAGCGTGCGATTCTCGCGGGCGACGAGCAAGTAGGCGTCTGCATCATGCGCATGGAGGCGGGCTTGGATACCGGCCCGTTCTGCATCAGCCGTTCGGTCGCCGTCGCCGGCCGGGGCTGCGAGCATCTGACGGGGGAACTCGCCGATATCGGATCATGCGCGCTGCTTTCCGCCCTCGCCGAACTCGAAACGGGAGCGGTGCGGTGGATCGACCAAGACGACGCGTGCGCGAGCTACGCGCCCAAGATCGAGCGCGGCGAGCTCGATCTCGATCCTGCGGAGCCCGTCGCCGTCAACCTCAGACGGGTGCAGGCATCGTCTACGGCCCATACGTCGCGCTGCCGTATCGGCGCGAAGGGGATAACGGTTGTTTCCGCCGGGGCGGCTCCTGAAGGAGCGCGTGCGCCCGCGCAGGGCATGGCGACGTTTTCTAGCAAAAAGCTCCTTCTGGGATGCGCGGACGGAGCGGTTGAATTGCATGAGGTTCGTCCCGACGGGAAGGCGACGATGAGCGCGAAGGCCTTCGCCGCGGGCGTGCAGGGATTGAAGAACTCGGATATCGATTGGGAGAAGAGATAATGACGGAGCATTCGCATAACGGGTCGTCTTCGAACGGCAAGCGCAGCCAGGGCGGCTCTCCGCGCGGCGGACAGGGCTCGTACGGCGGCAGGCGTCCCGGATCAGGGCGCGGGGGATATCGTTCGTACGGGTCGAATCAGGGCCGCGGCGGGCGTCCCGGCGCGGGCAAGGGGGGCAGGCCCGGGTCATCGTCGCACGGCTCCGGCCCTTCGAGGGGCTTTTCCTCGGATAGGCGGGATCGCCGCGACGGCGGATACGCCGGCAAGGGTTCTTCGGGCGGTCAGAGGGGCGGCAAACCGTATCGGTCCAATCATCCGGGATCCTCGTCCGACCGCGCGGATGGTGCGAAACGGGGGTACGGCGCGCGTTCGTACGACGGGAAGAGATCCTACGGCGATTCGAAGCCTCATGGGTCCAAGAAGCCGTATGCAGGGAAGAAGCCGTATAACGATCGTTCCCGCGATGGAGGGGCCCAGGGGCGCAGGCCCTACGGAACGGACGAACGCCGCGGCGGGGACCGAAAGCCGTACGGATCCGGCCCGCGTCGGGACGACGGCCGCACGTCGTATTCATCCGGTCCGCATCGCGGCAGCGACCGCAAGCCGCATGCATCGGATCCGCGTCGGAGCAACGGGTGTGCGCCGTATGGCGCGTCGCGTTCCGGCGGCGGACGCGGGTTCGATCGCAAGCCGGGTTCCGGCCAAGGCCGGCCGTTCGATCGCGACGCGAAGCGCTCCGACGCCCGTCCGAACGCTCGAGGGACCGATCGCCCGAAGCGTTCTTCCGAGCGCGATTCCCGTTCAGGGGCCCGTGCAGGTGCGCCTGCACGTCGTACGCATCTGACTCCCGCCGCACGTCATGACGCGCGCTTCAAGGAGAGCGGTTTCGTGTATCGCGGCGCCCTCGAGGACAAGCGCGACCGCATGGGCGGTCCGCGCACGGGTCCTCGCGGCGGACGCGGGTTCGATGCCAAGCCTCGACGCCCGTTCGACGATAAGCCGCGCCGCGATGCGAAGAAGCGTCCCGCGCCTTTGAAGCTGCGCCTGAAGGACGAGAGCATCGAACGGAAATTCCGCGTGGCCGACGGCCGCGTGGCCGCGTACGCCATCGGGCGCGCGGTGCGCGAGCGCGGCGCCTACGTGTCCTCCGTCGCGCCGACGGTCACCGCACGCATCGAAGACATCGATCCCAAAGACGTCGCCTTCGCGACGCGCCTTTCCAAAGGCGTCGCGGCCACCTGGGGCACCCTCGATGAATTCATCGATCGCACCATGTCGTCGCCCGACGACATCCAGGCCGACGTGCGCGATGCCCTGCGTGTGAGCGCTTACGAGCTCGTGTTCCTGCATAAGCCTCCGCATGTCGTCGTCGACCAGGGCGTCGAGCTCGTGCGCTTCGTCGAGCCCAAGGCCGCGAACCTTGCGAACGCGGTCTTGCACCGCATGGTCGAGGCCGCCGACGACTTCCCGTTCGGCGATCCCGAGACCGACGATGCCGCGCTCGCCCGCTCATGCGCGTTCCCAGGCTGGATATCGCGCCGCCTGATCGACGAGCTCGGGCGCGCAGATGCCGCCGAGTTCATGCGGGCCTCCATGGGCGATGCCCCGGTCTTCGTCGCGGTGAATTTCGTCCGTGCGAAGGTATCCGAGATCATTCAGGCATTCAAAGAGGTCGGCACCGAAGTCGAGCCGATCGCGGGCGTTCCCGGATGCCTGCGCGTCCACGGCGCCAAGGCGTTCAAGACGCCGCGCATCAAGAGGCTCTTCGACGAAGGCAAGATGCTCGTGTCCGACCAGTCCGCCCAAGCCGTCGCCCTCTTCGCTCTTCCCAAGGAACGTCCTGCACGCTTCCTCGAAATCGGCAGCGGACGGGCGACCAAGACCGTCTTGATGCAAAGCGCCGCGTATCGCCGGTACGGCGCGTTCATGGATATGGTCTCGGTCG
Organism: Slackia exigua ATCC 700122; assembly: GCF_000162875.1. Classification (GTDB taxonomy): domain Bacteria; phylum Actinomycetota; class Coriobacteriia; order Coriobacteriales; family Eggerthellaceae; genus Slackia; species Slackia exigua. The sequence continues at coordinate 111,581 of NZ_GG700630.1, forward strand.
ACGACCATGCTTTCAAGGCCGAGATCCTGCGCGAGCGCATGGAGTCCTACGGCATCGAAGGCGTCGAGGCGCGCGTCGCCGACGGCCGCATGCTTTCGAAGTCGTTCGACGCCGGATCCTTCGACGCCGTGTTCGTCGACGCACCCTGCTCGGGCATCGGCACGCTCCGTCGCCATCCCGAGATCAAGTGGCGCCTGACCGCATCGGATGTGTCGACGCTCGCGATGACCGGCTTCGACATGCTCATCGAGGCTGCCGGCCTCGTGCGCGTCGGCGGCATGCTCACGTATTCGACCTGCACCGCCTTCAAAGAGGAAAACGAACAGGTCGTCGATCGGTTCTTGAAGATGAAGACGGGCGAATCGTTCGTCGTCGAATCCACGATGGCCGTCAAGCTCGTCGAGGGCGGTCCCGACGCGCATTACGCGGTCAGGCTGCGCCGCGTCCGATAGGCGTGGCTCCTTGCGTCGAAGGGCGCCTGTCCGATCGTCCCGATACTGCGGGATCGATGGTCGGACGGGTGCCCTTCACGCATTTTCCCGCCGCTCGGTCGGGACGCCTACGAGCGCGCATTCCTCCGTCCGAGGGCATCCACGTCTATGCCCTCGAGTTCCAGCAGATAGCGCTTGATCTTGGTTCCGTATGCATAACCGACCATATCCCCCGACGATCCGACGACGCGATGGCAGGGGATGACGATGGGGATGGGGTTCCTGTTGTTCGCCATGCCGACGGCCCTGAACGCCTTCGGCCGTCCCACCTGCGCGGCAATGTCGGCATAGCTGCGCGTCTGGCCGTACGGTATGGATGAAAGCGCCTGCCAGACCTCTTTCTGGAACGGCGTGCCCTTCGGGGCGAGCGGCAGCGAAAACGTGCGACGCTTGCCCGCGAAGTATTCCATGAGCTGGGTCGCCGCTTCGTTGGTGAGCGCCGTGGGAGAAAGCGCGCTGCCCTCGACGTCCAGCACGCCGAATCCGATGCGGACGACGGCTCCTCCGCTGTCGACGATGGTCATGCGGCCCTGGGGCATGGCATAGACGTAGTGGTTCATCGGTCCTCCTTCGGCTCGTATTCCGATTATACGGATTCGTCTCGGCGTGCGTTTCCGGCCTTCCTGCGGCATCGCGTGAAAAACGCGTCGGTGCGGCGTTGCTTAGACGCGAACGGCGCACCCTCGCCGAAGGACTTCCCGGTTGGGGTAGAATGACATGAAGTCACACGCGCCTTCCAAGGAGTCCCGCATGCATTCCGATGTCCGCATCTCACCTTCCATCCTCTCGGCCGACTTCATGAACATGGAACGCGATATCGAGGCGATCACGATGGGCGGCGCGGATCTGATCCACGTCGATGTCATGGACGGGCACTTCGTCCCGAATCTGACGATAGGCGCGCCCGTGGTCGAAGGGCTGTCGCACGTCGCGCGCATACCGCTCGACGTGCATCTCATGGTCTCGAATCCCCTTGATCAGCTGCCGTGGTTTCTGAAGCATGCACCGTATCTGGTCACGGTTCATGCAGAGGCGCTTGATGCCGAGGCGGGCGAGTTCTCGCAGGCCATCGATGCCATCCATGCCGCCGGCTCCAAGGCGTGCATCGCGCTTAGGCCCGACACCGACGTCGATGTGCTCGCGCCCGTCATCGCCGATCTCGACATGGTGCTCATCATGAGCGTCTATCCGGGCTTTTCGGGGCAGTCCTATATCGGAGGATCCGATGCGCGCGTCGCGCGCGTGGTCGAAATCGCCCGCGCCGCCGGCGCTTCTCCGCTGATCGAAGTGGATGGAGGCCTGGGTGCCAACGAGGCGACGCGTGCGGTCGTCGCCGCCGGAGCGGACGTGCTCGTCGCGGGCAGCGCCGTGTTCTCGAACGGCGATTTCGCGACGAACATCGCCGCTATCCGCGCGGCGGCATCCGAGGCTCGGACAGGATGCGCGCGATGACCTATCTCGACTACGCCGCCACCGCGCCGCTCGTTTCCGAGGCGCGTGCGGCGATGGAGCCCTTCATCGCGGATGCGGGCTATCTCTTCGGCAACGCCAACTCCCTCCACCAGACGGGGCGCGATGCCTTCGCCCTGCTCGAAGATCTGCGCGTATCCTTGGCGCGCACGCTCGGCGCACGTCGTCCCGACGAGATCGTCTTCACATCGGGGGCCACCGAATCGGACAACGCCGCCCTTATCGGCATCGCGCTCGGCATGCGCGAAGAACGCCGTCTTGCAGGTCGCGCGACCTCGGGGCGCGTGGCTATGTCGCGCATCGAGCACCATGCCGTGCTCAACTGCGATCGGATGCTGCGCGCCCTCGGTTTCGATGTGTCCTTCGTCGATAACGACGCCGCCGGCCGCATTTCTCCCGAAGCCCTCGAGCGCGTCATGGACGATGACGTCGTGCTGGTCAGCATCATGATGGCGAACAACGAGGTGGGAACCGTCCAGCCGATCGCCGGGCTCGCACGCGTCGCCCGCACGCATGGCGCGCGCTTCCACACCGATGCCGTCCAGGCGTTCGGAAAGCTTCCCGTCGATGTGGACGCCCTCGGAGCGGACGCCCTCTCGCTTTCGGCGCATAAGGTCGGCGGACCCAAGGGGCAGGGCATCCTGTACCTGCGCACGGGCACGCCCTTCGTTGCATATCTCGCCGGAGGCGGGCAGGAACGCGGGCTGCGCAGCGGCACCCAGGACGTCATGGGCATCGCGGGGTCGGTCGCCGCCTTCGCGCAGGCGGCTGCGCATGCGGATGCGGAAGGATCGCGCCTGGCGCTCCTGCGGGACGCGGCCTACGCGCGCTTGTCGGCCGTTCCGGGCGTGACGCCGACGCTTGCATCGGCTACCGGCCCCGGTTTTCTTCCGAATATCGTCAATGTATGCGTGCACGGATGGGAAAGCCAATCGCTCGTGCTGCGCCTCGATATGCGCGGGTTCAGCGTTTCGGGCGGATCGGCCTGCTCCTCGAATTCCCTTTCGCCTTCTCATGTGCTGTCCGCATGCGGCATCGACGGCAAGCGTGCCCAAGGGTCGTTGCGTCTGTCGTTCGGCTCCGACACGACGATCGAAGACGTGGAAGCCGTCGCGCAGGCGCTCGAAGATATCGTCTCGGCAGGGGATAGGTGATGGCTATGCTGACGGTAGGCGAGCTCGAGCGCAGGCTTCTCGAGCGGTATCCGGCCTCGGACGCCGAGCCGTGGGATCGCACCGGCCTGCTCGTCGGCGATGCGCATGCCGCCGTCACGCGCGTGGCCTGCGCGCTCGATGCGACTCCCGATGCCATCGCCCATGCGCGCGATGCAGGCGCGAACGTGTTGCTCACGCATCATCCCGCCTTTCTCGAGCCTCCGTCGTCCTTCGTGCGCGGCCGCGCTTCCTACGAAGCGTCCATCGTCATGGCCGCGCTTTCATCGGACGTCGCGCTCATGAGCTTTCATACGGCGCTTGACGTGAGCACGGATGCCCGCGAGACGCTTCCGGCGATGCTCGGCCTTTCCGTCGAAGGCGTTCTGGAACCCGTATCTCCTGGATCCGACAAGGGATACGGGCATATCTGCCGCCTGAACGCCCCCTGCGCGCTCGACGACATAGCCCGTGCGTGCGTGGGTGCCTTCGGGCGCATGCCGCGTATCTGGGGTGCGTCCGGCCTGTCGATACGCACGCTCGTCACCTGGACGGGCTCTGCCGGAGGGTGCGAACGGGAATGCCTTGCGCGCGGTATCGATCTGCTTATCTGCGGCGAGGTGAAGTACCACGCGGCCTTGGCCGCCGCCTCGCAGGGCCTTGCCCTCGTCGAGCTGGGCCACGACGCGTCGGAGCTTCCGTTCGCCGACGTGCTCGCGCGCGCCTGCGTGCGGGCGGGAGTCCCCTCGGACGACGCCTTCATCATCGGACGGGAAGACTCCTGGCATACCCTCTGAACGGAAAGGCGGCCACCATGCGTGCGACCGAAGAGCAAGTCGAAGCCCTCGAGGGGCTGCAGAAGGCCGATACGGCCATTTCGCGTCTGACGCGCGAGATCGAGGCGCTCCCGCAGCGCGCCGAGATCGCAGAGGTCCGCCGTCGGCGCGCGGCGCTCCAGGATCGCCGCCGCACGCTCGTCGGCATGCGCAAGGATGCCGAAGCCGATATCGACGACCTCAAAGACCAGGATGCCGTCCACGCCGCGCGGCAGGTCGAGGCCCAAGAGGCCATCAACGATGCCGCGGGCAACTATCATGAGATATCGACGCGTACGAGGGCGCTGGAAAACCATACGGCCAAACGCGCGGCATTGGCTGCGAAGATCGACGAGCTCGAGACCCGCGTGCTCGAAGCGTCCGAGCTCGAAGAGGCGGTCGACGGATCCCTTGCTGCGCTCGATGCGCGCGAACGCGCTCTCGTCTCGGCGTTCCGCGATTCGGCGTCGGGGCTGGCATCGCAGCTCGAAGCCCTGAAGGAGCGCCGTGCGCGTCTCGTCGCGGCTGCAGGCGACGATATCGTCGCCGAATACGGACGCATCGCGGCGCTTAAAGGCGGCGTGGCGGTCGGGCGCCTCGAGGAAGGGAAGTGCACCGCCTGCCGAGCGCCCATCGAGCCGGAACGCATCCTCGTCCTCCGTGCGGAGGCGCCGCTCGGCGCATGCCCGCGATGCGGCCGCATGATGGTCGTTCCCGAGAGGTAGGTTCCTTTGTGTGAATCTCCTGATGACGAATTCCTGTGCGGCACGTCGCCTTGCGCAAGCCGTATCATCGTGTCCACGTAAGGCGCACGACGTCCAGGTTCTTGCGCCTACCCGCTTGCAATGGCGGATGGCCCTGTGCTATATTGCTTGAGCTTTTTTGCGTATAGCCAGATAGATATCTGATTATGATGGAGTGTGAATTATGTCCAAGGTTTGTGATATCTGCGGTAAGCACCCTGTGGCGGGTCGCAGCATCAGCCACTCTCACCGCGTCTCCAATCGCATGTTCCGTCCTAACGTGCAGAAGATCACGGTTCTTGAGAACGGCCATCCGGTCAAGAAGAACGTCTGCACCCAGTGCATGCGCTCCGGCAAGGTCACGCGCGCATAATCACGTCCGTCTTCGCATGCATCAAGCCCGCCTTCGCGGGCTTTTTTCGTATCGGTCGTCTTCTCCGTTTGTGAAATCAGGTGAGATGCGGCGACGCCGCAGCGCAGAGCGGGCGATGGGCTATACTTTTCCCATATACGCGCGGTCGTGAGAAAGGATGATTTCATGGCTCTCCAGGTTTCAGGCAACCTGCATGTCTCCAATGACGTAATCGCCGACATCGCCGGCAAGGCTGCGATGGAATGCTACGGCATCGTCGGGATGTCCTCTCCCTCGCTGCAAGACGGCATCGCGACGCTGCTGCCGGCGAACCGCCTCCGCCGCGGCATCCAGGTCACGTCCTCGGAGGCCGGCATCCACGTCGATGTCTACGTCATCCTCGAGTACGGCACCAACATCGGCACCGTGTCCCAGAACCTCATCGACAACATCACCTATACGCTCGATACGTACGTCCAGGTGCCGCTTGACGGCATCGACGTGCACGTGCAGGGCGTCAAGGTCCGCAAGTAACGCGGCCAGGGGCTATTCGACAAGGAAGAGAGAGTACGTAACGTATGAGTGACTACACGCTCAACGGCATCCTCAATGCCGTTGCCGTTGCTGCGAAGACCCTCGACGGCCGTAAGGAAGAAGTCAACCGCCTCAACGTGTTCCCCGTCCCCGACGGCGACACGGGCACCAACATGTCCCTGACCCTCCAGATGGTCGTCACGAACCTCGCGAAGCTTCCGATCGGCGCGACGGGCGACGATATCTGCAAGGCCGTCACCACCGGCGCGCTCATGGGCGCCCGCGGCAATTCCGGCGTCATCACGTCGCAGATCCTGCGCGGCATCTGCGAAGGAGCCGCATCCCAGACCGAGCTGACCGCCTCGGCCGTCGACGCGGCGCTCGACCGTGCGCGCGAAGTCGCCTTCCAAGCCGTGCGCAAGCCGGTCGAAGGCACCATCCTCACCGTCATCAAGGATGCCGCAGCGGCGGCGCGCAAGGCCAAGAAGCGCAAGCTCGGCGTCGAAGAGGCGATGGAGGAAGTCGTCAAGGAGGCCTACGCGTCCGTCCAGCGCACACCCGATCTCCTTCCCGTGCTGAGGGAAAACGGCGTCGTGGATGCCGGCGGCTTCGGCCTGGCCATCCTTCTCGATTCCTTCGTCGCGTCGCTCACGGGCAAGGAAGGCTTCACGGAAAGCGCCTTGGCGCTTTCGCGTCCGGCCCCGAAGGTCGAAATCGAGCAGATTAACGACTGGGATCCCGATTCGGCGTTCCGGTACTGCACCGAATTTCTCGTCCATTCCGACACCATCGACGTGGATGCCGCCAAGGATTTCCTCCCTACGATGGGAGATTGCGACCTCATGGTCGGCATGCATCCCAATTTCAAGGTGCATGTCCATTCCAACCGTCCCGACCAGGTCCTCGGTTGGTTCCTCACGCATGATGCCCAGATCTCCGAGGTCCATGTGCACAATATGGGCCTGCAAAGCGAAGAGCGCGAAGCCAAGATCGAAGCCGATGCCGCCGCGGCACGCAAGCCCTTGGGCGTCGTCGCCGTGGCTCCGGGCGCAGGCAACGCCAAGATCCTCGAGTCGCTCGGCGTGGACAAGGTCGTGTCCGGCGGGCAGACGATGAATCCCTCGACGGCCGATCTGCTCGAAGCCGTCAAGGGCGTGAATGCCGATGCGGTCATCATCCTGCCGAACAACAAGAACATCATCATGGCCGCCCAGGCCTGCTGCGATGTGTCCGAGAAGCCGTGCGGGCTCGTGCCCACGACGAGCGTTCCCCAGGCCTTCAGCGCCATGTTCGGATTCGATGCCGACGCCGCGCTCGAAGACAACCTTTCGGCCATGGCCGATGCCTGCGCGGAGACCAAGACCGGAGAAGTCACGCATGCCATCAAGGATGCCAAGGACGCGCATGGCAATCCCATCAAGGACGGCGACGTGATCGGTATCGCCGACGGCTCGATCGAATCGGTCGGCACCGACGTCTCCGACGTCGTGCTGGCGCTCTTCAAGGTCATGGACGCGGATGAAGCCGACACCGCCACCGTCCTCGCAGGCGAGGACTTCGCCGACGATGCCCTCGAGGCTCTGGTGGAACGTATCGAAGAGGCATATCCCGAGCTCGAGGTGGATTCCCAGCGCGGCGAACAGCCCCTGTACCCTGTCGTCTTCTCGCTCGAATAAGCCTACGTAGAGGAATGTCCCTGCATGCAGGATCGCCTAGCCGCCACCCTCGCCTTCGATGCTTCGGTCTCTGCCTTGACCGGCGTCAGCTCGGGCAGGGCGGCGGCGTTCCTGCATCTCGGCATCGAAACGGTACGCGACCTGGTTCAGCATTATCCTCGACGCTACATTGATATGACCAGGCTCGACACGATCGAGCATGCGCCGCTCGGGGAAAGGGTCACGATCATCGGCGAGGTGCATGAGGTCGTGCTCAAGCGTCCGCGCCGCGATCTGAGCCTCGTCGAGGTCACCGTCGTCGACGGTACGGGAACGCTCATCGTCACCTTCTTCAAGCAGCCGTGGCTGCAACGCTCGATACGGCAGGGCATGCGCGTCGGCGTCTCGGGGGAGCTTGAATTCAATTACGGCTACAAGCGCATGAAGTCGCCCTTCCTCGACGTGATCGACGAGGGCGGGCCGATGCTCGCCGGCTCCATCATTCCCGTGCACGGCGCGACGGAGAAGGTTTCGGCCGGCATCATGCGCAAGGTGATCCGAGCCGCGCTTGCGTCCATCCAGGGCTGCTTCGATCCGCTGCCGCTCAGGCTTCGCACGAGGTATCGCTTGATGAGCCGTGCCGCCGCGCTCGCGTCCATCCATTTCCCGCAGACGGCGGATGACATCGCGCAGGCCAAACGCAGGCTTGCCTACGAAGAACTGCTCCTGCTCGAGATGCACCTTCTCGCCTCGGCCCGCTCCTTCACGCAGGGGAAAGCGGCCCATGTTCACGTCTTCGACGGACCGTTCAGCCGCGCGCTTTCCGCCGCGCTCCCGTTTTCCCTGACCGACGATCAGCTGCGCGCCGTCGCCGACATCCAAGGCCGCATGGCGACGGATTCGGCCATGTCGCATCTGCTGCTCGGCGACGTCGGCACCGGAAAGACCATCGTCGCAGCCTTCGCCGCCGCCGCTGCGGCCGATGCGCGCGCGCAGACGCTCATGATGGCGCCGACCGAGGTTCTGGCTTCCCAATACGCTCGCGCGCTCGGCCCTCTGTTCGATGCGGCAGGAATCACGTGGGCGTTGCTTACGGGATCGACGCCCGACGCCGATCGTCGGGACATGCTCGCCCTCTTGGAAAGCGGGCACATCGACGTGCTCTTCGGCACGCATGCGCTCATCGAGCCCGACGTCGTCTGCCATGATTGCGGGCTCGTCATCGTCGACGAGCAGCAGCGTTTCGGCGTGCGGCAGCGCGCCGATCTGCTCGCGAAGGGCGTTCTGCCCGACGCGCTCTATATGACGGCGACCCCCATTCCGCGCACGCTGGCGCTTGCGCTCTACGGCAATCTCTCGCTGTCATACCTGAAGGATATGCCGGAAAACCGGCCGGGCCGTACGACGCACGTCCTCGGTTTTCGAGAGCGGGGCCGCGCCTACGATGCCGTGCGAGCAGCATGCGCGAAGGGAAGGCAGGCGTTCGTCATCTGCCCGCTCGTCGGCACGAAGCCGCCGCGAGACGAGGGAGCGCATCCTCGTCCTCGCGACGATGAGGCGGATAGGGAACCCTTCATCGATTCCTTCGACGACCTCCCCGAGAACAACGTGCGTGCGGCGGAGGCCGAAGCGGCGTTTCTCCAAGCCAAGGTCTTCAAGGAATTCCGCGTAGGGCTTCTGCACGGCAAGATGAAGCCCGCCGAGAAGGAAGAGGCCATGGCTCGCTTCAGAGAAGGGGGCATCGATGTGCTGGTCGCGACGACGGTCGTCGAGGTCGGCGTCGACGTGCCAAACGCGACCTGCATGGTCGTCGAGGACGCCGAACGCTTCGGGCTCTCGCAGCTCCATCAGCTGCGCGGCCGCGTGGGCCGTGGCGGCATGCGCGGCGAGGTCTATCTCGTCGCGGCGACGTCTTCTGACGAAGCGCTCGAGCGGCTCTCGGCGATGGAGGCGACCGACGACGGCTTCGAGCTCGCCGAACGGGATCTTGCTCTGCGCCGCGAAGGCGATATCCTCGGGAACCGGCAGCATGGGGCATCGGCTCTCAAGCTCGTGAACATCATGCGCGACGGGGCGCTCATCGAGGCGGCCCATGCCGATGCGGCCGAGCTCGCAGACGACGATTCCGAAGAAGGCAAGGCCGTCTCGGCGCTTCTGCTGCACGAGGCCGAAGTCGTGTTCGGTCCGGCGACGCCGGATGCGGTGCTAGGAGGTTGACATATGATGAGGGTTATCGCCGGCGAGTTTCGCGGACGCAGGATCACGGCTCCTGAGGGCCTGGATACGCGTCCGACGGCCGACCGGGTGAAGGAATCCATGATGAGCGCGCTCGTATCGGCGACGGGCGGCTTCGAGGGGACATGCGTCCTGGACGCCTTCGCCGGAAGCGGCGCCTTAGGCATCGAGTGCCTTTCTCGGGGCGCCGATCTGGCCGTGTTCTTCGATTCGTCGCGCGATGCGCGCGCGGCCGTCGAGGCGAATCTGAAATCCATGGGCATCGACGCCGGGCGAGGCCGGCTTGTGACATGCGATGTCCTGAAGCGTCCGCCCGTCTCGCCATGCCGCCCGTTCGACGTCGTGCTGCTCGACCCGCCCTATGCGATGCCCGCAGCCGAGGTATTCGACCTCGTACGACGCCTTGCCGCGGCGCGCGCGCTTACCGCCGACGCCGTCGTGTGCTACGAGCACGGCGCATCGCTCGATTTCGATGCGGAGGCGGCGTCTGCGGGCCTGGCCGTCGACGTTCGGTCGCGCAAACGCATGCGCGACGTGGCCTACGACATATTCACGCTGCGCGACGGCGCGGCATCGAAAAAGGGGGGACTGACATGAAACGAGCGCTCGTTCCGGGAACGTTCGATCCGATCACCAACGGCCACCTCGATGTCATCGAACGCACGGCCGGCATCTTCGACGAAGTCGTCGTCGGCGTGGCCGCATCCGCGAAGAAGCGTCCCATCTTCACATTGGAAGAGCGCGTCGCCCTCGTCCAGGAGTCGACGGCCTGCCTCGAAAACGTCACGGCCGTCGGCTTCGACGACCTTCTTGTCAATTTCGCACGTCAAGCAGGTGCCACGGTCGTCGTCAAGGGTCTGCGCGCGACGACCGACTTCGAATACGAATTCCAGATGTCGGCCATCAATTTCAAGCTCGACGGCGATGTCGACACCATGTTCATCATGTCGTCGCCTGACAAGATGCATCTGTCCAGCTCCATCGTGCGCGAGCTCATGCAGTTCCATGGCGACATCTCGTCCATGGTGCCTCCCTGCGCCGAGCGCGCGTTGAAGGAAAAGTTTTCGTGCTAGAATGCCAAGAAGTATTTTCTATGCACCGGGATATCGGCTCCACGCGCGTTCGCACATCGGGTACCATATGCTGCGGATTTGCATGCAGAGCATCTAGGAAGGGAAGACATGGACGAAACGGGAGTATTGGGGCTCATCGAGGAGCTTTCCATCCTTCTTGAGGACTCGAAGCCGGTCTTCGGCAAGAACAATCTCCGTCAGGTCGACATCAACCAGGCCTTCGAGATCATGGATGAGATTCGCGAAACCTTCCCCGGGGAATTCGCCCAGGCCCGCCAGATCGTGCGCGAGCGTCAGAGCCTTCTGGACGATGCCGATGCCGAAAGCGCGCGTCTCATCGACGATGCCCGCAGCCAGGCCATGACGATCGCCTCCGAACAGGAAATCGTTCGCATCGCCCAGCAGCAGGCCGATACCATTATGGCGGATGCCCGCGAGCTCGAGCGCCAGACGCGCGCCGGGGCGGAAGATTACGCCGACGAAGTGCTCGGCCACGTCGAATCCAGCCTAGATTCGCTGATCACGAGCGTTCGCCGCAGCCGCGACCGTCTCAACAACCAGAGCGTCCAACGATGAGGAACGGCCTGTCCATCGAATTGCCTTCGACGCTCTTCGCCACCGCGGAGAGCGTTCCCTTTTCAGGCGCCTACGATGTCGGCATCCTTGCATCGGGTTCGGACGAATACCGGGCCGACGCCCCCTTCGCCTGGAACGTGCGCGTCACGAACGTCGGAGGGGCCATGCTCGTCGAGGGCACGGTCGCAGGCAGCCTGACCACGCGCTGCAGCCGCTGCCTCGCCGATGTCCCCATCGATGTTTCGGGCGACGTCGAGGGGTATTTCATCATTCCCGGCAAGGGCACGGCGCCCGACGGCATGGAGGCCGACGAGTTCGACGTCCTGCCCAGCGATCACGTCATCGATCTCGAACCTCTGCTCAATGCCGCGGTCTTGCTCGAGACGCCGCTTATGCCGCTGTGCAGACCCGAGTGCCTCGGGCTCTGTCCGACCTGCGGCGCGAATCTCAACGACGGTCCCTGCGGCTGCGCGCCGGGCTCCGCGGAACCTTTCAGGGAGAATCCGTTCGCGGTTTTGAAAAACCTTGATTTAGGTGTGGAGTAGCCTTGCGAGGTGGCGTTTCCTTTGATAGCATATCTCGTCGCGTGATTTCGTAGTGAATGTTCGGCCGGTGGTTCGGCCGGCTGGATAAGGAGATGGAGAACCATGGCAGTCCCTAAGCGTAAAACCGGTCGTGCCCGCACCCATTCGCGTCGCAGCGCCAACGACGTCGTTCCTATGCCCGCTCGTTCCACCTGCCCGCAGTGCGGCGCCGTCAAGCTTCCTCACCGCGTGTGCGGCAACTGCGGCTACTACAACAAGCGTGAGGTCATCGAAGTCGAGTAGCCTCGCCTTGGAACCGAACGCCTTGAATTGCCGGCTTTAGGGTCGGCAATTTGCGTATAGAGAGGTAGTGCAATGAGCAGCATCGTCATCAGCGTCGATGCCATGGGCGGAGACGATGCCCCGGGCGTCGTGCTCGAGGGAGTGGCCGAAGCGCTTGCCGCCGATACCGACCTCGAGGTCGTCCTGGTCGGCCCCGAAGACGTCGTCGAGGATTTCTGCCGCACGCACGACCGGTGCGAGCCCTGCGTGGCCACCGAGGTCATCGGCATGGGTGAGCATCCTGCGAACGCCGTGCGGGTCAAAAAGGATTCGTCGATCGTCGTAGGATGCCGTCTCGTCAAGGAAGGCCGCGCCGACGGGTTCTTCTCGGCAGGCTCGACGGGCGCCTGCCTCGCGGCGGCCGTGCGCGTCATCGGACGCATCAAGGGCGTGCGCCGTCCGGCGCTCACCACCATCATTCCGTCCCCTGAAAAGCCCGTCGTCATGGCGGATGTCGGGGCGAATGCCGATTGCAAGCCCGAATATCTCGTGCAATTCGCTCAGATGGCCGTCATATACGCGCGCCGCATCATCCATATCGCCGACCCTCGGGTCGCGCTGCTCAACATCGGCTCCGAGCCGACCAAGGGCTCCCAGTTCTATCAGGAAACCCATGGGCTTCTGCGCGCCCAGGTGCCCGAATTCGCCGGCAACGGAGAAGGAAACGATATCATCCCCGGCGCCTACGACGTGTTCGTCTGCGACGGATTCACCGGCAACGTCGCGCTCAAGACCATCGAGGGGACATCGAAGCAGCTGTTCAAAAGCCTTAAAGGCGTCATGACCGCAAATCCCCTGAATGCTCTCGCCGCCGCCGTCCTGAAAGGGTCGCTGCGCGGTTTCGCATCCCGGCTCAGCGCGGATACCTACGGCGGCGCGCCCCTGCTCGGCGTGCGCGGCGCAGTGATCGTCGGCCATGGCTCGAGCAGCCCGCTCGCGATCAAGAACGGCATCCTCACCACGGCGGCCTGCGTGCGCGAAGACGTCTGCGGGCTCATCGAGAAAGCGGTGCAGGCATGAGCCATACCCCCGAGCAATCGGCCAAGCTCGATTTGGCGCAGCACGTGATCGGCGTTGCATTCGACGATATCGACATCCTCCTCGCTGCCATCACCCATCCTTCCGCCACCGAGGGCAAGCCGGTCAAGTTCTCATACGAACGCCTGGAATTCCTCGGCGACAGCATTCTGGGAGCCATCGTCGCGAACGAGGCCTTTCACGCGTATCCTGAAATCGACGAAGGCGGGCTGACCCGCATCAAGGTCGCGCTCGTTTCAGGCTCCAGCCTGTCCGATGTCGCCGCCAAGCTCGGGTTCGCCGACATCATCGTCTTCGGGTCCTCCGAGCGCGGCACGGGACGTCGCGGCCTGCATTCCGCGCTCGAAAACGTCTACGAGGCCCTCGTCGCCGCGCTTTTCCTCGACAAGGGCATGGACGGCGCGCGGGATTTCGTGCGCCGCACGCTCATCCCGCGCATGGATATCGAGATGGCGCGCGAACCCGAGAATCCCAAGAGCGCGCTTCAGGAAAAGCTTCAGGAAGAAGGCATCACGCCTACCTACAAGCTGGTCGAGACGCAGGGTCCGCCGCACGACCGCACGTTCGTGTCCCAGGTGTTCGCCGGTCTGACCGCGCTCGCGCAAGGCATCGGGCGCACGAAGAAGGAATCGGAAAGCCAGGCCGCCAAGGCGGCGCTCGATATGATCGACGCCGACGGCGCCCAGGCGCCGGACGCGCGCGCCATGAAAGAGCTCCAGAAGGCAGAGGCGAAGCGTGCCCAGGCCAAGGCGAAGGAGGAGCAGCGTCGCGCCAAGGAGGAGGCGAAGCGCCAGCGTGCCGAGGCCCGCAAAGGAAAGGACGCATCGTTTTTCGGTTGGCCTCTCAAGCCGGCCGAACCGCGCGAGCTTCCTGCGGCGGCCGATGACGAGGCATCGCCTGCCGACAAGGAGCTCTGAGCCCCTTGTACCTGAAGTCGCTCACGCTCAAGGGATTCAAATCGTTCGCCGATCGCATCCAGCTCACATTGGAACCGGGCATGACGGCCGTCGTCGGTCCGAACGGATCGGGCAAATCGAACATCTCGGACGCCGTCCTGTGGGTCCTGGGCGAACGCAACCCCAAGCATCTGCGCGGCCAGGCCATGGAAGACGTCATCTTCGCCGGCTCGACGGCACGTCGCAGCGTGAGCGTCGCGGAGGTCGAGCTCGTGCTCGATAATTCCGACGGGATGCTCCCGGTCGATTTCGACGAGGTATCGCTCACGCGCAGGATCTTCCGCAGCGGAGAGAGCGAATACCTGATCAACGGCATCGTCGCCCGGCGCATGGACTTCATGGACATCCTGCATGACACGGGGCTCGGCACGGGCACGCATACGATCATCGGCCAGGGCAACCTGGACGCGGTGCTCACGGGAAAGCCCGAGGACCGTCGCGCGCTCATCGAAGAAGCCGCCGGCATCCTCAAGCACAAGCAGCGAAAGGAACGCTCGGCTCGCAAGCTCGCATCGATGGACGAGCACCTGGCGCGCGTGAAAGACGTTGCCGCCGAGGTGGAACGCCAGCTCAAGCCGTTGGCGCGCAAGGCGTCGCGGCAGCAGGCCTACGAAGCGCTCTCGACCGAGCTCACGCAGATGGACCTTCTGCTCGCGGTCGATGATCTTCGTCGCCTGCGCACGGCGTGGGATGCCGTGGAGCGTGCCGAGAAGGAGGCCGCGGCGAAGATAGACGTCGATCGCCTCGCGTCCGAGGATGCCGATGCACGGGTCCAGAAGCTCTCGCAGCTCTTGCAGGATCGGGGGCTCTACGTCGGCGACCTCACCGAACGGCGCGGACGGTTCCATATGCTCGTCGAGCGCTTCGAATCGGTCGAGCGCGTCCTTCGCGAGAAGGAACGCTCGATCGAGTCCCGCCTGTCCGCTGCCGAGGGAACGGCGTCCGGATCGAAGCGCAGGATCGCCTCGCTGAGCGCGGAGGTCGCATCGCTCAAGGAACGACGCGATGCCCAGGTCGCGAAGCGCGATGCCTTGTCGGCCGATATGTCCGAGCTCGCAGACGCGCTCGAGGACGCGCGCGCCGCGAGGCGCGACGCAGACGCGCAGGCGGCACGTCTGCGCACGGATCTTGCCGAAGCGGAGCGCACGATCGCCGATGCGGATGCGCGCCTGTCGCGGGCGCGCGACGACCACCATGCGCTCGCCGCGCGCGTCGACGCGCTGTCGGCTCGCCATGACGCGCTTTCCGCCGAGCTTGCCGATGTGCGCGGCGAGCTTGCCTCGCATGAAGATGCGTGCGCGGCGAAACGGGAGGCGCTCGATGCCGTGCTCGCCGAGGCGGCCCATGCCGATACGCTCCGCATCGATGCAGCCGATGCGGAGCGCGCTGCGCGCAGCGCGCTCAAAGAAGCGCGCCTGCGCTTGCAGGGCGCGGCGGGGGAGCGCGCCGCCGTCGAGCGCGCGCTCGCATCCATCCGGACACGTACGGCGGCATCCGCGTGGATGCACGAACATGCCGCGCATGACGGGCATGCGCGCACCCTGGCATCCCTCATGCACGTGCCGCCGCATCTCGAGCATCTCGTCGAATTCCTTTTGGGAGACGACCTGACCTGTCCCGTCGCCGCCGACGGGCGTGCCGCCGCGTCCCTGCTTTCTGCCGTGCGCGAAGCAGGGATCGGAGGCGATGCCCGCGTTCTCTTCGCATCGGACCGCGATCGGTCTGCGGAGGCGACCGGTCGTCTGATAGACGCCATCGATGCCGATGCATCCGTCCAAGGGCTTCTGGATGCCCTGCTGGGCGATGTCATGCTGGTTGAAACCGCCGAAGAGGCGTTCGCGGGTTCTTCCGAGGCTCTGCGCTATGCGACGCCGGACGGCATCGTCGTCAGGCCTCGTGCGAAGGCGCTTGCCGCCGCGCCCGATCGCGACGCGCGCTCAGGCGCCCTTTCCCGCGAGCGCCGGCTCTCCGAGCTTGCAGACGAGCAGGCGCGCCTCGAGGCCGAAGAGGCATCGGCCGCCGTCGCCCTCGAGAATGCCGAGGCCGCCCTTGCGCAGGCGCAGGCATCGTGCCTTTCTTATGCATCCGAGAAGGCGCGCCTCGAAGGCGCCTTCGCCTCGGCCGAAGCCGAGCGACGCAGACTCGCTCAGCGCCTGTCGACGCTCGAATCGGCCTTCGCCTCGGTCGAGGCCGACCTGGACTGCGCACGCGACGCTCTTTCGGGCGCATCGCCCGATATGGACGGGCTTTCCGCCCGTGCGGCCGATGCGCGCGCCCGCCGCGCGTCCTTGCAGGCCGAGATCGAGGCGATCCAATCCGACCGCGATGCGAAAGCGGACGCCGAGCAGAAGGCGGCGCAGGCGCACGCCGACGCGAAGCTCGATTGCATGACGTCCGTCGAGCGCGCGCGCTCGTTCGAACGGGAATGCGCGGAGAGGGAGCGCGATCTCGAGCGCGCCGTGCGTGCGAGGGACCGTGCCGCCGCCGAGCTCGTCGGGCTGCGTCGCGCCCATGGCCGCATCGAGCCTTTGCGCGCCGTCGTGGCATCCCTGCGCGCAGGCGTGCAGGGATGGGTCGACGATCTGGCTGAGAAGGCGACGCTCGAACAGGCTCGGTCCCAGTCGCTCACGCAATCGATCGCCGACGCCCGGGAAGCGGCGGCTCGGGCGAAAGCCGCGCTGGACGCGTCCGTATCCGCGCTCTCCGACGTCCGTGTCGAGCGCGGCCGCCTCGAAGTCCAGGTCGATGCCGCGCAGGCGAAGATCGTCGACGAATGCGGCGTGCCCCTGGAAACCGCGCTGCTGCTCGGAGCCGTGGACGATCGTTCCGAACTCGAAGAGCAGGCGGCGTCGGCGCGGCGACGCATCGCGAAGATGGGCACGATCGACTCGTCGGCCGCCGAGGAATACGAGGCGGCGAAGGAGCGCTTCGAATACCTCTCGTCTCAGATCGAAGACATGGAGGCGGCGCGCCGCGCGCTCAAGCGCATCGACGCGGCCATAGATGCGCGTATGAAGGAGCGCTTCGATCTCACGTTCGAGGCTGTGAACCGGAACTTCCAAAACATCTTCGCCAGCCTCTTCCCGGGCGGCTCCGGCGAGCTCACGCTCGTCGGCGGCGAGGACGACGAACCTGTCGGCGTGGAGGTCAACGCGCAGCCGCGCGGCAAGCGCATCACCAAGATGATGCTCATGAGCGGCGGCGAGCGGTCGCTGACCGCGCTTGCGCTGCTCTTCGCCGTCTACAAGATCCGCTCGACGCCGTTCTACATCCTCGACGAGGCCGAGGCGGCCCTCGACGACAGCAACCTGCGCCGCCTGATCGCCTACCTCGATGAGCTGCGCCGCGAGACGCAGCTCATCATGATCACCCATCAGCGCCGCACGATGGAGATGGCCGACGTCCTCTATGGCGTGTCCATGCAGGCCGACGGCGTCACCAAGGTCGTTTCCCAGCGGCTCGAGCGCACGGCAGGCGCGCCGTCAGGAAAGGAATGATCCCATGGCATGGTTCGATCGCATGAAGTCCGGCCTGTCGAAAAGCCGGGAGAAGCTTCAGGAATCCATCAACATGCTCGTCTTCAAGGGTCCCGAAGTCGATGAGGACTTCTGGGAGAATCTCGAAGAGACGCTGGTCATGAGCGATATCGGATATCCGGCGGCGTTCAAGATCTCGGTCGACATGCGCGACGCGGCGCAGAGGCGCGCCCTTCCTGACGCTCCTGCGATCCTCGAAGAGCTGAGCGCGCAGATCGCGCGCGGCTTCGCCGTGCCCGAGGAAGGCAACCCGCTCGACGAGCGTCCGCTGTGCGTCCTGCTCGTAGGCGTGAACGGATCGGGAAAGACGACGACGGCCGGCAAGATGGCCGCCGAGGCCAAGGGCCGGGGCGACACCGTCGTTCTCGGAGCTGCGGACACCTTCCGCGCCGCGGCCATCGAGCAGCTCGAGGAGTGGGCCCGCAGAAGCGATGTGCCCATCGTCGAGCGCGAACGCGGATCCGATCCCGCAAGCGTCTGCTACGAGACGCTCGACGAAGCCGAGCGCATCGGGGCGGACCTTGCGCTCATCGACACGGCCGGGCGCCTCCACACCTCGCCCGATCTGATGCGCGAGCTTCAGAAGGTCACGTCCGTCGTGCGCAAGCGGTGCGCCTGGCGCGTGGTCACCGTGCTCGTGATCGACGCGACCGCAGGCCAGAACGGTTTGACGCAAGCCAAGAGATTCGACGAGGCGCTCGACCTCGACGGCATCGTCATGACCAAGCTCGACGGCACGGCCAAGGGCGGCATCGCCCTTGCGATATCCTATGAGCTGGGACTTCCCATATTGAAGATCGGCGTCGGCGAAGGAATCGACGACCTTCGCGATTTCGACGCGCTCGACTACGCCCGTGCGCTCACGGGCAGCGAGGAGTAACGCATGCTTGAGAGCCTATCCGACCGACTTCAGGGGGTTTTCGGCGGCCTGAAATCGAAAGGACGCCTGACCCCCGACGATATCGACGCGGCCATGCGCGAGGTGCGCATGGCGCTGCTCGAGGCCGACGTCAACTACAAGGTGGTCAAGACCTTCGTCGCCAAGACGAAGGAACGATGCATGGGCGCCGACGTGCTCGAATCGCTGACGCCCGCCCAGAACGTCGTGAAGATCGTCCTCGACGAGCTCACGGAGCTTCTGGGCGGCACGTCGTCGCGCATGGTGCTGACGAGCCGCATCCCGAACGTCATCATGCTCGTGGGCCTGCAGGGCTCCGGCAAGACGACGGCCGCCGCGAAGCTCGCGTACCTGCTGAAGTCCAAAGGGCACAGCCCGCTGCTCGTGGCCTGCGACACCTACCGTCCTGCCGCAGCCGATCAGCTCGAAACCCTCGGCAGCGAGATCGGCGTGAAGGTGTTCCGCGGCGATGGGGCCCATCCGGTCGGCATCGCGCAAGAAGGCGTTCGATTCGCCATCGACAACCTGCGCGACGTCGTCATCGTCGACACCGCCGGCCGCCTGCAGGTCGACGAAGCCATGATGGCGGAAGCCGCCGATATCAAAGCCGCGGTCGAACCCGATCAGATCTTCATGGTCGTCGATGCCATGACCGGCCAGGAAATCGTCAACGTGGCTTCCGCCTTCGCCGAGCGCGTCGATTTCGACGGCGCCATCGTCTCGAAGATGGACGGCGATGCCCGCGGCGGCGGCGCGCTTTCCCTCATGCAGGTGACGGGCAAGCCCATCAAATTCATATCCGCAGGCGAAAAGCCTGACAGTCTTGAAGAGTTCCACCCCGACCGTATGGCCAAGCGCATCCTCGGCATGGGCGACGTCGTCTCGCTCATCGAGCAGGCGAGCCGCATAGAAGCCGACGAGGCCGAGCGCGCCTCGGCGGAGCGCATGGCGCGCGCCCAGTTCACGCTCGACGATTTCCTCCAGGTGAAGAAGCAGGTCGCCCGTCTCGGGGGCATCTCGAAGCTCGTGAGCGCGCTTCCCGGCGGCGACCGCGCGATGGCGTCGGGCAAGGTGGACACCGGCGCGCTCGACCGCATGGAGACCGTCATCTTCTCCATGACCTCGTATGAACGCGCGCATCCCGATGCGCTCAACGCGTCGCGCCGCCGCCGCGTCGCCGCGGGCGCAGGCGTGACGGTCCAGGACGTCAACCAGGTCATCAAGCAGTTCAACGAGACCAAGAAGATGATGAAGCGCACGATGTCCCAGGTCGATCCCAGTGGAGGCGGCAAGAAAGGGAAGAAGGGCAAGCGCGGCAAACGCCGCCGTCCGATGCTTCCCGGCGGCATGTCCATGAAGGATCTGAAGGCCATCGAGGATATGATGGACGGCCGGAATCCCTAGGATTCACGCATCGCCCCGCCCGCCCCGACGTTTCAGTTCGATTTCGGGGAAGGCGGGGCTTTTCGTCTATAATCGCCTTGCTGTGAAACCTAGAAAGGGGTTGGTATGACGACAAGGGTTGGCATTAACGGATTCGGTCGCATCGGTCGTCTCACGTATCGCGCGATGGCGAACGATCCCGACATCGAAGTCGTGGCAGTCAACGACACGGGCAGCATCGAAGCCGCAGCGTATCTGCTTAAATACGATTCCGTGCACGGCCAGGCGTTCGAGACGGTCGAAACCTACGACGAAGGCTTCGTCGCCGACGGCCGCAAGGTCAAGGTCCTTTCCGACCGCAACCCGCTGAACCTGAACTGGGGCGATCTGGGCGTGGATGTGGTCATCGAATCGACCGGCGCGTTCCGCAAGGCCGAAGACGCGCGCATGCATATCGAAGCCGGCGCCAAGAAGGTCCTCATCACCGCCCCGGGCAAAAACGAGGACGCCACCATCGTCATGGGCGTTAACGATGAAGTCTACGACAAGAGCATCCATTGCATCGTCTCCAACGCGTCCTGCACCACGAACTGCCTTGCACCTATGGCAAAGGTGCTGCTCGATAGCTTCGGCATCGAACGCGGCTACATGAACACCATCCATAGCTATACCAACGACCAGCGCATCCTCGACGGTTCCCACAAGGATCTCCGCCGTGCCCGCGCTGCGGCCCTTTCCATGATCCCGACCACCACGGGCGCGGCCAAGGCCGTGTCCCTCGTGCTTCCTGCGCTCGCCGGCAAGCTCGACGGCTTCGCCACGCGCGTTCCGACCCCCGATGCCTCTATGGTCGATCTGACGGTCCAGCTCTCGCGCCCCGTCACCAAGGAAGAGGTCAACGCCGCGATGAAGGCCGCCGCCGCGGGGGCCATGAAGGGCTACCTCCAATACTGCGACGAACCCATCGTATCGACCGATGTCATCGGCAACTCCTCTTCATGCGTCTTCGACAGCATGCTCACCATGGTGCTCGGCGGCACGAACGATCTGGTCAAGGTCGTCGGCTGGTACGACAACGAATGGGGCTATTCCAATCGCGTGAAGGATCTCACGAAGATCCTCATGTAAGGCGAGATGCTGCAAAAGGGGGCCGTCGCGCAAGCCGCTTCGAGAAAGCGGGACGCGACGGCCCTCGTGCTTGGCACGCCTGCGAAAACAGAGAAAGGAGCATGCATCCATGCCGATCCAGAGCGTCGAGACCGCTGAGGTCGCCGGCAAGCGAGTCCTCGTCCGCGTCGATTTCAACGTTCCCGTCACCGACGGGCGCGTGACCGACGACACCCGTATCAAAGCGGCGCTTCCCACCATCGAACACCTCGTCGAACGGGGCGCCAAAGTCGTGCTCATGAGCCATTTCGGCCGTCCTCGCGGCACGGGCTTCGAAGCGGATTTCTCCCTCGCTCCCGCTGCGGCCCGCCTCTCCGAGCTCATCGGCCGCCCGGTGGCGATGGCATCCGACGTGACGGGCGAGGATGCCCGCGCGAAGGTGGCGGAGCTTTCCGACGGCGCGGTCGTGCTGCTCGAGAACCTGCGCTTCGACGCACGCGAGAAGAAGAACGATCCGACATTCTGCGAAGAGCTCGCAGCGTTCGGCGACCTCTATGTCAACGATGCGTTCGGCTGCGCCCATCGCGCGCACGCATCGACGACCGGCGTCGCGAAGCTGCTTCCCGCCTATGCCGGCTTCCTGCTGAGCGCGGAGGTCGAAACGCTCTCGAGCGTGCTCGACGCGCCTGAGCGTCCGTTCGTGGCCATCCTCGGCGGCTCGAAGGTCTCCGACAAGGTCGGCGTCATCGAATCGCTCATGGACAAGGCCGACGTCATCATCGTGGGCGGCGGCATGTGCTTCACGTTCCTGCTCGGCCAGGGCAAGGCGATCGGCGCCTCGCTCAAGGAGGATGACTGGGTCGATCGTTCCCAGGACATGCTTGCGCGCGCCGAAGAGGTCGGGTGCGCGATCATGCTGCCTGAAGACGTTGTCTGCGCAGACCGCTTCGCAGAGGATGCGAATGTCGTCACCTGTTCGGTCGACGCCATGCCTGCCGATATGATGGGACTCGACATCGGACCTGCGACCGAGGCATCGTATGCCGCGGCCATCGCCAGGGCCAAGACCGTCTTCTGGAACGGCCCCATGGGAGTCTTCGAGATGAAGCCGTTCGCGCATGGCACCAAGGCCGTGGCGGATGCCATGGCGGCGAATGAAGCCGCGACGACGATCGTCGGCGGCGGCGACAGCGTGGCGGCCGTGAACATGTTCGGCATGGCGTCGGAGATGTCCTTCATCTCGACCGGCGGCGGCGCCGCGATGGAGCTCGTGGAAGGAAAGGCGCTTCCCGGCGTCGAGGCTTTGAGGAGGTAACCCGATGCGTAGACCGCTCATCATCGGCAATTGGAAGATGAACAAGACTCCGGCTGAAAGCGTCGTGCTCTCGCAGGGGATCTCGAACCGCTACGACCGCGCCTGGGATGCCGTCGACGTGGTGCTCTGTCCGCCCACCATCGACCTGCGCTCTGTGGTCACGGTGCTCGATTTCGATAAATCCCTTGTCGAAACGGGTGCGCAGAACGTCCATTGGAAACCTTCCGGCGCCTTCACGGGCGAAACGAGCATCCCTATGCTCAAGGATGTAGGCTGCACCTGGTGCATCGTCGGGCACTCCGAACGGCGCGAGATGTTCGCCGAAAGCGACGAGACCGTCAATCTCAAGGTGCGCGCGCTCTGCGAATCCGGGCTGCATCCGATTATCTGCGTGGGGGAAAGCCTCGCCATGCGCGAGTCGGGCGCGACCGTGCCCTTCGTCGTCGACCAGGTGCGTGCGGCCTTCGCCGGACTCGAACCGGAAGAAGCTCGGCTGGCGGTCGTCGCCTACGAGCCTGTCTGGGCCATCGGAACGGGACGCACGGCGACGCCGGATCAGGCGCAGGAGGTATGCGCAGCCATCCGCGCGACGCTCGCGGATCTGTTCGGCGTAGGCGTCGCCGATGAGATGCGCGTTCTATACGGCGGCTCCATGAAGCCTGAAAACGTCGAGGGCTTCCTTGCGCTCGCCGATGTCGACGGGGGGCTTATCGGCGGCGCCTCGCTCAACGTCGACGATTTCGCCTACCTTGTCGCTGCGGCCGCGACGATACGTTAGATCCAGCCGGACGGCACTATCCGTCCGGCCCTGTTCCAGAGGAGCCTCGAGATGCACCACGACATGCACGAATACACCCTGCCGGCCCTGCTCGTCATCATGGACGGCTTCGGAATCGACGAGGCGGGAGAAGGAAACGCCATTTCGCTCGCATCCACGCCGAACCTCGACCGATATTGGAAGACCTGTCCGCGCACGACGCTCGAGGCCTCGGGAGAAGCCGTGGGGCTTCCGGCGGGCCAGATGGGCAATTCCGAAGTCGGGCATCTCAACATCGGCGCCGGACGCGTCGTGCATCAGGAGCTCACGCGCATCAACACCGCCTGCGCCGACGGGTCCATCGCGCGCAGCGAGGGCGTTCAGGCGGCGTTCGAGGCCGCATCGACGCCGGGTTCCGCCTTGCACCTGATGGGGCTCTTCTCGGATGGCGGGGTGCATTCGCACATCACGCATCTGCTCGCGCTCATACGCCATGCCGTGGCGGCGGGCGTTCCCGATGTGCGCGTCCACTGCTTCATGGACGGCCGCGACGTTTCGCCGACGAGCGGCATCGGATTCGTACGCGAGCTCGAGACCATGATCGAGGAACACGAATGGGGCGATCGAGTCCGCATCGCATCGATCTCCGGGCGCTACTACGCGATGGATCGCGACAACCGTTGGGAGCGCGTCCACGCGGCTTGGGATGCCGTCGTCTGCGCGCAGCCTCTTTTCGACCAAGCGCCCGAGGCGTTCGTGCAGGCTTCCTATGACGCGGGCACGACCGATGAATTCATCGTTCCCGGCGCATTCGACGGGCGCGGCGTCGTCGACGGGGATGCGGTCCTCTTCTTCAACTTCCGCCCCGACCGCGCCCGCCAGATCAGCCGCGCCTTCACCGAACCCGATTTCGACGGCTTCGTGCGCGGGCGCGCGCCTCGCGTGACCTATGTCTGCCTGACCGAATACGACCCGACGCTCGATGCGCTGGTCGCCTTCCCGAAGACCTTTCCCGAGCATGTGCTCGCCGACGTCATCGCCGATGCAGGCCTCACGCAATACCACACGGCCGAAACCGAGAAGTACGCGCACGTCACCTTCTTCTTGAACGGCGGCGTCGAAGAGCCCAAAGCAGGGGAGACGCGCAGGCTCGTGTCTTCGCCGAAGGTCGCGACCTACGACCTGCAGCCCGAGATGAGCGAACCCGAGGTTGCGCGCACGCTCGTCGAGGCGATCGAGTCGGACGTCGCGGACGTGTATATCGTGAACTTCGCGAACTGCGACATGGTGGGGCACACGGGCATGATTCCCGCCGCCCGCGCCGCGGTCGAGGCGGTCGACGCCGGCGTCGGTTCGGTCGTCGACGCCGTCTGCGCCAAAGGCGGATTCGCGCTCATCACCGCCGACCACGGCAACGCGGACAAGATGATCGCGGAGGACGGATCGCCCCATACGGCCCATACCACCGCGCCCGTGCCGCTCATCCTGGTCGATGGGACCGGCGCAGGCCTCGGCCTGAAAGACATGCACGGCGCGCTCTGCGATATCGCTCCCACGATGCTCGAGGCGATCGGGCTCGACCGGCCGGCCGCGATGGACGGACGCTCGCTGCTCGTATAGCTCCCCTGCCGTCTGCCGAGGGATGGCCGTTCTCGCGTCTAAAGACGGGCGATGCTCGTACAATCGCCCGTTAAACATCCACGTATTCGTGGCGACGCTTGAAAGGAACCATCATGATCGCAGTCATCAGGAAAGGCGTGTCGGACGCTCGCGTTGCCGAGCTATGCGAGCGCCTCAGAGAACGCGGACTTGAGACCCATGTGAGCGTCGGCACCTATCAGACGATCATCGGCCTCGTCGGCGACACCGCGTCCATCGATATCCGCCTCCTCGAATCGCTCGATGAAATCGAACAGATCAAACGCGTATCCGAACCGTTCAAGAAGGCGAATCGCAAGTTCCATCCGGAAGACAGCGTCGTCGAGGTCGGCGGAGTGAAGATCGGCGGCGGGACGTTCACCGTCATGGCGGGTCCGTGCTCCGTCGAAAGCGAAGAGCAGTGCATGATCATCGCCGAAGCCGTAAAGGCCCATGGCGGCGCGATCTTCCGCGGAGGCGCGTTCAAGCCCCGCACCTCTCCCTATGCCTTCCAAGGCATGGGCAGGGAAGGACTCGGCATTCTCTCGGCCGTCAAAGAGCGTTTCGGCCTTCCTACGGTGAGCGAGATCATGGATGCGCATGACCTGCCGTATTTCGAAGATATCGATATCCTGCAGGTGGGCGCGCGCAATATGCAGAACTTCACGCTGCTCAAAGCCCTCGGCGCCCAAGACAAGCCCGTTCTGCTCAAGCGCGGCATGGCGGCTACGATCGACGAGCTTCTGATGTCGGCGGAATACATCATGGCGGGCGGCAATCGAAACGTCATCCTGTGCGAACGGGGCATCAGGTCGTACGACACGCGCACGCGCAACGTCTTCGACGTCTCCGCCATTCCCGTGCTGCGCGAACTCACCCATCTTCCGATCGTTTCGGACCCGAGCCACGCCACCGGGCGCACGAGCCTCGTGACGCCGGTCGCGTGCGCGGCCGTGGCCGCCGGCTCCGACGGTCTCGAGGTCGAAGTCCATCATGACCCGAAGCACGCGCTCTCCGATGGCGCCCAAGCGCTGCTGCCTGAACAGTTCGCCGACATGATGCGCCGATGCGCAGCCATACGCGATGCGATTCGCGAGGAGTAGGGCGATGCCGTCTTCAGCGAAGCGTCGGGTCGATCTCGACCTCATCACGCGTTCGGGCACGCCGGGCGCGGTCGGCATCGTGGGGCTCGGCCTCATCGGCGGGTCGTTGGCGAAGGCCTATGCGGAAGCGGGCGTGACGGTGTATGCCGCCAATCGCACGCGCTCGACGCTCGAGGCCGCCATTGCGGAAGGCAGCGTCGCCGCCCCTCTCGACGATTCGACCATCGAGCTGTGCGATCTGGTCGTCATCGCGCTATACCCTCAGGCCACGGTCGATTGGGTGCGCGACCATGCCGATGCGTTCGCAACCGATGCGCTCGTGGTGGACTGCGGAGGCGTCAAGCGTGCGATATGCGCGCCGTGCTTCGCCGTCGCATCGTCTTACGGCTTCCACTTCATCGGCGGCCATCCGATGGCCGGCATCCAATACTCGGGCTTTCGCCATGCGCGCGTCGATCTGTTCGCAGGACAATCTTTCGTCATCGTGCCTCCTGAAGACTGCGACCGCCGCGTCGTCGACGCCTGCATCGCCTCTCTTTCTCCCTGCGGGTTCAAGCGGTATTCGATAGCCACGCCCGAGCGCCACGATGAGATCATCGCCTATACCTCCCAGCTTGCGCATGTGGTGAGTTCGGCGTTCATCAAGAGCCCGACGGCCCGAGCGCATTCAGGGTTCTCGGCCGGAAGCTATCGCGACCTCACGCGCGTCGCGGAGCTGAACGCGGGCATGTGGACCGAGCTGTTCTGCGACAATGCCGATTACCTGAGCCTTGAGATAGGACGCGTGATCAAGGAGCTCTCTCGATACAAGGACGCGCTCGACGCCCGCGATGCCGACACGCTCGAGGCGCTGCTCGCCGATGGCACGCGCGCCAAGAGAAGGGCCGACGGACGCTTCAGCGATGGGGGAGGCGCCTCATGACGGCCGTCGACGTCCATGCCTCGAAAGACTACACGGTATTCATCGACGAATTATCGCTCGACGATATCGGCGGCTTGGCGCGCAGGGTGTCGGGAGGAGACGCGGCGCTTATCGTGAGCGACGGCAACGTCGCGCCGCGCTATCTCGCCCGAACCCGAGCGTCTCTGGAGACGGCAGGCTATCCTGTCTCGACCTTCGTCTTTCCCGCAGGGGAGAAGTCCAAGACCCTTTCGACATTCGCGCGCGCCATCGATGCCTGCGCCGAAGCCGGCCTGACTCGTTCATCGGTCGTCATCGCGCTCGGCGGCGGCGTCACGGGCGACATCGCGGGGTTCGTCGCGGCGTCCTACATGCGCGGTTGCCGCTGCATCCAGATGCCGACATCGCTTCTTGCCTGCGTCGACTCGTCGGTCGGAGGGAAGGTCGGAGTCGATATCCCTGCGGGCAAGAACCTGGTCGGCGCGTTCTTCCAACCCGATGCCGTGCTGATCGACACAAGCCTTCTCTCGACGCTCGACCCCGTGTTCTTCACGGACGGCTGCGCCGAGATCATCAAATACGGCGCCATTCGGGATGCCGCGCTCTTCGAAGAACTCGCATCGCCTCTTATGCCGGGGGATGCGCGCCTGCCTGACATCATCGCGCGCTGCGTCGCCCTCAAGCGCGATATCGTCGAGGCCGACGAGCGGGAAAGAGGCCTGCGCAAGCTTTTGAACTTCGGGCATACGGTCGGGCACGCGATCGAAAGCCTCACGGGCTTCCAGGTCCATCACGGATTCGCGGTGGCAACCGGCATGGCGGTCGTGACGCGCGCTGCAGCGAGGAGCGGTCTTTGCGCGCTCGATACGCTCGAGCGCATCGAGCGGATCGTGCAGGCATACGGATTCGATATCGAAACGCCGCTTTCGCCGCGCGCCCTTGCCGAGGCTATGCGCGCAGACAAGAAGCGCACGGGTGACGCCATCGGCTTCATCGTCGTCGACGCCATCGGCACGGCCGCCATACGCGAAGTGCCGATGAACGGCATCGAGGCGTTTCTCGAGGGCTCTTGCGCGTCGATTCATCCATCCTCCCTCACGTCCAAGGAGCGCTCATGTCATCGTGCATAGGCAAGAACATCACGGTTTCCCTCTTCGGCCAGAGCCATTCCGCGGCCGTAGGCGTCGTCGTCGACGGGCTGCCGGCCGGGATCCGCATAGACAAGGAGCGCTTGCAGGCGTTTCTCGACCGGCGCGCTCCAGGCCGCACCCCCTGGTCGACGCCGCGCAAGGAAGCGGACGCGCCCGAATTCGTCAGCGGCATCGTCGACGGCATGACGTGCGGAGCTCCGATCGCCGCGCTCATACGCAACACGAATACGCGCTCCTCCGATTACGATGAGCTTCGTTTCGTGCCGCGACCGGGGCATGCCGATTACGTCGCCGAAGTGAAATACGGAGGCCGTCAGGATGTTTCGGGAGGCGGGCATTTTTCCGCTCGGCTGATGGCCCCGCTCTGCATCGCAGGCGGCATCGCCATCCAGGTTCTCGAAGGCGAAAGCATCCATGTGGGCGGGCATATCGCGCGCATAGCAGGAATCGACGACGCCGCGTTCCCAAGGCAGGGGCTTTCGCCCGAAGCGCTCCATGAGCCGGCGGGAAAGCCGCTGCCCGTCATCGACGATGCCGCCGGTGCGCGCATGATCGATGCGATCCTCGAGGCGCGACGCCTTTGCGACAGCGTCGGCGGCGTCGTGGAGTGCGCTGCCATCGGGCTTCCCATCGGCGTGGGCGAGCCTCTTTTCGAGGGGATCGAAAGCGCGCTGGCGCGCATACTGTTCGCCATACCGGCCGTGAAGGGCGTCGAGTTCGGATGCGGCTTTCATGCGGCGGACATGCGCGGAAGCGCGCATAACGATCCCTATCGCATGGTCGGCGGGCAGGTCGGGATCATCAAGAATGATGCAGGCGGCATCCTCGGCGGCATTTCGACGGGAGAGCCGGTCATCATGCGCGTGGCATTCAAGCCGACATCGTCCATCGCTGCCGTCCAGCAGAGCGTGAACCTGCGGACGGGCGAAGACGCCGATCTTACCGTGCACGGCCGGCACGATCCGTGCGTCGCGGCGCGCGCCGTTCCCATCGTGGAGGCTGCCTGCGCCTGCGCCCTGCTCGATCTCGTCATGGAAAGAAGGATGCGATGAGCGGCACGAACGGATCCGGCATGCCCGGGCTCGATGCGCTGAGGGCGCGCATCGACGAAATCGACGAATCGATGGTCGCGCTCTTCGCCGAGCGCATGGACATCGCCGAGGACGTCGCCGAGACGAAGAGCGCATCAGGCCGTCCGGTGCTCGACGCGACGCGAGAGGCTGCCAAGATCGCCCAGGTGACGCATTTGGCGCCCGAGCGCTTCCGCCCGTATGTCTCCTCGCTGTACGGCGTCGTCATGGCGCTTTCCCGCATGCGGCAGCATGTCGTTCTGGACGAATCCCAAGGCGAGCGCCTTGCGGACGGCGCCGTGAAACGCGAGGAGCTTCCTTCCTCGGCGCATACGGCCATTCAAGGCGTGGCGGGATCGTGGTCGCATGCAGCCGCGCGCGCCATGCTCGACGATGTGCATCCGGAGTTTCTTTCCAGTTGGGAAGACGTTTGCGCCTCCGTTGAATCGGATCGTGCGGATTTCGGCGTGCTTCCGCTCGAGAATTCGACCACAGGCACGGTGAACAGGACATGGGACCTCATCGCGCAGCACGGCCTGTTCATCGTGTCGTCCGCTATGCAGCGCATCGATCAGGCCCTTCTCATGAATCCCGGGCACGACGTCTCGGAGCTTTCTGAGGTTTTCTCACATGAGCAGGCGCTTCGTCAATGCGAACGATACCTCGAATCGCTCGGCCCGAACGTTCGCCCCACTATCTGCGAGAACACGGCCGTCGCCGCGCGTCGCGTCGCCGAATCCGGCAGGGGGGACATCGCGGCCATCGCATCGGAGCTCTGCGCGGATACGTACGGACTCGATGTCGTCGCGCGCCGCATTCAGGATTCGAAAGACAACTACACGCGATTCGCCTGCATCGCGCGCGAGTGCATCGTCACGCGCCGGGCCGATCGATCGTCGTTCGTCGTCGTGGTCTCGCACGAGCCGGGATCGCTGTTCCGTCTGCTCGGCCTTTTCGCAGCTCTCGGCGTCAATCTCGTGAAACTCGAGAGCCGTCCCATTCCCGGCAGCGCCTTCGAGTTCGGCTTCATGCTCGAAATCGAATCGGTGCCGGGCGATTCGACATTCGATGCCATCGCGGCCCAGCTGCCGGCATACTGCGAATCCTCACGCTACCTTGGAAGCTATCAGACGCACGGAACGGAGGTCGGACGATGAACGACAGGAAATTCGGCTTGGTGGGCCACCCGCTCGGTCACAGCTATTCCCCGCGCATCCACGAGCTTTTAGGATCGACGCCCTATGATCTCATCGATATCGCGGAAGACGAGCTCGAGCCCTTTTTCGCCCGTCGCGCCTTCGACGGCGTGAACGTGACCATTCCCTATAAGGTCGCTGCGCTTTCCCTCGTCGACGACGCATCCGAAGCCGCGCGCGCCATCGGATGCGTCAATACCGTCGTGAAGCGCCCGGATGGCACGCTCTTCGGGCATAACACCGATTACGACGGGTTCGCCTACCTGATCGATTCCCTCGGCGCCGACATCGACGGGCGGACGGCGGCCGTATTCGGCAACGGAGGCGCGACGCGTGCCGTCCTGGCCGTGCTGCGTGACAAGGGTGCCGCGCACATCATCGTGTTCGACCGCAAGGCCGACGGCAAAGGCGAGCCGGAAAGGCATGGAGGAACGTGCGAGGTCTGCGTGTGGGGATACGACGCGCTCGCTGACGCCTATGCGGCCGATCTGGTCGTCCAGACGACGCCGGTCGGCATGTATCCCGCCTGCCCGGCTTCGGTCTGCGATCTCGAACCCTTCGCCGCATGCGGCGAGAGCGGTCCAGGCGCCAAGGACGGCCTGATCGCGGTGCTCGATGTCGTATACAACCCGGCGAACACCGGCATCCTGATGCAGGCCGAACGTCTGGGCATTCCGCATGCGGGCGGCTTGGGAATGCTCGTCGCGCAAGCCAAGGCGGCCTCGGAGCTTTTCCGCGGCATCGCTCTCGACGATGCGGAGATCGAACGCATCGTGCAGGAGCTTTCCTTCGACATGCGCTCGATTGTGCTCATCGGTATGCCGGGATCGGGGAAGGCCGCGATCGGCGGCATCGTCGCCCAGATGCTCGGACGTCCGTTCGTCGACATGGATGCCGAGGTCGTTCGCGAGGCGGGCAAGTCGATCCCTCAGATCTTCGCCGAAGAAGGAGAAGAAGGGTTCCGCGCGCGCGAGCATGAGGCGCTCGTACGCATCGGGCGCATGAGCGGTGCAGTCATCGCCTGCGGCGGAGGCGTCGTCACGCGGCCGGAGAACTACGAGCCCTTGCATCAGAATTCATGCATCGTGCGCCTGATGCGCGACCTTGACGAGCTTCCGACCGATGGGCGCCCCTTGTCGCAGTCGAAGGGCGTCGCGATGCTCGCGCAGGAGCGCGAGCATCTCTATCGCGCATGGGGCGATACGGTCGTCGAAAACAAAGGCGACGTCGAAACCGTCGCGAAAAACGTCATCGCCGCGTGCCGGAATCTGCGATAGGGGAGGATTCATGGATCACGTTCCGCGCCTGCTCGTCATAAACGGGCCGAACATCAACCTCCTGGGCATGCGTGAACCCGGCATCTACGGCACGCAGACCTACCAAGACCTTCTCGATTCGGTGGCCGCGGCAGCCGCAGAGGCGGGTGTCGAGGTGACGTGCTTTCAGAGCAATCATGAAGGCGCCATCGTCGATGCCATCCAAGAGGCGCGGGGCGCTATCGATGGGATCGTCATCAATCCCGCGGCCTATACGCATACGAGCATCGCGATCCTCGACGCCCTCAAGGCCGTGTCCATCCCCTTCGTGGAGGTACATATTTCCGACGTCGCATCGCGCGAAGGCTTCCGTCAGGTCTCTTACATACGGCCGTACGCCGCGCTGACCGTTTCCGGCGAAGGCATCGGGGGATATCGGCAGGCAATTCTGTATTTGACGCGGCTTCTTGCGCATACTGCCTCGATACCGCTATAATCCTTAACTTGTGATTTCATCTATTTTTCGGTAAGGAGACCGCGAAGTGAACGCACTTCTCATCGTCATGCTCATCATATGGGCGATTTCCGGCGTCGGGCTGATCGTTTTCGTCATGCTGCATTCCGGGAAAGGCACCGGCCTTTCCGATATGATCGCCAGCTCGCTGTACTCCACGCAGACCGGAACGAACATCATCGAGAAGAACCTCGACCGCATCACGATCGCGCTTGCCATCGTGTTCATGCTGTCGCTGCTCGTCTTGATGATCATCTATCCGCAGGGCACGATCGTCCGGTAGTTTTTGAAATTGACCCTTGAAATCACGGGTCGCTTTGCTAATATTACCCACGTTGCTTTTGCAAGTCGGAGTGGTGGAACGGCAGACACGCTAGCTTGAGGTGCTAGTGCCTAATTTTCGGGCTTGCGGGTTCAAATCCCGCCTCCGACACCAGGAAATCGAAAGAGTCCCGCACGGGACTCTTTTTTTATAAGATGATAGATGCGAACGACCGAACGATTCCGAGGAATGCATGAGCCTCTTTGACTTCATACGACGCTTTCGAAGATCGGGCCGGCTGCGGCGCAGCGCCTCTTCCCGTGCGCCGCTGAGGCGGGGCGCTCACGAAGGCGCTGCGAGCAGGCACGGACGCGCGGCATCTGCATCGCGACAGGCATCCCGTGCTTCCTTGTCGATCAAGTCGGCATCGGGCCATGCTCGAACTGCCGCGCACGGCTCGCGCGTTCAGAGCCGCCACGCGAACCATGCGGCGGCATCGAACGTCTTCGCACGCATTCCCGCCCTGCGGTACGCGATGCTCGTCGCACTCGTCGTCGTGCTCGTCATAATCGTGCGAGGCGTGACGACTTGCACGGCATCGTTCGACGGCTCTTTCGGCGCTTCCGGCCCTCATCATGATGCG
The DNA here is from genome assembly GCF_000162875.1 of Slackia exigua ATCC 700122. Lineage (GTDB taxonomy): Bacteria > Actinomycetota > Coriobacteriia > Coriobacteriales > Eggerthellaceae > Slackia > Slackia exigua. The sequence goes on from NZ_GG700630.1 coordinate 144,266, forward strand.
GACAAGGCGGCGTATACCGATATGCGCTCGTCGCGACATGCAGGAACATACGATTGGACGCATCTCTACGCGAACGGCGGCCGTTACACCTACGAGGTGGATGGGGTCGTGAAATCGCGTCTCGGCATCGACGTATCCTCTTATCAGGGCGATGTCGATTGGCCCTCGGTCGCGTCCGACGGCGTGTCCTTCGCTATGCTCCGTGTCGGGTATCGCGATGCCGCAACGGGCGATATCGCACGCGACCGTGCATTTTCCACCAACCTTGAAGGCGCCCAAGGCGCAGGCCTCGATGCCGGCGTCTACTTCTTCTCCCAAGCGACCAACGAAGAGGAAGCGAGGGAAGAAGCCGCCTTCGTCCTGTCCGAGCTCGATGGCGCGGCTCTCGAATACCCCGTCGCGTTCGATTCCGAAGTCGTCGCAGGCTCCCAACGCACGTCGTCTCTGTCGAACGAGGAGATGACGGCGATCGCGCGGGCGTTCTGCGACGAAATCGCCGCTGCGGGCTATACGCCGATGATCTACGGGAACGAAACCGACATGGCACGCTACGACTTGAATGCGCTTTCGGGCTACGGCCGCTGGTTCGCCGGCTACGGCGTCGTTCCGTCGGCATCCTTCGATTTCGCGCTTTGGCAGTACACGGAGACGGGGCGCGTCGACGGCATAGAAGGCAACGTCGATATCGATCTCGACCTCACGGGAGCCTGGTAGGGCAAAAGCGCCTCGCGGCTGCAGGGGCGAAGCGACGGTCTGAGGAGCTGCCTGCGATGCAGAGCGGAGCTATCATACTGCCGGGGAAGGCCGCAGGTTCGTTCGACCTTCCCACGGCGCAAGGGCCTGCGCCCCGTCGGTCCCTATTTGAAAAAGCGGCTCTTCTTGAAGAAGATGCCGAGCAGCACGCAGACGAGAACGGAAAGCCCGATAGGCAGGTACCACGACCCGACGATGGGCAGATCCGGCACGTTCATGCCGTAGAAGCTGAAGATGATCGTCGGCACGGCGAGCAACAGCGTGATCGTGGTGAGCGTGCGCATCGTGAAGTTCAGATTGTTGTTGATAACGCTTGAGAACGTATCCATCGTGCCGTTCAGGATGCTCGTATAGATGGTGCACATCTCGATAGCCTGACGCATCTCGATCAGCACATCGTCGAGCAGGTCGCGATCGTCTTCGTACAGACGGATATAGCGTCCGCTGCTGATCTTCGCCAACGTCGATTCCGCGCCTTTAAGCGAGGTCGAGAAATAGACGAGCGATTTCTCCAATGCGAGCATCTTGATGAGCTCGGCGTTGCGCATGGTTTCGCGCAGCACGCGTTCGGTGCTGTTGAACTGGCGGTCGATGTTGCGCAGATAGCCCAGGTAGCGCTGCATGATGTTGAGCATGATCTTCAGGATCAGGCGCGTCGAATGCTTGGTATTGACCTGTTTGATGCGTCCCGTCTCGAGCGCCCGAATGGTGTCGTTCGGCTTGAGGCTGACCGTGACGAGGATATCGCGTTTTTGCAGGAACAGGATGGACAGAGGGTGGGTATCGTATTGAACGATGGAGGCGTCTTCCGCCTCGTGCGCGTCTTCGATGAAGGGGCAGTCGATGATGATGAGCGTCTGATGCGCGTCGTCATCGAAATCGACGTGCGAGCTCTCCTCGTCGTCGAGGACCGACTGCACGAACTCGGGCAGCACACCGAGCTCGTCGCGCAGCCATGCGCGCTCTTCGAGCGTAGGAGCGACGATGCTCACCCAGCATCCAGGCTCGGGCGCTTCGAGAGGAAACGTGCCTTCAGGCGACGTCTTATAGCATGCGATCACGAAGGCCTCGCTTCCCAGAGAAATTCGAATCGGAGATCTCGGCAACGCCGGTACCGGCGGATGCCGCGCCCGAAAGCGCATACATTATAGGCAACGCACGCCTTGGCCTCGCGGTTCACATGAAATCAATCGAAGCGAAGGAATCTCAAAATCACGCTTGCATTCACCTAGGGGTTCGCATAGTATATGTCCTCGCTGGTTCGCCGGCACAGAAACGTGGGCGTTTAGCTCAGGGGGAGAGCGCTTCCCTGACACGGAAGAGGTCACAAGTTCAAATCTTGTAACGCCCACCATTCGCGGACATGGCTCAGTTGGTAGAGCACCACCTTGCCAAGGTGGGGGTCGCGGGTTCGAGCCCCGTTGTCCGCTCCAGAACTTCGAAGGCCCCGCCGAAACGCGGGGCCTTTTTCGCACATAGGAAACTTTCGTTATATATAAGCGGCGGCAAGGGATACGAGCCTCGCGTGCGTCGGTCGATTGCAGCGCTAGGCGGTTGCGAACTCACCCTTGCCGGCACAGGCTTCCGCCGCCGTCTTGCCGGTGAAGACCGCGAATCCCTGGCAGGATCCTTCGCAGATCGACACGTCGTACGCATCCCCGTACAGTCCGCCAGCATCGCATCCCGTGGCATAAAGGTTTGCAATGGGCATATTCTTCTCATCGAGCACTTGGCAATCGTTGTTGATCTTCATGCCCCCGACGGTTGAGAAAATACCGACTTTGAGTTCGAAAGCGTAGTAAGGACCTTCATCGAGAGCGAAAAGGTATTGCGGATCCTTGTTGAACTCAAGGTCTTTCTTCTCCTTGCAATACCCGTTATAGGCGTTTATCTCGGATTTCAGAGCATCCGCATCGAGCCCGAGTTCCTTCGCCAGCTCGTCGATCGTGTCGATTGGGCCGTGAACGGCCTCATTGCCCGCATCCTGCTGTTCTTTGAGTTGATCCCACAGCATGGTAAGAGGCTCGCCCGCATGTATGTACTCGCCGCATCCGAAGGTGCCTCCGTGTTCATACATGGTATCCATCTGCGCCTGCGTGACTATGGAAATGACGCGGTCCTGCATGGCCTGGGCGTCGCCGGAGAAGCTGAAGTTGCGCTCAGCGTAGTATTCGTTGACGAAACGTTTGGCATCTTGGTTGACCCAGAAGTACGGCTGAAACGCCGATGCGCAGTACAGATGCGTGCCATAATCGATGCCGGGAATGCACCCGCCATAGGGAACGATGCATCCGGGGGAGGGTGCAAGCACGCCGCCGGCCTTCCGAGCTGCATTGATGCCGAATCCCATGCGTCCGCCGGCACCCATCGGCTGGATACGATCGGGGTTTTTGCCGAATTCACGAATCATGTCAGGATTATCGGAATACCCGCCCGTAGCGAGAATGATGCCCTTCGATGCGTTGTACTGCTTGTACGTATCTCCTTCTTTTGCGACGATTGCTTTGGCCGCACCGTCGTCGACTATGATATCGACGGCTTCGCTGCCGGTTACGATCGTAGCGCCCGCAGCTTCGACCGCAGCAGCCCACTGCATAACGTAGTTGTAGCCGGAAGGCTGTCCTTCGGTGTATTCGTAAAGATGCCAGGTGTTGTATTCGTTGCCGCACATCGTCGATGTGCCGGTGAAAACGATGCCCTGCTCTTCCATCCATGCAATGTCTTCGCCCGAATCGTTGCAGTATTTGCGAAACAGGTTTCCATTCGCATACCAGTGATGGTAGTCCATCGCCATCGTGTAGATATCGTATCCGAGATCTGCAGGGTTTTTCCCGTTCTCTTTCTGTATATGGGAATCAAGCGCGAAGAGACCTTCGGTGAACAGAGAGGTGCCCCCTGTGGCGGGATGCTGTTCGAGCAGCACGGTTTTAAGGCCGAGTTCGGCCGCGCGCGTCGCCGCTGACATGCCCGCGCCTCCGCCGCCCACGACGACAACGTCATAATTCGCGGTTTCCCCAACGGTATAGCTTCCTGGATTCAAATAGCTCGAAGCATCCGTTTCGGTTCCAACGCCGCTTCCGGACATCGAACCTTTGGATGCTTCCGTGGCCTTCTCCGTGCATCCTGCAAGGCCGAAAGCGGCTAGCGCCCCCGTCGCTGCGGCGCCGGTTAAAAATGAACGACGATCCATGCCCGATTTCATGATGCCCTCCTAGGCTCGACTCGAGGAGCACGTGCTCCCACAGATCCCTACAACCTGCACGGTAGTCATTGACCTGCTCATACACTTCACCGTTGAGGTATGAATATTGTATGGATGCATATATAGACCTTAAAGGGTGAAAAGCTTTGACGTGCGATTTCGGCCTTTCGTACAATGATGCCGATAGGAAGCGAGGGGGCTCATGGGGCGTCGAGACATGCTCTCGGGAGAGACGGTCATCGGAAGAGACCGCCTTATCCGTCATCGAACTTGGGAGAATTTCGGATTCGGATGCACGTATGCCTGGCTTATGACGATGCTCTTCGGCGGGGGCGTCGGACGAATCGCAGGATTCGACCAGATGGTTCTTTCGATAGGATTCTTGCTCGCCGGTATCGGCGCAGGAGCGGTGTTTTCGTACGCATCCAAGACGAACGTGCGCGTCGCAGGTCCTATTCGTTCCGTCCCTCCGTTTCTCATCGGAGCGCTCGGATCCCTTATGACCGTACTGATATTCGTTCCTCTGGAAGGCCTCGCCCTTCTTGTCGTGCTTCCTATTTCCTGCGTGCTGTCAGGATGTTGCTATATGCTTCTCGTATTGCGCGGCAACGAAGTCTGGGCGCATGCCCGTGCCGAACGTGCGATGTTGAACGTCTCTATGGGATCTTTGTTCGCGATGCTGCTGTGCATCCTGTCGATCGTCATGCCACCGATCGTGTCGGCGGCGCTTTCGAGCGTCCTTCTGCTTCTGGGCAGCGTGATACTCAACATGACGCATGTCGGACGTCAGCAGGTGCGCAGGCATGGCGAGCCCTCTTCGATGGAACGACGTCTTCTCTTCAAGATCCTCGCATTCGTTGCATCGTTCTCTTTCGCACTCGGATCGCTTTCCGCACTGGCATCTCTTGATGCCTCGCCAGGCTTTCATATCGCCTTGATCGCAGGTCCCTTGGCTATGAGCGCCTGCATCGTCGCTATGACGGCACGGTTCTCGCCTTCGACGGCCTTCCGACGCATCCATCAGCTCGGAAATCCCATCATCAGCATCGGATGCCTCCTTGCGCTTGCTGCGACGAGCGTATTCGAGTTCGGATGCTCGCTTATGCTCGGCGGGATTGTCGCGTGCGATCTGTTCATGTGGTTCGTGAATGCTGAAATCGTTGCACGGACCAAGCGGCCGGCCGAGGAGGTCTTGGCTCGATCGTGCATGATAGAGGCGATGGCTGCGCTTGCCGGATACGCGACCGTCTCAGTCCTGGGACCTCTCCTCGGCGCGGGTGACCGAACATCGTTCGTGACGGCACTTGCGCTCATCTGCGGCATTCTGTCGGTCGTCGTCGGAAGTTTCGTGTTCACCTCGCACGATGCCCGACGGCTCATCGAAAGCCATCAGATGGCCGAACGCTCGTTCGTCCTTGCGGATGCATGTGCCGCGATTTCCGATGCATGCGGGCTTTCTCCGCGAGAACAAGAAGTCATGACCTTGCTTGCCGAGGGGCGCGATTCGCCCTATATCCAAAGCACGCTGGTCATAGCCCAGAACACGGCAAAGACCCATATGCGAAACGTGTATCGGAAAACCGGCGTGAGCAACAAGCAGGAGCTTATAGCATTCACGCATGAGAAGCTCGCCCGCATGAAGGACGAAGCGGTGCGCCCAAGCGATGTTTGACTACGGTATCCGCGGCGCATGCAAAACGCTGGCATGAATGCACATGAAAAGCATTCGATGCACGAATATAGAATGCGTTCGCGAATCGGATCGCATAAGGATTCGCTTCAATCTCCAGCGTGCGCCTGCGCATAACGATGTGGTTGCGGAAGCGGCAGCAAATAAAAGCTTGCACCCCGAATGGGGCTTCGGTATTATTCTCTCCTGCGCGGCTTTCGGTCGCGCGCATGGATGGCGAGATGGCCAAGTGGTAAGGCAGGGGCCTGCAAAGCCCTCATCACCGGTTCGAATCCGGTTCTCGCCTCCATCTTCGCGGACATGGCTCAGCTGGTAGAGCACCACCTTGCCAAGGTGGGGGTCGCGGGTTCGAACCCCGTTGTCCGCTCCAGAAACCAAAGGAAGGCCCCGCTTTCATGCGGGGCCTTCCTCGTATCTGCTTCATGTTCCGACAGACGCGCTTCAATGCGCGAATGCCGCCAAGATGAGATCCTTGCTGCGTTTCAGCAGGCGTCTTACGGCGTCTTACGTCCGGAGAACGCTCGATACGCTGGCAGAAAAGAGCGCCTCTTGCTTCTTTACGCCTGCATCATGTGAATGCCTACGTACGACACGTTCGCAGGCAGTCCGGAAATGCTGTAGACAGCGCTGAGAGGGCAGGCGGAGATGCGCCAGGAGTAATCGCCGCGATCGGTCTCGAAGGTGCCTTCCTGATAGATGTTGCCGACCGAATCCTGGCCTTCGTCGGTCACCGTGACGGTCTCGCCATCGATCCACCCCTGCGCGTCCATCGCCGCCTGCACGGCCGCCGTCGCATCGGGCGAGGCGAAATCGCAGTAACGCAGGCGCTTGTCGAAGCCGGAATACGAAGACGAGTATATCCAGGTGCCAGGCAGGTACTTCGATGCGGTCTCGCCGTTCATCTTGTCGATGCCCGCTGCGAAGGCCACCTTCGCGTCGACGGTCGAGGCATCGCTCGGAATCTTTACGATGCGCGCCTGCTCGTCGTTCGAAAGGTCGATGGTCTGATAGCCCGAATCGGCGAAATACTCGTTTGCGGCGTCGATATCGGAATCCGCGAGCGTGGATGCGGAAGGAAGCTCGAGGCTCACGTCGCGCGTGAGGTTCGCATGGATGGCCTCGGCCTTGCGCTCGTCGGCATGCAGGATGGAATCGGAGGTCTTCAGCAAGAAGGATCCGCCGATCACGGCGGCGACGAGGGAGACGACGAGCGTGACGACGTATACGCTGTTGGGGATGCGGATATCGCGCAGAAGAACCGAACCGTCCAGGTAGTTGATCCGTGCGGGTTCCTGCGCCTCGGAATCGTGCGAACCCGATCTCCATGTTGAAGCCATCGTATGCTCCTCTGTGACAATTATGAGACGGTTCATTATACCAAAGCGCTTTATCTGTCCCTGTATGCTACGATGCGCCATGCCTTGGGGGAGTAGTTGGCATCCGGCTTCGGCCTGCGATGCGACACGTCAACAGCCTCGGCGCATTCGCGCCTGGCGTGTCTGAAATAACGAGACTCATGGCACAGCCGCATGTCAGTTGTGCCGGAGCCCCCATTTGCGCTTCGGCTCTTATGCAAAGGAGCCGCATGGATCTTTCGATCTTCGCCACGCCCGAAGCGTGGATCAGCCTCGTCACCCTCATCTTCCTCGAAATCGTGCTCGGCGTGGACAACCTCGTCTTCATCGCCATCACCACCGACCGCCTTCCTCACGGCAAGCAGCATATCGGACGTATCCTGGGCCTTGTCGGCGCTTTCTTCGGACGTGCGGCCTTTCTCTGCTTCGCATCGTTTCTGGTGCATCTTGCCACGCCGCTCTTCACGATCGACCTCGGCTTCTATACCCACGGCGTCTCGGTGCGCGATCTCGTGCTCTTCTGCGGCGGCGCGTATCTGATCTACAAGGGCATCGACGAAGTGCGCGACATGCTCGCCTTGACCGAGCTTAAAGCCGAACATTCGGAAGAGCATAAGGACGCGCGTCTGATCTCGCTTCCTCAGGCGGTCGGAACCATCGTCGTCATGGACCTCGTGTTCTCGATAGACTCGGTCATCACCGCGGTCGGGCTTGCGAACCACCTGATCATCATGGTCATCGCGGTGCTGTTCGCTATCGTTCTCATGATCGTCTTCATCGATTTCATCTCGGATTTCATCAACTCCCATCCGGAGATGAAGATTCTCGCGCTCACATTCATCACGGTCATCGGCATCCTGCTCGTACTCGACGGGCTGGGCATTAACTCGGGCTTCGAGGTCTTCGACATGCACGCCGAAAAGCTCATGGTGTATTTCGCGATGGTCTTCGCTTTCGTGCTTGAGTTGATCCAGATGTCGTACAACAGGCGCGTAGCGGACTTCAGGATCGAACGCCCGAAGGAGGATGATGCATCCTAGCCGAGGCTCGACGCCGTCCTATTCGAAGAGCTTGACTGCGTCGTCGGACACGACGAGCCGCGACGCGGCAGGCAGCACGCGCACCGTGTAGGGCGTCGAGAGCTCGGTCGGCTCGCCGTCGTGCTCGATAAGGAAGGCGGGATCGGCTTCCACAGTGATTTCCCTGCCCGAGTAGATATCGAGCGCATCTCCTCGATCGGGAAACTTGCCGTCGACGTCGAGCAGCGCGGCGAAGATGGACGGCAGAAGGTCGAAGGCCGATTTCGCCTTCAGCACCACGACGTCGAGCATACCGTCGCGCGGCTGATTGACATGCGTGATGGAAAGCTCCGCGGTGATCTTCGAGAAGTTGACGAGCACGATGCCGATGCCCTTGGTCTCGTACGACACGCCATCGATCGTGAGCTTGATGTCGGAGCGCTGCGGAAGCAGATTCACGCTCGCGGCCAGGAAATACGCCATGCTGCCGAGCGCATGCTTGCCGGGCGCGGCCGTCGCCATGAGCGTCGCGTCGTAGCCCGAGCCGGCCATGATGGCGAATCCGCGGCTATCGTTCTCGGTCGATATCTCGCCCATGTCGAAGTCGAGGATGCGGCCGTCGCGCAGCAATGCCGCGAGCGCATGGGGCTCTTCGGGATTCTGGAGGTTCATCGAAAGCAGGTTGGCCGTTCCGGAAGGGAAGGGAAGTACCGGGATGCCCGAGTACCGCAGAGCGTACATGACGCAGGCCACGGTCCCGTCGCCGCCTGCAGCGACGACGCGATCGAACGTACGGGCATCTTCGATGAGCGCCGAGATGGGCGTGGTTCCGTCGGTGTTGCGCAGGCAGATTTCATCGCCGTCGCGCGCGGCCGAGCGGATGAAGTCGTAGATGGCGGTATCATACTGTCCCGAAGCGAGATTATTTATAATAAGGATTTTCATAAGGCCTCGTTTCCGTTTGAGCAATCGTACTACATCGAGGCGCCGACACCGAAGGACATGCCGTTGTACATCACCGATACGAAGCAACTGGAGGAATTCGTCGCGTTTGCGCGCACCTGCGACGTCGTGGCGATCGATACCGAATTCCTGCGCGAGCGCTGCTACTGGGCCAAGCTCTGCCTGATCCAGCTCGGAACCGACGAACGGTCGGTCGTGGTCGATCCCCTCAAGGTGCACGACCTCTCTCCGCTGCGCGATCTGATGGTCGATACGTCCGTGGTCAAGGTGTTCCATGCGGCGACCCAGGACCTGGACATCCTGTTCCACGAACTCGACGTCATGCCCGATCCCATCTTCGACACCCAAGTCGCCGCAGCCCTGCTCGGACAGACGGTTCAGGTCGGTTATGGGACGCTCGTTCTGAACGAATGCGGCGTACGCTTGAAGAAGGCCGATTCCTTCACCGACTGGGCGCGACGCCCTTTGTCTTCCTCGCAGATCAATTACGCGCTCGAAGACGTCGTCTACTTGCCGCGCATCTATCGTCAGCTCACGGAACGCCTCGAAGCGCTCGGACGCGCGAGCTGGCTCGAGCACGACTTCGCGGAGCTCGTCGATCCTTCGCGGTATCGGGTCGATCCGGAAAACCGCTGGCGGCACCTGAAGAACGTCAATCAGCTCAGCGGCCGCCAGCTCGCCTGCGCGAAGCATGTCGCCGCATGGCGCGAACGCAAAGCCATGGAACGAAACATCCCGCGCAAGGCCGTGCTTTCCGACGTGCAGATCGTGGAGATCTGCCGTCGTGAGCCTCGATCGATCGACGATATGTTCATGGTCAGGGGCGTTGCGTCGGCGCTGTCCACGAAAGAGGCGCGTGACGTGCTCTCCGCGTGCAAAAAAGGCCTTGAAACGCCCGACGACGAATGCCCGTCGCTCGCACGCGCGCCTCGCGGCGAGCAGAACGTCGACGCGCAGACCGCGCTCCTCGCGGCGCTCGTCCATCAGCGCGCACGGGAGAATTCCATCGCTTTTTCCGCGATCACCTCGAACGCCGAGCTCGCGCGCATCGCGCGCGGACATACGGACGACTGCGACCTCCTGAAAGGATGGCGGCGCGCCATCGCGGGAAAAGACGTGCTCAAGCTCATGGCGGGAAAATTCACGCTGACGATCAAAGACGGTCAGCTGCGCGTGTCCAAGCGTCGGCTTAGAAGCGGAAAGCCGAAGGACCCGACGGAGCTTTCGGCCGCTGTTTAGGGCTTTCGCATGCGATCGCGCATGCAACGTCGTTTTTTGGATACGAATTCATTACGGCGTAACGTAAGGCTTCGCGGCGATGGCCCTGTACCGTATAATGCATGAAAAACGAACGTAAGTACGATTTTAAGGAGCACGCATGCCTTTCTCCGGCGGTTCTTTCGGCCTGTACATCGCGGTCATGGTCCTGACGCTCATCATCGGCGGGGGAGCGCAGGCATATGTGTCGTCCCAGCTCAAGGGTAAAAGCAGAATCCAGAGCTCCTGGGGCGTCACAGGCGTCGACATGGCGCGCCGCATGGCGCACGACAAGGGCATCGGCGCCATTCCCGTCTATCAGGGAGGGCCTAACCAGGATCATTTCGATCCTCGCAACAACTCCGTCACGCTCGGCACCGAGACCTTCGGCCAGACCAGCCTGACGGCCGTCGCGACGGCCGTGCACGAGGTCGGCCATGCCTGCCAATACGCCGAGGGGTATTGGTTCATGAGCGTACGCAGCGCATTCGCTCCGATCGCATCACTCGCGTCCAACGGCTGGATCATCGTGTTCTTCATGGGCATCTTCTTCGGTGCCGCAAGCGCCCTCGGCGCGTTCTTCATCAAACTCGGCATCGTCATGTTCGCGGCCGTGCTTCTGTTCCATCTGATCACGCTTCCCGTCGAATTCGACGCATCGCGGCGCGGACTCGCGTATCTGCGCGATTGCGGCATGAACCAGGGCGAGCTTGCAGCATGTTCGCAGGTTCTGCGCGCGTGCGCGCTCACATACGTCGCCGCAGCGCTCACGGCCCTCATTCAGTTCCTGTACATGCTCCTTTCCGTTCGCGACAACTAGGCGCGCCATGGCGTATCGATACGCAGAGGACGTGCTAGCAGGCGAGGGCCGCAAGCCTTTCGGGGTCACCGAAGCCATCGCCCGCATGAACGGATACCTTTCGGGCTTCCCCTTGGTCATCCTGGGCGAAGTCTCGGAAGTGAACGCCAAGCGCGGCTACAGCGCCGTGTACTTCACCATCAAGGATCAGAAGTCGTCTCTGCCCTGCATGATGTGGAATACCATATACGAGCGGACCTCGGGGCTTCGCGTCGGCATGAAGATCGAGGTCGCCGGTCAATTCGATATCTACGCCCCCAAGGGACGCATGAGCTTCAAAGCATCGTCGTTCAAAATCGCGGGGGAGGGAAACCTCCGTCAGAAGGTCGACGCGCTCGCACGTGCGCTTCGCTCCGAAGGCCTCATGGATGACGCGCGCAAGCGTCCCGTTCCGCGATTTCCCGAAAAGGTGTGCGTCGTCACCTCGCCGCGAGGCGATGCGGTGCGCGACGTCCTGCGCACGCTGAGACGCAGGTTCCCCCTTGCAACGGTGTCGGTCGCAGGCGTGCCTGTCGAAGGCAAGACGGCAGCCGAAGGCATGGTGCGCGCGCTTGCGGCCTGTGCGCTGGAAGGATGCGATGTCATCCTGCTCGTGCGCGGAGGCGGTAGCTTCGAGGACCTCATGCCGTTCAACGACGAGGCGCTCGCACGCGCGGTGGCCGCGTCGCCCGTTCCCGTGGTCACGGGCATCGGGCACGAACCCGACACGACGATCGCCGACATGGTATCCGACCACCGCGCTTCCACGCCTACGGCGGCGGCCGAGGCGGTCTCGCCGTCCCCGGAACAGATGAACGCGTTGTTCGCATCCTACGCCGAACGCCTGTCCGGTCCCCTGGGCCATCGTCTCGAGCGCACGCGCATCCGTTTGGACGCCGTCGCAGGACGCCCCGTCTTCCGCGACTCGGCCGCTTTGATCGCGGAGGACCTCATGCGGCTCGATATGGCATCCGATCGCCTGCATCGAGCCCTGCCCGAATCGCTTGCGCGCAACAGAACGTCGCTCGACGCCTATGAGGGCCGCCTGAGACGATCGGTATCCTTCGACGCACGACGGACCCGGCTCGAAAGCATGCAGACTCGTTTGAACGCCTCCGGAAAACGGATCCTCGACCACGAAGCCGCCGCGTTCGGATCCGCGACCGAGCGCATGCGCGCCATCGGCGCAACGCTGACGTCTGCGGCGCGGCACGACCTGGCGTTGCGCGCCGGGCATCTGCACGATCTCTCGCCGCTCTCCATTCTGTCGCGGGGTTACGCCATGGCGACCGATAAGGATGGACACGTCGTGAAGCATGCGGATGCCGGCCTCGTGGGTTCTGCGATCAAAGTCCGCGTCTCGGACGGCGTGCTGGACTGCTCGGTCGAATCGGTCTCCCAAGAACGAAGAGGGTCTTGACGTTTTTCAATCGCGTTCTGCGCATACGCATTTCACGATGCGCGCACCCCGCGCGTTCGGCTCAAGAAAGGAATGGATCATGGAAGATACCCGAAAGAACATCGACGAGCTTTCGTTTCGCGAGGCTATGGCCGAACTCGACCAAGTCGTCGCGAGCCTCGAAGGCAACGGTCTCGAGCTCGAAGACAGCCTGAAGCAGTATGAACGGGGCGTCGGTCTGCTGGCTTCGCTGAAGTCCCGCCTCGATGAAGCCCAACAGAAGGTCGAGGTGCTCATGGGGCAGTTGGACGCTAGCGCCGACGACGCTACCACTGACACCACGCTTTCGTAGGCATCCGTCATTTTCAAGTACACTGCGCGTATTCGGTCGCATTCGTGAAGCAAAGGGGACGCAGCATGGACGACTGCCTGTTTTGCAAGATAGCTGCGGGAGATATTCCTTCGAACAAGGTATATGAAGACGATGACGTTTACGCGTTCGACGATATCTCGCCGATGATGCCGGTCCACACCCTGATCATCCCGAAAGAGCATTACGACAGCCTGAATGACGACGTGCCCGAGGAAATCCTGGGCAAAGTCTTCGCCGCCGCGCGGAAGGTCGCGAAACTCAAGGGCATCGATGCGAGCGGTTTCCGCATCGTCTCGAACGCGGGCGAAGACGCCATGCAATCGGTTCATCATCTGCACGTCCACGTGCTTGGCGGCGAAGCCATGAATGACGGGTCACCGAAGAAAATAGGGTAGACAGTGAAGATCCTCGTATTGAATGCCGGTTCTTCGTCCCTGAAGTACCAGCTCATCGAAACCGACACGCAGACGATGCTGGCAAAAGGCCTCTGCGAGCGCGTCGGCAGCAAGAATTCTTACATCAAACACGGCGCCGACAAGGACGAGCGTATCTTCCATCAGTTCATGGCCGATCACGAAGAGGCGCTGCGCGTCGTCTTCGATGCGCTCACGCATTCCGATCGATCGACGATCACGTCGATCGATCAAATCGATGCCATCGGCCATCGCATCGTGCATGGCGGTGACTTCTTCGATGAATCGGTCCTCATCGACCAGGACGTCATCGATAAGATCGCACGTCTGTCGCCTTTGGCGCCCCTGCACAATCCGCCGGCGCTCGCGTGCATCGAAGTCTGTCAGAAGCTTGCTCCCGGCATGCCGCAGACGGCGGTGTTCGATACGGCGTTCTTCCAGACGCTTCCGCCATCGGCATACATGTACCCGCTGCCCTACGAGCTCTGCCGCGTGCATCGCATCCGCAAGTACGGGGCCCACGGCACCTCGCACCGCTATATCGCGCATCGGTGCGCCGCGCTGCTCGGACGTCCCATAGAAGACCTGAAGATCGTCACCTGCCATCTCGGCAACGGCTGCTCCATCTCGGCAGTCGACCACGGCATAGCGGTCGATACCTCGATGGGGTTCACGCCCCTCGACGGCCTCATGATGGGAACGCGCTGCGGCTCCATCGATCCTGCCATCATCCCGTTTCTCATCGAGAACGAGAACCTGAGCGCCGCCGAAGTCAACGACATCATGAACAAGAAGTCAGGGCTTCTGGGCGTGTCGGGCATCAGCAACGATGTGCGCGACGTGACCGACGCGGCCATGTCCGGCAACGAGCGCGCCGTGCTCGCCTACGACATGTATGCGCATTCGATCAGGAAATACCTGGGGCAGTACATCGTTGAGATGGCCGGTGTCGATGCCATCGTCCTCACAGCAGGCGTCGGCGAGAATGCCGAGCGCATCCGTCGCCTCATCTTCGCAGGCCTCCAGCCTTTAGGTATCGTGCTCGATCAGGAGAAGAACCGTCTCAGGCACAACGGCAAAGAACGTTTCATCTCCCGCGACGAGTCTCCGGTCAAGATCATCGTCATCCCGACGAACGAAGAATTCATGATCGCCCAGGATACCTACGACATCGTTTCGAGGCTTCCGTAAGAACCTATGCGATCCCTTGAGCCTGAACGGCAGTGATGGCGACGACGGCAACGATGTCTTCGGCCGAGCAGCCGCGGGACAAATCATTCATCGGCGCATTGAGCCCCTGCGTGATAGGGCCGAAGGCATTGGCGCCCGCAAGACGCTGGACCAGCTTGTAACCGATATTGGCGGCATCGAGGTCGGGGAAGACGAGGACGTTCGCGCAGCCAGCGACGCTGGAGTCCGGCGCCTTTGAAGCGCCGACGCTCTGCACGATTGCGGCATCGGCTTGAAGCTCGCCGTCGATCAGGAATTCCGGCGCCTTCTCGCGAGCAAGGCGGGCCGCTTCGACGACCTTCGCCGCATCGTCGTCGATGACGCTGCCTTTGGTGGCATGCGAGAGCATGGCGACGCGCGGTTCGGCCCCTGTAAGATCCTTGAAGGATCGGGCGGATGCGACGGCGATTTCGGAAAGCTCCTCGGCATTCGGCTGGATGCAGACCGCACAGTCGCTGAACAGCATCAGGCCGTCGTCGCCGTAGGCTTCGTTCGGAATCTCCATGATGAAAAACGAGCTCACGACCTTGGTGCCGGGTTTCGTCTTGATGACGCGCAGGGCGGGGGAAAGAACGTCTTTGGTCGGATGGCATGCACCGCTCACAAGCCCTTGGGCGCGGCCGGTCTTAAGCAGCATCGTGCCGAAATACGTCACATCGTCCATCAGCGCATCGGCCTGCTCGATCGTCATGCCCTTCGCTTTTCGGATTTCGAAGAGCGTTTCGGCAAGCTCGGCGCGCAGCGGGTCGGTCGTGTTGTCGATGACGGTCGCGCCGCTCAAATCGTATCCCGACGATGCGATGGCCTGCGGATTCCCGATGATGATCAGGTCGGCGAGCCCCTCGGTAAGGATGCGTTCGGCCGCGACGAGCGTGCGCTCGTCTTCTCCTTCAGGAAGCACGATCGTAGTCTTCTGCTTTTTGGCCTGGGAATATACATCGCTCATAAACGTTGACATGCAGGATCCTTTCGAGGCGAAGATCTTCGTCGCAAAACCGAAGACGTTTCGGCTTCACGCGCTGATACGACGATTCTTGCAGAGATGCGCCGTGCTGCGCAAGCACCGGATGTCGTGCGGGCGAAATATAGATGGAATGCGGCATCTGTTGACATCGCGAAATTGCATCGAAAGGCCGGAATGGCAATAATGGATACCGCATGCGCGCAAGCCGCACCGACTCGTATCGGTCGCCGTTGCGCGCGCCGCACCAGAAACGCTCTGCGCGACGATCGCGGCTGCATACCAACGTATTCGACAGGAGCATCGTGAAAGCCATTTCATTCGCCATTCCGTGCTATAACTCGGCCGCCTACATGGATACCTGCATCGAGTCGATCATGGCTTGCGTCGACGAGCGCAATGACATCGAAATCATCATCGTCGACGACGGTTCGACCAAAGACGACACCGCGGTGCGCGCCGACGAGTGGCAAAAACGCCATCCATCGGTCATCAAAGCGGTTCATCAGCCGAACGGAGGGCATGGCGAAGCGGTCAACACCGGCCTCGCGAACGCGACAGGACTGTATTTCAAGGTCGTGGATTCGGATGACTGGCTCGATCGCGATTCGCTCGAAAAGGTGCTCGATTACGTGCGTTCGCAGATCGGCGTATCCGAGCCGACCGATCTCGTCATAGCGAACTACGTATACGAGAAGGTTCACGAGGGCACGCATACCACGATGCGTTATCGCAACGTGTTCCCGACGGAAAGGCAATTCGGGTGGGAGGACACCAAGGGTTTCCGCCAGTCCCAATACCTGCTCATGCATTCGGTCATCTATCGCGCGCAGCTTCTGCGCGATTGCGGGCTGAAACTGCCGAAGCACACGTTCTATGTCGATAACATCTTCGTCTACGTGCCCCTGCCTCATGTGAAGACGATGTACTATCTGGATGCCGATCTGTACCGGTACTTCATCGGCCGCGAGGATCAGAGCGTCAACCAGGATGTCATGTACTCACGCCGCGACCAGCAGGTGCGTGTGACTCGCGCGATGATCGATGCGGTCGATCTGGATGCGGACGTGCCTTCCGAGAAACTGCGCCGGTATATGCGCACCTACCTTTCCATGATGATGGCCATCAGCTCGGTATTCCTGCGCATGCACCGCACGCCTGAGAACGATGCGGCCCTCGAATCGCTCTGGAAGTATCTTGCCATCCGTCGTCCGCAGCTCGCACCGAAGATCAGGCATTCGCTCATCAACGCGGCCCTGAACCTTCCCGGCGAAGCAGGACGCCGCGTAGGGCTTGCCGGATATGCCGTCGCACGCAGGATCTTCAAGTTCAACTAAGAGGCCAAACGGGCGCGCCTGGCAATCGATCATGCGTAATCTTCGGGATTCTTGGCGGCCGTGCCGGTCGTGTTCTCTTTCACATGAAGATCTCGGCCGAAGTACACCGCCGCCTCTCCGAACCGGTTTCTGACGATATCCGTCGCGCTCGCAAGTTCGCGCGCATGCCGTTGCAGGATCGCATCGCCGCGATCTGCCGAGGACATGGCGCGGTCGTTGTCGCTATCCTGAACGGCATCGGTTAAATCCGCATCGAAAAGCGCTTCCTGCACAGGAGCAGCATCTTCCCTGAAATCCGATACGCCGATGCCGACGAGCCGCACACGTGAAGGCGCGCTCCACACGCGTTTGATCAGAGATGCGGCATGAACCATGATTTCGTGCTCATTGTCCGTCGGAACCTGCAGTTTGACCTGGGCGTTGCGAATGGATCGATCGGCGAACCTCAGTTTCAGCGACACCGTGCGGCCTTTGAGTTCCTTGGCGCGCAGACGGCGTCCGACCTTTGCAGCCATGGTCGCGCACGCATTATGTATGTCGTCGTAGGATATAAGGTCGACGGCGAAAGTGGTTTCGCTCGATACGGATTTGACCTCGTTGCTGGACGAGACGGACGATGCGTCGAGTCCGAAGCAGCGATCGCGCATCATCGAAGCGTTCTTGCCGTAGATCGACTCGAGAAGACGATCGGGCGCATGCGCCAAGTCGCCCAACGTGTCGATGCCATGGGCCTTCAAAGCCTCTTCGGCGCGCTCACCTACGCCGGACATCGTGCGAATGGGAAGAGGGGAGAGAAATTCAATCTCTTGACCTGGATAAATGATGGTCATCCCGCTCGGTTTATCGAAATCCGACGCGATCTTCGCGATGGTCTTGCTGGAGCCGACCCCGATGGAGCACGTGACGCCCAGATCGGCAACACGCTCTTGAATCCGTCGAGCGATGGCGACAGGATGCTCGGTATTCACGCGCGTCGGCGTGACATCCAAGAACGCCTCGTCGATGCTGACCTGTTGAAGATAGGGGCTTTCGTCACGCAGAATGTCCATGACCGCACGCGAGACCTCTCGATAGCGATCGAAATGACCGGATGTCCAGATAGCCTGCGGGCAAAGCGTGCGCGCCCGAGACGATGGCATGGCGCTATGAACGCCGAAGACACGCGCCTCATAGCTGGCTGTGGAAACGACGCCGTGCTTGTCCGCATCGCCGCCGACGATAACGGGTTTCCCACGCCAATCAGGATGGTCGAGCTGTTCGACCGATGCGAAGAACGCATCCAGATCCACGAGCAAGATGGCTTTGCCTCTCCAAGGTGTTTCACCTGGTATGTTCGTGGGAAGCTTCACCAGGCCTCTTCCCTCTATACGAATATTTGTTCGTATTCTATCACGTTCGATCTTGTGTTCGAAAGCAGGTTCTTCGTCTTTTCAGTCATGAGGGTTTGTCTTGCTTTACATGTCGTGGCAGCTGCAGCTGCTATGTTGTACGAACATCTTGATGTTGAGATATTGCATTCAGAACAGTGCGTATTCGTCGTTCTGCATTCGCGCGTGCTCGAAATCTCGATTCCATGATGCAAAGGTCTTAGCAGTTGCTGGTCGACCGAGAAACACGAGAACGCATGGCAGTGGCATTTCCAGCTATCTATGGAACCGAAAACCGCATTTTTGCCATATGAGGAGTCAGGGAGAGACAAAAGCGGGCCTTAAAACAGCTTAGAATCGATCATTTATAAAACACCAGGTCAACCGACTAGAATTAGGCGCTGCTCAAGAAGCATCCGTTAAATCCTACGAATATGCATGGAAAAATGCGTTCATAGCCGAAAAACCGTATGATCGAGCATGCTCGCACGGCATGCCCAATGGGGCGAAGATTCTCACTGACAGCTACGAGACGATTCCTTGAAAAGTGCCGTACAAAGAAGGCCCTGACAATGAGCATCCATGCACATTGTCGTGAAGCGACGAGTCGGCACATATGGTTCGACATATGTGGTATTGCGTACGCTTGGCACATGCGCATTCGTGCACTCATGTTTCAAACAAGAAGACACGACGATCGAAGCGTAGAATCGAAGCCGGCGACGTTTCATGAGGGATCGTTCGTGTCATTCTTTTCAGGACATTCGATATAAAATATTGATAATATATCTTATGTAAAGTAGACTATGTATGCGCCGAGCAGGCTTGGCGGGAACACCCGGTTCGCGGGTTCGACCGGAGTTCATCAAGTCCATCCCTCTGCACAGATAGTTGTTTACGTTTCTCATACAGACGGCTATGTCGCGACGCGTCAGCGCATTGAAGTTCGCCCCTCCTCTCGACAGGATTTTACACAGCTTTTCGTAGCAGTGCTTTGCATGGGCCTTCTGCCGGCTTTGCCTGGGGTCGCAGAAAGAGGCTGCGCACTCCGAACAAGATCGTATCGAGTCGATGCCGCTGCGGGCGTCGCTCCTGCGTGTGTCTTCGCTAGGTCTTGCGCCCATTTCTTCTCGTAGAATCTGTAGAGGTGCAACCGGACGGTCTTCCTTGCGTTTATGAGGACCGGCAATTCTGACACATGCGATCGTCTCTTCCGGAGGCAAGTATCGTTGCTAGCAGCTAGGGCCGCCTATTCTCACAAAATCAATGAGCTCTTGTTTGCTATGTATGTCGAGTTTTCGGTAGATGTTGCGTCTGTGAGTAATTGCTGTACCTTCGGAAATCACCAGTTCCTCCTGCACACGTACGAGCGTGTTGCCCTGCGCCAAGATAATGAGTACTTCGAGTTCGCGTGGCGTAAGGCCGTATTCAAAGGCAATATTCTTGCAGCACGTGACGACCGGAGGCTGCTGTATCGATTCCTCGGTAGATCGTATGGAACCTTGATGTAGCTGCATCCGTTCGGCGGTTTGGAACCTCTTTTCGCTGTTGTCGGCTGCATCTTGCTTTCCAGCGTGCACGATGGTTTCTTCAGGAACGTGGAATGCAAGCTTCCCTCTACCGAACAGTGCGACCTCGTGCAGCATTCCTTTGGTGGCAAGAACGTTTGTGGCAACGAACAGCACCATGACGCATATCATGCTTAGGCTGCAAACAAGCATGGTGCCGCTGCTGTTTCGTTCCACGACTTCCGAGAACTGCGGTATCGAAAACTTGATAAAAGCGACAATCATCAAACCCGCCAATACGCCGATGCATATAGAAAGGGTGCTTCTTCCCACGGAAAAGCTGCCGCACTCGGCGTATTCGCGATCAACTTCACACGATACGAGCATCGATATTCCGGCCAGCGAAACGACCCAAACCATGCTGAAAACAAGCACGAGCCACATATTGAGTTCGCTTCCTGGGGACAGGGGGAAGAAACTTATAAGCGCTGTGGCGAAAAGCGCCCGCAGCGACGTGAAAGCATCGGATTCGCGATTGGGAATCCAGCCCGCGACGATGATTGCGACGAAGAAAGCGAACGCGAGCGGCGTCCACGAGGCTATCATGCGTGCTATTTCTCCCGAGTTTCCGATAAATGACGAGTCACTTGCTCTTTTCCGTGCGAAGTTATAAGATAGCTCAGTATGCCGCAGACGAAGGGGTGATCCGCATGGCGAAGGACACGATCGTTGATTTCCTGAAGACGCATCAGGAAGGCTTCGATGCCGTTCCCTTCTCCCCCGTCGACAGCCTCGTGCTCTCGACGCTGTCGTACCTCGAATTCGACGAATATCCTTACGGCGACGCGTCGGCCGCCGAGCGCATTCCGCTCATCGATCTTATGCGGTTCATTCCCCAGGAACGCATCATCCGCCTCGCCTGGCTCAAGGAAGACGGTCTCATGCCTGCATTCGTCGAGGCCGTCATGCGCAGCCATCGCTACGCCGATGCGACCGTGCGCTTCTTCAAGAAGGAAGATTCGCCCGTCATCGAAAAGCAGTTCTGCGCATGCCTCTTCGAATTCTCGAACTGCGCATACGTTGCCTATCGCGGCACCGACGGCACGCTGACCGGGTGGAAGGAGGATTTCAACCTGTGCTTCCAGGACGTCATTCCCTCCCAGCTTTCCGCCACGCACTTCCTCAATGCGGTCGCCTGCGAAATCTCGCCTGATGCGCAGCTGTACATCGGCGGCCATTCAAAGGGTGGAAACCTTGCCGAATACGCGCTCGCCTGCTGCAACGACTGGGTCTACGACCGTGTCGTCGCCGCATTCGACCACGACGGGCCGAGCTTCCTGAGCCCTCCCTCCCCTCGCTTCGGCACCGAAGGATTCCGCGCGCGCATGCAGAAGACCGTTCCGGCCTCGTCTATCTTCGGCATGATCATGGAGGAAGGGCGCGCGTACCGTGTCGTCGAATCGAACGCGACCGGCGTGTTCCAGCATAACCCGCTGAGCTGGTGCGTCAAAGGCACCGACTTCATCTATCAGGAAGGTCTGAACCAGGGTTCGCTCGTCATCAACGAAACGCTGGACTCATGGCTCTCGAAATGCACGATCGAGCAGCGCGCGTTGTTCATCAATACCATTTTCGGCCTTTTGACCTCGAATGATGCTGATTCATGGGGCGATATCGTCGCGGATTTCCGCGCGAATGCGGCCGCAGCCATCAAGGACGGATCCGGAATAGACGCATCGACCCGCGATGCGCTCCAGAAGACCATGCAGTCGCTCGGCGATGCCATAGGAGACGTCGCCCGAAAACGCATGCGGTCGTTCGCCGGAAGCTCGAAGGCGGCCCTTGAAGCTCAGGCCGAAGAAAGAAGGAACCGATGAGACAGAGCGACGCACGTTTCGAGCCGTTCACGCCGAAGCTCATGTGGCAGGAAGCGGCGCCTCATACCTGGCCTGCCGCGATCATTCCCGTTTTGCTCGCCGTGGCCCTCTGCGCCGGCCCGACCGCGCACATAGACGTTATCACCGTCAACGTTCTGCTCGCGATCTGCGTGCTCATGCAAGCGTCCGTCAATACGTTCAACGACTATTATGACTACATCAAGGGCGCCGATACGGTGGAGAACTCCTCCGACGACGCATCCGACGCGATCTTCGTCCATTGCAACATCGACCCGAAAAGCGGCCTCGCCTTCGCGGTCGGCCTGCTTGTCACGGCATTCGCGCTCGGCATATACATAATCGCCATCGCCGGCGCCGTGCCTTTCGCCATCGCGCTCGTCGGCGCCTTCTTCGTCGCCGCGTATTCGGCGGGAAAGACGCCTCTCTCCTACTATCCCGTAGGCGAGGCGGTCAGCGGCTTCGTCATGGGTGGGCTCATCACGCTCGCCTGCGCCTATGTCCTGTCCGGCACGCTTGATTCGAGCGTGCTGCTCTATGCGCTGCCTTGCATCATAGGCATCGGGCTCATCATGATGACGAACAATACCTGCGATATCGAGAAGGATATCGACGCCCATCGACGCACGCTTCCGGTCGTGCTCGGTCGGCAGCGTGCGGTCAAGGCATACCATGCGCTTCTTGCGCTTTGGGTCTCCTGCCTCATCGTCCTTTCATTCGCTCACGCCCGAGCATCTGGATACGATTTCGCAGACGCGCTCGCGGCCGGACTCATCACCATTCCCGCAACGCTGCTCATCGCCTATCCGACGTTTCGCGCGATCGGAGTGAATCCCCTCATCGCACGAACGCGGGATGCTGCCATGCCCCAGATCCTGAACCTGAACGTGACGCTCGGCCTCGGCTACATCGTAACGTTGCTGATGCCGAGCGTCTTTTCGATCGGCTGGTTCTAGAACCTGCTCCGCCGCCCGCGCGCACGGCGCGCCGCCGCGGCAAGAAGGACGCCCGAGGACAGGAACATTGCCGCGCCTGCGGTCGTCAATGCCTGAGTGCCGTCACCTGTCGACGGAATCCTCTGCGAAGATTCGGATTGCAGGGCTCCTGCGTTCTCGCGCGCGAAACCGCCGGATCCGAAACCCGGCTCCTGCGTTGCATCCGCCTGCCGCGCGTCGTCGGAAGCATCCTGTCCCTGGCCTTCAGGCTGCACGCCTTCGCCGGGCGAAGGCGTCGGATCAGGCGTGGGATCGGGGGACGGCTCCGGGTCGGGATCAGGTCCAGGTTCAGGCCTCGGGCCTGGATCCGGCTCGGGATCGGGCGGCGTCGGAGCAGCGCCCCGATGCAGCGTCAACGTCCCGTTGAACCTGAAATCGTCCGTGGCGAACGGAATGGCGAGCTCGTCGCCGTCCTGGGATCCCGGCCACGAGTAGGTGCCGTCTTCATTGCGTACAAGCGCGCTCGAAGAAAGCGCCAGGGGCTTACCATCCTTGTCTTTCAGGGGACTTTCGAAGGAATCTCCCTCGACGTAGGCCTCCGACTGCTGCATGAGCGCGTTGATGGTGTAGCTCCCGCTTGCCGCGATGGCGCGCCCGAGGGGCGAGAAGTCCTTCACCCGATTGCCGGTCAGATAACAGCTCGTGAGCGTATCGTTTTCGGAAAGCGGCGATATATCCGCGATACGGTTGCCGCCTAGGAAGGCCTTCGACAGCTCGGGCATGGACGCGAGCGCCTCGATGGATTCGATGGCGTTATCCGTCAGGTCGAGCGTATCGAGCTTCGTGAAGCGCGCAAGCGACGAGATGTCCGCGATGCCGTCATGCGTGAGCTGAAGCGTCTTGAGCCCCGGCATCGCAGGAAGGCGCGCGGGATCGAATCCAGGCGTCCGCTCTATGCCTACGTTGTTCAGCAAGGGTGCCTCGCCCAAGGGCGCGAGATCGAGGCGTTCAGGAAGCTCGGCCACGGAGATCGAGCAGAGATTCGGAAGCTTCGCGAGGTCCGAAAGCGTCGCAATGCCCGCCAAAGGCTCGTCCTTGGATCCGAGGGCCGTGACCTCCTGAAGCCGGGACTCAGGAATCGAGGAACCTTCCGGAAGATGAAGCGCCTCTGCGACCGCACGTGCGACGGTCGCATCCTCGAATGCGACGCCTGGCTGATCGGGAGGCTGAGGACCGACGTTTTCCCCTTCGAACGTTATGCGCAGCGTGCCCGACAGCACGCCGTCGGCCGAATCGAAGGAGGTTTCGTACGTCGTGTTCTTCTGCGGATGCGTGATCGTGACGACGTTTCCCTCGACCGCAAGATCGTCGGTTGCAACGATGCGTGCTTGGGAGCCGTCAAGGCTGGTCAAGGGAATTGCGATGCTCGCCTGGTCGGTCGTCTTCGCGATCCGCTGATGCAAGGCGCTGATGCGGCCTATGCCCGATGAAGCAAGGACGCTTACGTCTTCGATGCGGTTGCCGTCGAGCACAAGATCGGCGACGGACGCCTTCCCGTCCGCCTTGCTCGCGAAATCGTCGGCGGATATCCGGGCGATGTCGTTATCGGTCAGGTCGAGCTCTTTGAGGTTCCGAAGGCTCTTCGCGAACGATGCCGAATCCAGCTTCTTGTTGACGAGTCCAAGCTTCTCGAGATGCGAGAGCTTCGGCAGAAGCGAGGTGCTGTAGAGCATGCCGTCTTTCAGGTGAAGCGACGTAAGCGCGGGAAGGTCTTCGAGTCCCTTGAGGTTGCCGACGTTCAGGATGGGGTTCTCAGGAGCGCCGAGCTCGTCGATAAGGTGGACGTTCTTGTCGGTGATCTTGTCGTACGGACCGATGCCCGCCTTCGCATGCGCCGCTTCGTTCAGGGCGTAATCGACGATCACGTAGGTGACCGTCGTGGACTTCCTGAGGTTGAAGACAACATGCTCGGTCTTCTTGCCGGGCCCGACTTCGACCTCGATTTCGGTCGGATCGAGTTCGACATCGTCCTTCCAATACCCATGGAGCTTCGCGCTCAGCGTGTAGCGTCCGGGAACGAGATGCGCAGGATCGAGCTCCGCCTCCCCCGCCGCGTTCGTGAGGGTCACGTCCACCTGGATGGCCGGATCCTTGCCCGTCGTATCGTTGATCTCGTAGGTGATCGAGCAGAGATCGTCGGCGCCGACAAGCTCCGAGACGGTTCGCGTCGTGGCATTGTAGGCGCAATCGGTTGCGGTCACGTCGATGTCGGACGGCTCGACGCCGGCGGGAACATCGAGAACGTACGACCCATTCCGCAGGCTCACGGGAACCTTCGCCCCCGAGCCCTTGACCGTGGCGACAAGATCTCTGATGCCGCTTCCGTCGTCCGTCGCATCGACGAGAGCCTCGTCGGGCGCACCTCCCGACGCCTTGGTCAGAATCGGGGGCTTCGTGTCCACGATGACGGGCTTCACGAGCGTCTGGTATTCATCGCCTGCGAGCGGACGCGCTTTGAGGGCGACGTAGTAGGTCCCGTCTTCGACGTTCATGCGCGCATCGTCTACACCGGTCCAGTACAGAAGATTGCTCTTAAGGTATTTGCCGATGGAGGCATAGCCTTGCATGCCTCCGAAGTTCTTCCGGCCTTCCCTTTCGTACGGATTGCCCGTATACACCTTCTCGGTCAGAGCGGCATCGGCATACACGCCGACCTCCAAGTCGCGATAGTTGCGAAGAAGCACCGCAGATAACTCGAGGTAGTCGCCCTGGCGGTCTCCGTTCGGAGAGAACGCGATCGTGCTCGAGAAGCTTCGATGCGTCGCCCCTTCGGGTGTGAGCTCGCCGACGACGACGCGCTTGACGCGCCCGAAGCCGCCCTGCTGCTCGACGTTGACGCCGGTCTTGAAATGGGTGAACAGATCGACATCCTTATTCGTGGGATCGGAAGGAGCGGTCTCCAGGCGGTCGTAGAGCGGATGCTTCGAGCCCGTGAAGGTGTCGACGAAGTCCTCGAACAGAGGCACCTTCTCCCAGCTGCCTCGGAACCCTACGAATGGAATCACGAGCTTTGAGGAATCTTCCCTGCTCGTCGCTATGACATACCCCTCGAGGAAGTACCCGTTGGGCATCTGCGCGGACAGATCGGCCTCCGATGCGGTCACGTCGAATGAGACAGAGGCCTTGCCCGTGCCTCCCTCGCCGATCGAAAGCGTGCCTGCCGCCGCGCTGGAAAGGCGGTTGGGTTCGAAGGTGAAGCGCCCCTCGTCCACGTTGTCGGTGCCGACATAGACCGCAAGGTCGTATTCGCGGGCCTGCCCGTCGAGAGAGCGGCCCTCGATGTCGAAGGTCGCCTCGCCCTTCGATAGATTGCCGAGCATGATCTTGGATTCGCCCGTGCGTGGATCGACAAGATACGCCTTGGCCGCAAGGGCGGCGGAAAGATCCATCTGCCCCGCTCCTTGCTTGCGCGGGCTGTAATAGACATCCTCGGCGTTTTTCGTCGGAACCGCCGTCGACATGAGCACGTTTTTGGCCGTGAGCGAGAGATTCGCCTTATCGACCCCCATGTGCGACAGATGCGCCCGCAGCAGCGCGACCGACCCTGCGACCTGCGGAGACGCCATGCTCGTTCCCTGGAGGTCCGTGTAGCCGCCGTTGTTGTCGAGCGAGAACACGTGTCCGCCCGTCGCCATGATCTCGGGCTTGAGGTCGAACTCCGGGCTTACGCCCCATGCCGAGAACGAACTCGGCTTTCCCGCCGTATCGAGCGATGCGCTCACATATCCTTCGCTGACGCGCCATGTCGCCGCAGGATCGGCCGCAAGGGCGAGTCCGACGTTCTGCGGCACCGCGATGATGCTGATCGCCGTGGTCTCTACTCCAGGCGCGAACAGCTCCGTGCTCTCAGCGTCGTAGACGATGACGCCCGCCGCTCCGGCAGCAAGGGCGTTCTCTGCCTTGGCCTGGAACGTCAGACGAACCCCGTTCTCGGTTCCTCCGCGCTTGACCAAGGCATACTGATTCGGCCCGAACGTCTTTCCCTTGAAATCGGCGGTCGATCCGAAATTGCAGTCGAGGATTCCGTAGTCGGTGTCGAAGGCGACCGGCTTCCCCTTGGGCATGCAGGCGTAGACGCCCTTGGCTTCGCCGTCGCCGGACGTGAGGCGCAATGCATTGCGTATGACCATGGAGTCGTTATCCGACGACGC
Source organism: Slackia exigua ATCC 700122 (assembly GCF_000162875.1). Classification (GTDB taxonomy): domain Bacteria; phylum Actinomycetota; class Coriobacteriia; order Coriobacteriales; family Eggerthellaceae; genus Slackia; species Slackia exigua. The sequence continues at coordinate 170,972 of NZ_GG700630.1, forward strand.
GACCGCGATGGCCCTGCCTGCGATGGAGGGCGAGGCCACGACGCCGTAGTCGGGATCGGTGCTCGGCACGTCGACCGCGCCCAATCCCATGCGCGATTCGTTTCCCGCCGAAACGGCGACCGATACGCCTTGGGCCTGCGCCGCTTCGAGAGCCCGGTCGAGCCCGCGTTCGTTGCCGCTCTGCCCGGCTGCCGGAAGCCCGATGCTCATATTGATCGCATCGACGTCGAGCTTGAGCGCATCGTCGATGGCCTTGACGTATCCCGCCGATCCGCCGGAGTCGTTGTCGCCGAATATCTTCATGATGACGAGCTGCGCCTCGGGGGCGACGCCCTGGACCTTCCCCGAGTTCGCCGCAACGATGCCTGCGACGTGCATCCCATGGTTATTGCCCGGATTGAAGACGTCGGCATCGCGTCCCGCATAGTCGTACACATACGGAACCTTCGCGTTGCCGTATGCTCCGCCGAGGCCCTTCTCGGATTTCAGGCGGTCGATATCGGCTTCGGTCAAGCGGCCCGTGGAATCGTCGGTCAAGCGCAGCGCCTCGTGATCGATCTGGGCGCCCGAGTCGATGACGGCGACGACAAGGCCTTTTCCCTGGCCGTTCGACGTCAGGTTCCCTTCGGGATCGGCGGCCGAGCGCAGGCTCTGCATGGAAACGGCATCCTCTGCGGGAGCAGGCTCGGGAGCCGCGTATTCATGCTCGACGAAGGCGTTCGCGAGCGACGGGACGTATGCGAGCTCGAAGGCCTCTTCGTAGGTCAGCGTGACGGCGCATCCGATGAACACCGCGTCGTAGGTCTCTTCGGCCTCGACCGTTCGCCCGAGCGCCTTAGAGACTTCTTCGAGCCCCGCATCGCGCACGGCCTGAGCGTCAAGACCGTCTTGCGATGGCGCGAACTCGAGGATGACGCGCACGGAATCCGTCGAAGACGGCTCGGAGGCGCTTGCCGCGAGCTCGGATGAGAATGCATCGAACCATGCGTGCGGCGCGCCGGAAGCGCTTCCCTTCGCGGCCGGCATTCCATGCGGATCGTCGTCCGCACGCGCGAGTCCGCCTAATGGCGCGGCGCACATGGTCGCCGCGAGCGCAAGGGCCATGAATATCGCGGCCGCCCGTCGAGAGACGCAATCGATCATGCTGGATTCTCCTCGGTATTCCCTGCTTCCTTATAATCCAGCGTGAAATTGTAATATAAGGTTAACTTATTATGGACAAGAATCTGCTTCGCGCGAGAACCCGAATGAAACGTCAGAGGCCGAGAAGCCCCGAGCCTATCGCCACCGACGGGCGGCAGCAGGATTTTTCATTCCAGACGCAGGCGAGCTCTTCGAGCGAAACGGCGAAAACGGGCGCGGGCGAATCAAGCGATCGCCCGTCCAACAGGCCTGTTGCAGCGGCAATGGCTCCCCAGAGGCGCTCGGGAGACTTGAAGCGCTCCTTCAAGGCGTCCATGCCTACGTCGCCTGAGCGCTTGGAAAGACGGCGTCCCGTCGCATCGACGAGAAGCGGCGCATGGAAGTACGTCGGTCGCGCATAGGCGAGCGCATCCTGGAGCGCCGCCTGCACAGGCACGGACCTTATGAGGTCGCTTCCACGTACGACCTGGGTAATTCCCTCGCCTGCGTCGTCGACGACCACGGCGAGCTGATACGCGAACGCCTGGTCTGAGCGCATCACGACGGCGTCTCCCACATCGCGCTGCATATCGAAGGTCTGAAGGCCCTGGAATGCGTCGTCGTATGAGAACGCACCCTCCCCGACGTAGAAACGCTGGGCGAACGGACGATGCGCCTCGGATGCCCGTTTAACCCGCGCATCGTCGGAGAGAAGCCGGCAGGTGCCCGGATAGACGAATCCCTCGCCTGCATGAGGAGCGCTTGCCGCATGCCACGCGGCGCGGGTGCAGAAGCAGGGGTAGGTGCGTCCTGCACGGCGCAGCCTCTCGAACGCCTCGCGATACGCATCCAGGCGATCATGCTGATAGATAGGACCTTCATCCCAGGTGAGCCCGAGCCATTCGAAATCGCGCATAATCGCATCGGCCCATGACTGCTTGCAGCGCGCCTCATCGAGATCCTCGATGCGCAGCACGAGCGAGGCGCCGGTCGATTTCGCGACGAGCCATGCGACGAGGAAGCTGTAGAGGTTGCCGATGTGCATGCGCCCCGAAGGGGACGGCGCGAACCGCCCTTTTTCCCGACGGCTTGCGCCGTCGATCGTCAAGGCGCCTCCCAGAGCATCGCTCCCGACGATGCCCGAGGGATGCGTGTCGCCGCGCGATACGGGCATGTCAGCCCATCTGCCCGGCGCGGTCGCGCGCGAACGACCTTCCGAGCGAGAACGCCTTGAGATTCATGTCGACGAACCGCTCGGGCACGCGGCCGCGTATGACATCGAGCCAGACAGCCTCATCGTAGTCGAGGAAGGTGGAAAGCACGCCGAGAAGCACGACGTTGACGCTCTTGACGCTGCCGGCCTGGCGGGCGAGGAGTTCGGCAGGCGTGACGAGAGCGCCGAAACCCGAAAGCGTCTTGCGGGCGCCGCGCGGCATGGGGACGCGTCCCGTGAGCGCCGTCAGGGGCTTGATGGTCTCGTCGCTCACGATGGCGATTCCGTCCTGCTTGAGATACGCGATGTTGCGCAGGGCTTCGGTGGTCTCGAACGAGATGAGGAAATCGGCATCGCCGATGTCGGCGACCATGGTCCCGACCGCGCGTCCGACGCGCACGACGGTCGTCACGGCGCCGCCGCGCTGGGCCATGCCGTGGATTTCCGAGAGCTTCACGTCGTCTCCCGACGCAATGGCGGCGCGCGCCAGCAGATCGGCGGCGAGAATGGTGCCCTGTCCGCCGACGCCGCAGAGCAGGATGGTTTTCGCTGAATCGCTCATCGGGCCTCGCTCTCTTTCACGATCACGGAAAACGGGCAGACTTGGGCGCATTGCGAGCATCCGACGCAGAGCGCGGGATCTATCGAGGCCACGTTGGACGAAAGGTCGAAGGAGATGGAGGGGCAGCCGATCTGAACGCACATCTTGCATCCCCGGCAGTCGGGCTTGACGGCATACTTCTCACGTTGCGCGCGCTCGAGCAGCACGCAGGGCGATTTGAAAACGATGACCGAGAGCGCATCGGCGGCCTTTGTCGCACGGACGAGCGCCTCGTGGACGGCTTTGACATCCTGGGGATCGACGAGCTGAAGGTCTTCGATGCCGATGGCTTCCATGAGCTTCATGAGGTCGAGCTCTCGGCTCGGACGGTTCTGAAGCGTCACGCCGTTGACCGGATTGCCCTGGCGCCCCGTCATGGCGGTCGTACGGTTGTCGAGGATGCAGACGGTGCCTGCCCCCTGGTTGTACACGGTGGAGATAAGCGATGTCAGTCCCGAATGGGCGAACGTCGAATCGCCGATGACGGCGACGACCGGACGATGCTTCGTGCCTTCCATCGCAAGCTCGAACCCGTGCGACATGGAAACCGATGCTCCCATGCACAGGCTCGTATCCATTGCGGAAAGCGGCGCGAGGGCCCCGAGCGTGTAGCAGCCGATGTCGCCCGTGACGATGGCACGCATGCGGTGCAGCTCGCGGAAGACCGGACGATGGGGGCAGCCGGGGCACAGCGCCGGAGGACGTCCGGGTATCCCCTCGGGCGCATCGATGTGCGCCGGCACCTCGGCGCCGAATGCGACGCGGATATCGCCCGGCGTGAGCTCGCCGGCACGCGGAAGCGGGCGCTTCGGCGCAGACGGCACGATGCCTGCGGCCTTGACCGCATCGGAGAGATAGGCGGATGCCTCTTCGATGACGTAGACGTCGTCGACCGAGGCGGCGAACTCATGCAGGAGCTTTTCAGGAAGCGGCCAGGAAAGCCCGAGCTTCAGAACGGACGCGTCGGGCAATGCTTCGCGCACGTGCTGATAGGTGGCGCCGGAACAGACGATGCCGATTCGAGCATCACGTTTCTCCACGACGTTGTACGGGCATTCGTCCGCCCAGGCCCGCAGCGCTTCGTCCCGTTCGATCAGATTCACGCGGCGCGGCCGCGCGAACGCGGGCATCATGACCCACTTCGACTCGTCCTTCGCATACGGTTTCTTCTCGACGTCTGTGCGGGGACCGACGTCGGTCGGACACTTCGCATGGGAGATGCGCACCGTCGAACGAATGAAGAAGGGCACGTCGAACCGTTCGGACAGATCGTACGCATCGCGCGTGAAGGCGCGCGCCTCGGCGCTATCCGCCGGCTCGAGCAGAGGAATGTGCGCAGCCATAGCGTAGTAGCGCGAATCCTGCTCGTCTTGGGACGAATGCATGCCGGGATCGTCGGCCGCCAGGACGACGAGGCCGCCGCCGACGCCCGTGTAGGCCGCCGTGAACAGAGGATCGGCCGCGACGTTGACGCCGACGTGCTTCATCGTGACCAAGACGCGCGCGCCCGCGGCGGATGCGCCGACGCCGACCTCGACGGCGACCTTCTCGTTCGTGGCCCATTCGGCGTAGACGCCGGGCATCCGCGCGAAAACCTCCATCGTTTCCGTAGAGGGCGTGCCCGGATACGCGACGCCGATGTGCGCGCCGGCCTCCCATGCGCCGCGGGCTATCGCTTCGTTGCCGGAAAGCAGTTCCATGATTCGGTTCCCCCTTGCAAGCACTTTGAGCTAGCGCGTCGGATCCATCGGGGAGAACGCCAGGCTGAACGTGCCGATCTGGATGACGTCGCCGTCGTACAGGCGCGTCTCGCGAACGTTTCGGTTATTGACCCAGAGTCCGTTGAAGGAATCGAGGTCGACGATATGGAACACGCCGTTCACACGCCTGATCTCGGCATGGGAGCGGGATACCGTCATATCGTTGAGGAAGATGTCGCATTGCGGGCTGCGGCCGATGGTGATGACGTCGGCCGCGAGACGGAAGACGTTGCCGACCTGAGGGCCGCGCACGATGCGCAGCCTGGCTTCGTCGAAGATGGGAGAAGAGGCCGACGCCTGGGCATCGGAAGCGATGGGCTTGAAGGCCTGCGTCTTGCCGAGAAGCTTGAATCCGCAGGTCGGACACGCATTCGCCCCTTCGGGCAGAGGCGCCATGCATACGGGGCAGGTTGAGGCCATGAGACTTCCTTTCCTTACAGCCTGAAAGGGTTATCTATCCATGATAGGGGTCGGAACGTTATAGCATGCCGACGCAGCGACGGACGGCTGTCCCTGCAGGTCTGCGACCAGTCGCGCGAACCAGATGCCGAAGCCCTCGAAGATGTTCGGGGCGGCGACGTCCTCGGCGGCGATGAGGTCGACGGATGCGATGCGCTCGGAGCCTTGGAAGAAGTCTATCGCGCCGACCTTGTCGCCCGACTTCACGGCTCCCGACGGCTCGTCGTACGACACGTCTTGGGTGATGGTGCCCGACGCCGCGAAGATGCGCGTGAGCGCATCGGGATCGGCGACGGTGGCGCGTACGGTCTTATCGGGCCAGGCGGTGCAGGCGACCTCTGCGACGACGGGGACGTTTGCGCCCGAACGATCGAGCGCATACGGCGAATTGATCAGATCGACGTCCTGGATATTATCGAAGGCCCAGTCGAGCAGCGATGCGGTGGCGTCGAATCGGCCTTCTTCGGTCGAACTGCCGAGCACGACGGTGTAGATGCTGTCTTCCGTGCGCTCGCAGGCGCCGGCGAAGCAGTTGAGGGCGACGTCGCCCGTGCCGGTCTTCACGCCGACCATCCCGTCGTAGACGCCGAGGAGCTCGTCGGTCGAGATGAGCGTGATCGCGCGCTGGGTCCCGTCTTTCTGCGTGACGGTGACGGTGACGTCTCCCCCGCCGACGATCGAGCGGAACGTGTCGTTCTGCATGGCATACGCGGTCATCTTCGCGACGTCGTGCGCGGTCGAATGCGCATCGCTCTCGTAGCCGTCGGAATCGAGCCCATGAGGATTCGTGAACAGGGTGTCGGTGCAGCCGATCTCCGCCGCCCTGGCGTTCATCGCATCGACGAAGGCCCCTTCAGGATCGGGCTGGGCATCGGTCACGAGACGCGCGCCCACGGTTTCGGCGATGGCGACGGCCGCGTCGTTTCCCGAGGGGACGAGCAGGCCTTGAAGCGCCGTCTTGAGCGACATCGTGTCGCCGGGCCGCAGCTGGGCGGACGAACCGATCGTCGTGCCCGCCTTGTCGCTCACGGTGATCGTGTCGGTGAGCGATGCGTTATCGAGCGCGACGATCGCGGTCATGATCTTGGTGATGGATGCGATCTTGTATTCGGAATCGGCGTTGCGCGCGAAGAGCTCGCGCCCGTCGTAGGTGACGGCAAGGGCCGCCTCGGCATCGATGTCGGGGGAATTGTCGATGGAAAGCCCCCGGCTCGCTTCGGTGGAGCCGAGGACGAGGTCGGTCGACGGGCGCACATCGGCCCAGGCAGGTGATGCGATGCCGATCGCAAGAACGAGGGCGGCGACGATGCTAAGCACGCAACGGCGCATCGATGGGCCGCTGCCGAACGAACGCGCGATCATAGCGAACCCCCGGCCGAAGGTCCTTCGGGGCGATCCTGCGCGTCGGGCTTGGGGCCGAACACGGCATTGGCGATGCGCTCGGACCCTGTTCCGACGGAGGCCTTCTCCGCATGGCGGATGATCCCGACCCCGGCGCAGATGTAGTACACGGACGAGATGAGCGATACGGCAAGGCCCGCATACACGAACCAGATACCCCACGAGGATACCTGGCCGTTCAATCCCGGAAGCCAGGAGGCATCCACAAGATGGATGCCTGCGACCTGCGGAATGTTCAGCATCAGGCCTGCGAAGCCGATATAGAGAAGCGTGGTCGCGACCTTGCCGAGCATGATGACGTCGACATGTCGGCCGTAGTGATAGACGAGATGCGCGTCGCCGGCAACCAGAACGAGATCGCGGACCACGACGAGCACGATGATCCACACAGGAAGCCGTCCGAGGATAAGCAGGCAGATGACGCCCGTCACGAGCAGCATGCGATCGACGAAGGGATCGAGAAGCTTGCCGAGCCTGGACACCGCATTCGTCCTGCGGGCGATGTATCCGTCAAGGAAATCGCTCGAAGCGGCGAAGGCGTAGATGAAGGTGGCGACAACGCCATGCCCGCAGAAGAGCACGGCTACGAAAACCGGAATCAAGCAGAGACGGATGCATGATATGACGTTCGGAACCGTAAGAACGCGATTCGAAATCTTTTGTTCCTGAGCAGGCATCAGGCTCCCTCACAGGTATCGGGCGAGAAGGCATGCGGCGCATGCAACCTGTGATTCTATCAGGTAAATGAAGGGAAGCCGTGCGATGCGCGGATTAACACCGTCTGGTTACATACGCGAGGAGCCGGCACGCGGCCGGCTCCTCGAACGAAACCTCGGACGACGACGGGCCTATTTTCCGCCCTCTCCTTCGGCCTCCTTGGCCTTCTCGGCCTCACGTGCGGCCTTCGCGGCGAGGGCGGCGGCGGCGCGCTCCTTCTTCTTGCGTTCGCGTTCGGCCTTCTCCTCGGGAGATTCGACCTCGACCGCCACAGGATGCAGGAATTTCTGCTGCGCGGCCTCGAGGCGGGCGGTATGCATGTCAAGCGCGTCGTGCGGACAGGCGCGCACGCATTCTCCGCAGATGACGCAGCTGAACCAGTTGATGGTCCACGATGCGCCCTTCTTGTCCACGACGATCGAATCCGTCGGGCAGACGCGCTGGCAGATCGAGCACAGCACGCATTTCTGCGGTTCGACGTCCACGTGCCCGCGCATCGCGGCGTAAGGTTCGGGGGATTCGAGGGGGTACATGATGGTCTCGGGCTTCTTGAACAGCGACCGGATCGTCATCTTCCCCAGCTTGAAGTTCGGCATAATGCGTCCCTACCTTTCCGAGCAGCTGATGCAGGGGTCGATCGTGAGGATGATGTTCGGGACATCGGCCAAATCGGAGCCCTCGAGCGCCTTCACCATGCCGGCGAGGTTCTGCGTGGTGGGAGTCCGCATGCGCATGCGGTCAAGGTTCTTGGAGCCGTTGCCGCGCGCATAATAGAAGCACTCGCCGCGCGGCTGCTCGAGCAGGTTGACCGCTTCGACCCCGTCGGCCGGGCGAAGCTTCGTGCGCTCGCCGATGCCGTCATGGGGAATCTTCGCGATGAGCTCTTCGATGATGTCGATGGATTGCAGGACCTCGAGGCCGCGCACCTTGACGCGCGCGTAGCAGTCGCCCTGATCGTCCAGGATGGGCTGGAAGTCCTCAAGGTCGCCGTACGCCCCGCTTCCGAGCATGCGCGCATCGTAGGCGATGTTGGAAGCGCGACCGAACGGACCGACCATCGAGGTGGCCGCCGCATCGTCGCGCGACAGATGCCCGATGCCCACGAGACGGCTCTTGACCGACGAATCTTTGAGGAAGGTGTTCAGAACCTCGCGATATTCGTCCTTGATGCCTTCGAGGCGCGTGATGATGGTCGAGAGAACCGTGCCGTCGATGTCGCTGTTCACACCGCCGACATTGACGTAGGACAGGATCACGCGGCCGCCGGTGGTCTCTTGGAAGATGTCGAGCACGCGCTCGCGCAGACGCCACGTATGCATGAAGAGGCTCTCGAAGCCGAACGCGTCGGCGGCAAGGCCCATCCAGAGCAGGTGGGAATGCATGCGAGACAGCTCGTGCATGATAACGCGCAGGTATTCTGCCCGCTTGGGGATCTCAAGCCCCATCGCCTTCTCGACCGTCTCCACGTAGCCGAGCGAATGGCCGAAGCTGCAGATGCCGCAGATGCGTTCGGCCACGTAGACGAACTTATGGATGTCGTGGGAATCCACGAGCTTCTCAAGCCCGCGATGGATGAACCCGATCTGCGGAATCGCCTCGATGACATGTTCGTCCTCGACGACAAGGTCGAGATGGAGGGGTTCGGGCAGCACCGGATGCTGCGGACCGAACGGGATGACCGTCGCCTTTCCCATCGTTACTCACCGTCCTTCGCGGACTCGCGCGCGACGCGCGCCTCGAATGCCGCGCGCACCTTGGCGGCCTTCTCGGGATCCATGCCGACGACGCGGGCCTCCATGGCTGCGCGCTGCTCTTCAACGGTCTTCTTGGGCGCAGGCGCCGCAGGTACGCCCTTCGAAGCGTCCGATGCCGCCTGCGTCTTCGGCTCCTCCTTGGCCTTCGCGGCCCGCGCCGCTTTCGCGGCGGCGAGTTTCGCGGCTTTGTCGCGCGCCGCCTTCTGCGCAGGCGACAGCACGGTCATAGGCTTGTCGACGGCGACGTCGTAGAATGCGCCGGCGAAATCGATCACGATGCCTTCGACGTTCAACCCGAAAAGGTCGTGCGCCTCGTTTTCGTTCGCGAACGCGGCCATGAACAGGTCTGATATGGAAGGAACCGCCTGCGTCTCGGAATCGACCGAGCGCAGGGCGTAGTTCTCGACCGCGCCGTCCTTCATGAAGGTGTAGATGACGTCGATGCCGGGATCGGCCATGCGGCAGAGCATCTGCACGAAGCGGAACCCTTCGTCATGCTTCTCCTGCGCGACCGCATGCAGCCGATCGACGGGAATATCGACGAACGTCGAATCGAATGCCATCTTCTAGGCTCCTTTCCTCGCCGAGGCGAGCTCGGCGGCCTTCTGCTCGAGCACCGCCACGCCGCGCACGACGCCGTCGATGATGTTCTCGGGGCTCGCCGCGCAGCCGGGGACGTAGACGTCGACCGGAATGGCCTGATCGACGCCGCCGATCACGTTGTAGCAATCATGGAAGATACCGCCCGAGCAGGCGCAGATGCCCACCGCGACGACCACCTTTGGGTCGACCATCTGGTCGTAGATCTCTTGGATGACCTTGATGTTGCGCTCGTTGACCGAGCCGGTCACCAGGAAGATGTCGGCATGCTTGGGGTTGCCGGTGTTGATGACGCCGAAGCGTTCGGCGTCGTAGAGCGGCGTCAAGGACGCGAGCACTTCGATGTCGCAGCCGTTGCAGCTGCTCGCGTCGTAGTGGATGACCCAGGGCGATTTGGATACGTAGCTCATATCAGACTCCCTAGAAGACGATGAAGGCGCACAGCGCGGCGATGTTGCCGATGCCGAGCACGCCGCCGACGATCCACGCCCATTTGAGCATGGCCTGCCATTTCACGCGTGCGAAATTGTTGTCTATGAAGATCTCGAGCAGCCAGGCGGCAAGCGCGACCGCGACGGCGAGGACATAGGAGACGGGATTGCCCCACACGAAGAACATGCCGACCCATCCGAGGAAGAGCACGCTTTCGCACCAGTGCATGACCTCGACCTTCGCGAGCGTGCGTCCGCTCATCTCGGTGGTGATGCCCTTGACGATCTCCTGGTGCCCATGATGCGAATAGGACAGGTCGAAGGGCGATTTGCGCAGCTTGATGGTGAGCACGAACATCAGCGCGAGGAATACGGGAATGCAGACGACGATCAGCGGACGGCTGTAGAGCGCGACGCCCGCGACATCGAAGGTGCCGATCGCGAGGAACATGCAGACCGCCATGAAAAGGATGACCGGCTCATAAGCCATGACCTGCACCGTTTCGCGATCGGCGCCGATTTCCGCATAGGGAGAGCGCGTGGAATACGCGGCCAGGATGAAGAAGAGCGCCGACAGCGTGATCAGAAACGCGCACATCAGGAAGTTCCCGCCGCCGAAGAACGTGCCCCCGGAAAGCAATGCGAAAATGAGCGCGCAGGTGACATAGACGTCTTCCACGGAATTGACCGCGACGTCGTCTTTCACGAGCAGCTTGCGCACGTCGTAATAAGGCTGCAGCAGCGGCGGGCCGACGCGGCCCTGCATGCGCGCGGTGACGATGCGGTCGGCTCCCGCGAGAAGGCAGCCGACGACAGGACCGAGAACGGCGAAGGCGACAGTGCCGATCAAGGTTCGCAGCAGGTCGTCGCCGACCGTGCCGACCGAGGCGTACATCGGAAGCGCGATGGCCGTCTCGAAGGAAGCCACGGAAAACGCCGCCGAAGCCGCAAGCCCGACCACGACCGCGATTGCGGAGATGACGGTGGCCGGCTTGTCGAGGATGCGCTCGCCGAAGATGTCTTCGAGATACCAATTGCGCGCGGTCGCCTGACGAGGCTTGGACATGGAATCGCGGAACGTGCGCGCCGACTTGTCGATCGTGACGCCGCCCAGATATATTGGAACGATACGCTTGCGGGCATGTCCGAGCGCGCCGAACATCACGGCGACGATGAAGGCCGACGAGACGCTCGTGATGAGCATGTTGTCGGCGCCGATCACGTCGCCTGCCATCGCATAGGTGGAAGCGAGATACGGCTCGACGAAGCCGGCGGACAGCAGCGGCATGAACACGGCGCACCCGACGGTGAGCACGGCCATGAGGCCGATGGTCGCCCATTCGCTCCGATGGATCTTCATCTCCTGGTTTTCCGCATGCGCGGCGACGCCGGAAAGCTTCCCGATGAACTTGGCCCAGAACATGAACGTGGCGGCAGAGCCGAACGCAAGCATGCCGAGCAGAAGGACCTGGCCGGTCGAGGCGAACGACACGAGCGAAGCCCATTTGGAGATGAGCATGCCGAACGGGGCGATGAACATGCCCATGCAGCCGAGCATCATGTAGCGCGCAAGGCGCGGCATGCGGTCGAACAGGCCGTCCATGGATTCGATGTCGCGGGAGCCGATCTGGTGCTCGGCAGAGCCGACGCAGAGGAACAGCAGGCTCTTCGCCGCGGCGTGGAAGATGATCAGGAAGATGGCCGCCCAGACCGCCTCGGGCGTGCCGACGCCGGCGCAGGCCGCGATCAGGCCGAGGTTGCCGATGGTCGAGTACGCGAGCACGCGCTTGGCATTGGATTGCGAGATGGCGAGCAGCGACGACATCAGGAACGTGAAGCCGCCCACGGCGATGACCATGGCCGATGCGGTCGGATAGACGAGGAAGAGAGGCGCGAGCTTGATGAGCAGGAAGACGCCGGCCTTGACCATCGTGGAGGAATGCAGAAGCGCGCTCGTGGGCGTGGGCGCGACCATGGCGCCGAGCAACCAGGTATGGAAGGGCATCTGCGCGGCTTTCGTCATGCCGGCGAACGCGAGCAGCGCCACGGGCAGGGCGAAGAGGGCCGATCCTTGCGCGCCCTGCGCGAGAAAGGCGCTCATGGTGAGCGGAAGCCCTTCGATGCACAGATACGCGATGGCGGCCTGGAATGCGATGCCTCCGAGCATGTTCATGACGATCTGGCGAAACGCATTATCTATCGCTTCTTCGGTCTTCGTGAAGCCGATCAGGAGGAACGAGCACAGCGTGGTGATCTCCCAGGCGGTGTACATCCACGACAGGTTATCGACGAGCACGACGTTGTACATGGCCGAGAGGAACGCGAAAATGACCGCGAAGAACCACGGGCGGCGGTCCTTCTGATCGGCATGGATGTCTTGGAAATCCTTCATGTAGCCTAGGGAATACACGCAGATGCCCGAGCCGATCACACCGATGATGAGCACCATGACGACGGCGAGCGCGTCGATATGCATCGCCGTCGAGAACTCGACGCCGTCGGAAAGCGCCGCCTCGATGGCGATGGCACCGACGATCTGCACGAGCACGAGCGCGGCCGCAAGCGTTCGCTTGTAGCGCACCGCATAGGCCAGGATGAACGCTCCGACCACAAGATCGAGCACGAACCCTATGCCGCCGAGCGCGGACGCGTACGACGCGGGAAGCTCGACCGACACGGACCCCTGAGGCAGGTAGACGGCCGCGAACGCGACGGAAAGCGCGGCGATGATCGCGGCGAACGACGCCGACAGGACCGCACGCGCCTTGTCCTGCCTGATGAAGAGCATGACCAACGCGGCGAAGCAGGGCATGAGGATAAGCGCCGAGATCAGTTCCACGAATGCCTTCTTTCGAATGTCGTGCCGCCGCGAGGCGACGATCGGTCCCCGGCGCGCCGGCGAGGCGCGCAATTCGGAATGGTAGCAACGAAAGAGGACGCGTGACAACGCATGGGCGGATGAGCGGGACCATCCGCGCGGCGATACACCGCTTCGCGCCGACGGTTTTCGACGCTCCCCCTTTCGGTGCGAAATGCAACCGCATCACCTGCAATATACCTGTCGCCGACGTCTGCGTCCGCGAGATGCGACGCGAGCGGCAGAGAAAAGCACATGCCGGTCATCATTCCATCCATAGTGGATATGGTGGAAATGTACCTATAGGTTGTGGGGGTCCCGTGATGCGCGGACCCGTGTGTCGCAAGGCGCGGGCGAACGGCAGGTTTTCGGTCGAATCGCCGCGAACGGCATGATTCCGCGATCGAACGGCGCCTGAACCTATTCGAGCGGCGATTTCAGGATGAAATGGCTGCGTCGCGCATCGAGAAGCCCCTCGCGCTGCATCTTTCCGATCTCGCTTGAAAGGGCGCTGCGGTCGACCGAGAGGTAGTCGGCCAAACGTTGGCGGTCGTACGGAATGTCGAATTCGTTCGATCCGTGCTTCGTGGCTTCGTACGAAAGATACGAGACGAGGCGCGCGCGGATGGTCTTGGGAGTCGAATGCATGATGCGCCGCGAAAGCCCGAGGTTCTTCTGAGCGAAGGTGAGCACGAGATTGCGCGTCACCTGCATCCCCGTCGCATCATCGACGCCGTCCCCCGCCAGAATGCGCGCGACGTCCAAGAACACGATGCGGCAATCATCGTCCGCGACGACATCGACCATGAGCGGCGTGTCGCGCACGGCGGCGTAGGTCTCGGCAAACACCGATCCGGGCTTGCCGCTTCCGATCAGGTTCGTATTGCCCCATACGTCGGTGCTTTCGATGCGCACGCGCCCTTCGAGCACGATGCCCATGGATTTGACGATGTCGCCCTGACGATAGACGTACGAGCCCTTCGCATACGTCTTCTCGCGGGCGGCGGCGGAATGCAGGACCGCGTCGATGGATGCGAGGTCCACGCCCTTGAAGACGCTGCAGCTGGAAAGGATGCCGATATCCATGATTCTCCTCCTTACGTCGTCTGCTCGAGGAACGCGGCGATCGCTGCAAGGAGCTGGGCGTCTCCCTCGGCATTGAAATACTTGACGGGCACGACCAGACGCTTGGCCGCCGTGACGAAACGGCCGCCGTGGCGCCTGAGATCCTTCATCGTTTCGGGCGAAAGCGCGATGGGTTCCACGTTGAGTCTGCCTGCTACCACGTTCACGAGGCGCACGCCGTGCTCGCCGCACCAGGCGCGGATGCGGGCGCGCGTGATCAGGGCGAGGCACTCCTCAGGCATCTCGCCGTGAGCCTCCACGATGGCGGCCGCAAGGTCGTCCACGGCGCCCGGCGTGTCGGCGAACGCCGCGCGTCGGTACAAAAGCACGCGCTCGTCGGTGTCGGGCACATAGTCTTCCGAGATGAACGCGCTGCCGGGCACGTTGAGCGTGATATCGGAAAGCGCTTGCGGCGCCCTATCGTCCAACGGCCTGCCCTCTCGGGCGTCGTTGAACGCGGTCGCGAGCATCTGGGCGAACAGATCGAAGCCGACGGCGCTCACCGACCCGCTCTGCTCCGCGCCCAGAAGGCTGCCGGCTCCCCGGATCTCGAGGTCGCGCATGGCGACCTGCATGCCGCTCCCGAGCTCGCGATGCTCGTCGATGGCTTGCAGGCGCGCGGTGGCCTCTTCGGTCAACGGAACCTCGCTCGGGAACATGAAATAGGCGTAGGCCTGCAGCGAGCTGCGCCCGACACGTCCTTTGAGCTGGTACATCTGCGCTAGTCCCAAACGCTGCGAATCTTCGATGACAAGCGTGTTGGTATGCGGGTTGTCGATGCCGCTTTCGATGATCGTCGTCGCAACGAGCACGTCTATGGCCCCCGCCGCGAAATCCTCCATGACGGCTTCGAGCTCTTCCTTGCCCATCTTGCCGTGGGCCGCGCCGATGCGCGCCTCGGGAGCCGCGTCCCGCACGTGATCGAGCGCGTCCTCGATCGTCCTCACGCGGTTCGACACGTAGTACACCTGGCCCCCGCGCTGCATCTCGCGCCTGATGGCGTCGGACACGATGTCGGGGTCCCACTCCCCCACGTGCACCTCGACCGGCCGGCGCTCGTCAGGCGGCGTGAGGATCAGGCTCGTATCGCGCACGCCCGACAGGCTCATCTGCAGCGTGCGCGGAATGGGCGTGGCGGAAAGCGTCAGCACATCGATATGCTCGCGCAGGTTCTTGAGCTGCTCCTTATGTCCCACACCGAAGCGCTGCTCTTCGTCGATGATGACGAGTCCCAGATCACGTGGATTCACGTCGCGCGACAGCAGGCGATGCGTGCCCACGAGCACGTCGACGGTCCCGTCGGCGAATCCGGCAAGCGTTTCCTTCTGCTCGGCAGGCGTTCTGAAGCGCGAGAGCACCTCGACGCTCACGTGGAACGGCTCGAAGCGGTCCTTGAACGTGGCGTAGTGCTGCTGCGCGAGGATGGTGGTCGGACAGAGCACCATGACCTGCTTGTCGTCCTGGACGGCTTTGAACGCCGCGCGCAGAGCGACCTCGGTCTTGCCGAATCCCACGTCGCCGCAGACCAGACGATCCATAGGCCGCGAAGACTGCATGTCGGCCTTGACCTCTGCGATGGCGGAAAGCTGATCGGGCGTCTCGGCGTAGGGAAACGCGTCTTCCATCTCCTTCTGCCAGGGATTGTCGGGGGAATAGCGGAAGCCCGGCACGGACGAGCGGCGCGTATAGACGTCCACCAGGTCGAACGCGAGCTGCTTGGTGGATGCGCGCGCCTTGGACATCGCACGCGACCAGTCCGACGTGTTCAGGCGCGTCAGACGCGGGCTGCTGCCCTCGGGGCCCACATAGCGCGTGATGCGGTCGAGCTGTTCGACGGGAACGAAGAGCTTGTCGTTCTCCGCGTATTCGAGCTGCAGGTAGTCGCGCATCGTGCCGCCGACGTCCTGACGCACCAGACCGCGGAAGAACGCGACGCCATGGGCGGCGTGGACGACGTAATCGCCCGGCTTGAACGGAAACGTGATCTCGGTCGCATCCACGCGACGGCGCCGCGCGACGGCGGATGCGCGGCCTTGGAGGTCGTGGATCGACACGATGGCGAGCTTGGACTTGGGAATGACCATGCCGAGCGGCACGTCCACGTCCACGACGTTCACCACGCCGCGTTTCAGAGGGTGCCGATCCCCTCCTGCCGCATCGAGCGCCTCGACGATGGGCAGCCCCGCATCGACGAACAGAAGCTTCATGTCCTGGCGGGCCCGATACTGCGGCACGCAGAAGGCCACGGTGTATCGCTGGTCGATGAGCGAGCGCAGCTTGGCGATCAGCTTGTCGCCGTCGCCGGCGACATCGGTGCGCTTGACCGGGAGCTCCTCGTCGAGCATGCCGCCGACGCGCATGATGGACGCCAGGGTGAAGCGAGGCGCGGCGCCGAAATCGAGGTCGGACGCCTCGGCGTACAGCCCGGTCGCAGGGATATGGCTTCCTTGGGCGCGCCGGGCGGCATCGTCTGCGGCATGGGCCGCGTCATCGATCAGGCTGCGCGGCTCGCTGAGGACCACGAGCGCATCGGGACGCACGTAGGCGCCGAGCGTGTCGGTGCGCGCGTACAGATGAGGAAGCAACGCGTCGGCCCCTTCGAAATCGACGCCTTCTCCCAGCTTGTCGTAGAGGTCTCGCCACACGGGATCGGTGGCGGCCCGAGAGGCGACGGCATCCGACGCCCGTTTGACGGCGCGCGAGGACAGGCGGTATTCGCGCACGGGGAAGATGGAAAACGACGCGAGCGACGAGATGGATTGGCCGGTGCCCGGCACGACGCGGCGTATCCCGTCCATCTCGTCTCCGAAGAAATCGACGCGCACGGGAAACACCCCGGTGCCCGGGAAGACGTCCACGGTGCCGCCGCGCACGCAGAACGTGCCCGGCCCGTCGAGCTCTCCGGCATTCTCGAACCCGCGGGCGACGAGCGCATCGGCGAAGGCAGCGAAATCGAGCGCCTCCCCGGTCGAAGGATCGACGGGCTCGCGGCCCGGCGCAAGCTCGATCGGCGCGAAGACGCCCGCGTCGCTCGGCGGAAGGCGGCGCACCATGGACGCGGCGCTCGCCACCACGACGACGGGCTCGCCCGATGCAAGGGCCCATGCCGCCCGCGTGCGCAGGGCGACCGTCTTGGCATTCGCCTTCTTGGGCGCGAACGGATAATCCTCACGCAATGGGAAGCGCGCGACCGCGGCATCCCCGATGTAGGCGGAAAGGCTCGAGGCGAATGCGGATGCGCCTTCTTCGCCCGGCACGATGACGAGCATGCTCTGCGGCTTCATCGCATAGCGCGCGGCCACGATGAAAGGACGCGCGGATGCAGCGACGCCGAGGGCGGCGTCCTGCCCCGCATCGAGCTTTGCCGCGACGGCGGCGAGCGCGTCGGCGTCGAAGAGGGCTTTCGCAAGGGAATGGATCAGCATACGTTCGCTTTCGGTCTGAATGATGGCGCGCCTGAGGATGCGCCGCTGAGATTTTACGGAAGAATCGGCGGCGCGGACGTTGACAGCGCCCGTCCTTCTTCGAGAATACGTAGAAAGAACCGCGTCGGCATATCCGATCCGACGCCTGAGGGGGAACGCATGGCACGAGAGAACCTGACGGATAAGCGGGCGCGCGCCGCCGAGATCGAACGGCGCATGTTCGAGCGCTACGGCGAGGGCGCATGCTCGCTCGACCACATAGATCCGTTCACGCTTACCATCGCCGTCGTCCTCTCGGCGCAATGCACCGACGCCGCCGTCAACAAGGTGACGCCGATCCTGTTCGCCGAATTCCCCGATGCCTACGCATTGGCGAACGCCCCGCTCGCCCGCGTCGAAGAGATCATCCATCCGCTCGGGTTCTTCCGCACCAAGGCCAAGAAGGTCATCGGGTGCGCGCAGACCGTGGTCTGCGACTTCGGCGGCGTCGTGCCGCGCACGATGGATGAGCTGACACGCCTTCCGGGCGTCGGCCGCAAGACCGCGAACGTCGTCATGGCGCAGGCGTTTCGCGATGCCCAAGGCATCGCCGTGGACACGCACGTCTTCCGCATCGCGCATCGGCTCGGATTCGCCACCCGCAACGACGACACGCCCGAGAAGGTCGAATTGAAGCTCCTGCGCATCTATCCGAAACCCGACTGGCTCTTCATCAACCATCAGTGGGTCCACTTCGGCCGCGAGTTCTGCCAGGCGCGGAATCCTCGATGCGCGGAATGCTTCGTGGCGGACGTCTGCCCGTTTCCCGCGAAGCGATAGGGCGACGGACGGCTAGCGCCGAGGCGCGTCCAGAACCGCCAGGACCGCAGCGACCATGTCGTCGACAGGAGCGAGCGGTCCGCGGCCGATATCGCCCGATGCGAGACGCCCCTCTCCCGGACCGACAAGCCGCACGCCGCGTGCGGCAAGCGTGCCCAGATTCTTCTCGACCGACGGATTGCGGTACATATCCGCGTGCATGGCGGGACAGACGATGATCGGACACGTCGTCGCGAGCAGCGTGGATGAGACCATGTCGTCGGCGATGCCGCATGCCATCTTCGCGATGACGTCGGCTGTCGCAGGTACCACGATCGCCGCCTCGGCCTCTTGTGCGAAGACGATATGCTTGATCGATGCGTCGTCGCTGTAATCGAACGTATCGGAATAGACCTTCTTGCCGGTCAGGGCTTCGAACGTGAGCGGCCCCACGAACTTCGTCGCTTCAGGCGTCATGATGACGCGCACCGAGCAGCCGCGTCCCACGAGCGCCGAGACGGCTTCGCACGCCTTATAGGCGGCGATGCCCGCGCTCACGGCGACGAGCACGCGTCTTCCTTCGTAATCCACAGATCCGCTCCCTTCTTCGCTCAGCGCCTCACCGTGACATCATAGACCTCCAGGTCTTGCAGCGCACGGATGGAAAACCCGTCGGGAGCGTCGGCCGCGGCCTCGAGCGCCGCGACGAACGCGCTCGCGCCGGAGAGGGCCGTGACGCATGTGACCCCGTGCTTGACCGCCTCGGTGCGCAGCGCATAGCCGTCGGAGCGCGTCGTGCGGCCGAAGGGCGTGTTCACCATGAAGGACACCTCGCCTGCCGCCAAGGCGTCGCCGATGTTCGGATGCGCCTCGGAGATCTTGCGCACCGTCTCGCAGGCGACGTTGCCGCCCCGCAACGCTCGGGCCGTCCCTTCGGTCGCCGCTATCCTGAAGCCGAGTCGCTGGATGGCCCGCGCGATCGGCAGGATATGCCGTTTGTCGCGGTCGCATACGGAAATGAACGCGGTTCCGGAACGCGGAAGGCCGTACGCGATGGCGATCTGCGTTTTCGCGAATGCCTCAGGGTACGTGTCGGCGATGCCCATGACCTCGCCGGTGGATTTCATCTCAGGTCCGAGCACGATGTCGGCACCGGGGAAGCGTCCCCACGGCATGACGGCCTCCTTGACGCAGAAGTGCTTCAGGCGTCGATCGTCGGGCGGAAGCCCCAGATCGGCGATCTTCCACCCCGCCATGACGAGCGCGGCGCACTTCGCAAGAGGCACGCCCGTCGCCTTCGATACGAACGGCACCGTGCGGCTTGCGCGCGGATTGGCCTCGATGACATGGATCGTATCGCCCTTCACGGCGTACTGCACGTTGATGAGGCCGCGCACGCCCAGCTCGAGCGCAAGCGTGCGCGTGAGGTCGCGCAGTTGGCCCACCACGCGATCCGAGAAGGAGAACGGCGGAATGCACGATGCGGAATCTCCCGAATGGATGCCTGCTTCCTCGATATGCTCGAGGACGCCGCCGATGTAGACCTCCTGTCCGTCGCACAGCGCGTCGACGTCGCATTCGCAGGCATCTTCAAGGAATCTGTCCAGATAGACCGGATGCTCTGGCGAAATGCGCACGGCTTGGTCCATGTAGTCGGATAAGGACGCGGCATCGTAGGAGATGACCATGCCTCGACCGCCGAGCACGTAGCTCGGACGTACGAGCAATGGAAACCCGATGCGCCGCGCCACCGTGCGAGCCTCGTCGAGGCTCGACGCCATGCCGGCGTCCGGGTAGGCCGCGCCGATGCGCTCGAGCACGGCCGCGAAACGTTCGCGATCCTCGGCCAGGTCGATCGCCTCGGGCTGCGTGCCCATGATGCGCACGCCCGACTCGGCAAGCATGCGCGCGAGCTTGAGCGGGGTCTGGCCTCCGAGCGTCACGACGACGCCCGCGGGTTGCTCGACGTCTACGATATCCATGACATCCTCGTAGGTGAGAGGCTCGAAATACAGGCGGTCGGACGTGTCGTAGTCGGTCGAGACCGTTTCGGGGTTGCAGTTGACCATGACGGTCTCGAAACCCGCGTCGTGCAGCGCATAGGCCGCATGCACGCAGCAGTAGTCGAACTCGATGCCCTGGCCGATGCGGTTCGGACCGGCGCCGAGAATCATCGCACGCGGGCGGTCGCACGGCGCGATCTCGGGATCGTCCTGACGCGCGACGCAGGCGCCAGGGCTCAGATAGGGCTCTTCGTAGGTCTTGTAGTGGTATTCGGTGCGTCCTTCGAACTCGGCCGCGCAGGTATCCACGGTCTTGAACGTCGGCGTGACGCCCAAGCCTTTGCGAAACGCCCGCACGATCCGTTCCTCCGACCCGGTCAGCTGCGCGATCTGCGCATCGGAAAGCCCCAGGCGCTTGACGGCGCGCATCGTGCGGGCATCGAACTCCTCGAGACGACGCCCGTCGACGACGCGTGCGGCCTTCATCACGTCACGGATGCGCGAGAGAAACCAGGGGTCGATCCCGCAGGCGTCGTGCACGTCCGCCACCGTCCATCCGCGACGAAGCGCCTCGGCGACGTAGAAGATGCGGTCTTCGGTCGGACGGCCGACGAATTCGGCGAAGCGGCTCTCGTCGAAGGCATCCGCACCATCGACGCCCATGCCCGCACGGCCGTTCTCAAGCGAGCGCATGGCCTTGCCGAACGCCTCCTCGAAGCTGCGCCCGATCGCCATGATCTCGCCGACCGCCTTCATGCGGGTGGAAAGCGTGGTGTCGGTACCCTTGAACTTCTCGAAGGCGAAACGGGGCGCCTTCACGACGCAGTAGTCGATCGACGGCTCGAAGCAGGCGGGCGTCGCCTTCGTGATGTCGTTCATGATCTCGTCGAGCGTGTATCCGACCGCCAGCCGCGCCGCTGCCTTCGCGATAGGAAAGCCCGTCGCCTTCGATGCGAGCGCGCTTGAACGGGACACACGCGGGTTCATCTCGATCACGATGAGGCGTCCGTCCGTCGGATTGACGGCGAACTGCACGTTCGAGCCGCCGGTCTCGACGCCGACGCGCTCGAGGATGGCAAGCGATGCGGCGCGCATGCGCTGGTACTCGATGTCGGACAGCGTCTGGGCGGGAGCGACGGTGATCGAGTCGCCCGTGTGCACGCCCATAGGATCGAGGTTCTCGATAGAGCACACGATAATGCCGTTGCCGGCCGTATCGCGCATGACCTCCATCTCGTATTCCTTCCACCCCTCGATGCTCTCTTCGACGAGCACCTCGCCTGTGGGCGAAAGCTCGAGGCCCTGCGAGACGATGTCGCGCAGCTCGTTCGCATCGTGGGCGATGCCGCCGCCCGCGCCGCCGAGCGTGAACGAGGGACGGAGCACCACGGGATATCCGATCGATTCGGCAAGGGCGAGCGCATCGTCGAGCGCATAGGCATAGCCGCTTCGAGCGATTTCGACGCCGATATCGGCCATGGCCTCGGCGAAGAGCTTGCGATCCTCGCCGGTTTCGATGGCGGGAAGGTCGCAGCCGATGAGTTCGACGCCGAAGCGCTCGAGCACGCCGGATCTCGCGAGCGACACCGCGGCGTTCAACGCCGTCTGGCCCCCTATCGTGGCCAGGAGCGCGTCGGGGCGCTCCGCCTCGATGATCCTCTCGATGAAATCCGGCGTGATGGGCTCGACATAGGTGCGGTCCACGAGCGCAGGATCGGTCATGATGGTGGCGGGATTCGAATTCACGAGGACGACCTCGTAGCCCTCGTCCTTGAGCACCTTGCATGCCTGCGTTCCCGAATAATCGAATTCGCAGGCCTGGCCTATGACGATCGGACCCGATCCGATGACGAGGATTTTGGAGATGTCGGTGCGTTTAGGCATGGAAAGCCTCCGTATCCTGAGTAAACGACCATTCGCCGAGGCGATCGGCGGC
Organism: Slackia exigua ATCC 700122; assembly: GCF_000162875.1. GTDB lineage: Bacteria > Actinomycetota > Coriobacteriia > Coriobacteriales > Eggerthellaceae > Slackia > Slackia exigua. The sequence continues at coordinate 193,174 of NZ_GG700630.1, forward strand.
GCTGTCGATACCGAGATAGGCCTCGTCGCCGTCCATAAGGCGCATGAAGGCCGTGAACAGGTAGTGCGCATCGGTCGGCCCGGGCGACGCCTCGGGATGGTATTGGACGCTGAAGCAGGGATGATCGAGCATCGCGATGCCTTCGCAGGTACCGTCGTTGAGGTTGACGTGCGTCAGGCGGATGCGCCCGAAGCGCTCGTTCTCGACGACGGGCGCGATACGGCGGCGCGACCAGAAGCGCAGATCGCCTACATGGTCGGACGCACCGCCCGAAAGCTCGGGCACAAGCGGGCCGAGCGAAGGGAACACGAGGCCGAACCCATGGTTCTGCGCCGTGATCTCGACACGTCCGGTCACGAGGTTCATCACCGGGTGATTGCCGCCGCGATGTCCGAACTTGAGCTTTTCCATCGCAGCGCCCGCTGCGAGCGACACCATCTGGTGCCCGAGGCAGATGCCGAAGACGGGAACCCTGCCGATAAGGCGTTCGACCTGGATGTAGGTTTCCTTGACCGCATCCGGGTCGCCGGGCCCGTTGCTGAGGAATACGCCGTCAGGCTTCATGGCTGCAACGTCATCGGCCGGCATATCCCACGGCACGACCGTCACCTCGCATCCGGCGCGCGCAAGCCCTTCGAGGATGGAACGTTTGACGCCGCAGTGGTAGGCGACGACACGATGGCGCGCAGGAGAAGCCGGAGCCTGGGCGAACGCATGCGCGCGAACGTCGGGAACGAAGCGGCGGGGCGTCTCGCAGCTCGCCGAGCGCACGAGGTTTTCGCCTGCGATCGAGGGTGCGGCCTGCGCCTTGGCGCGCAACGATTCGGGATCGAGATCCGTCGTCGAGATGACGGCCGCCTGGGCGCCTGTCGAGCGGATGCGGCGCACGAGCGCGCGCGTATCGATGCCTTCGACGCCGATGACCCCTTCGATACGCAGATATTCGCCCAAGGACAGATCGCTTCGCCAATTCGAGGGTTCGACGCACAGGTCGGCGACGACGAGTCCGCGCAAGGCAGGATGCGCGGCCTGCGCATCGGCGAGCGCGACGCCGTAGTTCCCGATCTGAGGATAGGTGAGCGCAACGATCTGCCCGGCATAGGATGGGTCGGTGATGATCTCGAGATAGCCTTCGAGCGAGGTATTGAAGCAGATCTCTCCGAGCGCCTCGCCCGACGCGCCGCATGCGCGGCCGAAAAAGACGGTGCCGTCGGCAAGCGCAAGAGCCGCAGGACGCATCCTGCCCTTGGATGTCGCCTCCTCGAGGGCGCGCGCAAGATCTGCAGACGATTCGGATGCGACGGTATGGCGGTAGGACGGGGTATCCACGTGTTTCTCCTTTTCGGTCTCTCGGTACCGGCTTAAAGGATGCATGCGCCAGATGCGGCGCACATCTTCTGGGAAGCCGCATGGCGAAAGTATAGGAACGTATTCTTTCCGTCGTGTTACCTATGAATAGAAAAACGATAAGAACAGATTTTCAAGGGCGAATATGCAAAATTACGCATATAGTAGGGAAGAATATGCAAGGTAAAACGCGCGAAGGGGTGCAAGGCGAGGTGGAAGAGCGCTTAAAGCAGGGCCGCCGGAGCGGAAGAGAGGGCGGCAAGCGCGCCCACGCCGACGACGATGCACCAGGCCATGGATTTCGTCTTGATGCCGACGACCGCGACGATGGCCGCAGCGATGAGCGGGGCTATCCACGTCCATGCGTCGCCAACGAATAAATCGGGTTTGAACAGGTCGTTCGCAACAAGTGCAGCAAAGGCGGCGGGTGGGATGAACCCGAGGGCCGTCACGAAGCCCGGCGGCAGCTCCTTGCCTTTGAGCGCGAATACCGGCGCGACGCGGCAAAGGACCATCGTCGTGGCGCACAGCACGAGTATGACGAGGAAGTCGGATGCGGGCACGCCTATCCCCCCATCCTGATGTCGGTCGCGCCGGAAGCGCCCGAAGGCCCGGGCGTCGTGCGACGGGAGAAGACGACCGCGGCGGCGACGCCGACGAGGGCGCCGACGAGGATGGCCGGACCCGTAAGGCCGACCGATTTGCACAGCACGACGCCCGCAACGGCCCCGCCGATGGCCACGAAGTTCTCGGGCGAAGCCTTCTGCATGGAAAGCAAGCAGATGAACAGCGAGGTCATGGCGAACGAGGCAAGTGCGGTCGGAACCGAGATCGCGGCGCCCACAACGGCGCCGGCGACATTGGAGAGGATCCAAGAGCTCTGGGAAAGCACGTTCACACGCAGCGCATCGGAGACGCTCCAGCCTCCGTTCATGAAACGCGCGAGGTTCACGCCGAAGCTTTCGTCGGTGACGGTTGCGCCGAACAGGCAGGCAAGGCGTTTCGACGCCGCATCGCAGAACTGCGAGAGCGACGCGCCGTACAAGGTCTGTCTCGAGTTGACGAGCGATACGCTGAGCACGATGGCGCCGATGGGGTTGCCGGCGAGCCACATGTTCGGAATCATATACTGCCCTGCTCCCGAGTAGAACAGGATGCTCATGGCGGCGACCATCCATACATCCATGCCGGCCGCGACGCCCAGAATGCCGCAGGGCAGGCCCAGCACGACGTACCCGGCCATGATGGGCCAGGCTGCTTTGAACGGATCTTTCCAGGAATCAAGCGTCATGAGGCGAGATTATAGCCTTCTTGCAGGCCGTTCGAAACACCGGGCCGTCTCCATGAAGAAACGCCCGCATCCGCTCGCAAGAATGAAGGTCGCACGCACGCCTGTGCGTGCAGAGCATTGCTACGGACGTCGCGCGAACGGGATGCGGCTGCGCGGAATGAAGAGCTCTTCGAAGACGCCGCGGGCATACCGGTCGGTCATGCTCGCCACATAGTCGGTCGCGGCGCGCACATCGTCGTTCGGCGATATCGCACGGTATTCCGACGGCACGTCCTCGATATGCGCGACGAAATATTCGAAGAGCTCGGAGAGGACATGGACGGCCTTGTCGACCTGCGCCATAACCGAAGGGGCGGTGTAGACGGCCTGGAACAGGAACGTGCGCAGCTCGTTCATGGCAGCCCCGACGTCGTCGCTCAGGCGGATGTCGCCCTCGTGCGCCGAGGTCTCGACCATATTGACGACGAGCGTCTCGATACGGCTCGAGTGATCGCACCCGAGCAAGGCATGCGTACGCTCCGGAAGCTCCGATTCCTTGAGAATGCCTGCCCTGATCGCGTCGTCGATATCATGGTTCACGTAGGCGATGCGATCGGCGATGGCGACGACGCGGCCTTCAAGCGTCTTCGCGCGCTGCTTCCCCGTATGGCGCACGATGCCGTCGCGCACCTCCGCCGTGAGGTTCAGGCCGCGACCGCCGCCCTCGATGACCTCGAGGACGCGCAGGCTCTGCTCGTTGTGGCGGAAGAGATCGGGCACACGCGCGTCATCCGACGCCATGCCCCTATGACGTGCGATGCACGCGCGCAAAGCGCGCTCCCCCGCGTGGCCGAACGGCGTATGCCCCAGATCGTGGCCAAGCGAGATGGCTTCGGTCAGATCCTCGTTCAGTCCGAGCGCCCGCGCGATCGTGCGCGCGACCTGGGCCACTTCGAGCGTATGCGTGAGGCGCGTACGAAAATGGTCGCCCTCGACGGCGATGAAGACCTGCGTCTTATGCGATAGGCGCCGAAAGCTCTTGGTATGGAGGATCTTGTCGCGGTCGCGCTGGAATTCGGTGCGCAGGCGATCGGAGGCGGCGGGCGCATCGCGTCCTTCGCTTTGCGCGGCCCGCGCAGCATCCGCGGACAGGGCGCCGTCCTCCCGATCTTCCAGGTCCTCGCGTCTCACGATGCGCATTCCGGCCTCCTTCGCCATGCGATGCCGTTTCCCTTGGAGTGTAGCAAAAGCGCGTAAAAGATAAGGAGGGCGAAACGCATCCGTCCTCCTTTTGCAACTCCTTCGATGGCCGGCTGCCAGGAAACGTCGTCGCTACGGCGTCGGCCCGCTTCCGCCTTCAGGTCGATCGCCGGCGGGACCGCCGCCGCCCATGCCGAACGACACCGTCGTCGATGTCGAGGCCGTGACGTTTGTCGCCGTGCCGCCCGAAAGAACCCCGCCCGACGTGACGGCGGCCGCAAGGTTCGACAAGGATGATGCACCGCTCGCCTCGCCTCCGACGACGATGCGGGCCTCGGAGCCTTCATGCAGCCTGTCGGATGCGACGATGACGGACTGGAACGCCTTATCGGAGACAAGCGATGCGAGAATGTTCCCCTCCGCGTCGACGAGAGAGACCGCGTCGCCCGCGTCGCCGTCGACATCGGCTGCGGCCCAGACGCCCGAAGCGCCGGAGAACCCCTGCGCCATGCCCGAGCTGCCGACGGCGAGCACGGTTCCGCCTTCGTACGTGCCTTCGAGCGAGTAATCGAGCGCTCCGTTGCCGCCGTCCTCGGGACCGGACACGACCGTCGTCCCGCCGCCGATGGAGAGATTGCCGTTGCTGTCGAGGCCGTCGCCTGCGGCGTTCACGTAGAGGAAGCCGCCCGAAATGTCGATCAGGCAGGATGCATCGGAATCCTCCATGCCGCCCGGAAAACCTCCTGCCGACGGCATACCTTCCCCGCCAGGATGGATCTCTTCGGCATCGGAGGGCGAGGCCGGATCATAGGCGGCCGTGCGCGAGGATCCATCCTTTTCAGCCTCGGGCGTCGAAGCGTTCAGGCCGTCGTCGCTCGATGTGACGGCCGTCTCCCCGCCATGCACGTAGATGGTCTGGGCTTCAAGCCCTTCTTCGCTTCGATCCACATCGTTTCGGCCCGCGGCGACTTCGAGCACGTATTCGCCATGCACGCCGTCGTCGCCTGCGGAAATCGTGAGCGTGCTTCCCGCAAGGGCGACGTCCCCGTCGCTATGGATGCCGTCGTCTTCGGCCGTGACGGACACGGATCCCCCGCCGAGGCGAACGTAGCGCGCGGCCTGGATTCCGTCGTCTGCAGCGTCTATCGACAGCGTTCCGCCGTCGATGCTTACGAACCCGCGCCCTTCGTCCTCGTCGTTGCTGGATTTGATGCCGTCGGCGCCGGCTTCGATTGTCAGATCGCCATCGGCTATCTTGACGCAATCCTTGCCTGAAAGGCCGTCGTCCGCCGCGGTTACGGCATACGTGCCGCCCGTTACGACAAGGCCGTCGGTCGAATGGATGCCCTTACCGTAAGGCGCGCTCACGTCGAGCGCGCCCGTTCCGTTCAAGGCGAGGTCGGCCGTGCCGTACAGGGCGGCATCGGCCTCGTCTTCCACGCTCGCTCCGGAGGCCAAGACGTTCGAGGTTCCTTCGGCAAGCGTGATGACGCATTGTTCGGCTGATTCGACGGAGATCGCCGGCGCCGTTTCGTTCTCAATGCGCGCGCCCGCAAGCACGATCCGGACCTTCGCCGCATCGGCGTCGGCGGCCACGACGACCTGGGCATCGGACGCGGAGCCCGACACGATATAGGTTCCCTCGTCGGATATGGTCACGACCGATCCGTCCGCCGTCGCTCCCGTCCCGTCGACCGCCGCCGATTCCTCGGAGAACGCGATCTTCGTCGCCGACGCTTCGTCGTATGAAGCATCCAGGTCGCGATCGGAATACTCGAGATCGTACGGGCTCTGGTCCACGTATTCGACCGAAGCGACCGGCGTCGCCTGGGACGCGACGTCATCCGTCGAGGTCGAGGCGGCTCCTGAAACCTCCTGCGGGCTTCCCGAGGTCGTGCATCCTGCAAGCATGCCCGCGCATGCGACGGTCGCGACGGCCAATGCGAAGCGCAAAGAGAGCACGTAGGCGGCATGCGCACCGCTCATCCTGCGCGCGAACGTCTCAACGAGCGGAAATCTATTCGTCATGGCTAGAGCGCCTCCCTCTGGGTCGCCGCGGCTCCGAGCGTGATCTTGAGGTTGCCGTTCAGGCACCGCAGCTCGTCTATGAGCTTCTTCTCAAGGCCGCGTTCGCGCAACGTGATGTCGTAGCGCAGCTGGAACAGGCTGCCCATGTTCGTGGTCTGGATGGATGAAAGCTCGAAGCTCGACGCATACCTTTCGATGGGCTCGTCGAAGACGCCGTCGAATTCGAGGTCCTCGGGAACGCTGATCGTGAGCGTCTTGCGGGAAGCCGGCATCGCGCCGAATCCGGAACGTACGTATACGATGTTCACGATGCCGACGATCACGGCGAACAGCACGGCGAGCCCGATGAAGCCCATGCCCGTCGCCAGGCCGATCGCCATCGCAAGGAACACGCTTCCGATCTCCTTGGCCGTGCCGGGAATGGAGCGGAACCTCACGAGGTTGAACACGCCCATGACCGCGACGCCGACGCCCAGATTGCCGTTGACGAGCATGATGACCATCTGCACGATCAAGGGCAGCAAAGCAAGCGTGACCACGAAGCTTTTCGAGTAGCTCGTCTTGTACCGGTAGATGAGGGCGCAGGCGAGCCCGAGGATTATGGATGTCGCGCAGCACGCGAGAAACGAGGCCGCCGTCACGCTCGCGGCGGTCGATTCGGCGGTGCCGAGGATCGAGGAGAATACGAGATCTTGCACGAGAGGTCCTTTCGAGAGAACGGTTCACCGAACACGATGCGGATTCCGCGTCGCGCGGCCGGCGGGTCATGCGGCAGGCGCATTCGACGGAAGGCATCCTTCCGCTTTCATGCCCTTGATGCGCCGATAGGCTTCCCCGTACTTCGAAAACGAGGTCGGATAGGCCTCGACGGCGTCGAGCGCGCGCACGAGCCAAAGCGGGTACGATCCTGTGACCTTGATCTCCATGATCGCTTCGCCGGGGTTCAGAAGCTCGGTCCAGCCTGCATCGAGCATCCTTGGATCGCGGTAGAAGACGGAGCGGTCGAACGTGATGCGGACCGGCGGCTCCTCGTCTGTCTCCGCCGAAGCCAGGGCGATGCGGTCGACGGCGATGTCCATCGAGGGCGTCAGGGCGTCCCATCGATCCATGAACGCCTCTATCTCGTGCGCGATCTGCGTCGATCGGATCGTAGGTTCGATATCCCGCGCGCTTTCGTCGCCACGGGCGCACGCTAATGCCTCATCGTACGGCAAGCCGCCGAGAAAGCGTTCGGCCGAACGGGGCGTCATCGCGATGCGCCGCTTGTAGACGATGCCCTTGAACTTCTTCTTGAGCTCGACGAACGCGCGATCGGCATCGGTTCCGTACGTCCGGACCCGCAGCTTCTCCTTGTACAAGGGCTTTTCAAGGGAACGTGCGATGAGGCTTCTTTCCTCGGTATCGAAATACCTGCTCGTCACCAAGGAGCGTCCGAAGGAATCCTCCTGCATGCGTTCGCCGAAAGCTGCACGCAGCATGCGGTACTGACGGCGCGAGATGCGATACTTGACTTCCTTGCGTTCGAAGACATCGGCAAACGTGTTCATGGCATCCTCCTGGTTCTCGTGATGGACGCATCGTACGAACGCAGCCTGAAAGGCATCTGAAAGTCTTTCGAGGCTTTTCAGATTCGCTTCAGCGTTGCGCATACAATGGGAGCCATACGATTTCGAACCTCGTGACAAGGAGCGACACATGCAGGCATTGATCGTCGAGGACGATGTCAGGCTCGCCTCCGCCCTCGCCCGCATACTGAATGAGAACGGGTATGTCACCGATGTCGTGCACGACGGGCAGGACGGCTACGATTACGCGAGCTCCGGCATCTACGACATCGTCATCCTCGACGTGATGCTGCCGCGCAAGAACGGATGCCGGGTGGTCGAGGAGCTTCGACGCGCGCGCATCGACACGCCCGTGCTCATGCTCACCGCCCGCAGCGAGATACCCGACAAGATCGAGGGCCTCGATTCAGGTGCCGACGACTACATGACCAAGCCCTTCTCCCCCGCCGAGCTGCTCGCCCATCTGCGTGCGCTCACGCGGCGTCAAGGCCAGGTCGTTTTCGAGCGCATCGAGGCCGGCGACCTCTCGCTCAATATCGATAGCCGAGATCTGAGCTGCAACGGCAAGTCCATCGCGTTGAGCTTCAAGGAATTCGAGCTCGCGCGCATTCTGTTTTCGAATCCCGGCCAGATCGTGTCCAAGGACACGCTGATATCGAAGGTCTGGGGCGTCGAATCCACTGCGGTCGACAACAACGTCGAGGCGTACGTATCGTTCCTCCGCAAGAAGATCCGCTTTCTGGGCTCGGGCGTCTCGATCGACACGATCCGCAAAGCGGGATACCGCGTGAACCTGGGAGACGACGATGCTCGATCGGCTTAGGGCTCAGTTCATCGTCATCACGATGGCGCTCGTCACGACCGTCGTCATAGCCTCGTTCGCAGGAATCGTCGCGATCGAATACCAGCATGGCATCAAAGCCGTGCACGAGGCCCTCGATGCGGGAATCGGGCATGATGCCCAGGCACAGGACAAAGACGGCGAGAGAAAGCCCCCCGACGACGATCGCGACGATGCCGAGGACCGCGATGACGAGCACGGTGATCGGGACGAAGAAGGCTACCTGCCGCCCCGCATCGGCGGGCCGGCGCGCCAAGGAGGCTTCATTCCCGTCGCCGTATACGCCATCTCGAACGACGGAACCGCGACCATGGTGTCGTCTCGCACGAATGCGAGCATAGACGAAAGCATCGAATCGGAGGTGTGCAAGACGGTGCTGTCCTCTTCGGACGGATACGGCTCGCTTCCCGTCGAAGGGCTGTACTACAAGAAGATGACGACGGAAGACGGCGCCCTCGTCGCGTTCGCGGACATGGCGAGCGCCTCCGGGTGGCGGCGCACCGCAGCCACCATGTCCATCATAGGCGTCGCAGCCTTGGGAGCCTTGCTCGTCATCACGATCTTCCTTGCCCGATGGGCCCTGCGCCCGGTCGAGAAGGCCTGGCGCGCGCAGAAGCAGTTCGTCGCCGATGCATCGCATGAGCTGAAGACCCCGTTGACCGTCATGCTCGCCAACACCTCGATTCTGCTGAAGCATCCCGATCATACGATCGCCGAGGAAAGCCAGTGGCTCGAAAGCACGCGAATCGAAGGCGAGCGCATGCAAAATCTGGTCGGCGATATGCTCACGCTCGCAAAGGTCGAGTCTTCCGGTACCGTCCCCTTATGCGGACCCGTCGATATAAGCGAGATGACCGACGGCCTGATATTGCAGTTCGAATCGATCGCATTCGAACGTTCCATCGATCTGACGTGCGATATCGAAGAGGATATCGTCGTTTCCGGCGATGCCGGAAAGCTCGAGAAGATGGTCGCGACGCTTTTGGAGAATGCCTGCAAGTACGCAGGCGCCGACGGGCGGGTGCATGTCGTGCTCGCCCGCTCCGCACGAAGCGGACTGGCGACGCTTGCGATCCGCAACTCGGGCGACGCCATCCCTGCGGCCGATCTCCCGCATATCTTCGACCGATTCTATCGGTCGAACGAGGCTCGCACGCACACCGACGATGACATGAGCTTCGGACTGGGACTCGCCATCGCGCGTTCGATCGCCCGCGCGCACCACGGAGACATCAAAGCGGAAAGCACCGCGGTGAACGGCACGGTCTTCACCGTCACGCTTCCTTTGAGGAAATAGAGACCACGAAACGAAAGGCCTGTTCAAAATTTGATCGACAAGCGATCCTTCTTGCAATCATCGCTCGTGCAGAGACAGGTCCTCTCCATCGACGACCGATAAGAGCTGTTGCTGCGTATGCACGCCCAGCTTCCGGTAAATGCTCTTGCGATGGGTCGTGACCGTGCTTTTGGCGATCGTAGCGCACACGCCCCTCGATACCGGAATACGATCCATCCCTCACTCCATGGTTTTGAACGCCTCCACCATATCGATCCTTCTGATCCTGCGGCATACAAGCCAGCTGATGAAGAACGAGAACGCCATGACGCACGCAAGGGCGAGGACGTAGTGGCCAGGCTCGATATACGGCACCCATTCGACGCCCTCCATGGAGACGGTCCGCACGTAGACGCGGAGGAAAGCCAGGCTCAGGGGTACGCCCAGGGCGAGCCCCGAAACCACGTTGAGCAGCGTCTCTCTCAGCACGATGCCGTCGATCTCGCGGTCGAGGAACCCCAGCACCCTCATGGCAGCGTACTCGCGAACCCTTTCAATGTATGACAGGATTCCCAGGTTGTAGAGCACCACGGCGCTGAGGACGAACGATGCGAGCATGAGGATGTACATGATCGAGCGAACGCTGCCCATCATCTCGTCGACGTTGGAGCGCTGGTGCTCGACGGACACCACGTCTCGTACATAGCCGAGGCTCCCCGCCTTCTTACGTGCCTCTTCGCTTCCGAGATAGATCGTATTCGGGATGAAGTCATCCACACGGTCGGCGCTGATGAACACGCCCTGGGGAACTCTCGCATCGACGATCGCCCCGATGGTCACGTCCGTGTTTTCGGAAGCGTCATCCAGGCGGTACGATACCGTATCTCCGACGGTGACGCCGAGATCTTCGGCTGCCTTCCGCGACATTGCCGCCGAAACCGACGAGAGGTCCACTTCGCTGCCGTCATGCGCCGAGAAGAGGTGCAGCTGCTCTCCTTCGTCCAAGACGGTGAGAACGCCATCCATCTCCGCTTCTCCGCATGCGAGAGTCGCCGAGGCCACCTGCGAGAGCTGATACGGCTCGTCCCCGAGATCTTCCGCAACCGCTTTGGAAGAGATTCCTGCGAGGTTGCCGGCGTAACGGTAGCTGTACTCATGGTCGAAAACCTCATCGTACGATGAGTTCAAAGAATCCCATACGCCTATGCCGGCAACCATGAGCATCAGACTGCCCGCAACCGAGATGACAGCCATCGCGAAGCGTACCGGATGGGCCGCGACGCTCCGACGCATCCAGAGGGTCCCATACGACATCTTGGAACGCGTGTGCTTCCGCAAGCTTGCACGCTCCTCCTCCACGTGCCCCCTGATCGTCTGCGCGGGAGCATGACGGACGATTCTGCGTGCCGTCATGATGGCGGAAACGGTGCAGACGGCAAGGATGACGACGATGAGGACCGCGGTGTCGGGACCGATGATCCTATCCCATGACGGGAGCGTCAAGGTGGATTGCTTTATGGCCATCACCAAAGGTGCGACCACGATCAACCCGAGCACGAGACCGAACGCGCTTCCCAGGAGTGCGACCAGCGTTCCGAACATTCCGTAATGAAGGTAGATGCAACCCCGCCCATACCCCAGCGATCGCAGGGTTCCTATCTGCACGACCTGATTCCCGACAAGCCTGCTCATGGTCGTGTGCATGGAGAGCAGAGAGAGCAGCAGGAAGACCAGGGAGAACAGGGCCGCCATCTTCTGAATCTGTTCCATTTCCGAGTTCACCTGGTCGATAGTCGCCTTGTCCTCGCGCAGCTGCACGGAACGCAGGGTATCCCCGAATATACCCTCGAGGTCTTCCCTGAGCTCATCGCGAACGAGGTTCGTCCGAGCTGTCCCGTCGACGAAGCGAAGCCGCAGCTGGTTATAGGGAACCGTCCCGTAGATGTCTTCGGCGCACCCCTCGGTCATGTACGCATAGCAATTGCCGACGTGATCCGGCACCGTATCGACGTGGGAGGTGATGAAGTACAGGTATTCGGGATCGAGCACCGTACCCTTGACCTCAAGGGTTCTTACCGCCACGCCGAAATCGAGAGTCACGAGGTCGCCAGTGGAGATGCCATGCGCGTTCGCATAGTCCTCGTCTATCCAGATACCTCCGTCCCCGCGCTCGGACGCATCTTGTCCAAGGGGCTCGCCCGAGCGCACGAGCGGGCTCATGACCTCAAGCGTGGCGTCATCGAAGGTGTTCACGTAAAAGGCGTTTTTCTCATCGGCTGCCCCGCCCTCGGCACGAACGAGCAACGATCCGGCGGCCTTGCTCACAAAGGGAAGCCGTCGGACCTCTTCGATGGAATCCTCGGGAAAAGCCTCGCCTGCAGCGTAGGCATCGGCCAGATTGGTCTGCTCCGCGTATGCCGCATAGGATCCGGCCATGCCGGTCCACACCGCGCTCATGCCCGAGTAGATGGTCACCGACACCGCTACCATCATGAATACCGAAAAGAACTGCGGGAGCGATGCTGTGAAGTCCCTACGGAACTTCTTGTTCAGATACCTCATCATAAAGCGACCTCTTCCATGGGAACGGGAGCATCGTTGTCAAAGACCGAATCTATACGACCGTCCTTGAGACGGATGAGGCGATGCGCGGCCGGAGCAACGGCCGCGTTGTGGGTGACGAGGACCACCGCGCTCCCGAAGCGCGATGCCATGGACGGAAGCAGCGCGAGCACCTTCTTGCTCGTCACGCTATCGAGCGCGGCAGTGGGTTCGTCGCAGAGCAGCAGCTGCGGATTCTTGACAAGCGCACGGGCGATGGACACGCGCTGCAACTCGCCGCCCGAAAGCTGCGAAGGAAGATTGTTCGCGCGCGTCGAAAGACCTACCGCTTCCAGCGCCTCGTCCGCCGTCAACGGAGACTCCGTGAGCACGGACGCCATATCGACGTTCTCATATGCAGTCAACGTGGGGATGAGGTTGTAGAACTGGAAGACGAAACCTATGTCGTGACGGCGATACAGAGTGAGCTCGCGCTCCGGCAGATCGGATACCGCCCTCCCACCGACCCGAATCGTCCCTGCAGTCGGTCGATCCATGCCACCGAGCAGATTGAGCAGCGTCGACTTGCCTGAGCCCGAAGGTCCGAGCACCACCGTGAACGCACCCTTCTCAATATCCAGGTCGACATCGTCAAGCGCCTTGATGCGAATGTTCCCGGAGCGATATTCGCGCGTGACATTTCTAAAGCTGATGTATCCCATAGTTGCTCCCTCCCGTCCATTTCCCAGGAGACGAAGCTCCCTGCGCAACTCGTCTCGCATACGTGAGTTCCTACAACATGAGTATTTACTCGTGTTTAAATCAAGGTATCATCGTGCATATCGGCAGTCAACGAGTTTATGAGCTTTTACTCATGTTTTTTGCTGGGGTATCATGATGAAAAGAAGGCACGACGCTTGGATTGCGAAGCCGGAGAGGACAGAGAGGCAATGACCCAACCCCGCGTTCCCAGGCAAAAACGGAGCACGCAGATGAAAGAGCGGGTGGCGCAAGCCGCGCTCGAATTGTTCTCCGAATCGGGGTATTACGACGTCACCACCAACGAGATAGCCAGACATGCCGGGGTATCGATCGGAACGCTGTACAGCTATTACGAAGATAAGAGGGACATCTACAGGGATCTTGTCGATAAGCTCTACCGCAATGTGCTCGACCGCATGGTGCCCGAAGAGGTCACGCCCGATAACTCGCCGTTCGATGTTATTTGCAAGTACGTGACCATAGTGCTCGAAAGCCACGCCTGCATGACGGACTTCCAGAAGCAGATAACCGCCCTCTCCTATCAGGACGAGGAATTCCGCAAGCTCGAGGAGGCGGGACGCTCGTTCGCCTCCGAGAAGGTGGAGGAACTCATCATGAACTACGGGGAATACCTGCAGGTAGATGACCTCGAAACCACGTCGTTCATTGTGCGAACCACGCTCGAGGCCATTATCCATGAGCACATGTTCTTCCCCAACGACCTCGATACGCAGCGCGTGATAGACGAGACGTCCAAGGTCATCTACCGCTATCTCTTCTGCGACGCGCCCGCATCATGACATGCACCGTCCGGAACGCTCGGCGACGCATATCATGCTCGTCGCGTGATTCGTGCGGCACCTGAAGCCTTTCCATTCTCAAAGGCAGCCGACGCCTGAGGATTCCATCATGCCGGTGAAAACCGCTGCGCGATCATCGCCCTTCAGGCCGCACCGGCGGTCGGCACAAATCGAAATCGGCGTCGTGGAGCTTCCTACGTGTCGACCTCGCGGCTGTTGATTGAGGTTTTCGAATGGAACTATAGAGCATCCCCATACGAAGAAAGGAGCCCGAGGGCTCCTTTCTCTTGCGCCGCTTGAGAAGACGGCGATCTACTCCATATCGGCGATGGCCGCCTGCGCTGCCGCAAGGCGCGCGAGGGGCACGCGGTACGGCGAGCAGGACACATAGTCAAGGCCGAGCGCGTGGAAGGTCTTGACGGAATCGGGGTCCCCGCCGTGCTCGCCGCAGACGCCGCAGACGAGATCGGGATTGCCCTCGTGGCCGAACGTGACGCCCATCTCGACGAGCTTCGCCACGCCGGGATCGACGGTGGCGAACGGATTGTACGGGAGCAGCTTCTCGGACAGGTACTGCGGGACGAACTCGGCTTCGACGTCGTCACGGCTGAAGCCGAACGTCGTCTGCGTGAGGTCGTTCGTGCCGAAGCTGAAGAAGTCGGCCTGGGTGGCAATTTCATCGGCGGTGACGGCGGCGCGGGGAAGCTCGATCATCGTGCCGATGGGGATCTTGAGCGAGACGCCTTCGGCGGCCTCGACCTCGGCGATGACCTCCTCGGCGACCGCGCGGAGCTTCGCAAGCTCGTTGACGGTGGCCACGAGCGGGATCATGATCTCGGGCTTCGGGTCGAAGCCCTCCTTGACGAGCTTGGCCATGGCCGTGGCGATAGCACGCACCTGCATGCGCGGAAGCACGGGATAGACGATGGCCAGACGGCAGCCGCGCAGGCCGAGCATCGGGTTCTGCTCCGCGAAACCGTCGATCTTGTCCATCAGGGCGCGCTTCTCGGCAAGGGTCGCCTCATCGGCGCCGGCGGCTTCGAGCTTGGCGATCTGAACGTCGAGGGCGCGGGCGTTGTCGAGGAACTCATGCAGGGGCGGATCGAGCAGACGCACGATGACCGGCAGCCCGTCCATGGCCTTGAACATGCCGTAGAAGTCGCCGGACTGCGCTTCGAACAGCGCTTCGACAGCCTTGGTGCGGACGTCTTCGTCCTCGTTCAGGATGAAGGACTGGATGATCTGCTTGCGATCACCCAGGAACATGTGCTCGGTGCGGTCGAGCCCGATGCCCTCGGCACCGAATTCGCGGGAGAGCTGCGCATCGGCCGGATTGTCGGCGTTGGCGCGGATGCCCAGGCGACGATACTCGTCGGCCCATTCGAGCAGCGTGCCCAGATCGCCCGACATCTCAGGCTCGACCAGCTCGACGGCGCCGAGCATGACCTCGCCGGTCAGGCCGTCGATGGAAATGACGTCGCCTTCGTGCAGGACGATATCGGTACCCGCGACGGCGACTTCCTTCTTCGCCGCATCGATCTTGAGCGCCTCGACGCCGCAGACGCAAGGGGCGCCCATGCCGCGCGCGATGACGGCTGCATGCGAGGTCTTGCCGCCATGGCTCGTGAGGATGCCTTCGGCCGCTATCATGCCGGCAAGGTCGTCGGGTGTGGTCTCCCAGCGGACGAGAACGGTCTTGCGACCCTCTTCCGCAGCGGCGACCGCCGCGTCAGCGGAAAACACGACTTCGCCGACCGCAGCGCCCGGCGAGGCGTTCAGACCGCGCGCGATGACGTTCTTCACGGCCGTCTTGGAGATCTGCGGATGGAGCAGCTGGTCGAGCTGCTCAGGAGCGACGCGCATGACCGCGGTCTTCTTATCGATCATGCCTTCGTGCACCATTTCGATGGCGATGCGCAGGGCGGCCGCGGCGGTGCGCTTGCCGACACGCGTCTGGAGCATCCAGAGGCGGCCTTCCTCGATGGTGAACTCGATGTCCATCATATCGCGGTAGTGGTCTTCAAGCAGATCGAAGATGCGCTCGAGCTCTTCGCCCGCCTCCTCGAGGCCCGGCGTGTGCTTGAGCTCGGCGATCGGAGATGTGTTGCGGATGCCGGCCACGACGTCTTCACCCTGGGCGTTGACCAGGTAATCGCCGTAGAATTCCTTCTTGCCGGTCGCGGCGTCGCGCGTGAAGGCGACGCCCGTGGCGGAGGTTTCGCCCTTGTTGCCGAAGACCATGGCCTGGACGTTCACGGCCGTGCCCAGATCGTCGGCGATCTTGTTCTGCTTGCGATAGAGCGTCGCGCGCGGGTTGTTCCACGAGCCGAAGACGGCTTCCATGGCCAGGCGCAGCTGAGTGTCGGGATCCTGCGGGAACGCGACGGCGCCGTCGACAACGAGCTCGGGATGCGCTTCAGCGGAAACGTTCGCTGAGAAGATGCCCTTGAAGGTTTCCACGAGCGCCTGAAGGTCGTCGGCGGTCAGGTCGGTATCGTTGCGAATGCCGCGCTCGAGCTTCTTCGCGGTGATGGCATTCTCGAACAGATCGCCTTCGAGGCCCATGACCACATTGGAGAACATCTGGATGAAACGGCGGTAGCTATCCCAGGAGAAACGCGGATTGCGGGTCTTTTCGATCAAGCCGTGGACGGACCGGTCGTTCAAACCCAGGTTCAGGACCGTATCCATCATGCCGGGCATGGAAAGAGGCGCGCCGGAACGGACGGAGACGAGCAGCGGATCGGTCGGATCGCCGATCTTCTTGCCGATGCGGCGCTCGAGGTCGAGGCGATATTCCTGGATCGTGTCGAGAGCCCCTTCGGGCCACGTGTTGCCGGCGTTCGCATATTCCATGCAGGTCTGGCAGGTGATCGTGAAGCCAGGAGGCACCGGGAGCCCGAGGACCGCCATCTCGGCGAGATTCGCGCCCTTGCCGCCCAAGACCCCCTTCATGTCTTTGTTGCCCTCGGTCACGTTGTTCCCTTGGGCGTCCTTGCCGAATGCATAGACGCGCTTTACGTCTTCAGCCACTGGTGCAACTCCTTCAATCGACTGGCTACCTTACCTGTCGCCCCATCACTCGACGATAGACTTCTGCGAGGGGTGAGCGAGTTCATAGTAACGCAATATCTCCTGGGCCGTTTCCTCGATCGCGCGGTTGTCGGTATGAACCACCAGGCATCCAATCTTGCGCATGAGGGAACGCGCCTCTTCGAGATCCCGATAGACCATCTCGGGCTCGGCGTAGCTCGCAGCCACCTGCTGCGCAAGCCTGCCCGATCCGCCCAGACGCCTCTGCCGTATGCCGACGAGCACGTCAGGCGTGGTCACGAGCCCGTACACGCGCGTCGGGTCGCATTCGAAAACCTCCGGCGGACAAGGGGAGTCCAACGCAAGCGGCACGTTCGCCACCTTGTAGCCCTGAAGCCCCAGATAGATGGAGATGGGGGTCTTCGAAGACCGAGAGACGCCCAGAATGACGATATCGGCCTTCAGGAGATCCTGCGGGTTGCGCCCGTCATCGTGCTCGACGGTGAATTCCATCGCGTCGATGCGGCGGAAGTAGCTCTCGTCGGTCTGGCGATGCAGGCCTGGGTGCGTCGAAGGCAGCAGGCCCGATGCCTCCGACAGCGTATCGAGAGGGCTTCCCATGAGATCGACCCCGCGCATATCGTGCGCGTCGAGAAACTCCGCGAGGCGACGGCGGGCCTCCTTGTCGACGAGCGTGTAGAAGACGACCAAACGCGCGTCAACTCCCGCTTCGACATGACGCTTCTGGTGATTGAGCAGGAAGTTCGTGATCTGGTCGTAATCGCGCGCCTTCGGCAGCGTCTCTATGTAGGGCTCCGGCACGCCGAACTGGCCGGCGGCGGCCTTGGCGATGGCTTGGGCCGTCGCACCCACCGAATCGCTGATCACATGGATGGTGGGTAGCGGAGAGTCGTTGAAGACGTTCGCGGCTTCGCTCGTAAGATTCATGGCTTCCCTTCGTACGACGCCGCAGGGCGGCGCGATCGGTGCGCCGCCCTGCGGGATCGAGGCTATTTCGTCTTGGCGAGCAGACCGAAGTCCGCAACGTCGGAAAAGACGCCGACGAACCGATTGAGCAGGCGAATGCGGTTCCTGCGCACGTCGGGATCCTCATCCATGACCATGACGTCGGTGAAGAAGGCGTCGATCGGCCGACGCAGGGCTGCAAGGCTCGTGAGCGCCTGGGCGAAATCGTCGTCGTCAAGCGCGGCGGCGACATCGGCGCGCGCGCGCGCCGTGGCGGCGAAGAGGGTGCGTTCGGCATCGTTGAACGCCTCTTCGTCGCAGACATCGCCCGCCGCGGCGTCGCGCAGGTTGTTGGCTCGGGCGAAGGCGATCGCCAGATCCTCGAACGCCTCGGGTTCGGCGGCGCGCTGCATGTCGAGCGCGCGGGCGCGCTTCGCGATGGTCGCAGGCTCGACGACGCGCGCGGCGAGCACCGCATCGATCGCATCGGCGGAAACCCCTTCGTCGCGCAGGATGACCTTCGTGCGCGTGACGAAGAAATCGACGACGGCCTCGGCGACTTCAATGCGATCGAAGACGAGCCCGTCGGTTTCGTACGAAGCGAGGGCCGCATCCACGGCGGCGCCGAGGGAGACCTCGAGGCCATCGTTGAGAAGGCCGACGATGCCGATGGCGCTGCGGCGCAGGGCGAAGGGATCGGATGAGCCCGTCGGGGCCTGGTCGATGGCGAACAGGCCGCAGATGGTATCGAGCTTGTCGGCGAATGCGACGGCCCGGCCCGCGAAGCCCTGCGGAAGCCCATCGCCCGAGAAGCGCGGACGGTAGTGGTCGGCGATCGCACGGGCCACCTCGTCGGTCTCCCCCGCCGCCTTGGCGTAATAGGAGCCCATGATGCCCTGAACGCTCGTGAATTCGACGACGGCACCGGTCACGAGGTCGGCCTTGCAGAGGAAGGCGGCACGGCGGGCGTCGGCCTTCTCCTGGTCGGTCGCCGTGGACGAAGAGTCGCACACAAAGGATGCGAGACGTTCGATACGCACGGTTTTCGCGAAAGTAGAGCCGAGCTTCTCTTGGAAGACGACGTGTTTCAGATCGGGCACATACGCTTCGAGCGGACGCTTGAGATCTTCGTCATAGAAGAACTTGGCGTCGTACAGACGAGCGGCGACGACGCGTTCGTTGCCGTCGACGATGTTCGCCTCGAACTTCGGATTGCCGTTCGAGGTGATGAGGAATTTATTGGCCAATGTGCCGTCTGCATTGAACAGCGGGAAGTAGCGCTGATGGACGAGCATCGCGTCGACGATGATCTCTTTGGGGACCTTCAGGAAAAGCTCGTCGAAGCCTCCTACCATGACGGTGGGATACTCGGTGAGGTTGACGACCTCCGCCATCGTGCGCGCAGGCAGGTCGGCCGTAAGCCCCGTCGCCTCTTCGACGGCCTGGACCTGGGAGCGGATGCTCGCTTCCCGCTCCGCCTCGCTCGGAACCACGAAGGCTCCGCACAGCGTTTCGACCAGGTCGTCAGCGCATGCGAACTCGATGCCCGCAGGGGCGAGGAAGCGATGCCCGTAGGTGGTGCGGCCGGATTCGGCGCCGGCGAAAGACAGCGGCACGACGGCGTCGCCCAGAAGCGCCACGATCCAACGAACGGGACGGCTGAACTGCTCGCGATACGCCGCCCAACGCTGCGACTTGGGCCATGCGATCCCGGTGATCACCTCGTGGAGCACATCGGAAAGCAGGCCGGCGACGTCGAGCGACGGCGTCGTTTTCACGGCGTAGACGTACTCGACGCCGTTCTCGTCGCGCCGTTCGAGAGCCGACGCGTCGACGCCCTTGCCGCGCGCGAAGCCGAGCGCGGCCTTGGTCGGTTTCCCCTCGGCATCGAAGGCGATCTCAGCCGCAGGGCCGCGAAACGTCTCTTCGGAGGCCTCGGTCTTCTCAGGCACGTCATGCACGATGGCGATCAGGCGTCGCGGCGTGGAATAGGCCTCGATCCCGGCATGGGGAATCTTGGCGGCATCCATGAGCGAAGCGACGAGCTCGGGAAGCTTCTCCGTGGCGGCATGGAGCGCGAACGCAGGCAGCTCTTCCGTTCCGATCTCGAAGGCGAGCGTCTTATTCGCCATCTGCGGCCTCCTTGTCCTGGGCGCCGGCATGGCCGACGACGTGTTCGATATAGCTCGCGCAGCACGCTTTGGCGATCGAGCGCACACGCAGGATGTAGCCCATGCGCTCAGTGGCGGAGATGACTCCGCGCGCATCGAGCAGATTGAAGGTATGCGAGCACTTCAGCACGTAGTCGTAGGCGGGAAGCGGCAACCCGGCCTCCAAGATGCGGTTGCATTCGGCCTCGTAGCGATCGAAATCGCCAAAGAGCAGGTCGGTATCGGCCACCTCGAAGTTGTATGCCGAGTATTCGCGCTCGTTTTCCAGGAAGACGTCGCCGTACGTGAACTCGATGCCGTCGTCGCCGCGGCTCCAGACGATATCGTAGACGGAATCGACGCCCTGGATGTACATGACCAGACGTTCGAGACCATAGGCGATCTCGGAAGGCACCGGCGCGCATTCGAATCCGCCGACCTGCTGGAAATACGTGAACTGCGTCACCTCCATGCCGTCGATCCAGACCTCCCAGCCGAGGCCCCAGGCCCCGAGCGTCGGGCTTTCCCAGTCGTCTTCGACGAAGCGCACGTCATGCTCTTCGACATCGATGCCGATGGCGCGCAGGCTGTCCAGATACAGGTCCTGCACATTGTCGGGAGAAGGCTTGATCAGCACTTGGAACTGGTAGTAGTGCTGCATGCGGTTCGGATTCTCGCCGTAGCGGCCGTCCGCAGGACGACGGCAGCCCTGCACGTAGGCGGTGCGCCACGTATCGGGCCCGAGGGATCGCAGCGTGGTGGCAGGATGATTGGTGCCGGCGCCGACCTCGTTGTCGTACGGCTGCAGGATCACGCATCCCTGCGCAGCCCAGTAGGTCTGCAGCCTCAGGACGACCTCCTGGAACGTTGGCGCGTTGTGCGCTGGCTTGCTCATGTTCACAGCACTCCTAGATGGGTAAGGGGCCAATAGACTACGAAGGCGCGACCCGAGACGGAGCTCTTCTTGATCGGGCCGAAATACCGGGAGTCTGAGGAACTGGTGCGATTGTCGCCCATGACCCAGAGGCTTCCCGCGGGAACGGTGTAGGGATACGTGATGGAAACGTCGTTCGCGGCATCCAGAGGAACGCTCGGCTTGCCGTCCGTATACGGCTCGTCGAGAGGCGTGCCGTCCACGTACACGGCACCGTCGATGAGATCGACGGTCTGACCGGGCGTGGCTATGACGCGCTTGATGAGCGTGCGGCCGGGAATCTCGGGGTCGTCGAAGGTGATGATGTCGCCATAGGCGGGTTCACGCAGGTAATAGGATATCTTCTCGGACCAGACCTGGTCGCCTATCTCTATCGTGTCCTCCATGGAACCCGAGGGAATGGCGTAGGCGCGCGCAACGAAGTTCTGTATGAGCCAGATAAGCGCGAGGACGGAGACGAAGAAGAAAGCCCAGGAAAGGATCGAGCGGATGATTCCCGAGGCACGCGAGCCTGCATGAGTGCCGTAATCCATGAAAGAGCAGCGCCTCCCGCAACAAAGAAAGGACGCTCAACGAGCGTCCGGAACGTCAACGTCGTGCAATGATAGCAAAAAAGCCCGTTCGCGCTCGGTCAAGGCGGCGCTTTCCAGCAAATCGGGACGAAGGCGCGCGGTACGGAGCAGCGCCTGTTCGCGACGCCAGGCGGCGACCTTCCCATGATCGCCGCTCAAAAGCACGGGCGGCACGTCCATGCCGCGATAGCTCGCCGGACGCGTGTACTGAGGATATTCGAGCAGCCCGTCGTCGCCGAAGCTCTCGTCGACGGCGCTCATGTCGTCGCCGAGAACGCCGGGAATGAGACGCACGACGGCGTCGATGACGACCATGGAGGCGAGCTCCCCCGAGGTGAGCACGTAATCGCCGAGGGAAATGCATTCGTCCGCCAATGCGTAGGCGCGTTCGTCTATGCCCTCGTAATGCCCGCAGATGAACATCAGCCGATCCTTCGTCGAGAGGCGTTGCGCGACCTCTTGCGCGAACGGCACACCCGTAGGCGCAAGGAATACGACATGGGGCTTCGCGCCCTCGGAGGCGACGGCATCGTAGGCTTCGAAGATGGGCGGGCACGTCATAAGAAGGCCCTGGCCGCCCCCATACGGATCGTCGTCGGTCGTGCGATGGCGGTCGTGCGTCCAGTCGCGCAGGTCGTGAGCATGGAATTCGAGCAGGCCGAATTCCTGCGCCCGCTTCATGATGGAATCCTGCATGACGGAATCGTACATGCGGGGAAACGTCGTGATGGCGTCGATGCGCATGCGCGGTTCCCCCTATGCTTCGGATGCGAGTTCGACGAGCCCGTCGGGAAGCGTGACATGGATGGTCCGCGAGATGTCGTCTATCGACGATATCATCTCCTCGACGGCCGGAATGAGAATGTCGCCCGAAGCCCCCTCGACGACGAGCATGTCGCTTGCCGGCATCTCGGATATTTCGGCAAGGCGCCCGATGCGGCCTAGGCGTCCGTCGACGACGGAGAAACCGATCAGGTCGTATTCGCGCGAGCGCGCCGCGTCGAAGCCTTCGGGAAGATCGGCCTCGGCCACAAGGCAATGGCTTCCGCGCAAGGCCTCCGCAGCGTCGCGGTCGGAGATTCCCTCGAATTCGACGCTCCACTCCCCTGCGGCCGCCTCGACCGCACGCGCCACGCGCGCGGTACGCGGGCCGCGCAAGGTCGGAGGAATGAAATGGACCGTCATGCCCTCTTCGAGCAAAAAAGGAAGGCCGCGCACGGGACGTGCGACGAACCTTCCCTTAAGACCCGAAACAGAGCCGAGCACGGCTATGTCGGCCCAGTCGTGCACGAGGTCAATCCTCGACGAGCTCGACCGAGACATCGCGGCCTTCGCCGCAGAGGGCGGCGCGGGCCAGGACGCGAATGGATTTGATGACACGACCCTGCCGACCGATCACCTTGCCGCAGTCGTCCGCGGCGACGCGGATCTCGACGAGCTCGGAGCCGCTCTCGTCGATGTTCGATGCCACGTCGACGGCCTCTTTATCGTCGACGAGCGGCTCGACGATAGCGCGGACCAAATCGGCGATGTCGTGAGACGTCGAGGCCATTTACTGGGCCTTCTTGGCCGTCTCGATGAGACGCTTGACGGTATCGGTAGGCTGGGCTCCCTTGCTGATCCAGTCTTCGACGCGCGGGAGGTCGAGCTCGATGACGGAAGGATCCATGTTGGGGTTGTAGCGACCGACCTGCTCGATGATCTGGCCATCGCGGCGTGCGCGCGCATCGGCGACGACGACGCGGTAGACGGGGTGCTTCTTAGCGCCATGGCGGGCGAGGCGAATCTTGACTGCCATCTGAATGAACTCCTTTATGTCATGCGTACACGTGTCATGTCACGTAACTATTAATGGTATTACACGGAAACGGCTTTTTCAAGCGCGGGACCGGAGGCTTCACCGGTCCCGCGAAGCGGTCGGAACTAGTGGCGACGGCGCGGCTTGCGGGAGTCGCCCGAGGAGGCTTCCTCCCGATGGGAACGCCCGGGACGACGATCGCGATCGCGAGGCTCGCGGTCGGAACGCTCGGGTCGGCCGGGGCCGGAAGACGCCGGAGCATCGGGCTTCTCGAGACGGTCGAGGGAGACCTTGCCGGTCTTGGAGTCGATCTCGATGACCTCGACTTTGACGGTATCGCCGAGATTGAGGACGTCTTCGACCTGGCCGACGCGTCCGTTGGCCATGCGGCTGATATGAAGCAGGCCGTCCTTGTTCGGCGTCAGCTTCACGAATGCGCCGAACGACTGGATGCCCACGACCGTGCCTTCATAGACCTCTCCGACCTCGGGTTCCTTGACGATGTCCTTGACGGCCTGCATGGCGGCGGCGCCGGCGGCCTGGTCGACGGCCGCGATATGCACGGTGCCGTCTTCCTGGATCTCGATGGAGGCGCCGGTGGCGTCCTGGATGCCGCGAATGGTCTCGCCGCCCTTGCCGATGACCTCGCGAATCTTCTCGACCGGGATCTTGATGGTCTCGATACGCGGCGCGGTGTCGCGAAGCTCGGCGCGCGGAGCGGCGATTTCATCGAGCATGGCGGACAGGATGTGCGCGCGGCCTTCCTTCGCCTGCGCGAGCGCGCGGCCGAGGATCTCGGTGGACAGGCCGCGGGCCTTGTTGTCCATCTGGAGCGCGGTGATGCCCTCGGGCGTGCCGGTCACCTTGAAGTCCATGTCGCCGAGGAAGTCCTCGAGGCCCTGGATATCGGAGAGGATGACGACGCCGTCGTCTTCCTTGATAAGGCCCATGGCCACGCCGGAGACGGGCGCCTTGATGGGCACGCCCGCATCCATGAGCGCGAGGCAGGAGCCGCAGGTGGACGCCATCGAGGACGATCCGTTGGATTCGAGCACCTCGGAGACGACGCGGATGGAATACGGGAATTCGTCCTCGTTCGGAAGGACGGGAAGGATGGCGCGCTCGGCGAGGGCGCCGTGACCGACCTCGCGGCGCTTGGGGGCGCCCATGCGGCCGACCTCGCCGGTGCAGTACGGCGGGAAGTTGTACTGGTGCATGTAACGGCGCGTGGTCTGAGGATCGATGGTGTCGAGACGCTGCGCCTCGTTGAGCAGGCCGAGGGTTGCGACGGACATGACCTGGGTCTGGCCGCGCTGGAACAGGCCGGAGCCGTGGACGCGGGGCAGATAGCCCGGACGGATGTAGAGCGGGCGGATCTCTTCGGGCGCGCGCCCGTCGGCGCGTTCCCCGGTTTCGATGATCATGCGGCGCATCGCGTGCTTCTCAAGCGCCTTGCAGGCGGCGGCGATGTCGGAGGCCCAGGCGGCGCGTTCCTCGTCGGAGAAGTCGTTCTCCTTGATGGAGGCCTTGAGCTCCTCGACCTTGGCGATGCGCGACTGCTTGTCGGCGTCCTTGAGGGCGGCGCTCATGGCGTCGTAATGGGCGTTCACGCGCTCGGCGATGGAGGCGTCGGGCACGTGGATGGGCCATTCGCGCTTCTGGATGTCGACCATGGACAGGAATTCGGCCTGCTTCTCGCAGAACGCCGCGATAGCCTCCTGGCCGAAATTCATGGCGGCGAGCATATCCTCTTCACCGACCTGATCGGCGCCCGCCTCGACCATGGAGATGTAATCCTTGGTGCCGGCGATCGTGAGCTCGAGGTCGGACGTCTCCTGCTCGGCGTACGTCGGGTTGACGATGAATTCGCGGGTCTCGGCGTTGCGCGCGATGCGCACGCAGGCGACCGGGCCGTCGAACGGGGCGCTGGCGATGAGCAGGGCGGCCGACGCGCCGCCGACGCACATGCAGTCGGGGGCGTTCTCGCCGTCGATGGCGAACGTCGTCGCCACGACATGCACTTCCTGCTTGAAACCTTCGGCGAAGCCGGGGCGGATGGGACGGTCGACCATGCGCGCGGTCAGCGTTCCCTTGTCGGACGCGCGTCCTTCACGCTTGAGATAGCCACCAGGGATGCGGCCGACCGCGTACATCTTCTCCATGAAATCGACCGTCAGGGGGAAGAAATCGTAGTCCTTCTCTTCTTTGGAGATGACGCTCGTGACGAGGACCGTGGTCTCGCCTTGACGCACCAGCACGGCGCCGGTGGCCTGCTTGGCAAGTTCGCCGGTTTCGAAGGCGTAGCTCTTGCCGTACAGTTCGAATTCCAAAGACACTTTCTCCAAGATGCTCTTCTTTCTCTCTTCTTCGGAGCCGCCCTTCTGGCGACCCTCGCGAGCAGCGCGGATCCCGATCCGCGCCGACCGCTCCTTCATAAGGAAGCCCGTCGCATACGGCGGGCTTCCTGGTGCGGATTAAAGGTTGTCGCGAATGCCGAGCTTCTTGATGAGCTCGCGATACGCGTCGATATCGCAATTCCTGATGTAGGAAAGGAGACGGCGACGCTTGCCGACGAGCATCAGCAGGCCGCGACGGGTGTGGTGGTCCTTCTTGTGGACCTTGAGGTGCTCGGTGAGGTTGCGGATGCGCTCCGTGAGGATGGCGACCTGGACGGCGGCGGATCCGGAATCGTTCGCGTCCTTGCCGAACTCGTTGATGAGCTCCTGGGTCTTTTCCTTGGTGATAGAAGCCATGTGCTCCACCTTTCCCGCATCGGATGCCCGATGCTTCTGCGCGGCCGTTGCGCGCCGCTTGAGAATACGCCGCGGTCTGCGAGGCATGCGGTGGCGCGTGCGCTCGAAGGCCGGGTAATGCAACCGAATGATTGTATCAGATGGTCGCCAACGGGCGATGACGCGGGGACAATTCATCGTTTGCACGCAACGATGTGCGAGTTCGTTTCCTATGCGCGCGCGTCGAGCTCGTCTACGACCGCCTGGAGATCGGCAGGCAGCCCATCTTCGAACGAAAGGCGCGCTCCCGTCGAAGGATGCGTGAAGGCAAGGCGATACGAATGGAGGAACTGGCGCTCGAGACCGAGATTGTCGTGCTTGGGCCACCCGTAGGTCGGATCGCCCACGCACGGGTGCTTGATGTATTCCGCATGCACGCGGATCTGGTGCGTGCGCCCGGTGAAGAGCTTGCAGTCGATGAGCGTGTACCCGTCGTCGCGACGCGACGGTTCGAATCGGCGCACGACGCGAAACGACGTCGAGGCAGGCCGGGCGCTTTCGCGATCGGAGACGCACATGCGCAGGCGGTCCTTCGCGCTGCGGCCGATGGGCGCATCGATGAGCCCGGTGTCGAGCGGAATCCAGCCGTGCACGAGCGCGAGGTAATGACGGTCGACGTCGCGCGCCGCGATGTCCTCCATGAGGCGCAGCCCGGCCGCATCGGTCTTGGCGGCGAGCATAAGCCCGCTCGTGTCCCGGTCGAGCCGATGCACGATGCCGAGACGGTCCTGTTCTCCTTGGACATTGCAGAGCTTTTCGCGCCCGCAGTGCGCGATGAGGGCGTTCACCAGCGTATCCTGTTCGGGATGGCCGTCTGCGGGATGAGTGACGAGCCCCGCCTGCTTGGACAGGACGAGCACGTCGTCGTCTTCGTAGCGTATGTCCAAAGGGATGTCGGCCGGCATGAGCTCGAGCACGCGCGCATCCATCGCGACGACGTATTCGACCACGTCGGATATCCGAACGGTGAAGCTCTTGCGCACGACGACGCCGTTGACGCGCACCTCGCCCGCATCGACGCGCCTGGCGGCGGCGGAACGCGTGGGAAACGCGGCGACGGCGGCCAGGAAGGCATCGATGCGCATGCCGTCGAAGGAGCCCTCCACGTAAACGGCTTCCATGCGAGCCGGGGATTCCTCCACTACGCGTCCCCGCCTCGGTCGGCCGCGGACGTGCCCTGCGCGCGGACTGCAGCGAGATATCCGATGATCAGGAGAACGAATCCGCACGTCACGCCTATGTCAGCCACATTGAAGACCGGGAAATCCATGAACGTGAAATCGAGGAAGTCGGTTACGAAGCCCTGGGCGAACCGATCGATGGCATTGCCGATGCCGCCCGCGAACACGAGCGCGAGCGCGACGGTTTCGGCGAGGTTCGCCTCGTGGCCCGACACGCGTCCGTAGAAGGCGAACGCGCACGCGATGGCGATGCAGACCGCAAGCGAGAACGCGCCGAGCAGAACCGTCGAGTCGCCGAACGCGCCCCAGGCCGCGCCGGTGTTGTGGATGAGGCGAAAGCGGACGATAAGCCAGTCGTGCGCCGAGGTCTGGCCGAGGGCATAGGCCCCTTCGAAATACGCCTTCGTAGCGCGGTCGAGGACAAGCCACAGAAGGGCCGCGCCGGCAAAGACGCCGCCCTTCCCTGCCGCCGTTTCGGTGATGCGCGCCATGGAGCTATTCGACCTCGGCCGATGCGAGCGCATCGAGCACATCGCCGCAGCGTTCGCAGACGTCGGGATGCGCGGCGTTGCCGCCGAGCACGCGATGGTTCCAGCACCGCGGGCATTTCTCCTTGGACGTCGCGCTCACGGAAACCGCAAGATCTTCGACATCCGCCGCAGACACGGTCACGCGCGCCACGATGAAGAACTCTTCGAGCGTGGCGGCATCGAACGAATCGAGGACGTCGGCGATGGCGGCGGGAGCTTCGATGCCGAGCTCGGCTTCCTGGCTCTTGTTCACGACCTTGCCGTTGCGGGCATCTTCAAGCGCCTTGGTCACGGCGTCGCGCACGGACAGGAGCACGTCGAAGCGCGCGCGCAGCGCGGCTGCGTCGGCTTCGGCGGGAAGCGCCGGCTTGAAATCTTCGAGCGCAGGCCAGCCTGCAAGCTGAACGCTCACGGGACGCCCGGCACGATTGCGGGCGGCCTCGGGATAATGCTCCCAAACCTCGTCGCAGGTGAAGGACAGGATGGGGCTCATGATGCGGACAAGCACCTCGAGGATGTTCATGAGCACCGTCTGCACGCTGCGCCGTGCGCGGGAATCCGGAGCCTCAGAATAGAGGCGGTCCTTCACGACATCCATGTACACGGCCGAAAGGTCGGTGACGACATAGTCGTAAAGCGTGCGGAAAACCTGGTGGAAATGATATTCGTCGTAGGCGCGGCCGACCTCGGCGAGCACATCGGACAAGCGCAGCATCGCCCAGACATCGATCGGATCCATATCGGCAAGCTCGACGGCATCGGTCGCATCGTCGAAGCCGTCGAGGTTCGCGAGCAGGAAGCGGAAGGTGTTGCGGAAACGACGATATGCGTCGGAGGTGCGCTTGAGGATGGTGTCTCCGATGGAGACATCCACCGAGTAGTCGGTCGAGGAGACCCACAGGCGCAGGACATCGGCGCCGTATGTGTCGGTGACCTCTTTGGGATCGATGCCGTTGCCCTTGGACTTCGACATCTTCTCGCCATGCTCGTCGACCGTGAAGCCGCAGCACATGACCGCCTTGTACGGTGCCGAGCCGTAGGCGCCCACGCCGCAGAGCAGCGAGCTTTGGAACCATCCGCGATGCTGGTCCGAACCTTCGAGATACAGATCCGCCGGCCAATGCAGACGATCCTCGTCGGCACGGTGCTTGAGCACGCCCACGTGGCTGACGCCGGATTCCCACCACACGTCGAGAATGTCCTTCTCGGGGCGCAGGTCGGTGCCGCCGCACTTCGGGCAGCAGGTCCCTGCGGGAAGGTATTCGGAGGGATCGCGCGTGAACCAGGCATCGGCGCCCTCGGTGTTGAACAGGTCGATCACCGCATCGAACGTCGAGGCGTCCGCGACGATCTCGCCGCAGGACGCGCACTTGAACACGGGAATCGGCACGCCCCAGCTACGCTGGCGCGAGATGCACCAGTCGGGACGGTCGGCGACCATGGCGCCGATGCGGTTCTGGCCCCATTCGGGCACCCACCGGACGTTCTCATGGATTTCTTCGAGCGCACGCTCACGCAGACCCGTCTCGTCCATGGAGACGAACCACTGGTCGGTCGCGCGGAAGATGACCGGTTCATGGCAGCGCCAGCAATGCGGATAGCTGTGCTCGATCTCCTTGAACCCGACGAGCGTGCCGCGCGCGCGGAGCCTTTCGATGATGCGGGGATTCGCCTCGTCGGTGTCCATGCCGGCGAATTCCGGCACGACGTCCATGAAACGGCCGTCGTCGTCGACGGGCATGATCATAGGAACGCCGAAGCGTTCGCAGACCTTGTAGTCGTCGACGCCGTGGCCGGGCGCGGTGTGGACCGCTCCGGTGCCCGACTCGAGCGTGACATGCGTGCCCCAGATGATGCGGCCTTCGACCTCGTCGAGGATCGGCGTCTTGTACGTGATGCCCCCGAAGGCGTCGCCCTTCATCGTGACGGGCTCGCCGTCGGCTTCGACGATGCGATAGGAATCCCAGCCGACCGCTTCGGCGACCTGGTCGACCATTTCGCGCGCGAAGAGCATGAAGGCGCCGTTCGCCTCGACGAAGCAGTAATCGATATCGGGACCGAAGGACACCGCGGTGTTCGCAGGGAGCGTCCACGGCGTGGTGGTCCAGATCAGGACGTAGGCACGCGCAAGGTCGACTCCGGCATCGGCGAAGACCTGCGGTATATTGTCGAGCTTGAAGGCGACGTAGATCGAAGGCGACGTCTCCATGCCGTACTCGATCTCGGCCTCGGCGAGCGCGGTGTGGCAGCGTTTGCACCAATGGATGGGCTTGCGTCCGCGATAGACGGCGCCGGACAGGTACATCTTCTTGAAGACCTCGACGTTCGCCGACTCGAATGTGGGCTGGAACGTCAGGTACGGACGATCCCACTCGCCGTTCACGCCGAGGCGTTTGAAGCCCTCGCGCTGCACGTCGACGAACTTCTCCGCCCATTCGCGGCACAGACGGCGCACGGTCGCCTGCGGGAGCTGGGACATCTTCTCGGTGCCGAGCTTCTTTTCCACCTCATGCTCGATCGGCTGGCCGTGACAGTCCCAACCGGGCACGTACGGTGTGAAATAGCCGCGCTGGGCATGGGACTTCACGACGAAGTCCTTGAGGATCTTGTTGAAGGCGTGGCCGATGTGGATGGGGCCGT
This sequence comes from Slackia exigua ATCC 700122, assembly GCF_000162875.1. Lineage (GTDB taxonomy): Bacteria > Actinomycetota > Coriobacteriia > Coriobacteriales > Eggerthellaceae > Slackia > Slackia exigua. The sequence continues at coordinate 223,400 of NZ_GG700630.1, forward strand.
TGGCGTACGGAGGGCCGTCATGCAAGACGAACGGCTCGCCGTCGCGGTTAAGCTCGAGGATCCGGTGGTACAGATCCTCGTCCGCCCACTTCTTGAGCCTTTTCGGCTCGTTCTCGGCCAGATTCGCGCGCATGGCGAAATCGGTCTTGGGCAGGTTCATCGTAGAGCGGTAATCGTTTCCCATCGTGTACTCCGACCTTTCAGTGCCTATTGATACGCAAGTTTCACAATTATAGGGAACCGAGGGCCTGAGGCATCGCGCGCCCGTCCGCATCGTGGAAAACGCATACACGCGACATGCCGGACGCACGGCGAGCCTCGAAGGACGGGAAGAGGACGTGAACATCCACCCGTGCTGCCCGCGCGATGCGTGCGACGGGTGAATCGTGAAAGCGCCCCTTCGCCGCACGATCCATGCGAAGGGGCGTCTGCGTATGAGAACGCTACCAGGACAAAAGCTCGATGCCTGATTCGGTGACGACGAGCTGGACCTCCCATTGCGCCGTCAAGCTGCCATCGGCCGTACGGACCGTCCAGCCGTTCGGATCGGTCATGTCGATCTCCTGAGCGCCGAGATTGACCATGGGTTCGATCGTGAAACACATGCCGGGCGCGAGAACGATGCCCGTATCCGCCGGCTCGACGAAGCTCACGAACGGGTCCTCGTGGAACTCGAGCCCGATGCCGTGCCCGCCGAATTCGCGCACGACCGTATAGCCCGCATCGGTCGCCACGCGGTTGACCGCGGCGCTCACGTCGCCGAGGCGGCACCAGGGCTTCACCGCGGCGATGCCCGCTTCGACGGCGGCCTTGGTGACATCGACCAGACGTTGCGCCTCATCCGATACCTTCCCGATGCAGAACATGCGAGACGAGTCGGAAAAATAGCCGTCGAGGATCGTGGAGCAGTCGACGTTAACGATATCGCCTTCTTCGAGCACTTCGTCTTCGGACGGGATGCCGTGGCAGACGACATCGTTGACCGAGGTGCAGACGCTCTTGGGATAGCCTTCGTAATCGAGAGGCGCGGGAACGGCCCCGTGTTCGACCGTGTAGTCATGCACCCAGCGGTCGATCTGTTCGGTCGTGACGCCCGGCCCGATATGCTCGGCCACGTAATCCAGCACGCCGATGTTCACCTCGGCGCTGCGCTTGATCCCTTCGATATCCCGCGCCGTCTTCAACATGGCGCGGCTCGGTACCTCGAGACCTTGGTAGTACAGTTCCTCGAGCTTCTCATCGTTGGACATATGGCATTTCTTGTATTTCCTGCCGCTTCCGCACCAGCATGCGTCGTTGCGCCCCGGAACGGGGAGTTCGTCGAACATATTTGAGATCCTTCCTCGTCGCTTTCATCACACCATACGACTCTTGGGCGCGGCCATGCGACGCGATGGGTAAAGTTAGCTAAGGCTACATCATCGCGACAGCCCTAGCATTCGTCATCGATGAATTTATCAGGTAGCGCAGGGAACCCGGCTGCTTTGACGGCGTCGTCCATGAGCTGCAGGCCGCGCCCGACGAAGAGGTTGGATGTCGCGTAGGCCAGGACCGTGCCGTCTTCGTCTTCGACATCCCCGCGCACCATGCATACGGAACGTCCGGCCTTGATGATATGCGCCTCGCAGACCACCTTCCCGGTTTTGAACGGACGTGCATAGGTCGCCTGAAGATCGAGGGTGGATGTCCCGTAATCGGCCGGGTATCGGCAGAACGTCGCGAAGCCGGTGACGTTGTCGAGCAGAAACGCGTAGATGCCCCCGTCGACCGAATGGAACGGATTCAAGTCCTCTTCGGTGATCTCAGCCGTGAAGCGGCACCCATCCTCGTGCAGTTCGATATCGGAGATGCGGTGGCGGACCACCAGGGGGACCTGGGAGAGGTATGCGACCACGCGGTCGACGAAAGCGGGATTCAATTTCATGGGCGGACGACTCCTTGCGCGTGCCTGCATGCGTGTTCGGCCAGACATTATAGCCCTCGCCAAAAGTCGTATACTCTTCCAAACCATACGAGGAGGAGAACCCAATGGACTACACGATCGTGACCGACTCATCCTGCAACCTGACCGAGCAGACCATCGATGAGTTCTCGCTTGAGATCCTTCCGCTGCGCTTCATCGCAGGCGACGAGGAATACCGGAGCTATCTGAAGGGCGCGCATGTCGACCTGCAGGAATTCTATGCGATGATGCGCGAAGGAACCGTCTTCACCACATCGCTTCCGAATCTCGGAGAGGCCGAGGCGCAGCTGCGTGCCATCCTCGAAGCCGGGCAAGACCTGATCTACATCGGTTTTTCAAGCGGGCTTTCCGGCACGTATGCAGCCGTCGCCGCCCTGCTCGATTCCCTGGCGCCCGATTACCCCGAGCGCACCGTCCGCCATATCGATACGTACGCGGCATCGGGCGGCGAAGGGCTTCTCGTCTATTACGCCGCCACGATGCGCGCGCAGGGAGCCGGCATCGACGAGGTTTTGCAATGGCTGCACGACAACCGCCTCCGGCTCGCCCACTGGTTCACGGTCGACGACCTCATGTTCCTGTTTCGCGGCGGGCGCGTCAGCCGCACCAATGCCTGGGCGGGCACTCTGCTCAACATCAAGCCGGTGATGCATGTCGACGACGAGGGACACCTCATTCCCCTCGAAAAGGTGCGCGGGCGCAAGAAGTCCATCCATGCGCTTCTCGACCGCATGAAACGCTCGGCACGCGAGCCTGTTGCCGACCAGACCGTGTTCATCACGCATGGCGACTGCATCGATGACGCGAACTATCTCGCTGATCTCATCCGCAAGGAATTCGGCACGGCCGACATACGCATCAACTACATCGACCCGGTCATCGGCGCGCATTCCGGTCCGGGGACGCTCGCGCTCTTCTTCCTCGCCGACGAACGCTGACAACGCGTAGGCGCCGGAACCTGGGCATATGCCCGCCGATTCCGGCGCCTTCAGGAAAAGCCGTTTGTTTTTCTTGCACGCGAAGCGCGTGTCGGATGGATGCGGAATCCTAGGCTTTGCCGCTTGACCCGAAACCGCCCATTCCACGGTCGGTTTCGTCAAGGGCGTCGACGGCGACCCACTGCACGTGCTCGACCTTCGAGATGACGAGCTGCGCGATTCGATCCCCTGGTTCGATGACGAAGGGTTCGCGAGGGTCGAGGTTGACGAGAACGACCTTGAGCTCGCCGCGATAATGGCTGTCTACGAGTCCCGGCGCATTCACGATCGAGATGCCGTGCTTGATGGCAAGGCCGCTGCGCGGAATGACGAGACCCGCATATCCTTCGGGGATCGCGACGGCAAGGCTGGTCGGAATGAGCGCCCGCTCGAACGGGGCAAGGGTCGCAAAGGCCGTGGCGCGCAGATCGACCCCTGCGTCCGCCTCATACGCGTACGCAGGCAGAACCGCATCGTCGGAAAGCCTCGTGATAGGCACTTCAAGGGTTTCTGGCGTCTGCATCACTTCAATCCCTTCAGGGCGTCTTGAAACTCCTCGATGCTTTGGAAATCTTTGTATACGCTTGCGAAACGGATGTAGGCAACGTCGTCGAGAGGCTTGAGGTGTTCGAGCACCATGTCGCCGAGGTCCTTCGAGTTGATCTCGGCACGGCCGGAATTGCGTAGCGCCGTTTCAATCGCATCGATGATCTCGGTCTTCTTATCATTCGGGATGTTCGGACGCTTCGCGCAGGCGATGGAGATGCCGCGATAGAGCTTCTCGCGGTTGAACACCTGGCTCGAGCCGTCGGCCTTCACGACGATAAGGGGATTGTCACCCAGCCGTTCGTATGTCGTGAAACGATTGCCGCACTTCAAGCATTCGCGACGACGGCGAATGGAATTGAACTCGTCGGAAGGACGGGAGTCGACGACCTTGGATTCGGAATGCCCGCAGGCAGGACAGCGCATAGGATGCCTTTCTATCAGATGCCGCCGCAGCACACGGCGCGCGTTCTGCGTCATGATACGACACGATGCGCCCGCATGTCCGCATATACGGAAAACGGACACCCTCCGGTTGAACCGCGCCTCCGGAGTTCGAGCATTCCTTCGAAGCTCAGGCTCCCTGGGCGCGGTTCGAAATTCGAGCGTCCGTTTTCAATCGACGCAATGAAACGTCGATATGCGATTCGCTACGCGCCGGCTCCGGCCTTGCGCTGCTGTTTACGTTCCTCGAGGTAATTCATGCAGAGGCAGCAGACGGAGTCGCCAGAGATGTTCAGGGCGGTACGCATCATGTCGAGGATGCGATCGACGCCCGCGACCAACGCGATGCCTTCGACAGGCAACCCCACGGACTGCAAGACCATGGCAAGCATGATCATGCCGGAACCCGGAACGCCCGCAGTGCCGATGGAGGCGAGCACGGTCGTGAGAACGATGACGATCTGCTGCTGGATGGTCAAATCGATGCCGAAGACCTGCGCGATGAACATGGCGCAGACACCTTGGTAGATCGCCGTGCCGTCCATGTTGATCGTCGCGCCGAGGGGCAAAACGAAGCTGACCATTTCGTCAGAGGCACCCATCTTCTTCGTGCACTCCATGTTGACCGGCAGGGTGCCCACGGAGCTTGCGGAAGAGAACGCGAACAGGAGCGCCGGGGCGATGCCCTTGAAGAACTTCAGGGGACCCATCTTGGCGATGGCACGAAGCAGACCGGAGTAGACGACCACCAGATGAACGATCATGGCGACGTACCCGACGATGATGAGCCACAGCAGCGGAAGGAGAACATCGGGGCCGTTATTGGCGATGACCGGCGTGATGAGACCGAAGACGCCGAAAGGCGCGAACATGATGATGCCGTGCATGACCTTGATGCAGACCGCATTCATGCCGTTCACGAAATCGGCGACGATAGCCCCTTTCTTACCGGCGGCGATGATGCCGAAACCGAAGATCAAAGCGATGACGATGATCTGGAGCATCGTGGCGTCCGCCATAGGCTGCACGAAATTCGACGGGAAGATGTTCACGAGCGTATCGATGAACGAAGGGGCTTCCTTCGCCTCGTATTCAAGCTGCGTCGAAGCAAGGGTGTAGCCTCCGCCGACATGCATGACATTGGCGAAAAGAAGGCCGATGCACACCGCGAAGCCCGTGGTGAAAAGATAGAACACGATGGTCTTGCCACCGATGGCGCCGATACGCTTGATGTCCTTCAGGGAGATGACGCCTGCCATCATGGAGACGATGACGAGCGGAACGACGATCATCTTGATGAGGTTCAGGAAGATGGTGCCGATAGGCTTGATATACGTATCCGCAAATCCCGGATTGCCTTGCAGAAGGAGCCCGCACATCACGCCTAGCACGAGAGCGATGAAGATCCAGGTTGTCAGCGAGAGACGCTTATACCAAGGCTTCTTGCCGTTTTCCTTCGCAATATCCTTGATGTCCCTCTCGGCTTCGTCGAGAAGCTCGCGGACATCCGAGGTGCCTTTCTCAGACATGGTTCCCCTTTCCTTCAAAACAGAAACTTTCGATATGGTACAGGCAATGACGGGAAAGGGAATAGGTAAACGGCAGAATATATCCTATCGAGGGGCAATCGGCCGCATCAGAGCACGATGGCGAGGACCGTGACCGCGAATGCGACGGCGCAGAATGCATACGCCTTGGGAGAAAGCGGTTCCGGAAGACCCTTCCCCGCAAGCGACCCGTGCCTCATATCGCGCTTGATGTCTTCGAAGCCGAGCGCTTCGACCGCGACCTTCAGGTCGGAAAGGAATGAAGGCGCGACGGCAGGTTTTTCCGCAACGGGACGGCTCTGGGCGATCGAGTCGAAGGAGACGATGCGGGCCGTGCGATCGGATGCGCCCCCCTGCATCTTCAGGGCGGCGGTTCCTTCGATATAGGTGAAGATGTTCTCGCGTGTCATCTTGGCCTCCGATACGAATCGCGTTCTTGCATCGAACTTTTGTTCGTGTATAATATTAATCGAACAAAGGTTCATGTCAACAGATTTTTGATACAAATGTTCGTATCGGAAAGGACACCATGGATTCCTCGACGCAGACGCCCCACGAAAAGCTGACTAAAAAGCAGCAGGAGGTCTACGATTTCATCGTATCCTCCATGAAAGAGCATGGCATTGCGCCTACGATCAGGGATATCGCTCGCGGCCTCAAACTCTCCTCCCCTTCAACCGTGCACGTGCACCTCGCCAACCTCGAAACGAAGGGATATATCCATCGCGATCCCCTCAAGTCGCGATGCATGACCGTTCTCCATGAGGAGGATCTGATGCAGCCTGGTCAGCCGGCTTCCATCCATGAAACGGATTCCGGTTTCGGATCCGTCGGGACGGGCGGGTTCTCGAACATCGTCACGCTGCCCGTCGTGGGAAACGTGGCGGCAGGCCAACCCATTCTAGCGGAACAGAACATCACCGAAACCATTCCCCTGCCTACGGAGATCGTCGGGGACGGCAGTTCGTTCCTTTTGCAGGTGCGCGGCGAATCCATGATAGAGATCGGCATCAACGACGGAGACTTCGTGGTCGTGCAGGAGCAGCCCACGGCACGCAACGGAGATGTCGTGGTCGCCATCATCGACGACGGGGCGACGGTCAAGACCTACTACCGCGAACGCGATCATATCCGCCTGCAGCCCGAGAACTCGGCCATGGAACCCATCATCGTACGCGACGACGTATCCATCGCAGGCAAAGTCGTGGCGCTGTTCAGGCGAATGTAGCTCCCCAAACGAATGCGGCTCCCATCTACCTCGATGCGTCCGATTATGCCCGACCCGGTTTATGCAGCCGAGTCGAGCCTTCTCCGTTTCAATCGTCGTCTCGCACGATGAATGGCGCATATGCCTCAAGAAGCCCGGAGGGGATGCGCGCGACGACGGTCGTTCCGCGTTCGTCGTACGACTCTTCCAAAACGGTGCATTCGCTATGGACGCGCGATACCGCATCCCCGCGATCGAACGGCACGGACAAAACGACCGGAACCTCATATGCAGCGATGCGCTCGACGATCGCCGTTTTAAGCGCGTCCATCCCCTCTCCCGTCCGAGCGGAAACGAGGCACGCGTCCGGATGCTGACGAATGAGTTCGGCGCGTTCCTCGTCATCGAGCAGATCGACCTTGTTGCATACGACCATGCAGGGGATGTCCTGCGCTTCGATAAGCCCGAGCGTTTCCACGACCGCCTTCGCCTGAGCGTCGCGTCGGGGCGACGACGCGTCGACGACGTGGAGGATCAGATCGGCCTCTGAAATCTCGTCCAACGTGCTTCGGAACGCTTCGATCAGGTTCGTCGGAAGCTTCTGTATGAAGCCAACGGTGTCGGTTATGGTCGCGTCACGGCCTTCGGGAAGCGAGAGCCGCCTGGTCGTCGAGTCGAGCGTCGCGAAAAGCTTGTCGTAGCTCAGGACGTCCGCGCCGGTCAATGCATGTATCAGGCTTGACTTCCCTGCATTGGTGTAGCCGGCTTCCGCGATGCGGAACACGCCCGACAAGCGGCGCGAACGACGCTGCACGGCACGGACCGATGCGAGATGATCGAGCTCCCGGCGTATAGTCGTGATCCTCTTTCGAACCAGACGCCGATCGACTTCGAGCTGGCTTTCGCCCTCGCCGAAGCGTGATCCGACGCCGCCGCCCATGCGATTGCTCGCCAGATGCGTCCACATGCCTCTCAGGCGAGGAAGCAGGTACTGGTTCTGCGCAAGGCGCACCTGCAAACGACCCTCCTTCGATGTCGCATGCAGGGCGAAAATATCGAGGATAAGGGCGGTTCGATCGATGACCTTCACGTTTCGCGGCATGATCTTCTCAAGATTGCCCTGCTGGGCAGGCGTGAGCTCTTCGTCGAAGATGACGACATCGACGGCATGCGCAAGGCAGAGCGACGCGATTTCCTCCGCCTTCCCCGATCCGACGAAGGTGCGCGGGTTCGGCGATACGAGCCGTTGGGACGTCGTCGCGACAACGGAGGCACCCGCCGTTTCGCTCAGGCGCTCAAGCTCGGACAGAGTCGATGCGAGCCGCATCGCCGCATCGGGATCGCCTTTGCGCTCTATGCCTACGAGAACGGCGCGCTCCGCCTGTTCCATAGAAGCAGCCTGGTCGCTTATGCCGAAACTCATGGTCTCACCTCTCCTTCGCCTGCAAAGAAGTGCAGCGCCTCTTCCAGGATTCGCTCGAAATCGGCATCGGTCGCATCGACGACGTGTGCGCGCGCGTCGCGCCTCCACCAAGAACGCTGTCGTTTCGCGTAGCGTCGCGACGCCGTCTTGATGGCCTCTCTCGCTTCGGCGAGCGTGCAGTCTCCATCGAAGGCGGCCGCTACCTCTTTATACCCTATGGCGCCTCTCGCCGTGCAAGCCTCGCGGAAGCCGCGCTCGCAGAGCCCGCGCACCTCTTCGACGAGACCGGCCTCGAACATCGCATCGACGCGCGCGTCGATGCGATCGTGCAGCACGTCGGCATCGACATGCAGATAGACGATGCGCGCATCAACGACCTGAGGGATGTTCGAAAGCCTGCGCGCTCGTTCGGCATATGACGCTCCGTCGATTTCGAGCATCTCAAGCGCCCTGATCGCACGCTTCACGTTATGGGGATGGATGACGTCCGCGCTCGCGGGATCGCGCTGACGCAAAACCTCCCATACGGTTTCGGCGCCTTGGGCGTCGGCAAGCGCGGCGTAGCGCTCGCGCACGGGATTGCCCGACTGCTCTCCCGGAGCGAAGTCGTAGCCGTCGATCGCAGCGCGAACGTAAAACCCGGTGCCGCCCGCGAGGATGGGAGTCTTTCCCCGTGCAGAGATATTCGCGAAGCACGCGCGCGCATAGTCCTGGAAGAGCGCCGCCGAATACGGCATGCCGGGATCGAGGATATCGAGCCCGAAATGCGGGACGCGACGCTCGTCCGCGGGAATCTTCGCAGTGCCGATATCCATACCTCGATAGATCTGCATGGAATCCGCCGAGACGATTTCGCCGTCCACATGTTCGGCGATACGCATGGCAAGCTCGGACTTCCCCGAAGCCGTAGGTCCGACGACCGTCAGGACCATGCGTGAATCCGTCGGCGACGGCATGCGATCACCTTTCGACGAGCGTTCCGGAAAGATACCAGGTCTTCGCCTCGTCGATATGGACAAGGCACGTGCGGCCGACGAACGCGGACGCATCCATGCCGGCAGGCAGCGGAGCATGCACAGTCACGTTGTGCGGGGAGTGCCCGACCAGCATGCTCGGATCGCGCCTGGAAGGACCTTCGAAGAGCACATCGAGGTCACGGCCGAGAAAGCGCCGGTTCTGCTCGAGGGCCTTGCGCTGCACAAGCTCGACCAGGCGATCGAAACGTCTTTGGATGACGTCGCGAGGCGTATCGTCGAACATATCGGCTGCAGGCGTGCCTTCGCGGCGCGAATAGATGAATGTGAACACCTGCGAATACCCGACCGATTCGATGAGATCGTACGTGGCTTGGAAGTCCTCTTCGGTCTCGCCCGGAAACCCGACGATGACATCGGTCGACAGGGCGATGTCCGGGCACGATGCCCGCAGCTTACGTACAAGACCGAGGTAATGGGCGGAATCATAGGTGCGGTTCATGTCTTCGAGAATGCGGTCTGATCCCGATTGCACCGGCAGATGGAGCGCCGGCATCAGATTGTCGAGCTCGCCGAATGCAGCGATGACCTCGTCGGTCAGATCTTTCGGATGGGAGGTCGCGAACCGCAGCCGCTCGACGCCCGTCGCGGCAACGGCCTTCAGCACATCGGCGAAGCGCGGAGAACCGTACAGGTCGCGGCCGTACGAATTCACGTTCTGCCCCAGCAGCGTGATCTCCTTGACGCCTTCGGCGACATAGGCCTCCGCATTCATAACGACATCCTCGATCGCGCGCGAGCGTTCGCGGCCGCGCACGTAGGGAACGATGCAGAAGGTGCAGAAATTGTCGCATCCCACGGTTATGGGAAGCCATGCCGACCACGGCTTCTCCCGGTCGGAAGGAAGGTCCGTCGAAAAGGAATCGGAATCCTGCTCGATCTCGACGAAATGCCCGCCTTGAGATAAAACGCCCGTGATCAGATACGGAAGGCGCTCGATGTTCTGAGTGCCGAAAACGACGTCCACGTTGTCGAGCGTCTCGGTCAAAGCGATGCCGTCGCGCTGGCCGATGCAGCCGCCGATGCAGACGATCCTCTTGTCAAGCGCGCTCCCCTCGGGAAGAGGGACGCCCTTGATGGTGGATACCTGTCCCATGAGGCGGATATCGGCGCGCTCACGCACGCAGCACGTCATGAAGATGACGATCTCCGACTCTTCGAGTGTCGATACGGGCACGCAGCCGCATGATTCGAGCAGACCGGCGATGCGCTCCGAATCGTGTTCGTTCATCTGGCATCCGTAGGTGAAGGTATAGAAGGTCTTGTTGGTGAGAATATCGTTCATCGTCATCCTGAGGAAAGGTCTTTCGATCCACGCAGCTCAACGACGGCATGCATCAGTGCACGTCGTTGCTTTGGGAAATATAACGGGGCATGATGTCGAAGCGGATGGCCGTACGATATTCGCCGTCGATGACTATATCGGCGAACGAAGGAACGCATGAAAGCTCGATGCCGACCGGCGAAAGGAATCCGCGTGAAATCGCGATGGCCTTCACGGCCTGATTGACGGCGCCTGCGCCGACGGACTGGATTTCGACGGGAACGCCGTCTTTGACCATGCCGGCAATGGCACCGGCGACAGACGCCGGAGAAGACTTCGAAGACACTTTCAAGCAACCGGAGGCCGGTTTGGGCAAGGGATCCACGGGCATGCGATTCTCTCTAGTTCGTTTATGATTCGTTTGGCCGGTCAAAGGACCGCTTCGATGCATTCGGTGATTCTACCCGATGAGAAGCTTGAAACGCAATGCGCTGAAAGCGCTATCGTTCGGCGAAAGGAATGAACACATGGATGCCGTCCCGCGCCACGCGCGTTTCGAGCCCCGCATCGGGGTCAAGATAATAGCGCTCGGCCAGATCGGCATACGCCCCTTTGACGGAAGCGCTGAACGAATCCAGATCGGCGGAATCGATGCGGATCGCGACGCGCCGCCTTTTCACCGGCGCCGCATGCGTCGAATCCCCCTCGCGAACGCGTTCGAGCATGCCGAGAAGCGGATCGAGAGGCGAAACCCCATCGCTCATGATGCGGTAGGCGCTTCGCAAGGAAAGATCGAACCCGAGAGACGCGGCCCTGTCGCGCAATTCATCGGCATTGCGCGCCGCGGACAGGAGACGAACCGGAGCATCCATGGACGCAAAAGGCCGTTCGCATTCGTCCTCCCTGCGCATGAGGGCCTTCCCATAGGCGCGCATCGTGGCGGCGATGGAAACGATGCTGCCGAAATACACCGTCGTATCGCGCCGGCATCCCAACGCGAATTCCGCGGCGATGCGCACGATGCTGTGCGGCGAACTCGAAAGCGCCCAATGCCCGTCCGCAGCCTTCACAAGACAGGGAAGCGTGCTTTGGTCGGATCGTTCGGAAAGCGTGGATGGATCGATATCCACGCGAACGGCCGTTCCTTGGGAAGGCACCGACTGCATCACGCGCGCGGATGACACGTTTTGGGAAATCGAATAGAGGGCCATGCCTCTTCCGTGCACGCCCCAATCATCGAAACGGAGGGCATCGAGCTTCGATGTCACGCGAGGCTCGAATACGGCATCCCACATGCGTTCGGGAATGCCGGCCCCGTCGTCGACGATGACCATCGTCCGGCGGTTCTTGGACAGGGAGGTCGCGAAGAAGATCGTACGAGCGCCCGCATCGCGCGCATTGCGCAGCAGTTCGATCGCAACGTCTTCGGCTGAACGGATGTCCTGCTTGGCCTGACGTTTCTGCGCCTCTGTGATCCGGAGGCGCACGAAGCCGTCCCCGAGGTCGGATTCGACCCGGAGACGGCTTTCGGACGAGGCATCCAGGAAATCCCCCATGTCCTTCATGTCGAAGGAATAGCCCATGATGCCTGGCTATTTCGCGTAATCGACCGCGCGGCTTTCGCGGATGACAACGACCTTGACCTGGCCGGGATACTGCATCTCGTCTTCGATCTGCTTGGCGATGTCATGCGCGAGCACGACGGAAGCGGCTTCGTTGACCTCTTCGGGAACGACCATGACGCGGATTTCGCGACCCGCCTGCATGGCGTAGGTGCGTTCCACGCCCTTGTGGGAATTCGCGATCTCCTCGAACTTCTCGAGACGCTTCACGTAGCTCTCGAGGCTTTCCTTGCGCGCGCCAGGACGCGCGGCCGAAACCGCATCGGCAGCCTGAACGAGCACATCGAGCACGGTGTTCGGCTCGATGTCGGCATGATGCGCTTCGATCGCGTGAACGATTTCGGGACGCTCGCCGAATCGACGTGCGAGATCTGCACCGATGACGGCATGCGGGCCTTCGACCTCATGGTCGACGGCCTTGCCAAGATCGTGCAGAAGGCCCGCGCGCTTCGCCGGCGTGGAATCCAAGCCGAGCTCGGAAGCCATGACGCCGCAAAGGTAGGCGACCTCGAGCGAATGGTTGAGGACGTTCTGGCCGAACGAGGTGCGATACCGCAGGCGGCCGAGCGTCCGCACGAGCTCGGGATGCAAATCATGAATGCCGCAGTCGAAGGTCGCCTGCTCGCCGGCCTCTTGGACCTCTTGATTCACGAGCTTCTCGGCCTTCGCGTACATCTCTTCGATGCGCGCCGGATGTATGCGGCCGTCAGCGATGAGGTTCTCCATCGTGACGCGTCCGATTTCCCTCCGGACCGGATCGAAGCAGGATATGGTGATGCACTCGGGCGTGTCGTCGATGATCAAATTGACGCCGGTGATCTGTTCGAACGAACGGATATTGCGACCTTCGCGGCCGATGATGCGGCCCTTCAGATCGTCGGAAGGAATATGGATCGTTTTGACCGTGGTCTCGGAAGAGTGGTCGGCGGCGACGCGCTGGATCGCAAGGCTCAGGATCTCGCGGGCCTTCTTGTCCGCTTCCATGCGCGTGCGCTGCTCGGATTCGCGGATGATGGCGGCGCTTTCGTGCGTCACCTCGTCTTTGAGCGTATCCAGAAGCTCTGCTTTCGCCTCGTCGGGCGACATGCCTGCGACCTGTTCGAGCCTTTGGCTGATTTCCTCGCGCGCCGCGACGACGTCGCGCTCGCGCCGTTCGATCTGCCCCTGGAGAGACGAGAGCTGATGTTCGCGCGCATCGAGCGATTCGACGCGGCGATCGAGCGATTCCTCGCGTTGGTTCACGCGGCCTTCCGCCGCGCGCACCTCGCGCAAACGCTCCTTGCTTTCAGCCTCGGCCTCCTGCTTCATCTTCAAAACCTCGTCCTTGGCCTCCACGACTGCTTCGCGACGAAGCGTATCGGCCTGGCGCTGCGCGTCGTCGACGACGCGGCGGGCTTCCTCGGCCGCCTTCTTCGTAGAGGAGTTTGCCACGAAACGGGTGATGATGAAACCGGCAGCGACGCCAACGACCAGCCCGAGCACGAGCCAAAATGCCAGTGAAGCCGACATCGGTTTCCCCTTTCTCAAGCGGATGAACACAACCTGTCTCCCATGCATGCGCGATGCACGGGAAGCATGAGCGTCAGACCGCCTGTCGAAAGAGGATATTCGAAATGTAATATCGTTACAGCATCGAACGAGCGATGCGAGCACTCATAGCTTTTCCATGATACACCGTCGGCGTGCGCTATGCTTCGTCCATCCTGGAAAAATATGCATCGTTTTCAGCATAGCGGCATGCAGCCGACCGCGCGGCGGAGGGAGCGAACCCCTTCCGGACAAGACGGCGGTACGCCGTCGCGCGCACGTCCCTGGAACGACGCGGAGGACGCGCGACAAGCGATGCATAGGCCCGATCGGCTTCCGATTCGCCTCCGAAGAAATCATCCGGCCAACCGGGAACATCCGAAAGGGCGATACCGGATTCCTCGAGTTCGCGCTCGATACGCATGCGGCCCTTCGACTGCGCGACGCGCATCCGGATGAACGACCCCGCATACCGCGCGTCATCCAAAAGACCGCATGCCTGCGCCCGTTCGATGGCGGACGCGCGCGTATCGGCATCGAATCCTTTATCGGCAAGCTTGCGATCCATATCCGCCGCGCAGCGATCGCGTGCGGCAAGGAAACGCAGAACGGCGGAAAACGCTTTCGACTCTTCCTCGGAAGGATCTCGCGTCACCGGCTCGCGCGCGACGCCGAGGAATTCATCGCCTCCGACATACGGCACAATGCTTCGTCCCCCTTCTATTCCGCAGACGCGTCCGCGGTTGCGCCGACGAGCGGGATATCGAAGAAGTCACGAACCTTCGCTTCGATTTCATCGCGAAGATCGGGATTGGTGCGCAGGAGCTCCTTCGCCGCTTCCCTGCCCTGGCCGAGACGTTCTTCGCCATAGGTGTACCACGCGCCGCTCTTGCGCACGACGCCCGCATCGACACCCATGTCGACGATGCAGCCTTCGCGCGAGATGCCGGTTCCGTACATAAGATCGAACTCGGCTTGGTGGAAAGGTGGAGCGACCTTGTTTTTCACGACCTTGGCGCGCACGCGGTTTCCGACGGGTTCGTTGTTCCTGTTCTTAAGCGTCTCGATGCGACGTATGTCGATGCGCACGCTGGCGAAGAACTTCAGCGCGCGACCGCCCGTCGTCGTCTCGGGATTGCCGAACGACACGCCGATCTTCTCGCGCAGCTGATTGATGAAGATGCACGTCGTATTGGATTTCGAGAGCGAGCCTGCGAGCTTGCGAAGCGCCTGCGACATAAGGCGGGCCTGGGCTCCGACGGTCACGTCGCCGATTTCGCCTTCGATTTCCGCGCGGGGAACCAACGCCGCGACGCTGTCGATGACGATGGCCGAGATGGCGTTGCTGCGCACGAGCATGTCGCAGATCTCAAGGGCCTGTTCGCCGTAATCGGGTTGGGAGATAAGGACTTCGTCGATATCCACCCCGAGACGCGCGGCATAGGTCGGATCCAAGGCGTGCTCGGCGTCTATGAATGCAACGATACCGCCTGCTGCCTGGGCTTCTGCAATTATCTGAAGAGCCAGCGTGGTCTTGCCGCTTGATTCGGGGCCGTAGATTTCGATGATGCGGCCGCGGGGGACGCCGCCGATGCCGAGCGCGGCATCGAGCGCGAGCGCGCCGGTCGGGATGACGCCGACCTCGAGATCGCTGCTCCCCTCGCCCAGCTTCATGATCGATCCCTTGCCGAACTTCTTTTCGATCTGATCGGTCGTGAGCTTGAGGGAATCGGGTTTGTCGTACGTCTTCGGCTCTTGCGTTCGCGCCATGGATTCTCCTACCTTGCCTTGTCATTGGAAGAACGAGTGCATTATTACGAACATATGTTCTTATGTCAAGGGCTGCGGCACGCGCTTCCGCATGCATGAGGCCGCCAACCCGAGACACGCCTATTGAAGCAGATGGAACCTGCCGACGCATTGCTGCGAACTCCATCGCCTCTGCGCCCGATCCTGCCCGAGACGCGATCCTTTCCTTCTCGATTTCCCCGAAGGATCCATCGAAAACCTTGCCCGCTTCCGATCGAGCGGTCGATCGCCGGCTGCGTTGCGGCATACGAACGAAGCGCGTCCTGGCCTTCGAGCGTTCAGCGCTGCGTCAGGGAGGCCAGGAGCATGCCCAACGCGGCATCCACGGCAGCGCGACGCACGTCTTCGCGGTCGCCGTCGAAGCGATGCAGCGCGGCATGCGTTCCCGCAACGCTTGCCACGCCGATCCAAACGGTGCCGACCGGCTTGCCGGGAACCGCCCCGCCCGGCCCCGCGATGCCGGTGACCGAGACTGCGACGTCGACGCCCAGGGCCGCACGCACGCCGTCTGCCATCTGGCAGGCCGTCTCTTCGCTGACCGCGCCCTTCGTCTCAAGCGTTTCGGGCGAAACGCCCAGGCGGGCCGTCTTCACATCGTTGGAGTAGCTGACGACCGAACCCCATACGACCTCGGACGATCCGGCCACGGACGTCAACGCCGCCGAGATCAGCCCTCCCGTGCAGCTTTCCGCCGTGCCGATGCGCATGCCGGCCGCCTTCGCGGCTTCGATGACCCGCTCAGGCAGCGTTTCGCCGTCTCCTCGCATGTCGGTCGCAACGTTTTCGTCCGCGCCCCGATCCTTCGGACGAAACCCGATCAGATGGCGCGCCTTGGAAAGATAATCGACCATCGAGACGACCGTCAGCATGAGCGCGACGGCCATGACGGCCCAGGCGAGCACATTGACGGCAAGCGCGAACGAAGAACCCATGCCCGCGATGGGCGCGCTGCCCTTCACGACGAATAAAACGATGGCGACCATCTGGAAGACGGTCTTGAACTTGCCGAGATACGATGCGGCGATGACCTCGCCCTTGCTCGCAGCGACCATGCGCACGCCGGATACGATGAACTCGCGCGCCACGATGACGAGCACGATCCAGCTCGGAAGAGAACCGAGCTCTATCAAGACCAGCAGCGCCGCCATGACGAGGATCTTATCGGCCAGAGGATCGAGGAACTTGCCGAAATCGGTGACTTCGTTACGCTTGCGCGCCAGGTATCCGTCGAGCCAGTCCGTAGAGGATATGAGGATGAAGATCGCGGCGGCGACCCAGCTCTGCCAATCCGCGGAACCGAAACCGACCCATTCGGTCCAAGGACTGAGGATGGCGACCACGAAGACGGGGACGAGCAGGATGCGGACGATGGTGATGACGTTCGAGGGCGTCTTGATGTTCTCGTTGGCATGCGTCGCGTCAACCATGGACGATCTCACCTTCCATCTCGTATGCGAGCGTATCGACGATACGCGCCTTGACGACATCTCCCGCCGTACCGCCGTCGAGATAGACGACGCCGTCGACTTCGGGGGCTTGGCACATCGCGCGGCCATAGACCCGGCCGTCTTCCTCTCTTCCGAGCACGACGACGTCCATCACGTCGCCGATGCGCGAAGATACACGGGAGAAGGCGAGCGCATCGCACAGATCGCGGACCTCTTGGGCGCGCGCGAGCTTCGTTTCCTCATCGATCTGGCCCTCCATGCGCGCCGCACGGGTTCCGTCCTCGCGTGAATAGGGAAAGACTCCGACGTAGTCGAGATCAGCCTGTTCGAGAAAATCGAGAAGCTTGGAGAAATCCTCGTCGGTCTCGCCGGGAAACCCTGCGATGACCGTCGTGCGCATCGCGATGCCCTCGATGCGCTCTCGCGCATGGGCGAACAGATCGAGGAAGCGGCGCGCGTCGCCCGAACGTCGCATGGACACGAGCACGCGTTCGGAGGCATGCTGCACGGGAATATCCAGGTACCGGCAGACGTTAGGCCGCGAGGCCATCACGTCGAGCAGCTCGTCGGTGACCCCTTCGGGTTCGAGATACATGACGCGGAACCAAGTGTCGGCGAATTCGGATGCCAGAGCATCGATCAGCCACGCCAACGTGCGATCGCCCTCAAGGTCGCATCCCCATCTCCCGGTATCCTGCGCGATGAGCGTGATCTCGCGCACGCCGTACGAGATCTGCCGCGCCACGGCTTCGCGAATGCGTTCGTACGTGAAGCTGCGATAGCGCCCGCGAATGTAGGGAATGGAGCAGAACGAGCAGAAATGATCGCATCCATCGCCGATCTTGACGTATGCGGCCGCATTGCCGTCGAACAGGTGCGCCCCGAGCGCCGCGTCCGGTTCGGGCTGAGGCCCGAACAGGGATTCGAGCACGTCGGCGATGTCGCTTTCGCCCGCGCACGGAACGAATGCGCTCGCCTCCTCGAGCTCGGTCTCGAGGTCGGCGCCGAAACGGGAGGGCAGGCACCCC
Source organism: Slackia exigua ATCC 700122 (assembly GCF_000162875.1). Lineage (GTDB taxonomy): Bacteria > Actinomycetota > Coriobacteriia > Coriobacteriales > Eggerthellaceae > Slackia > Slackia exigua. The sequence goes on from NZ_GG700630.1 coordinate 241,239, forward strand.
GACACGATGAGTTTGGCATCGCCGCGCGCGACGTTGTCGAGCGCGGCGGCCTCGAGAATGGCATCGATGCTTTCCTCGATGGCCGTCTGGATGAACGAGCAGGTGTTCACGACGACGGCGGAGGCCTGCCCGGGATCGTCGACGACGCCGAATCCGGCCGAGACCACCGCGCGCTTCATGTCGGCGGTGTCGACCTCGTTCTTCGCGCAGCCAAGCGTCAGAAACGACACGCCGAGGCGTTCGGACGCATCCGATACCTTGGTTGCGACATCGATGTTCGACACGTGCGACCCCTTATCGGTAGTTCGTGAACTGAATGGGCTGGTCGTACGACTTGCCTTTCAGATATGCGATGACATCCTGCAGCGCATCCTTCGATGAAGAGGTCACGCGAAGCTTGTCACCCTCGATGGCGACCTTGGCCTTGATCTTGGAGTCGCGGATGTCCTTGCTGATCGTGCGCGCGAATTCCTTGTCTATGCCGTCGACGATATCGCCGAAGACGCGAACGCTCTGGCCGGCGGCCGGCTGGGGCGTACCCCACGCGACGGCCCCCAGATCGACGCCGCGCTTGACCAGCTTGCTGGATATGACATCGATGACCTGCTTGGAAACGAAATCGCTCGGAGCACTGACCGTGAGGCGCTTGGCCTGCTTGTCGAGCTCGACCTCGGCGCCGGACCCTTTGAGGTCGTAGCGTTGGGACAGCTCGCGTCGGGCCTGCTGGAAGGCATTGTCCACTTCCTGCATGTCAACGCTCGAGACGACGTCGAAATTGAATTCCTTGGCCATGGGATCGCTTCCTTTCCGTGCAAAAGGCGGCTCCCGAAGAGCCGCCCGTCGTGCGTGCGAATCTGACCGTACAGTATGCGCCGAGACCGCCTTCGCCGCGCGCATCGCGCGGGCATTTCTGCCGAATCGGCAAAACCCTTCTTAGGCTGCGCCCTTTCCGGCACCGGACGTCGAGGCATCGGCGGAAGACGCGGACGCATTCGATCCGCCGTGCGCTTCGTTCCATGCCGCGAGCACATCGGCGAACTTGAACGTGACCGTATACACGCCGCTCGCGTTTTCCTCGAAGCTCACCTTCTTGCCGTCCTGCGTCAGCGTGATCGCATCGGGGTTCGTCGTGGTGAACTGAAGCACGGAATCCACATCGTAGGTCGACGAATACGGTCCGGTCAGGGTTTGCGCCAACGTGGGCGCGCCTCCGTCGGAAAGCGTGGTGCCCTCGTAGACTTCGACGTAGGCCGTCTGCCCGTCGGCGACGGAGAACTCGATCGTGGTCTTGGTGGGAGCGGCCTCGGCCGGAGCCGAGGGCTTCGTCGCGGCATCGGAGCTCGACGCCGTGGACGCGGATGACGAATCCGAGGAATCGGACGAGGAAGCGGCCTCGGGCAGGCCGGTGATGTTCATCGTGGTCTGCTGTTCGGGCTGAGCAGGCGCGCCGAGCGAACGCACGACGACGGCGACGAGGACGATGAGCAGGAGAATCGCGACGCCCGCAACGATGAACGGCAGACGATCGCGCCACCCGTCGAGAAAACCCCCTGCCGAAGACGAGGCGCCGGCGTAGATGCCGTCCATTCGGCCGGACGATGCACGCACGGAACGGCGCTCGCGCACGGGAGCCATGGCGCGCGTGCTTCCCGCATCCTGGACGGAACGGGCCTGCCAGCGAGACAGCCCGTCGCCGTAGCCGTTGTACGAACCGACGTGCACCGATCCGATGCGCCGCGTGGAATCGGCGGATCCGAACGAGGCGCCGCGCAGGGGATCCTCCGCAAGCGCGTCACGCGACGAACCGACATGGGCGCGCGAGGCATAGGCGCCCGCTCCGGACGATCCGTAGCCTGCGCCGCCATATGCGCGGCCGCCCGCCTCGTCGTAGCTCGGGAAGAGCTCGTCGAAGGCGCCGTTGCGATGAGAGACACGCGACGGACCGACGCCCACGGTATCGGCCTCGGCGCGCCGCTCGCGACGCGTGCGCCCCGAATCCATGTTGATACCGGACGGACGGATGCTCGAACGAGCCGATTCGAGCTGGAATTCGTGCTGGGCGTCGAGATACATCTTCACGATCTCGGTCGGGTTCAATCCGAGGTAGCGCGCGTATGCGTTAATCATGTTGCGGGAATAGCCGCGCGGCGGCATGCTCGCCAGATCGGAGTCCTCGATGCACTCGAGGATATCGGGGCGGATGCGGATGCGACGCGCGACGGAGACCAGATCCTCCCCCGCGCTCTCGCGCGCATCGCGCAGGATCGCGCCGAATCGAAGGTTGTCAGCCACGTGGGACCACTCCTTTAAAACCCGTACGAATCGTTAGCGTCATGTTCTTCGAATGCCTTCAAGGATTCAAGCTCGAGCTCGTCGACGAGCACTTCGCGCGGCTTGCTGCCGTTCGGAGGACCGACGACGCCTTTTTCCTCGAGCATGTCCATTATACGGCCCGCGCGCGAATAGCCCACGCTCAGGCGGCGTTGGATATTGGACGTGGATCCCATGCCGCTCGAGACCACGATGTCCGCGGCCTCCCAGATAAGAGGATCGACGGACGTCGATGTTCCGCCCGATCCATCCGGTGCCGACTGCCCGATGCCGATGAGGTTCGTCTTGAGGATCTCGTTATGGTATTCGGGCTCGCCCTGGGCCTTGAGGAATTCGACGACCGTTTCTATCTCCTCGTTCGAGACATAGCAGCCCTGGAGCCTGACCGGCTTGGGATATTCCGGCTTGCCGTACAGCATGTCGCCATGCCCTATCAGATTCTCTGCGCCGGTCTCGTCCAGGATCACGCGGCTGTCGATGCCCGACGCGACCGTGAGCGCCATGCGATTCGTGATATTCGCCTTGATGAGACCCGTGACGACATTCGCGGAGGGACGCTGGGTCGCGATGATCATATGGATGCCGGCGGCGCGCGCGAGCTGGGCCAGACGGCTGATCGACATCTCGACTTCCTTGCCGACGTTCATCATGAGGTCGGCGAGCTCGTCGATCACGATCACGATGTATGGCATGATCTTGGACGGGTCGTCCTGATCGTCGCCGAACGTATCCCGCGCGTCTTCGTCGAGCGTGCCGTTCCTGATCTTCTCGTTGTACTGTCCGATGTTGCGCACCCCCGCCTTGGAGAGCACCTTCAGACGGCGCTCCATTTCGGCAACGGCCCAGGCAAGGGCGCTGGAGGCTTCCTTGCATTCGTTCACGACCGGCACATAGAGATGCGGAATGCCGTCGTACGGCGTGAATTCGACGCGCTTGGGATCGACCATGATGAAGCGGACTTCGTCGGGCGTCGCACGCATCAGGATCGACATGATCATGGCGTTGATGGCGACGGACTTGCCCGAACCCGTCGTGCCGGCGATGAGGATATGCGGCATGGCGGCGAGGTCGGACAGGATCGCATGGCCTTCGACGTCTTTTCCGATGACGACCGTGAGCGGCCCGCCCTTCGCGAATTTAAGGACGTCGCCGAGCAGCACGTCCTGACGAACCCGATTCGGCACCTCGATGCCGACATAGGTGGTTCCAGGGATGGGCGCGAAGATGCGCACGCCCGACGAAGCAAGGGACAGCGCGATATCGTCCACGAGGTTCGTGACCTTGCTCACGCGCACGCCGTTAGGCAACGACACCTTGAACAGCGTCACCGTCGGACCCGCGATCCAGTCGACGACCTCGGCGAAGACGCCGAAGTCTTCGAGCGTTCCCTGCAGATCGACCGCCGTCTGGCGAAGCGAGGCCTCGTCGGCCTTCGTCGCGCGCGTCGTGCGGCGGATGAGACCCGAACCGGGAAGGACGAAATCGCCGCGCTTCTCCCCCGAGGAAGATCTCGTCGCAGCGGCCTTCGGCTTGCGCCGCTTCGACGAAGAGGCGCGCTTCGCCTCTGGTTCTGCGGACAGCCGCGTCGTCGGAACGTCGCCCGGCCCCTGTTCGGACGGTTCGGCCGGCGCATGGGACAGGCGGCGCGTCATGCCGGACGCCTGCGCGCGCGCCTCGGAGCGCGTCGGGGCGACGAATTCGCCGAACGAGGCGGCATCGGCTGCGCCGTCCTCGTCGAACGGGATGTCGAAGGCATGCGTCGGAGACGCCGAGGGAGCGGGCCGATCGGCATCGGATGCCGAACCCATGCCGTCGTCGAAGGAGTATTCCCCCGGCCAGTACTCATCGACCGATCGAGCCTGTCCATCGAATCCTTCGCGCGCACGCTCGCGAATCGTCATCGTGGCGCGGCGGGGCCGGGACAGATCGCGCGGCACGCGACCTGCGGGTTCGAGACGAGACGTTGCGCAAGCCGCGATGCCGGGCCCTTCCGCCGCGACGCGCGTGGGTGCAAGGAATTCACCCGGCGTTCCCGTCCCTGCCTTCGACGTTTCGGCATCGGCGGCATGCCCGCGCGAGCACGCGGCGGCAGCACGCGACGATTCCGTCCCGCGATGTCGGGCGCCGTCGGATATGGCCGAGGTCTCGGCGCGGGCGAGAAGCTCGTCGACCGAGCGATCCTCGATCGGAGCGTCCGCTCCCATGGGAACCCCCGCGACCGGCGGCGTCGCGAAGAGCGAAAGGTCGGCCTCCTCGTCTTCGCGGCGGCGCCGTGCGCGGTCGGCGGCGGCATCGCGGACCTTATCGACGACGTCGGATATGGAAAACCCGATGACGACGGCGCCGGCTATGAGAACGCCCGCGAGGAAGATGGCGCCCACCGCGCGCCCGAAGAGCTTGAGCAGCGCCCAGGCGATGCCGGCGCCGACATAGCCCCCGCGTGCGGACAGCTCGGCGGCGGAGAACATCGCCGCGCTCGCATCGCCTTGAGGCGTGAAAAGCGCGAGCAGGGAGAGCAGCGCGACGATCATGAGCGAAAGCCCCGCGCCGACGCGCAGCGCGAAATAGCGCTTGTCCGTGCGGATGAACAGGCATGCGCAGATCGCGCCGAGCAGGAACGGCAGCAGGAACGATCCGAAGCCCAGAACGAGGCGGATGGAATCGTTGAGGAACGACGTGACGATGCCCGAAGGAGGCAGGATCATGGTCAGGAGGAGCGCGATCGCGCACACCGCGAGCACCACGCCCGCGATATCGCGCTTCGTGCGCGCGTCGAGGATGACCGGCGCCTCATCGCGCTCGGAGGTCTGCGCCTTGCGGTCGGCGGAGGACTGCCGGGCCTTCTTCAGAGGCACGCGTTTCTCATCGCCCGACGAGGGCTTCTTCTGAGCCGAAGCCTTTCCTTTGGCGGTCGTCTTGGGGGCCTGTGCCACGAAACGCTCCTTGGTGACGGTTGACGGACGGCCGAAGCGCGCATCGCCCCGACGCGCATCGGCGAAGCGTCCCGCCCGCATGGCCGGGCAGGACGCGGGTAAACGCAAAGGGCCTTACGGCTCGATGATGGACGCGATGACCATCGGACGCTGCTTGGTGCGTTCCCACAGCAAAGAAAGCAGCGCATCCTTCAGAAGCTTTTCCAGATCGCGTCCGCGCTTGCCGCGCTCGAGGCCGCGACGCAGCGATCCCTCGACGCACGAGACGGCCTCGGCGCGCAGGCGAGACACGTCGCCGCCGGTGATGCCGCGCATCTCGACGCGGACGTCGCCGAGGACCTTGCGGCCCTTCGGATCGACGGCGCAGGCGATGGATGCCAGGCCGGACTCGGAAAGCGTCGTGCGCTCGTCGAGGACGTCGCGCGTCGTGTCGCCGACCGACAGCCCGTCGACGAACACGATGCCGCTCTCGACGGGCTCGCCGCGACGGACGCCGTTGGTCGTGAGCGTCAACGTGTCGCCGTTTTCGCAGATGAAGATATTACGAGGATCGACGCCGACCGCCTCGCCCAGACGGGCGTGCGCACGCAGGTGGGCGGCTTCGCCATGGACGGGCATGAATGCCCTGGGCTTCACGATGGAGAGCACGATCTTGAGCTCCTCGGCGCCTGCATGTCCCGAAACGTGCACGAGGGCGCGCGACTTGTCGTACACGTCGCAGCCGATCTTGGCGAGCGAGTTCGTGACGCGCGTGACGGCTTTCTCGTTGCCGGGCACGGGCGTGGCGGAGATGATGACGGTATCGCCGCGGTCGATGTCGATCGTGCGATGCTCGCCGTTCGCGATGCGCGCGAGCGCCGAGAGCGGCTCGCCTTGGCTGCCGGTGCACATGATGACCACGCGCTCGGGCGGCAGATCCTTGAGGTCGTAGGCGTCGAGCAGGTTGTCGTCGGCGATATGAAGATAGCCGAGGCGGCGCGCGATATCGGTGTTCTGGATCATGGAGCGGCCGGTCACGACGACCTTGCGGCCGTTGGCGACGGCGGCGTCGGCGATTTGCTGAAGGCGATGGATGTGGCTCGCGAAGCTCGCGATGATCACGCGCCCGGTGGCGTTCGCCATGATGGAACGCAGCGCCTTGCCCACCTCGGCCTCGGAAGGCGTGAAGGATGACTTCATCGAATTCGTGGAGTCGGATAGCAGCAGATCGACGCCGATCTCGCTGAAGCGCGCGAGCGCGGCGAAATCGGTGTGGACGCCGTCGATCGGCGTCTGGTCGAGCTTGAAATCGCCCGTATGCATGACGTTGCCGGCGGGCGTCTGCATGAAGACGCCGACCGCGCCGGGAATGGAGTGGTTCACGGCGAAGAAATCGATCAGGAAGCTGCCGAGCTTCATCTCGTCGCCGGCATGGATCTCGCACAGGCGCGCCTTCACGCGATGCTCGGCGAACTTCCCTTCGATCAGGCCGAGCGTGAGCTTCGTCGCATAGATCGGCACTTTGCGGGAAAGGTCCTTCATAAGATACGGCAGCGAACCCGTATGGTCTTCGTGCCCATGCGTGATGATGATGCCGCGCAGCTTGTCCTCATGCTCGAGGACGTAGGTGTAATCGGGAAGGATGAGGTCGATGCCCGGATGGTTGTCGTCGGGAAACATCAGGCCCGCATCGACGAGGATCATGTCGTCGCCGCACACGAAGGCCGTCATGTTCTTGCCGATGCCGTCGAGCCCGCCGAGCGGGATGATGTCGAGCCTGGCGGAAGAATCCTTCTTGACGCCGCCGGCGCGGCCGGCATTGCGCGTGCGCGCCTTTTCGAACGGCATCTCGGCGGCCTGGGCGCCGCGCGTGATATGCGGACGCTTCGCATCGATGGTCACGTGCTTGCTGGCCTGCGTGCGGCGGCGCCGCTCGCGCGATGCGCCGGACCCCTTCTGCGAGGACGGTTCCTGGGATTGGGCCTCCCGGCCCTTCGGTTCATTGCTCAAACGAGTTCTCCTTTGCTCGATGCGCATGCCCGGTCGCATGCGCGTCCTTCAAACCGCGGCCGTCTTCAGGCCTGCGGAAGCGTTCGATCATGAGGCGCCGATGAGGCGGCGCATCGCGTTTAACTGCATAATTTTAGTCGATACCGCATCTGCGGACAAACGGTCCGAACGAAAGCCCAGACGATACGCACAGGCGGCGTGGGCGCTACAGTTTTCGGGCGATGTCCTCGAGCCTGCGCACGCGATGATACACCGCCGATTTCGAAAGCGGCGGGCTGGCCTTCTCCCCCAGCTCCTTGAGCGAGGCGTTCGGATTATGAAGACGCAGGTACACGAATTCCTGAAGGCCCGGCGAGAGCGACGAGACCTTGCCGCTCTCCACGATCTTGCGGATGCTCACGATCTGATCGACCGCCGACGCGGCGCTTTTCGCCTGGTTCGCGATCTCCGCATTGATCTTGCGGTTGATATCGTTGCGCACGCTCTTGCGCACGCGCTCGCTTTCCATGGAAAGCGCGCCTTGATGCGCGCCCGTGAACGCAAGGAACGCCAAGATGGACGGGCCGCTTTTCATGTAAACGATGAACGAGTTGCGGCGTTTGAGGACATGCGCGTTCATCGAATGGCGGTTCATGAGAGCGACGAGCTCGCCGGCAAGCGTTTCGTTCTCGACCGTGATCTCGAAGTGGAAATCGCCGCGTGGATCGGCGATGAACCCGCGGCCGAGGAAGGCGCCGCGCACGTATGCGGCGCTGCAGCAGGTCTTCTCGACGAGGTGCGGCGCGATGCCGCTCTCAAGGCCCGCATCGCCTAGAACGCCCAGATCGACGAGCGCATCGTCGAGCCCCGGCTGCGGCGGCACCGTGATGAGGAAATTGGGCGTGTCGTGCAGGACGCTGCGGCGCGCCGTGAGCTCGGTCTTGAAATCGTACATGCCGTGAAGCGACCGGATGACGAAGCGGGCGACGGGACCGACCTCCGTCGATATCTCCAGGCCGCGCCTTCCCTTTCCCATGATGAGCAGGGTGCCCTCGATGCGCACGAGCGCGGCGAGCGTCGCGCGGGCGCAATGGCTGCAGGAGGGTTCGACGCGCGCGAGCTCGTCTTTGACATCCGACGTGAACGACATGGCCGAACGCCTCAGGGTCGGAAGACGCGCGCCGAGCGACGCTCGTCGATGTCGAGGACCGTGCAGAACGCTTCGCGTAACGCTTCCGGATAATGCCAGGTCGGATGCATGTGATCGGCAAGGTCGCGCACAAGGACGACGACGCCCTCGGATTGCAGCTCGACCGCCTCGTCATACGTCAGGCCGACGGCCTCCACATCGTTTTCGACGGTCGCGCAAGCACCGGGGGAAAGCGGCGTGGCGCTATGGACGAGCATGTAGTCGACAAGCCCCTCCATGCCGTGCGACGCCAAGGCGCGATAGTGGTCGACGGCGCGCATGCCCCGCGTCTCGCCTTGCACGTCGGCGACCGCGCAGACGAAGACCGTCGTGGCCGACGACGCACGTATGGCGTCGACGATGCCGGGAACGAGCAGGTTCGGGATGATGGAGGTGTACAGGGATCCGGGGCCCAGCACGACGAGATCGGCCTCTTCGATCGCGCGAAGCGCCGGAAGGTAGGCCTCGATCGATCCTTCGGAGCTAAGCGACACGCGCCCCAGCGCGCACGTCGAGGCGCCGGCCTGCGCCTGTCCCGTGAGCGCGTCGCCGTCGCGCGTCACGGCCGTGAGCACGACGGGGTCGAGCGTCGAGGGGAACACGTGGCCGCGCGCCTCGAGGATCCCCTCGCAGATCTCGATCGCGCGCGGGAACGACCCCGTGGCGTCTTCGAGGGCTGCGAGCATGAGATTGCCGAGGGCATGGTCGCCGGCGAACGCGAACCGGTATTTGAACGCGCGCGTCAGCGGATCGTCGTGGTCGCGCGCCATCGCGACGAGGCACTTGCGGATGTCGCCCGGCGCAAGCGAACCCGCCTCTTCGCGAATGACGCCGGTCGAGCCGCCGTCATCGGCCATCGCGACGACGGCCGACACCTCGGCATCCAGGCTCAAGAGCGTGCGGATGGAGACGGGAGCGCCGGTGCCTCCCCCGATCACGACCGCCTTCAGGGGCGACGCCTCGCCATGGGGCCGTGCCGAAAGCTTGGCCGATAAACGCGCGAACGCCGCGGTCTGCGCAGGATCCTGGGAAAAAGGCGAGCCTGCGCTCATCGTGCGTCACCGTTGCTATCGGCCGAGGTCCCTCGCGCATCCGTATGCGCGAGGGAGAGATCGCGATGCGACACGCTCACGCGGTACCCCGCGCCGCGCAGAAAATCGCCCGTGGCCTCGGCCAGGGCGACGCTGCGATGCTGCCCGCCCGTGCAGCCGACGGCGATGGCCAGCTGCTGCTTGCCTTCCTTCACATAGCCGGGCATGACGCAGGACAGCAGATCCTTCCACCGCGAGACGAACTCGAGCGTCTCCTCGTCATACATGACGTAGTCGCGCACGGCGGCATCGAGCCCGGTCAGGGGCCTCAGCGCGTCGATATAGTACGGGTTGGGAAGGAAGCGCACGTCGATGACGATATCCGCGTCGATGGGCGCTCCGTGCTTGAAGCCGAACGAGTACACCGTGACCGCGAGCCCGTCCCGGTCGGTGCCGACGGAGAAGATGTCGCGAATGCGCTTGCGCAGCTGCATGGGCAGAAGGTCCGTCGTGTCGATGACATCCTGCGACATCTCGCGCAAACGATAAAGGAGCGCACGTTCCTGTACGATGCCCTGGGCGATCGTCATGCCCTCCGAGCAGAGCGGATGCCGGCGGCGGCTCGCCTTGTAACGCGCGACGAGCTTGTCGTCGGACGCATCGAGGAACAGCACGCGATAGGCGCGTCCCTCTTCGCGCAACGTCGCGAGCTCATCGACCAGATCGACGAAGAACTCCTGGTTGCGGGCGTCGCACACCACGGCGAGACGCGTCTCGCCGTCTCCGCGGCGCTCCATGGACGCGATCAGGTCGCCTATCAGGCAGGCAGGCAGATTGTCTATGCAGAAGTACCCGAGGTCCTCGAAGGCATGCATGGCCTCGGTGCGGCCGGCGCCGCTCATCCCCGAGATGATCACGAGATCGGATGCGGATTCGCCCATCGTGCACCCCTTCCTTTCCTACGCCGTCGCCGAAGCGGCGTCGGACGGCTCGTCGGAAGACACGCCGATGCCTTCCGAGATATCGTTGTTCCTGACGGAATTATACTGCGCAAGCACCGCGAAGACCTCGCGTGCGACCTCTTCGGGAACGGCGCGGACGGCAAGGATGTCGTCGAGCGACGCCGCGCGCAGGCGTGTGAATCCGCCCATGGCCTTGAGCAACGCCTTCTTGCGCACGGGGCCGAGCCCTGCGACGTCGTCGAGAACGGACTTCGTCATGCCCTTGCCGCGCAGTTCGCGATGGAAGGCGATGGCGAAGCGATGGCTCTCGTCGCGCACATGCTTGACCAGGTACAGCGATGCCGATCCGCCCGGCAGCACCACGGGACCCGTCGATTGCCAAGGCACGAAGAGCTCCTCGTCCCGTTTGGCGAGGCCGCACACCGGGATGTCGTCGATGCCCATGTCGGCGAATTGGTCGAGCACGGCGTTGAGCTGAGGCAGGCCGCCGTCGAGGATGAGCAGATCGGGTTTCTTCCCGAAACGCTCGTCGGCCATGCGCTCGGGGGCATAGCGGCGGCCGATGACCTCCTTCATGCTCAAGAAGTCGTTCGCCTCGTCGAGAGGCGTCTTGATCTTGAAGCGACGGTACTGGTTCGTGTCGGGCCTGCCGTCGGTGAAGACGACCATGGACGCGACCGTGTAGCTGCCGTGGATGGTGGAGATGTCGAAGCATTCTATGCGCATCGGGGGCCCGTCGAGCGCCAGGGCGCTTTCGAGCTGAAGGAGCGCCGCGTTGACGCGCTTGTCCTCGTAATTGGTGCGGACCTTGTAGCGGTTGAGGGTATGCCCCGCGTTCTGCCGCGCCAGCGCGAGCAGCTCCGACTTCTCGCCGCGCCGGGGCACCGTGATGCGCACGCGCGCGCCGTGGACGCTCGCGAGCTTCCCGGTGAGCCATCCTTCGACGGCCTCCGCGTCTTCGAGCTCGCAATCGACGATGACTTCGCGCGGGATGGATGTCGTGGCGTCGTAGTAGCGCAGCAGGAAGTCGTGCAGGAGGTTCTCGTCGGGTATGTCGCGGCCTTTGTCGAGCACGAATTCGTTTCCGTTGATGATGCGCCCCTCGCGCACCATGAAGACATGGACGCCGGCGATGGTCTCTTCGCGCGCGATGCCGACGACGTCGGCATCGAGGTTGCGGGCGGACACGGCATGCTGCCGATCCGTAAGCGAGTTCACGGTGTCGATGCGCGCCTTCATGCGCGCGGCGCGCTCGAAGTCGAGCTCGGCCGCCGCCGCATGCATTTCGTCGGTCAGCTCGCGGACGAACTCGGCATGGCTTCCCGAAAGGAACTTCTCGATGCGTTCGACGTTTCTGCGGTAGCCCTCGGGCGTGATGCGGCCGCAGCATGGGCCCGGACCTAAGCCGACGTGCGCGTCGAAGCAGGGACGCAGGCCCTCCGCAGAGAGGAAGGCGTCCAGATCGCCGGCGGCGAGCCTGCGGTTCATGCGACGCCATTCAGCGCAGCGGGCGGCGCAGACGGGCACGAGCTTGCGGGCGATGTCCACCAGGCTTCGCGCTGCGCGGCCATCGGTGTAGGGACCGAAATAGCGCGTCGTCGCCACGTGCTTCTCGCGCGTGTATTTGATCGCGGGAAACACATCGCCTTTGGTAAGCGCGATGAACGGGTAGCTCTTGTCATCCTTGAAGTCGGCGTTGAAGAAGGGGGCGTACTGTTTGATGAGGTTCTTCTCCAAGACGAGCGATTCGTGCTCGTTTTCCACGACGATGTATTCGAACGTGTCGATCTGGGCGACGAGAAGCGGGATCTTCGCGCGGTCGTCCTGGAAGTTCACGTACTGGCGCATGCGCGCGCGCAGCTGCTTGGCCTTGCCGACGTAGATGACCTCGCCCGCGGCGTTCTTCCAAAGATAGACTCCCGGACGCGTCGGGACGCTGTCGAGCTCGCGTTTGATGCGCGCGAGCGTCTCGGGTGCGATGCCGTGCGCGGACGCGGCGATGTTCGTGGATTCGGCCATGCGTCGAGTATAGCAACGGGGCGCCCGTGCGCTCCCCGCACGCGTCTCCGGCATCACCAAGCATCCACAGCGCCTGCGAAAACGTACGTTTGCCCCATGAAACGCGCCGTATGTCCGACGCCGTTGAAACCCCCGGAGCCCATCCGAGTAGGATTCGAAAAACATTATCGGCCGGTGGCGAGCTCTCCAGGCGCAGGGAAGGGTCCGGAGAGCTTTGACCATCCTCACCTGAAAGGATGTCAATATGCAGAAGTATTGGCAGAAATGGATGGACAGCAGCCTTATCCTGCGCATCCTCATCTTCTTGGCCATTGGCGCGGTGCTCGGCCTCACCATCTCCCCCGACGGCGCCGTCGGACCCGTCGTCGCGCTGCTCGGCACGATCTTCGTCGGTGCATTGAAGGCCGTCGCCCCGATCCTCGTCTTCTTCCTCGTCATGAGCGCGCTTGCGAACGCCAAGTCCGCAGGCAACATGAAGACCGTCGTCGTCCTCTACCTTATCAGCACCTTCGTTGCCGCGCTCGTGGCCGTGCTCGCCAGCTACGCCTTCCCGACCTCGCTCACGCTCGTCGTCGCCGAGGGAATCGAGCAGACGCCCGCGTCCGGCATCGGCGAAGTCCTGACCACGCTGCTTACCAACATGGTCGCCAATCCTGTCGCCGCAATCGCGAACGCGAACTATATAGGTATTCTGACCTGGTCCGTCCTTATCGGCGTCGCGCTGCGTGTCGCGCCCGCCGGCACACGCGAGACCATCAAGAGCATCGCCGACGCCATCATCAAGGTCGTGCTCTGGGTCATCAACCTCGCCCCGTTCGGCATCATGGGCCTCGTCTACGCCGCCGTGTCCACGAGCGGCCTCGAGATCTTCACCGAATACGGCCGCCTGATCGTCATCCTCGTCGCCGTGATGTTCTTCATCGCGCTCGTCACGAATCCCATCATCGTCGCGGTCACCGCGCGCATCAATCCCTATCCGCTCGTCCTGCGCGCCCTGCGCGACTCCGCCGTCACCGCATTCTTCACCCGCAGCTCCGCCGCGAACATCCCCGTGAACATGGAGCTCTGCCGCAAGCTCAAGCTCGACGAGAACAACTACTCCGTCTCCATCCCGCTTGGCGCAACGATCAACATGGCAGGCGCCGCCGTCACCATCACCGTCATGGCCATGGCCGCGCACTATACGATGACCGGCACGTTCCCCGATATCCCGACCGCCGTTCTGCTGTCCGCCCTCGCCGCCATCGGCGCCGCGGGAGCCTCGGGCGTGCCGGGCGGCTCTCTGCTCCTGATCCCGCTCGCATGCTCGCTGTTCGGCATCGATAACGACATCGCCATGCAGGTCGTCGCCGTCGGCTTCATCATCGGCGTCGTCCAGGACTCCTGCGAGACCGCGCTGAATTCTTCCTCCGACGTCGTGCTTACCGCCACGGCCGAGTACCGCGAATGGAAGAAGGAAGGCCGCACCGTCGACTTCGCCGCATGGGAGAAATAGCGGGCGCGTACGCGCGGATCCATCCCTAACGTTCGAGAAAGCCTCGTCGCAGACGAGGCTTTCTTTATTGCTGCATCATGATTTTCATTGCGGCGTCAGGATTTGCGCGGCCTTTCCGCCGCCGGGCGGCCGAGCGCGAACGACGGCGCGGAGGCGCCGGACCGAGCTTCGCGCGGCAGGGCGGCATCCGTCAGCTCGTCGAGAACATGATTGAGAAAAGCGGCTTCGTCGGGAAGAAGGATGCGTGCAGCTGGAATGCTCGAGGAATTGGAAACGCCGCCGTCCTTCGCCATGCGCTGCTCCCTCCGTCCCTGGGGCCGATGCATATCAACCCATCACGGCTTCATCGTAGAACCTCGCGACGATAAGAACGCCCCAAAAACGGCATTTGCGGCGACGGGTCGAACGAATCGGTCGAAGCGCACGCACGTGCAGGGTCAGTCGGTGAACCCTTCGTCGATGAGACGATCCGCCCCGTCGGCGGCCGTTGTCGCAAGCTCGTCGCAGCGTTCGTTCTCCGGATGGCCCGCATGGCCTTTCACCCAGTGAAACGATACGCGATGCCCCTCTAACGCCGCGATGAGGCGCATCCAGAGATCCTGGTTCTTGACCGGCTCTTTCTTCGCATTCTTCCAACCACGACGTTTCCAACCGTCGACCCAGCGATCGGTGAACGCCTTGACGACGTACTGGGAATCGGTATAGACCGCAACCTCGCACGGGGCTTTGAGCGCCTCGAGGGCCACGATGACCCCAAGCAGCTCCATGCGGTTGTTGGTGGTGCGCTCGAATCCGCCCGAGAGCTCCTTTTGGTGCACGCCGCCCGACGGATCGACGAATCGCAAGATGGCGCCGTAGCCTCCCGGTCCCGGATTGCCCCGCGAAGAGCCGTCGCTGTAGATGTCGACATGCATGAAGGATCCTCCGTTTCGCGCCAAGGCGCATGCGCGCCGGATAGGCATCGGTCGAACGAGCATTATATCGTCGCGCGCCGACAAGAGGGTTCGGCGCAGACTGCGTCGACACGGATCCGCGCGCCGCACGAGTTCCGTGGCTCCGTGGCTCCGTGGCTCCGTGGCTCCGTGGCTCCGTAGCTCCGTGGCTCCGTGGCTCCGTGGCTCCGTGGCTCCGTGGCTCCGTGGCTCCGTGGCTCCGTGAAATGATGCACGAAGCGTGATTCAACGCACGAGAAACGCATGGGAAACGCACGGGAAACAAACCCCGCATACCATGATGCCGTCAGCAATGGACGACGCCGCCATGCCGCGCAGATCCATCCCCGCATGCGGTATTCCCATACGTTCCTACAGAAGGAGGCATCATGACCTACGCGCAGCGCGTCATCGAACAGGTCAAGGCGAAGGATCTGAACCAGCCGGAGTTCATCCAGGCCGTCACCGAGGTGCTCGCCTCGCTCGAACCCGTCCTCGCCGCGCATCCCGAATACCAGGACGCCGCATTGCTCGAGCGCATCGTCGAACCCGAACGCGTCATCCAGTTCCGCGTCCCTTGGGTCGATGATCGGGGTAAAGTGCAGGTCAATCGTGGATACCGCATTCAGTTCAACAGCGCGCTCGGCCCCTACAAAGGCGGGCTGCGACTCCATCCTTCCGTCAACCTTTCCATCCTGAAGTTCCTCGGCTTCGAGCAGGTCTTCAAGAACAGCCTTACCACGTTGCCCATGGGCGGCGGCAAGGGCGGGTGCGACTTCGATCCCAAGGGAAAGTCCGACGGGGAGGTCATGCGGTTCTGCCAGAGCTTCATGTCCGAGCTCTTCCGCCACATCGGCCCCGACACCGATGTTCCTGCGGGCGATATCGGCACCGGCGCCCGCGAGGTCGGCTATATGTTCGGCCAGTACAAGCGGTTGCGCAATGAATGGTCGGGCGTTCTGACCGGCAAAGGCCTCTCCTTCGGCGGATCCCTCGCGCGCACCGAAGCCACCGGCTACGGCCTCGTGTATCTCGTCGAAGAGCTGCTCGCCCAGCGTGGCGAGACCTTCGACGGCAAGACCGTCGATATCTCCGGATCCGGCAACGTGGCCATCTACGCTGCCGAGAAAGCCCAGCAGCTCGGCGCCAAGGTCGTCACGATGAGCGATTCGACGGGCTGGATCGAAGCGCCCGCCGGCATCGATGTTTCCGTTATCAAGCAGGTCAAAGAAGTCGAGCGCGCCCGCATTTCCGAATACGCGAAGCGCGTGGAGGGCGTCACGTACCATGAAGGCCGCGGCGTGTGGAACGTTCCCTGCGACATCGCCCTGCCCTGCGCAACCCAAAACGAGCTCTTCCTCGAAGATGCCGAAATGCTTGCGAAAAACGGCACCCTCGTCGTGGCCGAAGGCGCCAATATGCCGACGACCCTCGAGGCCACCGAGCACCTTCAGGAGGCCGGCGTCGCATTCGTTCCCGGCAAGGCCTCCAATGCAGGCGGCGTCGCCACGAGCGGACTCGAGATGAGCCAGAACTCCGAGCGCCTCTCCTGGACGTTCGACGAGGTCGATGCGAAACTCAAGAGCATCATGGTCGATATCTTCCACGCAGCCGACGATGCGGCCAACGAGATCGGCAAGCCGGGCGACTACGTCGCGGGCGCGAATATCGCGGGCTTCAAGAAAGTCGCCGATGCCATGATGTCCCAAGGAATCGTGTAGACGATACGCATCCCATGCTCCATGAATGAAGAAGGAAGGGAGGGCGAAGCCCGTATCCCTTCCTTCTTTGCGTCATGCTCGGATACCGCAGGGCACGAACGCGCACGCGTCCCTTCGTTTCGACTACGCTCCCTGCGTCGCGAATATCCTTTGCAGAAACGCACCTGTATGGCTTCCTGCAACCTGGGCGACCTCCTCGGGCGTGCCCGCGGCGACGATGGTGCCGCCGCGGTCTCCCCCATCCGGGCCGAGATCGACGATTCGGTCCGCCGACTTGATGACGTCGAGGTTATGCTCGATGACGAGCACGGTGTTGCCTGAATCGACGAGCCGCTGCAATACTTCGAGAAGCTGACGCACGTCTTCCATATGAAGGCCGGTCGTCGGTTCGTCGAGGATGTAGATGGTCTTGCCCGTCTGACGGCGCTGAAGCTCGCTTGCGAGCTTCACACGCTGCGCCTCGCCGCCGGAAAGCGTCGTCGCAGGCTGTCCGAGACGGATATAGCCGAGACCGACGTCGTGCATCGTCTGAAGCTTGCGCGCCAAGGCGGGAATGTTCTTGAAGAAGCCGAGCGCTTCGTCGACCGTCATCTCCAACACGTCGTATACGTTCTTCCCGCGATACGTGACCTGCAGCGTCTCTCGGTTATACCGTGCGCCGCCGCACACCTCGCACGGCACATAGATGTCGGGCAGGAAGTGCATCTCTATCTTGATCTGGCCATCGCCCTTGCACGCTTCGCAGCGGCCGCCGCTCACGTTGAAGCTGAAGCGGCCCGGCGCATAGCCGCGCGCCTTCGATTCGGGCGTCGATGCGTACAGCGCGCGGATATCGTCCCACAGTCCGATGTAGGTGGCAGGATTCGAACGCGGCGTGCGGCCGATGGGGCTCTGATCGATATCGATGATCTTATCCAGCGCCTGATAGCCTGTAAGCTTTTTGAACGCGCCCGTACGCAGGTGGGAACGATTGAGGCGGTTCGAGAGCGCCGGCGCAAGCGTATCGGTGATAAGCGAGCTTTTCCCACTGCCCGAAACGCCGGTCACAACGGTGAACGTGCCGAGGTCTATCTTGAGATCGACATCTTTAAGATTGTTCTCGGAAGCGCCGGTGAGCTTGATGGATCCCCGGCGCGGGCGCCTGCGCTCTGCGGGGACCGCGATGACACGACGGCCGCTCAGGTAATCGCCCGTCATGCTCCCCTCGACGGCGGCGATCCGATCGGGCGTGCCTTCGGCCACGAGATACCCTCCGTGCTCGCCCGCACCCGGACCCATATCGATGACGTAGTCGGCGGCGCGGATCGTGTCCTCGTCGTGCTCCACTACGATGACGGTGTTGCCGAGATCGCGCAGGCGCTCGAGCGTGGCGATAAGACGGTCGTTATCGCGCTGATGAAGTCCGATGGAGGGTTCGTCCAGGATATACAGGACGCCCATGAGGCCGGCTCCGATCTGGGTGGCGAGCCTGATGCGCTGCGCTTCGCCGCCGGAAAGCGTGGCTGTGCCGCGCTCGAGCGTCAGGTAGTCGAGCCCCACATCGACGAGGAACTTGAGGCGCGCTTTGATTTCCTTGACGATCGCGGCGGCGATGACCAGCTGGCGATCGGTCAGCGCAAGCCCCTCGAAGAACCCGAGCAGATCCTTGGCGCTCATGGCGCAGAGCGCATCGATGCTTTCGCCTCCGACGGTCACTGCGAGGATTTCCGGGCGAAGTCTCTTGCCGCCGCAGGTCGCGCACGGAATGGTGGCGAAGTATCTTCCGTACTTGTCGCGCTGCCCGTCGGATTTCGCATCCTTGAAACGCTCTTCGACCGCCGCGCAGGCGCCATGCCAGTCGATGAACCAATAGGTATCGCGTCCGTCGACGGTGCGATAGTCGACGCGCACCTTGTCGTTCGGAAGGCCGAACAGAAGCGCCTTCTGGACCTTGGCAGGCAGATCCTCCCACGGCGTATCGGGACGCTGTCCGAGATGGATGCACACCGCACGCAATACTTGCGGATAGTAGTTGCCCGAAGCGAAGGGGGCGATGCATCCTTCCTCGAGGGAAAGCGACGCATCGGGAATGAGGAGCGAAGGATCGACCTCCTCGCGCGAACCGAGGCCGGCGCAGTCGGGACAGGCGCCGTACGGCGCATTGAAGCTGAAATCCCTCGGCTGAAGCTCGTCCATGGAATGACCGTGCTCAGGACAGGCAAGGGCGAGCGAGAAGAAATGATCGCCGGGAATGGCTGCGGAAAAGCCCGAACCCTTCCTCGGCGTCTGGCTCGCCGCATCGTCCGGCATGCTCCCTTCGTCGATGACGTGCGCGACCACGCGCCCTTCAGAAAGCCTCGTCGCCACTTCGACCGACTCGGCGATGCGGCCCGTCGCGGACTTCTTGAGCACGACCCTGTCGACCACGACGTCGATCGTGTGCTTCAGCTTTTTATCGAGCCTGGGAAGCTCACCCTCGAGGCGCACGACCTCGCCATCGATGCGAAGGCGCGAGAAGCCCTCTTTCCGAAGGTCCTCGATGATCTTGGCATGCTCTCCTTTCCGCCCGACCACGACGGGAGCGAGGATGAGCGCGCGCTTCCCTTCCCCGAGGGCGAGGATCTCGTCCGTCACCTGATCGGTGGTGCGCTTCTTGATCTCGCGCCCGCATTCGGGGCAGTGGGGCGTGCCGATGCGGGCGTACAGGAGCCTGAGATAATCGTAGATTTCCGTCGTGGTGCCGACCGTGGAGCGCGGATTCTTGGACGTGGTCTTCTGGTCGATGGCGACCGCCGGCGAAAGGCCGTCGATGCTGTCGAGGTCGGGCTTGTCCATCTGGCCGAGGAATTGGCGCGCGTATGCCGAGAGGCTTTCGACGTATCGGCGCTGCCCCTCTGCGTAGATGGTGTCGAACGCGAGGCTCGATTTGCCGCTGCCCGAAAGGCCCGTGATGACGACCAGCTTATCGCGTGGAATGGCGACATCGACGTTCTTCAGATTATGCTCGCGGGCTCCGCGGATGATGATGGAATCACGTGCCATTCCGAACCTGTTCCTACTCTCTTCCGAATACTTCGTGCGCAACGTTGCATGATAGCCCCGAACGCCCGCCGACCGCAGAGCGAGCGTGCTCTCGCTGCAGAGATTACATCCCTCGGATGCCCCGCTAAAGATGCCTACAGGCCTTCCTCGAGCGTCCATGCGATTCGGCGATACGCCCTTCGATCGAGGATATGCTGCAGAACCCCGAGCTGAACCCTCGCATCGCGAGTCTGGAAAGACGGGCGACCCTTCCCTGCCCGCATTGCGCGGCCCTCTTCGCGATCGCCGACAGGAAACCGCACGCTCGCGGATTTCGGTGCGGCTGCGGCGTCCCGGATATCCTCATCGTGCACGTCTTTTCGCACGGACCAGGCGATAAGGCTTGCGAAGAAACGCAGGCGCAGATCGAAGTCGTCTTCGGGCGAGAACGCGACGGATGCCGACAGAACCTGGTTCCACGAGGAGCGTTCGCGCATGCCTCCGTCGTCATCGAGCGTCTGAGGAAGGCCGAGCCTGAAAAGCCTCGACCGCGCGGCGGCAAGGGTTTCCGAGGTTTCGACCCCTGAACCGAGCCAGAGGATTCGACGGGCAAGAACCGCATGCCGCACAGGGACGAGCGCGAACGAGCGCTCGAGGAACAGCGCGTCTTCATCTCCCGATGCCGCAAGACGAGGAACCGCGACGAACGGCATCGCATCCGAAGGCGCGGGAATCATATCGGCGCTTCGATCGATGAAAGAACGGAGGCGAGCCTCCTCCCTGCCTCTACGCATCCCCGTTTCCAACCGCCGGCCCGACGAGCGTCGGACGGCCGCGACGGAAGCGGACACGAGATCTTCGCGGCGAATGACGCGAAGATGGTCGATGACGCGAGGCGAAGCGTGAAACGGCGGGCGACCTGTTGCATTCGACATGATAGGGATGCCTCCTTCTGAATGCGGCTGTCCCCAGAAGGTTAGGCGATGCCAGCCAATACGAACGTTTGTTCGTATTGTAGCAAAGAAGCGGGCATGCGGCTAGAGGAAGAATGTCAGCCCCGGGGATGCGCCGCATGATGGACGCTTCGCAGGCGTTCGGAGGAGACATGCGTGTAGATCTGCGTCGTCGACAGGCTCGCATGCCCGAGCATTTCCTGGACGCTCCTGAGGTCGGCTCCTCCGTCGAGCAGGTCGGTCGCGAACGTGTGCCTCATATCATGGGGCGTGTATGTTCCGTCGACGCCGGCCGAGGCAAGCGTGCGCTTGAACATCTTGCGCAGCGCATCGGTCGACATCGCGCGCCCCCGCGACGACACGAAGAAGCGCGGGCACGATCCGCTGCCCTGAAGCTGCGGACGCGCGTGCTCCGCATAGGCCCTCATAGACGATACCGCAAGGTCATGCAGGGGAACGATGCGCTCTTTGGACCCCTTCCCCATGACGCGAACCTGGCGGGAAGAAAAGTCGACGTCGCTCGCCAGCAGGCCTGACGCCTCCGAAATACGGGCGCCCGATGCATACAGGAATTCAAGGATCGCCTGGTTCCGCATGTCTTCAGGTTCGGACGACGAATGATGCACATTCAGAATCCGTGCCATGTCGGACGCAGGTATGAAACGGGGAAGCCCCTTCGACAGCTTGGGTCCGCTCACAACGCCCACGGGATCGCCCGAAACGCGCCCGGTCACATTGAGCCAGCGAAAGAAGCCGCGCAGAGAAGACAGCCTCCGATTGATGGTCCGACGCGCATAGCCCGCCTGGTTCTGTTCGCCGAGATACGATCTGATCTGACGATACGTCACGTCGAGGGGAACGATGCCGTGACGTGCCGCCCAGCGTCCGAAGTCAAGCAGATCATTGCGGTATCCACGAACCGTATGCACGGAATCCCCGCGCACGGACGCACGTTCGACGCAGTATGAATCGAGCGCATCGAGATAGGCTTCGTCGATCCGAACGGCCGCATCGGGGCTCATAGCAGACCGGCCGCCTTCAGCTCCGCGACGTAGGATTCGAACGCCGCAGCCCCGCGGGCGGCATAGGCGGCATAGCGCAGACGCTTGTTCCCGACCCTCTCCGGCAACGGCGGCATGATACCGAAATTCACATGCATCGGCTGGTAATCGATCGTGGCCGGATCGGTCGCGTAGCGCAGGAGCGCGCCGAACGACGACGCGGAAGGGATCGAGGGCATCGCGCGCCCCTCGATGAGGGCGAAGACGGAAAGCGCGACATGGACGCCCGACATGATGGCTTCGCAATACCCCTCCGTCCCAGCAAGCTGACCTGCGATGAACGTAGGCGAAGGCAGGCTGCGCATGAGCCGCAGATTGCGGTCGAGCAATCCGGGCGCCGACACGAAGGTGTTGCGATGCATGACGCCGAAACGCGAGAACTCCGCATGCTCCAAGCCCGGGATCATGCGGAAGACGCGCCGCTGCTCGGAAAACGTCAGGTTGGTCTGGAATCCGACGAGATTGTAGGCGCTCTTCTCCGCATTCTCCGCGCGCAGCTGCACGGCGGCCCACGGCCTCTTGCCCGTCGCAGGATCGGCGAGGCCTACCGGCTTCAACGGTCCGAAGCGGGGAGCGTCAATGCCCTTGCGCGCGATCTCTTCGATAGGCTGGCAGGCCTGGAACAGATCCTTCGTCTCGAATTCCTTCATGATGACGCGCTGCGCAGACACGAGCGCGTCGATGAACGCCTCGTATGAATCGCGCGAGAACGGCGCGTTCAGGTAGTCGCCGGGCGCGTCCTTCTCGTAGCGCGACTGACGGAAGAGGATGGATTCGTCGAGCGAGTCGGCGGCCACGATAGGCGCGGCGGCATCGAAGAACGCAAGGTTGTCGGCGCCTGCGATGCCCGAGATCCATTGCGCGAGGGCATCGGAGGTCAGCGGGCCGGATGCGATGATGACGGCATCGGGTGCGCGTTCGTAGTCGGGTTCGCGCACCTCCCCGACGATGCGCTCGATGTTCGGATGGGCGTCGACGTGCTGCGTCGCGCGGCGGGAGAACGCCTCCCGATCGACCGCAAGGGCGCCTCCGGCATCGACCTTCGAGGCGAGCGCGCACGCATAGAGCCGGCTTCCCAGCAGCGAAAGCTCATGTTTCAGCATGCCTGCCGCGCTTTCGGGCTTCATGCTCTTGAACGAATTCGAGCATACGAGCTCGGCGCACCCGGCTCCCGTGTGCACAGGGGTGCCTACCGCAGGGCGCATCTCGAAGAGCCGAACGCGCACGCCTCTGTCGGCAAGCTGGAGCGCCGCTTCGGTTCCCGCAAGGCCGGCGCCTATGATGTCTACCGTCTTCATGCGGCCGAGGATACCATACGGTCGCCGCCCGTCCGTCCGTGCCCTCACCTCGCGCCGAAACGACCATCGGGATAGCGCTCGATGAGCCCCATCGTCTCAAGACGGCCCATGCGCGCCATGGATTCCGCAAGCGAGGATCCCGTCTGGGAAGGAAGCGCCGTCACCTCGTCGAGACGCAGCGGATTCGCGACGATCTCGTCGAGCAGGAGCCCTTCCGCGAAAGAAAGCTGCGCGCGGGCGCCGAGATCGCCTACGGTTTCGCCCTGAGCTTCAAGGCTCGAGGAAGCGCCGCATGCTTCGGGAAACACGCGCGAGAGGACGTCGTCGAAGGATTCCTCGTCGACGACGGGCATCGCGCCCTGCGACAGAAGACGGTTCGACCCCTTGGACGATGGCGAGAAGATGGAACCGGGAACGACCAGAACCTCGCGTCCGACCGCAAGGGCTTCATCCGCAGTCGAGAACGTTCCGCTCGGAAGCCCCGCCTCGACGATGAGCGTCGCACGCGACATCCCCGCGATCAGCCGATTGCGCGCCCGAAAGGCATGGGGCACGGGAGGATAGTCCCAAGGATGCTCGGAGGCGAGCGCCCCTCCCCCATCGACTATCCTCTGGAACAGCGGCACGTTATCGGCCGGATACGGTCGGGCGATTCCGCCGCCGAGAAATGCCACGGTCGTTCCGCCCGCATCGAGGCAGGCCGCATGGCCGCACGAATCGCATCCGCGCGCGCCGCCCGACACCACCGGCACTCCCCTCTTCGCCGCCATGCCTGCGAAAAGCGATGCCGCACGTCTCCCGTAGGCCGTCGCCCTGCGCGCGCCGACCACGGCGAGGCCTTCGGAGAGCGCCGCAGGATCCCCCATCACGTACAGGACGCCCGGCGGATTGCGCACGTTGCGCAAGGCCTCGGGATAGTCTTCGGAATCCAGGGAGATCTCGAACCGAGGGCCGCGCACGCCATCGTGCGGCGCGCTCATCGGCCGGTCTCCTTCCTGACTCGGTATCCCATGGCCTCGAACACATGGTCTGAGGACACGTCGTCCGATTCGCCCAGATCGGCGATCGTCCGTGCGACCGAGAGCATCCGCAGGATCGATCTGCCCGACATGAGGTTCATCCGCGCAGCCGCCTCGACCGTCTTTTCGCATTCCTCGTCAAGGCGGCAGGCGGAAAGCG
Source organism: Slackia exigua ATCC 700122 (assembly GCF_000162875.1). GTDB lineage: Bacteria > Actinomycetota > Coriobacteriia > Coriobacteriales > Eggerthellaceae > Slackia > Slackia exigua. The sequence goes on from NZ_GG700630.1 coordinate 265,311, forward strand.
CCTCTTGGATGCTTCGAGGGCGCGGCGCGTCTCCGAAGACCCGTGCGCGGCGCGCGGCGAACGCGCGGGCGGCACGCACGCCTTCCCTCAGCTCGGCAGATGAAACTCCCGGTCCTTCGCGAGAAAGGATTCTCTTCGGGTCGACGCGCCAGACATCGACATGCATGTCTATGCGGTCGAGCAACGGTCCCCCGATACGCGACTGGTATGCGAGGATGGCGCCCTGCGAGCACGTGCACGGATGCTCGGGATCCCCGTAGTAGCCGCATGGGCAAGGGTTCGACGCGGCGATGAGGCTGAACGATGCGGGAAGCCTGCAGCCGCCCGACGCGCGCACGAGCGTCACCGCACCGCTTTCGAGCGGCTGCCTGAGCGCTTGAAGCACGGCGGGCTTGAATTCGGATATCTCGTCCAAAAACAGAACCCCTTCGTGAGCGAGGGATATCTCTCCAGGCCGTATGGGTCTTCCTCCGCCGATGAGGCCCGCCGTCGTCGCGCTATGGTGAGGGCGGCGGAAGGGCCGCCTGCCGGACAGGATCGCGTCGACCGGCTCGCCCGCCGCGGAATGCACGCATGCGGCGCCCGTCATCTCATCCTGCGAAAGCGGAGGAAGGATGGATGCGAAGGCGCGGGCGAGCATCGTCTTTCCCGACCCTGGAGGCCCCATGAGCAGAACGCCGTGCCCGCCGGCGGCGGCGATCTGAAGAGCCCGCTTCGCCGCTCCCTGCCCTCGGATGGAAGCGAAATCGACCTCGTCTTCGATGCTTCCTCCTCCTTTGCACGAAAGAACGTCCAGGTTGGATAAGCGAAGCCTGCCGAGAGACGCGATCCCCTCCTGGATCACGCCGTCGAGCGCGACGCCGTCCGGAGCATCGGAGGAGACGACGAGGCGCAGACCCGCGTCGCGCGCGGCGAGCGCGAAGGGAAGCGTGCCTCGCACCGGACGCACTCTCCCGTCTAAAGAAAGCTCCCCGACCATGAGGGCGCCGTCGATGAGCGTGCGAGGGATCTGCTTCGAAGCCGCAAGCAGCGCGCACGCTATCGGAAGGTCGAATCCCGCCCCGTTCTTCCGAAGCGACGCCGGAGCGAGGTTCACGACGATCTTCTCGGCAGGCATGGAAAACCCGCATGCCTTGACGGCGGAGCGGACGCGCTCCATCGATTCGCGCACGGCGGCATCGGGCATGCCGACGACCGATGTGCCCGGAAGCCCGTTCGTAATGGAGACCTCAACCGACACCGCGACCGCTTCGACTCCGACGATGAAGGCGGAGGAAACGGCGCAGCGGTTCAACATAGGGACCCCTCGCCGAAAGCATTGACGTAATGTCTGACGAGCGCTCGACCTTTCCCCGTGACCAGAAGGCTCATCACGTCGAAGCGGACATGGAAGGTATCGCCCACGTATTCATCGAGATAATAGGCTGCGATCTTCTCGTATCGCGCCCGCTTCTTAGGGGTGACGGCTTCCGACGGCATGCCGCGCTTCACTCCCGAACGCGTCTTCACCTCGATGAAGACCAAGCAAGGACCGTCGAGCGCGATGATGTCGGCCTCGCCCGCGGGACACGTCCAGTTCCGCTCGAGGATTTCGTATCCCTTATGGATGAGGAGCGCGCACGCCGCCTGCTCTCCCCTGCGCCCGAGCTCCTTCGGGCCCGCCTTGAGCGAGCCTTCCTTGATGCGTTCTTCAGACATGCCGTGCCCTTCCTCTCCTCGCGAATGGAAGGGCAGGCTATCAGGCCTGCCTTGCGAAGCCTCTGCGAAAACGCAGGCGGCCCGCATGCAGGAGTTTAACCGGCGCGTGGTCGAATCCATCGGGCGCCATGCCCGCTTGTCCCGAGAACCTGCCGAGAACCTTGCGCTCGAACGCTATCCGAACAACGAGTCCTGCGTCCATGCACGGCAGAACGACGCGCGATGCAAAGGCGTCAGACCATGCTTCTTGATGGCTTCGATATGCTGCGCCGAACCGTATCCCTTGTTCTCCTCGAAGCCGTACGCCGGATACGCGACGGCCTGCGATCGCATATAGGCGTCGCGTTCGACCTTCGCGATGATGGATGCGCATGAGATGGCCGCGCACCGCGCATCGCCCTTCACGACGTTCACCTCGCGATCGTCGATATGGAGCGGATTGCCGTCGAGCAGGATCGCGTCGATGCGCACCCCTGCGCATTCGATGGCCGCGACCGCACGCGAAAACGCTGCCTTGAGGCAGGCGGATATGCCGAGCTCGTCGATATCGTGCGGACCGATGAATTCGACGTCCCATGCGACGGCGGTGGCGCGGATGACGGCGGAAAGCTCCTCGCGCGCGGAAGGCGCGAGCTTCTTCGAGTCATCGATGCCTTCGATGCGGGGCTCGTCGGGAAGGACGACGGCGCCGACGGCGAGCGGACCTGCCAGAGGACCTCTGCCGACCTCGTCGAGCCCGACGGCGACGCCTCCGTGCGCAAGCTCGCGCTGGAAATCGTAGAGGGAGCGGATGCGCGCCTCTTCGGCAGCCTCGTCGGCTATCCTGCGACGGGCGACCTCTAGAGCCTGGCGAACCCCTTTGCGCTCGTCGGCGGCGAGCGCACGGACGAGCGCATCGAACTGCCGCGCATCGGCGGCCTGCAATGCGCTGCGTATCTCTGCGACCGTCTGCATGCAGGCCCTCCTGTCTCGTCCCCTATGAAAAAGACCGCCGAAGCGGTCTTAAGAAAAGCGGCTCTATGCGAATCCTAGTGGAACGCCTTCTCCTTGACCTTGGCGGCCTTGCCGACCTTATTGCGGAGGTAGTACAGCTTAGCGCGGCGAACGGCGCCCTGGCGCGTGACTTCGATCTTGTCGATCTTGGGGGAATGCACCGGGAAGGTGCGCTCGACGCCCACGCTGAAGCTGATCTTGCGGACCGTGAAGGTCTCGCGGTTGGACGCTCCGGCGCGGCGGATGACGGTGCCCTGGAAGACCTGGATGCGTTCGCGGTTGCCCTCTGTGATGCGATAATGGACCTTGACCGTATCGCCCACATTGAACGGGGTGACGTCTTGGTTGATCTGCTGCTGTTCAAGTGCGCGGATGATATCCATGTTCAAATCCTTCTATATTTCGCTGCGATACGCATACGGTGTGCCTGAAGGCGCGATTTGGCAGTATACAACACAAGACGATGCAGGCGCAAGGAATTTCCTCCCGTATGGAGCCGGTATGTATGCACCGTCGCATACGCGGCCCTCGACGATCGACGAAGCGACAGGCAGGTGCATCGGCACCCGTGACCGCGGGCGGGGCGCCCCGTCCGCCGATCGGCCGGTCCATACCGCGATTCGAACCCGCGGCCCTACGGTTCGGCCTACCGAATCCCCGGCATGCCGAGACCGGCAAGCAGTTCCCGTTCACGCGCCTCCATCTCTTCCGCCTCCTCGTCGCTGTGCACATGGTCCCAGCCGCACAGATGCAGCAAACCATGCACGAGCAGGACACAAAGCTCCTCTTGAGGTGTGGTGCCGAACCGTTCGGTCTGCGCGCGGGCGACATCCGTCGCGATGATGACGTCGCCGAGCAGGAACGTCTCTTCGTCCGGCATGCCCGATCCCTCGAAGACGTCGCCCTCGTCGAACGCGTCGTCCATGCCGTCGCACTCGAACGACAGGACGTCGGTCGGGCGATCGATGCCGCGGAACTCCGCATTCAAACGCCGGATCTCGTCGTCGGAGACGAAGGCGATGCTCGCCTCGGTGCGCTCGGGCAGGCCTTCCCGGCTGAGGACGTAGGCCGCAAGACCCTCGACGTCCACGGTTGAAACGAGGTCGGCGCCGTGCCGCACGTCGACGATGATGTTCATGGATACCTTCTCTCTATCCGAAAGCAGCCGCGCCGCGTCGAAGGCGCCGGCGCGGACGGACTGCATGCTACCCGACGAGCCTGGCCAAAGCCGTTCCGAACACGATGAGCCCCACGACGACCGACATGCACGCGGCGATGAGGGCGGCGCCCGCCGCGCAGTCCTTGGCCGCCTTCGCGAGGGGATGGATTTCGGGCGAAGCAAGATCGACGGCGGCTTCGAGCGCCGTGTTCATGGTTTCGAACGAGAGCACGACGCCGATGCACACGACGATGGCGGCCCACCCCTGCGCATCGACGCGCAGAAGCGCGGCTGCAACGAGCGCGCATACCGCGACGGCGACGTCGATGCGGAAGTTGCGCTCGCGCGATGCCGCACGGACCCCCTGCGCCGCATGGTAGAACGAGCGCGCAAGGGAGTTTCCCGCCTTAAGCGATGCGCCGGTCGCCCCGGCAGCATCGGCGTCGCTGCGCGGCCGCTGCATCGGATGCGAAGACCCGTCGGATGCGGCCTTGTCCTCGATCATGGCGTACGCTCCTTCCCTCATGCGCGGGCGTTCGGCGCCCTATGCCGATGCTACATCAAGACCTCGACCAAATCCCCCGCATTCGCGCCTTCAGGCGCCGGCACGCCGTAATAGCTTTCCGTCGTCGCGCGCGCGTGGGACTCGACCAGCGCGAGCTCCACGGTCCCTGCGCGCGAGGCCCGATCCTGAGCGCGCAGCTCGGCGCCCAGCGCCTCGAGCATGTGCGCGCGCTCGATCTTGACCGCCGACGGCACCTGGTCTCCGCGTGCGGCAGCCGGCGTGCCGCGTCGCGGGGAGTATCTGAACACATGCAGCTTCGAGAATCCGCACGTGCGCACAACATCGCAGGTCGACGCGAAATCCGCATCGGTTTCCCCGGGAAACCCCACGATGACGTCGGTGGAAAGCGCGATACCGGGAATCCGCGCGCGCAGGCGGTCGACGAGGCCCGCGAAGCGCTGCGCCGAATACGGCCGCGCCATCTGGCGAAGGATCCGCGTCGACCCCGACTGGAGCGGAAGGTGGAGATGGCGGCACACGCGGCCGCCCGACGTCGCCATCACCTCGATCAGCGCGTCATCCACGCTCTGAGGTTCGATGGACGAGATGCGCAGACGCGTTTCGGGCGCGCATGAGAGCAGGCGCTCGGCGAGCGTTGCGAGCCCCGCATCGCCGCATCGGTACCGACCGAGGTTGATGCCTGAAAGCACGATCTCGCGCACGCCCGCCGCCCCGAGCGCCGAGACCTCGCGCTCGACGGCCGCGGCGTCGCGGGAACGGGATCTCCCGCGCGCGACATGCACGATGCAGAACGTGCAGGCGTTGTCGCAGCCATCCTGGATCTTGACGGGAACGCGCGTCGGAAACGATCCTCCGACACGTGCCGCCGCGGCATCGGAAAGCGCGAAGGACCGGTCGGCTTTCGCGGCGCATGAAGCGGGCTCGCGATCGCCTTGTGCGCCATGCGCGCCGATGCCTGTGAGATAGTCATGCAGGGAAAGCCTCGGCACGACATCGACGCGTTCGCCCATGGCTTCGTACGTTGCCGGATCGATCGCGGATGCGCACCCGGTCACGACGACGCGGGCGTCGTCGGATGCCCGTAGGGCATGGCGCACGGCCTTGCGGGTCTTTTTCTCGGCCTCGCCCGTCACCGTGCAGGTGTTCACGACGATGAGATCGGCCGAAGACGGATCGGCTTCGATGCCGCCCGAGCCAAGGAGCATGGACGCGACCTCGTCGCTTTCGACACGGTTGACCTTGCACCCCAGGTTGACGATTGAAAAGCGCAGGCCAGCCTCGAACGCGTCAGTTGAATGCATCGCGCAGCTTCTGCAGCGGCGTACGCGGGGCGGCGACGTCTTCGCCGAACTCCTGGGCCACCGACTCGAGCATCTCGCGCTGTTTGCGCGTCACCTTCTTGGGAATGGTGACCGAAACGTGCGCATACAGATCGCCGCGCATATCGCTGTTCAGGCGCGGCATGCCGGCGCTCTTCACGCGGATGACCTGATCGTTCTGGCATCCTTCGGGAATGCGGATCTTGACCTTCTCGCCTTCGAAGATGCCCGATATCTCGACATCGGCCCCGAGTATGGCCTGGATGAAGCTTGCGTTGATGCGCGCATGCAGGTTGTCGCCGTCGCGCTCGAAGAACTCGTGCGGCTGGATGCGGCAGGTCACGATAAGGTCGCCCGCCGCAGCGCCGCGGATGCCGGCCTCGCCGAACCCGCTCACGCGCAGCTGCTGCCCTTCGCGGATCCCCGCAGGAACCTCGACGCTCACGTGCTGGCGGTCGGGCACGCGTCCCTGGCCGCCGCATTCCTCGCAGGGATTGTCGATGATGCGGCCCGTGCCGCCGCAGCGTCCGCAGGTCGTTTCCGTGCGCATGTCGCCGAGGAAGGTGCGCTGGACCGTGGTCACGCGCCCGCGGCCGTGGCAGTCGGGGCAGTCGACCTCGTGCGAACCCTCGGGACGGCCCGTGCCGCCGCAGGCATCGCAGGGCGCAAGGCGGTCGTAGACGATTTCCTTCTTGACGCCCGTCGCGACCTCCTCGAGCGTCAGGCGCAGGCCGACGCCCATGTCGCGTCCCTCGCGGCGCGTCGTCGTGCGTCCTCCCGCAGCGCCTCCGAAAAAGGTCGAGAAGATATCGCCCATGCCGAAGCCGCCGAACATGTCGTCGAAATCGACCGTGCCGTAACCGCCCGTGCCCGAAGCGCCCGGAATGGTGCCGAAGCGGTCGTACTGGGCGCGCTTCTGCGCGTCGGATAGCACGTCGTATGCCTCGTTCAGCTCTTTGAACTGCTCTTCCGCATTGGGTGCCTTGTTGACGTCGGGATGCAGCGTGCGCGCCTTGCGACGAAACGCCTTCTTGATCTCGTCGTCGGTGGCCCCCTTGGAGACACCGAGCACCTCGTACAGGTCTTTTGCCATGTCAGGCATACCTTTCTACAGATCTTGCAGGGCGCGCTTCGCGGAGCGAACGGCCTTGATCACATTCGAATAATTCATGCGCGTCGGCCCGATGACGGCGACGATGCCCTGCGAGGGACCCGACCCGTACGGCGCGGCGACGACCGAGACGCCCGAGAACGCTTCGTCCCCGTTTTCCGACCCGATCGAAACGCTCACGTCATCGAGCGCGTCGGAACGGTCGAACAGCCTCATGAGGACGGTGTCGTCCTCGAGCACCTGGAGAAGCGGCAGGGCGAAGCTCGTCCGGCTGAACTCGGGCTTGCGCAAAAGGGACGACAGCCCCAGGCTATGCAGGCGCGCGGAATCCTCCTGATGGAGGCAGATGACGATCTCGTCGAGGATCGTCCGGCCGAGCGCCCCCGAAAGCACGCCCGAACCCGTCGGGGCCGATGCCTTCATATCGACGACCGACCGCCCCGCGATGGCGGCGTTGATGGCGTTCTGCACGGCGGCAAGGTCGCCCGCGTCCACGTCGGAAGCGAAATCGACCGAACGGTTGAAGACCTGCCCGTCGTCGGTCACCACGACGACGAGCGCGCAGCGGGCCGACATCGACACGAGCGACACCTGCTTGACGCGGGCGCCGATCACGGACGGCGCGAGCACGACGGACAGCGAATCGGTCAGATGAGACAAAGCCTCGGACACTTTGTCCATAAGGCCGTCGGCCTCGGCGGCCGCATGCCGAAGCTCGTCGAAGACAGGCAAAAGCGCCTCTTCGCCGTATTCGCGCTTGAGAAGGTCGTCCACGAGGGCGCGATAGCCGATGTCGGTCGGGATCCGCCCGGAAGAGGTGTGGGGGGAGCGGAGATACCCCTCGCCTTCGAGGACCGAAAGCTCGTTTCTGACCGTTGCAGGAGAAACCCCCAGCTCGTATCGGTCGACAAGCGTGCGCGAGCCGACGGGCTGGGCATACGCGACGTATTCCTCTATCAGGGCTTCGAGAACCCTCTGCCTTCTGCTCGACAGCATGCCTGCACCCCCCTTGCTCCGTACGGCGCCCGATGATACATCCGCGCATGGCGCCGATGCCGGCCCATGCGTGCATGGGTGATTCTAGCAGCCGAATGCCATAAGTGCTAAAGAGAGCATCAAAAGTTACGGTTCCGACACCGATGCGCCACGTCATGCTCGAAAAGCCGCGCGAACCGGCCGTTCGGCCCCGAGGGGGCCGGCCTCTCCTCAGACGCCGCGATACGCCCGGTCTTCTTCCTCGATGCGCGCGGCATCGGCGAGCAGCTCGTCGAGCACGCGGTCGAAGTCGTCCACGGTGACGCAGGCGTTCAAAGCGGCCCGCGCGCGCGACGCGCCCGGCACGCCATGGAGATACCACATCACGTGCTTGCGCATGTACACGACCGTGTTGCCGAGCCGGGACGAGAGCAGGTGAATGTGCCTGCGCGCCATCTCGACGCGATCCTGCCGCGTCGGATCGGGCGCGGGCGGCATCCCGTCGAGCACCCGTCGGACGTCCGCGAAGATCCAGGGATTGCCTTGGGCGCCGCGGGCGATCATCACGCCGTCGCAGCCGGTCGCCCGGACCATATCCGCCGCCGAGGCGCCGGAGACGATGTCGCCGTTGCCGATGACGGGAACGGACAGGGCCGCTTTAACGCGCGCGACGCATTCCCACTCCGAAGGACCGCGATACATCTGGGCCGCCGTGCGCCCGTGCACGGTGACGGCGGCCGCCCCGGCGTCCTCCATGCGCAGGCCGAAATCGACCGCCGTTTCCTCCTCGGCGCCGAATCCGCGACGGAATTTGACGGTGACCGGGCACGATACGGCGCGGGCGACATCGCGGACGATCGAGGCGGCCAGGTCCTGATCGCGCATGAGGGCGGAACCGTCGCCCTTCTTGACGATCTTATGCGCCGGACATCCCATATTGATGTCGATGAGCGCGAGCGCGTCTCCGAGCTCGTCTTCCACCCAGGCCGCCTCGCGCGCCATGACCTTAGGCTCATGGCCGAAAAGCTGTATGGCGACGCGGCGCTCCCCTTCCGCGAGGTCGAGCAGATGACGCGTCTTCTCGTTGGCGAAGGAAAGCGCCTTGGACGAGATCATCTCGGTATATGTGAGATCACAGCCTTGCTCGAGGCAAAGCCGGCGAAACACGATATCATTGACGCCCGCCATGGGCGCAAGAAGCGCAGGCGTGCGTCCTTCGAAGAGAAACCGCAGGCCGGGATGCAAGCGCGCGGATCTCGCCGCGCAGGCATCAAGGCGCGAGCTCGTAGATTCGTCCATAGACTTCGTTTCCTAACAGCCACCCGCCGAGGGTCGGCCTGTATCGTCCTTCTTCCTTGCGTACGAGCCTGTCGCGCACGAGGGAATGGAACACCTCGAGCGCACGCGGCACCAGGAGCGCGGCGGCGCGCAGCTCTTCTTCCGACACGCCCTGGGCCATGCGCATGCGCATCATCAGATCCTCCACGACCATCTGGCGACGGTCGAGCTCGTCCACGACGGCGCCGTCCTGCACGCGCACGCGATGCGAGGCATCCTGGTCCATCGTGACGGCGGACACCCCCAGTCCGAGATACGGCACGCCTGTCCAGTAGGCCTTGTTGTGCCGGCATTCGAACCCGTCGCGCGCGTAGCTCGCGACCTCGTAGCGATGGAAGCCCTCAGGCTCGAGCACGTTGGGCGCCATGCCCATCATGAGGGCCTCTTCATCCTGGTTCGCATCGCGCATGCGGCCCTCTTCGACGAGTCGGTCGAAGGGCGTGCCTTCCTCTATGGAAAGCGGATAGACGCTTACGTGCGCCACGCCCAGGCGCACGGCCTCGGAAACATCGGACAGGAACATATCGGGCGTCTGGCCGGGGATGCCGCACATGAGATCGATCGACACGTTGTCGAATCGTTCGCGCGCCATGGCGACGGCCGCGCGGGCCGCCTGGCCGTCATGGACGCGGTCAACGGTGCGCAGGATGCCGTCGTCGAAGCTCTGCACGCCGATGGACAGGCGGTTCACGCCGAGCGCGTAGATATCGCGCACGAGCTCGGGCGTCAGGCTCTCGGGATTCGCTTCCATCGAGCATTCGACCTCGGTCGTCAGGTTCATGGACACGCCCAGCGTATAGAGCAGGTTCGACAGGTGCTTCGAGCCGACATGGCTCGGCGTGCCGCCGCCGATGTAGACCGTCTCGATGGAAGCGAGGTCGCCCGCCTTCGATGCGCGCCGGATGTCGAGGATGAGGCGCTCGATGTATTCCCCCACCTCGGCGGCGTCGCCCGGCACGGCTGACGTCGCGAAATCGCAGTACGCGCAGCGATGCGCGCAGAACGGTATATGGATGTAGAGCGCCCGATACGGATCGTGTTCGATCATTCGTCGACCTTCAGGATCGCCATGAACGCTTCCTGCGGGACCTCGACGTTGCCGATGGCCTTCATGCGCTTCTTGCCCGCCTTCTGCTTCTCGAGCAGCTTGCGCTTGCGCGAGATGTCGCCGCCGTAGCACTTCGCCAGCACGTCTTTGCGTTTCGCGCGGACCGTCTGGCGGGCGAGGATGCGGCCTCCGACAGCGGCCTGGATCGGCACCTCGAAGAGCTGGCGCGGGATGATGTCCTTCAGCTTCTCGCAGAGCACGCGCCCGCGGTCGTAGGCTTTGTCCTTATGGACGATGAACGACAGCGCGTCGATCGGTTTGCCGGACAAGAGGATGTCGAGCTTCTGCAGCGCTCCCGGCTTGTATCCGGCGTATTCGTAATCCAGGCTCGCATAGCCTTTCGTGCGGCTCTTGAGCGTGTCGAAGAAGTCCATGATGAGCTCGGATGAAGGAATCTCCCAGGTCATCTGGACCGTGGTCTGAGAGAGGTATTCCATGGTCTTGAAGGTGCCTCGATGGTCGACCGTGAGGTCCATGACGGCGCCGACGTAATCGGGCGGCACCATGATCGTCGCGTTCAGGTAGGGTTCTTCCACATGCTCGATCTCGGAAGGATCGGGCATGTCCTGCGGGGAGTGCAGGCTTTCCATCGTGCCGTTCGTCTTGTAGACGCGGTATTCCACGGAGGGAGCCGTGGCGATGAGGTCGAGCCCGAACTCACGCTCGAGGCGCTCCTTGATGACTTCCATATGGAGCAGCCCGAGGAACCCGACGCGAAAGCCGAAGCCGAGCGCATGGCTGGTCTCGGGCTCCCAGATGAGCGCGGGGTCGTTCAGGGCGAGCTTCTCGAGCGCCTCTTTGAGGGGCTCGTACTGGTCGCTGTCGATCGGGAACAGACCGGTATAGACCATGGGCTTGGCCTCGCGGTATCCCGGCAGGGCATCTGCCGCCGGGCGGGATGCGAGCGTCACCGTGTCGCCGACGCGCACCTGCGAGACATCCTTGAGGCCTGTGACCAGAAAACCCACCTCACCTGAGGAAAGCCCCGACATGGAAACCTCGGTCGGACGGCGCACGCCGATGTCCTCGACCAAGAAATCGAGCCCGTTGGCCATCAGGCGCACGCGATCGCCCTTCGCGATGGCGCCGTCCACGACGCGGATGAGCGCGACGACGCCGCGGTAGGCATCGAAATACGAATCGAAGATGAGCGCGCGCAGAGGCGCCTCGGCATCGCCCGTCGGCGCGGGGATGGATGCGACCACGGACTCCAGCAGGTCATGGACGCCCTCTCCGGTCTTTCCGCTCGCGAGGACGGCCTCGTCGGCCGGAATGGCCAGACCGTCTTCGATCTCGGCTTTCACGCGCTCGGGCTCGGCCGAGGGAAGATCGATCTTGTTGATGAGGGGGATGATCTCGAGGCCGGCGTTCATGGCCATCATGGCGTTCGCGACCGTCTGGGCCTCGACGCCCTGGGTGGCATCCACGACGAGCACCGCGCCTTCGCATGCGGCCAGGCTGCGGCTCACCTCGTAGGTGAAGTCGACATGCCCCGGCGTGTCGATGAGGTTGAGCTGGTAGACGCTGCCGTCGTCGGCCTCGTAATCCACGCGCACGGCCTGGCTCTTGATCGTGATGCCGCGCTCGCGCTCGATCTCCATGCTGTCGAGCAGCTGCGCGGTCATGTCGCGCTTGGCGACGGTGCCGGTGAGTTCGAGGATGCGATCGGACAGCGTCGACTTGCCGTGGTCGATATGGGCGATGATGCTGAAGTTACGGATGCGATCGGGATTCGTAGGCATTGATGCTCGCGTTTCTGGGATAGGGGCGGTCGTGGACGCATCGAAGCGGACGTGAGGATTATACGCGGTCAGAGCCGCCGCGAAGCCTTCTCGTTATGCACGGAGTCCTGCATGAGCGCCTTGAGGGCATCGATGCCCGTGCCCTTCTCCGACGAGCATGCGATGACGGGGATGTCGGCGCCGAGACCGAGCTGGCGGCGAAGGGCGGACACGGCGGAGAAGGCCTTGCTGCGGCTGAGCTTGTCGGCCTTCGTGAGCACGATGACGAACGGCAGGTCGTAACGGATGAGGAATTCGATCATCTGGACATCGAGCGCGGTGGCCGGGTGACGTATGTCGACAAGCGAGACCACGAGCGCGAAACGACGGTCGGATTCGAAATAGGCGCTCATGAGGCGGCGCCAACGTGCGATCTCGGCCTTCGAGACCTTCGCGAAGCCGTAGCCCGGCAGATCGACGAAGTCGGCGTCTTCGGCGGTGAAGAAGTTGACCGCAGCCGTCTTGCCCGGCGTCTGGGATACCTTCGCAAGCCTCTTGCGATTGAACAGACGGTTGAGAAGCGACGATTTCCCCACGTTCGAACGCCCGGCGAAGACGATCTCGGGGCGAAGCGATAAGGGAATTTGATCAGGCGTGGCGTACGACGCCTTGAATTCGACCGTGTTGAAATTCATGGTATCCTCCGTCTATGCGCGGCGGGCGCCCGCCCTCAGGCTTCGGCCGCAGCGGAATCGGCGTGCGCGTGTCCGATGGTGTCGATGTAGTGAATCGCGAATATCGGCGCACCTACCATAGCAAAGCATCTTCCCCTATGGTAGAATCGCTAGGTTTTCGCTGAGAGATTGTACTATTCATATATCGGAGGAATGAACTGTGGCGAATATCAAAAGTCAGAAAAAGCGTATCCTGACCAACGAGAAGGCTCGTATGCGCAACAAGGCCGTCAAGTCCGAGCTCAAGACCGCCGTGCGCGCCGCGCGCGAAGCCGTCGAGGCCAAGGACGGCGTTGCCGCATACAAGACCGCGCTGCATGCATGCCGCCTGCTCGACAAGGCCGCCAGCAAGGGCATCATTCACAAGAACCAGGCCGCCAACCGCAAGAGCGGCGTCATGAAGCTGGCGAACACGATCGTCACCGACGCCGATCGCGCCGCAGCCAACGACTAATTCCTCACGCGCTTTCATCGAAAGCTCGGTTCGACGCACGCCGAACCGCATGGAAGATATGCTCGATACCTGAAAAGCCCCGCGTTCGCGGGGCTTTTTTCACGTTTCACGCGCAAAGAGCGTTCATCCTCGCCCGTATCGAATGCCTTACGATCCGACGATCGAGGATTCCATCCAGTCGAGGAACGCATCGTCCTGGTCGGCGCCCGACTTCATGGCCCTATCGGCATCACGGGCGGCGATAAGCGCTTCTTTCAGTTCTTCGGCGGTCCACAAGCGCGTCCACGAGGCATGGTTCTTGAGCTTCCACGCCGGCACGCCGAGACGCTGCACAAGATCGTTCGGCAACGATCCGCCTCGTGCCGCAAGCGCGCGCCACATAATCAGTTCGCGCAGGCGCGCGACGCACCGCGCGAGCATGATGACAGGCGAATCGTCGAGATGCGCATAGAGGGCGAGGCATCGGGGCAGATCGCGCGAGGCGAAAGCGTCCACGAAATCCCAATATTTGGTCTTGGACGTATGGGCGACGAGCGCCTCGATCGCGGATGCGCCGATCGGGGCCTTGGAAGGATGCGCAAGGGCGATTTTATGCAGCTCGGCATCGAGGGCGACGGTATTCTCCCCCACAAGCTCGACGAGACGCGTCGCCGCTGCGAGGGAGATGGCGATTCCGTGCGTCGCGGCCATATCCCGCACGCGGGAAGGAAGCTCGTGCCTCTTCAAGGGAGCGCAATCGATGACCGCGCTCTTCCCCAGCTTGGAAGCGGCCTTGTAGAGCGCAGCGCTCTTGGGGACCTTCGCGCCTACGAGGGCCAGGACCGTCGACGGCGACGGGTTTCCCAGATACTCGACGAGAGCGGAGACCGACTGCTTCTTCATGGCATCCACGCCGCGCACGAGCACGAGGCGGACGCTGCTCGCGAACGGAAGGGTGTTGCACGCCGCGATGACGTCCGCGCCTTCGGCCGCAGATTCGAAGACGTCGAGGTTGAAGTCTATGTCGCCGCGTGCGGCGACGTTCGCTTGGAGACGTTCCAGAACGCGTTCGCGCTTGAGTTCGTCCTCGCCGACGATGAGATATGCAGGAAGCAGTTCAGCCATGCTGACAAGTCTATCGCATGCCCGACGCTTCTATGCCATCGCGCGTGAACCTGCATGAGACGTCCCCGTCCTCGTCGGTGCGCCAGACTTCGCATCCGATCGACGCGAGCGCCTCGAGCGCCTCGCGCGTCGGATGTCCGTATCGATTGCGCGCCCCGACGCTGATAAGCGCGTATTCAGGTTTCAGCTCGCGACAGAGCTCTTCCGTCGTACCGGCGCGGCTCCCATGATGGCCGACTTTCAGCACATCGATATCCCCAACCAATCCCCGATCGATCAGTCCTTCTATCTGAGGAGCCTCGGCATCGCCGGTCAGAAGCGCGCTCGCTTCGCATGTGCCGTCCCCCTCGGCATCGTATTCGACGAGCATGCAGACGCTGTCGGCATTGCCTCCGCCATCCGTGAATTCCTGCGGACCGACGACCGTGCATCGGAACCGACCGACGCGCAGGACATCGCCCGGCTCCACCCCCTTGACGCCCTGGGAGCCGACGATGCCGCGCGCCGATTCTATAAGCGCCTTGTTCTTATCGTCGCGCTGCGTAAACGTATCTTCGGCCAGATACACCTCGCCGCGTGCCAAGACCGACGAGAGCATTGGAAGCGACCCGCAATGATCGTCGTCATGATGCGTGATGACAAGCGCGTCCAGATGGGAAACCCCGGCACGCCCCAACGATGCCGCAAGGAGGGAATCCTGGTTTCCCGTATCGACGAGCAACGCGCTTCCTTCGCTCTGCACGAGGATCGCATCGCCCTGCCCTACGTCGAGCGCGACGATGCGATCCCCTGCGAACCGACCGGGCGCGAGGACGAGAAGGCAGCAGGCAAGCGCGATGCCGCCGCATATGCATGCATTCCTCCGAGTCGGGAGAGGCCAAAGCGCCCAGAGCGCGCAGAACGCGCCGATGCTCGCCGCGGCCGAAACGCCGAGAGGAACCGAGCAGAACACGCTCGCGTACGGCAGGTGCGAAAGCGCGCGCATGCCGGAAACGAACAGCTCCGCCGCATACGAGAGGGCATGCAGCATCATATGCCCGAGACGAGGAAAGACGGCATCGACCGCAAGCGATGCCATTCCGCCTACGACCAGGAAAGCGAAGACGGGGGCCGCAACGACGTTCGAGAGCGGGGAGATCAGCGGCACGCGATGGAACAGCGATGCGTTCGCCGGCATCGCGAGGACGTTCGCGCATGCCGTGAGGGCGATGGCATCGGATGCGCCTTTGAACCGCCCCCGAAGCGCCGTATCGATCCACGAGGACGCGAGCGGCATGAGAACGATGATGCCGAGCGTGCTTGCCGCGGAAAGATAGAGGGACAGCGACGTCGCGCCGTAGGCGTCCGCCGCCAGCATGATGCAGATCGCCGCAGCGAGCGACGAGAGGGATGACGGACGCCTGCGAACCCAAACGGAGCTGCATCCGACGATCGCCATGAGTCCGGCGCGCACGACGCTCGGCTGCATGCCCGTGCACAACGCGTACGCGACGATGAAGAGCGCTATGAGAATCGGCATGCCGCGGCGCGAAACGCCGCATCGGAGGGCGATGCGGGACACAAGCGCCGAAACCACGGCAAGATGCGCGCCGGATACCGCAACCAGATGCGCAAGGCCCACGGCCTTCATGTCCTCGTATGCGCCGCATGCATCGAGCCTGGTCCGATCGCCGAGCACGACGGCAGAAAGCAGCGCCGATCCTTCCCCGCCCACGCATTCCAGCTCCTTTTGCGCCCAGGCGCGCAGCGAAAGAAGGATCCCGGGCACGCCCGTTCGTTCAAGGACGCTCACGTCGGATGCCTTGGCCTGGACGAATACGCCTTCTATTCCGAAACGCGACCTCTGATGGTCAGGAATTTCGGAAAACGAGAGGTGCGCTTCGATGCGATCGTGCGCGAGGACGCGGATATCCCCGCCATACAGAACGCGCACCTTGACGCCGCGGCCGTCCTCGCCCTCAAGGCGCATGATGCAGTGCGCGCCGAAATCGTTCGATGCCCCGTCCTGCAACGCGACGAGCCGACACGTTCCGCCATAGGCTTCGGCGAGGGCGTCCACGTCGGCAGATGCATGGTCGGCCGTCCACCATGCCCACGCCGCGAGGACGACCCAGGCGCAGAGCGCGACCCAGAGCGCAGGCGGGATGCTGGGGCGCACGGCCGTAGTCGAATCCGCCGCCGATTCTTCATCCGTCCGCCCGTCAATGCGGGATCCGCCGGCCGTCCATCCGTCGCGCAGACAATCGATCGCATCCGCCGAGACGCCGGCTACACGCATAGGGAATCACGCATGCGTTCGAGCTTCTTCTTCCCTATCCCTTCGACGCGCGTGATGTCGTCGACCGAAGAGAACGGGCCGCTCTTCTCGCGTTCCTCCACGATTGCCCGCGCCGTCGCAGGGCCGACGCCCGGGATCCGATCGAGCGCCGCCTCATCGGCGGTGTTGATATTCACGGGACCCGATTGCGCCGAAGCGGACGGTGCGGCATCGGCGCCGGATGCCGATGCCGCAGACGGGTTCGCCTGCGCCTCGCCCTGAGCGAGAACCCGGACCTGCTGGCCGTCCGTCAGAGCGCTCGCGAGGTTCACGGAATCCTGGATCGCATCGTCGGAAAAGCCCGAGGCGGCGGCGATGGCATCGTTCACGCGCGCCGATGCGGGAAGCTCGTACATGCCGGGATCGACGACGGCGCCTGCCACGTGCACGTGAACGCGTGCGTCCGAATACGTCTCGGCCGCATCCGCCGCGGATGGCGCCGGCGCGGCGTTCGCGGCATCCGAAGATGCGCCGTCTTCCTGCCGAACCGAGGCGCCGCCTTCGCGATTCTCGTCGCGCCCTTCGCTATCGGACGCATCTCCCGATCCAGCCTCCTGCGCGGATGCGTCTTCGAACGTGAACGACGGGACGGCGGCGCCGTAGGCCGAACGCAAAGCAAAGGAAAGCGTCAACGCGAGCAGAACCGCCGCACCTATGAGCGCAGGGCGCGGAACATGGGATAGATGGGCTTTGACGAGCAGCTTCTCGGCGGAATCATTGAATGCCATGCGATCACCTCGCCGTGCATTCTTGCAGCCGAGCCTTGCGCGGATCCAACCGGATCCTTCTCGGACGGACGATCGGTTCCTCCCGTATGCCGGACCGAACCCGGCCGCGTGCGCATCCGATTCTTATTGCATGCGCGGCTCATCCTGCTCGCCCGCGGCATCGGAAGCAATCGACGCGTTCCTGCGGAGCTTGGCGTACGACGAGGGACTGCGATACTCGTGAAGCTCCGCCTTGCCCAGGATCTCGTCGACCCAGGAATCGATCGGCAGCTCGGCCTCGGCGGCCAGCACGTCGGCGATCTTCGCGTGCGTCTCGGGGCTGCGCGGCATGAAGAGCGTGCAGCAGTCGGGCGCGGGCGTGCTCGAAAGGTCGAAGGTGCCGAGCTTCTGGGCGTCTGCGATGATCTCGAGCTTGTCGCTGCCGATAAGGGGACGGAAGACCTGCATGTCGACCGCAGAGCCCGTCGCGGCGAGGTTGTCGAGCGTCTGCGACGCCACCTGACCGAGGCTTTCACCCGTGACCAGCGCTTTTGCACCCTCTCGTCGTGCAATGGCCGCTGCGACGCGCATCATGAGGCGCCGATAGACGATGATGCGCAGGCGTTGCGGCACCGTGCCGGCGATGGTCCGCTGATAATCGCCGAACGGAACCACGTACATGCGCGCGATGCCTCCGAAGCCTTCGATCGTATGCGCGATGTCGTCCACGATGAACTCGGAGGTCGCCTGGGTCTGGGGGCGGCCCGAGAAGTGAACGGCGACGCAGGTGGCTCCTCGGCGCGCCATCCGCCAGAGAGCCACGGGGGAGTCGATGCCCGACGACAGCAGGCAGACGACCTTTCCCGCCGTCCCGATAGGCAGGCCGCCCACGCCGGGAATGGAAAGCGCATACGCGTAGGCATGCCCTTGCACGACTTCGACGTGCACCTCGACGTCCGGGTCTTTCATGCGTACCTTCTTATCGGGAAATTCCCCGCATAGATATTCGCCGACGCGGCGCGCGATCTCCATCGAATCGATAGGGAAATCGGTATGGTTGCGCCGCCCTACGACCTTCCACGTCGTGAACGAAGGTACCTCGGCAAGCGCGTCCCGCGATGCCTCGAAGATGGCATCGAGATCGCGTTCGCATACATATCCGCAGCTCACTCGAGCAACACCCGGCACCTTGCACAGCGTATCCACCATACGCTCGCCCGCTTCGAGCGGCGCTCCCTCGGAGAGCATGACCAGAATGCGGCCGGAGATGCGTATGACGCGCTCGACAGGCTCGCCGTCGAGCAGGCCCTCGATGTTATGGACGAGCCGCCGCTCGAACGTCGAGCGATTATGGCCCTTCAGCCCGAGCTCGTGATAGTGCACGAGGCAGATGCGTTGGAAGCGGGACATGCGTCCTCCTTCGTTCATACGATGAAAGGCCCGCACCAGGCGGGCCTTCAAGAGTCGATTCGATGCGCGGGCGCCTGGAAAGCGCGCCGGCCTAGTGAACGGTGGCGTCGATCGTCGCGGGATCGTAAGACACTTCGCCGCGGGCGATTTCCTCGAACGCCATGGATAGCGGCTTCTTATCGGACGCCTTGGCGATTTCGACGGCGCTCGACAGCTGGATGGCGCGATCGCGCTGGCCGCGCATCATGTCGTTGATGTCATGGGCGCGCTTGGACGCGAGCGAGCACAGCAGGAAGCGATCCTTGTCGGTTTCTGCCAGCAGGCCGTCGATACTCGGCTCGATGATGCTCATAGTCGGTCTTCTTCCTTCTTCTCGCTGAAACGCTCCACATAGGCGATGAGCGACGCAAGGCATGCATCGACATCGTCGTTCACGAAGCATTCGTCGTACTCTTCCTTGAGCCTGATCTCGCCTTCGGCGTTCGCCAGGCGAAGGCGTATCGATTCCTCCGAATCGGTGCCGCGGCCACGCAGCCTCCGCTCGAGCTCCTCCATAGAAGGAGGAGCAATGAAGACCAGATGGGCGGCGGGAAACTTCGAGCGCACCTGAAGCGCGCCCTGCACGTCGATCTCAAGAAAGACCTGGTCGCCGGCAGCAATATGCCGTTCGACCAGGTCACGTGGCGTGCCATAGCGATGGTCATGGACCTGCGCCCATTCGAGCAGGCGATCCTGGGCAACCATCTCATCGAACCGATCGTCGCTTACGAAGAGGTACGACACCCCGTCGACCTCGCCTTCGCGCGGCGCGCGCGTCGTGGCGGAAACGGAAAGCCATGCCCCTTCGAGGCGCTTGAGAAGCAGTCCGATCAACGTGCCCTTGCCCGCTCCGGAAGGACCGGAAAGCACGAAGAGGTTTCCCGTGCGCACGGAAAGGCGCCTTTAGGCGAGGCGCTCGAGAAGGGCGGCTTCCTGACGCTCGCCAAGACCCTTGAGACGGCGGGATTCGGCGATCTTGAGCTCGGCCATGATCTTCTCGGACTTGGCCTTGCCGTAGCCCGGAAGGGTCTCGATGAGGGTGGAAACCTTCATGCGACCGACGATGGGGTCGTCCTTCATGCCGAGGACGTCCTTGAGCGTGAGCTTGCCGGACTTGAGGCTGTCGCGGATCTCCGCACGCTTGGTGCGGGCGGCCTTGGCCTTTTCGAGGGCGGCCTGACGCTCTGCGGCGGTCAACTGGGGAATAGCCATGTTTCACTCCTTCGGGATATGCTGCCCCTCTGGCAGCAACGCAGGATAGTACCACATCGGGAGCCAATTATCACATAAGAGCGAGAACTTGCCCATCAATGCTGCCATTTGGCACAAAAAAAAAACTGTCCATCGCGTTGAAATGCGATTATGCGGTTCCCGCTCCTACTTTGCATATATCGGGGTCCCGCGTCAAGCGAACGAAGGCCGCAGCACGCCCCATCCGCTCAAGAATCCATGGATTCTGGGCAATTCCCCTAGTCGCACCTCGCCCTACAGATCGCGTGCGATGGCTTCGAAGGCCGCGACGGGGTCGGCGGCCTTCGTGATCGGGCGGCCGATCACGATATGGGAGGCACCGGCGTCGAAGGCCTCCTTGGGCGTGGCGACGCGGTTCTGGTCGCCGCGATCCGCCCCGACAGGACGCACGCCCGGAGTCACGATATAGGCGTCGGGGCCCAGCTTCCGGCGCAACGTCGCCGCCTCGCGCGGGGATGCGACCACGCCCGAGAGCCCGGCCTCCTGCGCGCATGCCGCGAGCTCCGACACCTGTTCCTCCATGCCGCGACGCACGCCCGTACGTGCGAGCGTCGCTTCGTCCATGCTGGTAAGAACCGTGATCGCGAGCGTGGCGACATCGTCGTCCGTGTCGTCGACGGCGCTTTGGGCCGCCTCCATCATGGGAATGCCGCCGATGGCATGCATCGTCAGCATGTCGGCGCCGGCCTCGACCGCCGATGCCGCCGCGCCCTGGACCTGATGCGGGATGTCATGGAACTTCAGATCGAGGAAGACCTTGTAGCCGAGCAGCTTCAGGATCTCGACGATGGCGGGGCCTTCGGCGTAATACAGGGTCATGCCGACCTTCATCCAGGAAACCTTGCCCTGAAGCTCCTTCGCAAGGGAAAGCGCTTGGCATCTATCGCAGTCGAGCGCGACGATCACGCGGTCCTTGCGGGGAATCGCATCGAAGATGGTCAGCATACAAGTCCTCCGATCAGCTCGTTCACGTCCGTGACGCCGGCGTGTTCGCAGTATTCGGCGATGCCGTCGATGCAATCGGTCACGGCATGCGGGTTGGTGAAGCTCGCGGTCCCGACGGCAACGGCCGTCGCGCCGCAGAGCATGAATTCGACGGCATCCTCCCCCGTCGCGATGCCGCCCATGCCGAGGATCGGAATCTTGACGGCGTTATAGCATTGCCAGACCATGCGCAGGGCGACCGGCTTGACGGCAGGTCCCGACAGCCCCCCGACGACGCGCGCGAGCTCGGGGCGGCGCGTGCGGGCGTTCACGGCCATGCCGAGCAGCGTGTTGATGAGCGACAGGGCGTCGGCGCCCGACGCCTCGGCGGCCCGCGCGATCTCCGCGATGTCGGTGACGTTCGGCGAGAGCTTCACGATCATCGGCCGCGTGGCGACGGCGCGGCATGCCGCGACCACCGCCTCGACGCTCGGAACATGCGTGCCGAAGGTCATGCCGCCCGCGTCGACGTTCGGGCAGCTGATGTTGATCTCGTAGGCATCGGCCTGTCCGTCGGCCTCGAGGGCCTCGAGCACGGCGACGTATTCCTCGAGGCTGTGGCCCGAGACGTTCACGATGGAAGGAACGCCCTGCTCCTTGATCCACGGCAGGTCGACCGCGCACAGGTGCGCGACGCCGGGGTTCTGCAGCCCGATGGAATTGAGCATCCCGCTCGGCGTCTCGGCGATGCGGGGAGCGGGATTTCCTTCCCAGCCGTCGAGGGAGACGCCCTTGGTGGTCACGGCGCCCATGCGCGACACGTCGACCAAATCGGCGTATTCGCGGCCCGCGGCGAACGTGCCGGAGGCATCGGTCACGGGATTGGCCATTTCAAGGCCGCCCAGGTTCACGCGCAGATCGACGGTCATGCCCACACCACGTCCTTTGCATCGAAGACGGGACCGTCGACGCAGGAACGCCTCTTTCCCGCGGTCGTTTCCACGACGCAGGACAGGCAGGCCCCGACGCCGCAGGCCATGCGTTTCTCCTCGGAAACCCAGCAGGAGACGCCCGCATCGGACGCGATGCCCGCGACGAGCTTCATGAAGATATCGGGACCGCAGCAGTAGACCGAGGAATATGCGCCCGTGGCAAGCATCTCGCGCGCCGGCTCGGTCGCGAAGCCCGCGTAACCCAGGCTGCCGTCGTCGGTGGCGATGACGGGCTCTCGCCCGATGAGGGCGGCATAGCGTTCGCGGGCGACGTGATGGGCGGCGCTACGGGCACCTAAGACCACGTCGAACCCAACGCCCTCGCAGGCGAGGCGCTGCGCGAACATGAACAGAGGCGCGCTGCCCAGACCGCCGCATACGATAAGGACGCGCCCATCGCCCGCAGGCATGGGCCAGACGTTGCCCAGAGGCGCGATGAGCGAGCACGGATCGCCCGGGCGAAGATCGCCCATGAGCGCGCTTCCCTTCCCCACCACCTGGTAGAGCACGACCACGTTGCCGGCGTCGTCGATGCGGTACACCGAGAACGGGCGCCGGAGGATATGCTCCCTATGGGCGTCGAGCAGCAGATGGACGAACTGGCCGGGACGGATGGCCGCGGCCGTGCGATCGGCTTTGAGCGCAAGCTCGAACAGGCCGGGGCCGACGCGGCGGTTGCCCGCCACGACGGCCACCTCCTCGAACTTACGGGAATCGACCTGGGTGCACACGTGGATCCTCCTAGTCGACGACCGCGCCGTCGATCATCGTCGCGACGCCGCCGACATAGACGTCGGTCGGCTTGCCGATGAGCTCGCGGCCGATGAAGCCGGAATTCGCAGACTTGGACTCGAAGAAGGATTCATCGACCGTCCATGTGGCTTCGGGATCGAAGACCGTGAGGTCGGCCACGCTGCCCGCAGCGATGCTCACCTGGTCGAGGCGCAGGATCGTGCGCGGATTGACGGCCATGAGCTCGACCATGCGGCCGTAGTCGATGATGCCCGGACGCACGAGGTTCGTGAGGATGAGCGCGAGGCTGGTCTCGAGCCCGATCATGCCGAAGGGCGCGAGCTCGAATTCGCGCGCCTTCTCCCACGGCGCATGCGGCGCGTGGTCGGTGACGATCGCATCGATCGTGCCGTCGGCGACGCCGTCGATGAGGGCCTGCCTGTCGGCGGGCGTGCGCAACGGCGGGTTCACCTTGAGGAAGGTCTCGTAGGCACCGGTGATGTCGTCTTCGGAAAGCACCAGATGATGCGGCGTGACCTCGCAGGTCACGTTCGCGCCGCGCGCCTTCGCCTCGCGCACGATATCGAGGCCGCGCGCCGACGTGATGTGCTGGATGTGCAGCGGGCAGCCGGTGAGTTCGGAAAGCGCCACGTCGCGGGCAATCTGGATTTCCTCGCCCGCGGCAGGCCAACCGAGAAGCCCGAGGCGCGTGGAAGCGATGCCTTCGTTGACCTGACCTGCTCCGACCAGGCTTTCATCCTGGCAATGGTCCATGATGGGCTTGTCGAACATCTTGCCGTAATCCATGATGCGACGCATCATGCCCGCATTCTGGACGCCGCGTCCATCGTCGGTGAAGGCGACGGCGCCGTGGGCGACCATATCGCCCATCTCGGCGAGAATCTCGCCTTCGAGGCCATGGCTGCAGGAACCGGCCGGGAAGACGCGGCATTTGCCCACTTTCGCCGCCTTCGAGGCGACATATTCCAGAACGGCACCGGTGTCGGCGACGGGATCGGTATTGGCCATCGTGCAGACCGCGGTGAAGCCGCCATGCGCCGCGGCGCGGGTTCCGGTCTCGATGTCCTCTTTGTATTCGAAGCCCGGATCGCGGAAGTGGACGTGGATGTCGACGAGGCCGGGAACCAGGTACTTGCCGGAAAGATCGCGGACCTCGGCGCCCTCGTGCGCCAAGCCGTGCCCGACTTCGGCGATACGATCGTCCTCGACCTTCACGTCGATGACCTCGTCGATGCCGGCCGCAGGGTCGACGACGTGCGCGTTCTTAAGAATCAAGACCATTGTCGGAACCTCCCAGGAGCAGATAGAGCACGGCCATGCGGACGCAGATGCCGGCATACACTTGATCGAGAATGACCGAACGCCGGGGATGGTCGGCCATGTAGCTGTCGAATTCGACGCCGCGGTTGATCGGGCCGGGGTGGCAGACGATCGCATCGGGCTTCATGAGGCGCTCGCGGTCCTTCGTCAGGCCGTAAAGCGCATGGTATTCGCGCGTGCTGGGAAACGGCGCACCTTCGAGACGCTCGCGCTGGACGCGCAGCATGTAGACGACGTCGAGCTCGGGCAGTACCTCGTCGAGGTACGGCGTGACGCGATCGACGCCGAGATTGGCGGGCGCGTCGGGCATGAGCGTCGCGGGACCGACGAGCGTGACGTGCGCGCCCATGGTCTTGAGCGCGGGTGCGAGGGATCCCACGACGCGCGAATGGCCCACGTCGCCCACGATGCCGACCTTCAGGTCGCGGATGCGGCCCTTGTGCTCGCGGATGGAATACAGGTCGAGCAGCGCCTGGGTCGGATGCTGATGCTTGCCGTCACCCGCGTCGATCACGACGGCAGGCGTGTGCTGCGAGATGATGTGCGGAGCCCCCGCATGCTTGTCGCGCACGACGATCGCATCGATCTTGTAGGCGTTCAGCGTCTCGACGGTGTCTATGAGGCTTTCGCCCTTGACCGACGAGGTGGACGACCCGCCGAAGTTCAGCGTATCGGCCGAAAGGCGCTTTTCGGCGAGCTCGAACGAGCTGCGGGTGCGCGTGGACGGCTCGTTGAACATGTTCACGATCGTGAGCCCCCTAAGCGTGGGAACTTTCTTGATCTTGCGGTCGTTGACCGCGGAGAACGCTTTCGCGGTATCGAGGATGAGGGCGATGTCCTCTTCGGAGTATTCCCTGATATCGATCAGATGCCTGTGGTCGAATGCCATGCTACTCGCCTCCCAGAGGGGCGGAGCCGGCACGTCCGCCAGGTTGGATGTCCATGATCTCGACTGCGCTTATGCCGTCGGATTCCTCGAGGAAGAGGCGCACGTTCTCGTCATGCGACGAGGGCACGTTCTTGCCGACGAAATCGGCGCGGATAGGAAGCTCGCGATGACCGCGGTCGACGAGGACGGCCAGCTGTATGGAGCTCGGGCGGCCGAGATCCATAAGCGCATCGAGCGCCGCACGGATCGTGCGGCCAGTGTACAGCACGTCGTCGACGAGGACGATCGTGCGACCGGTCACATCGAAGGGGATATGGGTGGAATGGACTTCGGGAGCGAGGGATGTCAGATAGTCGTCGCGATAGAAGCTGATGTCGAGGCTTCCCTGAGCGACGTCCACCCCCTCTATCTCCTTGATTTTCGCCGCCAGACGCTGCGCCAGCAGATCGCCTCGCGTGACGATGCCGACCAGCGCCACATCGGTCGCGCCGTGGTTCGTCTCGAGAATCTGGTGGGCGATGCGCGTCAGCGATCGCTCGATTTCCGCGGCGTCCATAACCACGGATTTCACGTGCCCGTCGTCTCTCATACACACTCCTTCTCATGTCGAGTATGCACAGGGATCGACCGAAGCAACGGTCCGCGATGCGCACGATTCGCCGGCCCGTGCGGGCAAAAAAATAGCCCGGCGCGCGGCCAAGGCTCGTCAGGTTGCGTCTTACCCTGCCCGCTGCAGCGTGACGCATCGTGGTGCCTTGCCGGTCTCTCTGTACCGCCTTAAAGGACGCGCCCATTGTACGCCGCGACGGGCGCGGGCGCAACGGAAAAGAAACGGCAGGCCTTGAAAACACATAGCGGGGAGCGGCCGCAGACCCGCTCCCCGCTTCTTCTCTCGATCCGTTCTTTACTTCTCGTCCTTCGCTTCGATCGGGTCGGATTCATAGATGAACTTGACCGAGCCCGCATGCTCTTCGTCGATGCCGGAGAAGTTCTTGTACGACTGCCCCGCCTCGACCATCGCGTTCACGCGGTCTTTAAGATCCTTCAGGTCGCCCTTGAAGAAATCGGTGATCTTTGAGATGCCCTGTTCATCGAATTGGACCAGACCGTCGGAAAGCGTCTGCGAACCTTCGAGCGCGGAATCCAGGCCGCGCGCGAGCTCGTTCGCGCCGTCCGCCGCGTCCGAGGCGCCGGATGCAAGCTGGCGTGCGCCCGAAGAGGCGGACGTCGCAGCCGAGGACAGCCGGCCCGCGCCGTCGGAAAGCTGGGCGATGCCCGCGACGAGCGCAGGAGAGCTCGCAGCGAGCCGCTGCATGCCGCCATCGAGCGTGGCGCTGCCGCTCGAAAGCGCCTGAACGCCTGCGACCAGCTGCGGAGTCGCCTGCGCGAGCGCGCCGGTGCCGGCGGACAGCTTCGCCGCGCCGTTCATGACCGTTCCCTCGGTTGCATCGTCGCCCAGATTCGCAACGAGCCTGTCGCCGCCGCCCATCAGCTGGAACGCTCCATTGATCAACGTGTTGCCGGTATCTTTGTCGCCCAGCGCAGCCAGTGCGCCGGTAAGTCCCGCGCTCGTCTTGCCCGAAGGCGTCGTGCCGCCGTCGCGCAGCGCGACAAGACCGTCCTTCAGCGCGGAAGAGCCCGCGGACAGCTGGTTGACGCCGCCGATGAGCGTTACCGAGGACGAATCGTCCGCGGATCCGATGGATGCGGATGCGGAGCCAAGGCCGTCCGCCACCTTACCGGCGCCGGCGGAAAGCTGACGGGCCGCGCCCGATGCGGCAGGGAGCCCGGAGTCGACGCTGGACAGGCTCGATCCAAGTGCGGAAAGCCCGCCGGACACGCCGTTCACGCCGCCCATGATCGTGCCTGAATCAGGCGTGCTCGACTCGGAGCCGATGGATGCGGTCGCACCGGATACCTGGCCGGCGACCGAGGAGATCTGCGAAAGATCGTCGTTGAGCTTGGTCGTATCGGGCGTCTTGGGCAGGGAGCCTTTGGCGGAGGCGACGTTCGAAGAAGCGGCCTGAAGCGCCGAGAGCTGCTCGGGCGTGAGGTTCGAGGTGTCCCCGCCCAGCACGGCGGAGATGTTCGCCTGCGCGTCGTTCAGCGATGCCTCGGACGCGTCGGAAGACACGGCGCCGGATAGAGCGGCCGCCTGGGCCTGCGCATCGGACGAGAGACTCGTAAGCGCCCCGCCGGCATCCCCGAGGCTCGAAGAGAGCGATGAAAGGCCGTCTTTGACCTGGCCGTTCACACCTTGCATCTGGCCGATGCCGTCCTGCGCGGCGGTGGCGGCGGAATCGAGCGAATCGGCGAGCTGCGACGCGCCGTCGCGCACCTGGACCGCGCCCGCCTGAGCGGCAGGAAGGCCGGCCGCGGGATCGTTCAGCGTGACAAGGCCGTCTTTGACCTGGCCGAGACCGGCCGTGATGGCATTCGTGCCGCCGAGAAGCGTGGTCGGGGCGCTGTCGGATTCGGATCCGATGGCGGCAACGGCATCGGCCAGGCCCGTCTGGTCCTCGGATCCGTTGCGCAGCAGATCGAGACCCTGATATAGGCGCTTGGCGCCGCTCGACAGACTGGATGCGCCGTCGCTTACCTGCGTCAACCCGCTATGGAGCTTCTCCGCGCCGTCGGCCAAGGCCTTGGTGGACTCAGGTAGCACGGCGGACTGGTCCTTCATGCGGGAAAGCCCCTCGCGAATCTGAGAAGTGCCGTCGGCCAGGGCGGCGGTGGATACGGGAAGCGTCGCCGTCTGATCTTTGAGCTGGCCGGCGCCCGCATCGAGCGTGCCGGCGCCCGCATCGAGCTCGCCCAGGCCGCTCGCAAGCGTCTGCGTTCCGCTCGAGAGCGTGGACAGGCCTCCCGAGAGCGTGCCCGCGCCGGCATCGAGCTTGTCCAGACCGTCGGTCAGGGTCTTCGATCCGTCGATGAGCTGCGACATGGCGCTGTCGAGCTGATCGAGCGAATCCTCGAGATCGTCCGCGCCGAATTCCGACACATCGACGTCGTCGAACATATCGGCACTCACCATCGTGAGCATATTGCCAAGCCTGAAGTCCTTGGCATCCGCCGTGATCTCGACCGACGAGGGAATCTTGTAGTCGTCCTCGTCGACGCCGAGCGTGTCCTGCATGCCCGGCAGTGCGAAGCCGATCACCACGGTGCGCTCGCCGTCGTTGACGATCTTGCCGTTATCGACCTCGACGTTGGTGAAGGTGTCGTTCGGCAGGATGACGCCCGTCATCGCGACGAACGGCGTGTAGATCCTCGTCTCCTTGCCGCCGATCATGCGGGTCTCGTAGCTGTCGTTCACGTAGTCGATATGGATGGTCACCGTGCCCGATGCACCCACCAGGTCGGCAGGCTTCACGTCCTTGCCGTCGAGCTTGTAGGAGACCTTCATCTTGACCGGAGCCTCGGCCTGCGTGGTGCCTTTGTAATAGACGTCCTTGCCGCCGGCATCCCATGCCATGGACGATGCGCCGCCGGATTGCGTGGCATCTCCCTCGGTGACCTCGATGTTATCGAGGTTCGACGCGTCGTGGATCCGATCGAGGGCTTCGGGGTTGCGCATCCAATCGGAGACGTCGGTGTTCTTCACGGAACCTGACGCGTCGGTGAATACGTAGACGGTCTCGTTCTTCGTGATGGAGGTCTGGTCGCCTGCGTGCGTCTGCGTGGCGGACGTGCCCGACGCGCCCGTCGAGGAGCCCTGCGCAGGCGCGGCAGCGAAGGCCGGCGAGACGGACATGCCCGCAAGCGCGAACGTGGTCAGCACGTATCCGGCCGAAGCGAAGAGTCTGTTCGTTTTCATAGGTTCTTAAGCCTCCTTGAGCTTGCGGGGCGACGCGGAGAAGCCCTTGCTGGTCTTGACTATAGCTTTATCACAAATCATGAACGCTGCGGGCAGGATAACCAGAACCGAGAGCGTCGAGATGAACGCGCCGCGCGCCATGAGGCCGGTAAGCTGGCTGATCATGCCGATATTCGAATAGATGGCGACCGCGATCGTCGCGCCGAAGAACGTGAGCCCGCTCGTGACGACCGCCGGGAACGAGCGCGCGAGCGCCGTCTCGATGGCGTCGACCTTCGCACGGCCGCCCGCACGTTCCTTGCGGTAGCGCGTCGTGAGCAGGATGGCGTAGTTCACGGTGGAGCCGAGCTGGATCGTCGAGATGGTGACGGGCGCGATGAAGTTCATCTCGGTGCCCGTGAAAAACGGGATGCCGAGGTTGAGCATGACCGCGAACTCGATGACGAGCACGAGCAGGAACGGGAGCGTCGCGCTGCGGAACACGACGAACAGGATGCCGAGGATGGCGACGATCGCGACCGCGTCCACGACGAGGAAGTCATGGTTCGTGACCTCGATGAGGTCCTTGGTCGCCGGCGCCTCGCCGATGAGCATGGCATCGGGGTCGTATTCCTTGATGATGTCGTTGATGGCATCGATCTGGGCGTTGACCTCGTCGGTTGAGGGCTGGTACTCGGAGTTGACGAGCATCAGCTGGTACCCGCCGTTCTTGAGGGCGTCCTTGAGATCGCCGGGGACCATCTGGTCGGGAAGCTGCCCGCCGACGAGGGAATCGTAGCCGAGCGCGTAGACGACGCCGTCGACCTCGCCGATCCGGTCGAGCATCTCCTTGGCCTCGGCATGAGGCAGGTCGGATTTCGCAAGGATCATCTCGGTCGTGGATACGTCGAAGTGCTCCTTGACCTTCTGGTCGGCGGTATGAAACGGCGTGTCCTCTTCGGAAAGCGAGCTGTCCGATCCGGTAAGGATGTTCGTGAAGTCGTAGTACATGGGCTTATTGATGAAGCCGTAGAGCGCAGGAGCGAGCATGAGCAGGAACACGGCGACGAAGACCCCGAATCGTTTCGTCACGAAGGCGGCCAGGCGGTCGGCCTTCGGGATGAGCGAACGATGATGCGTCGCCATGAGCGGCTTGTCGAACGCCAGCAGCAGCGACGGCAGGACGGTGATCGAGGCGATGAGGCCGAGGACGCACCCCTTCGCCATGACGATGCCGAGGTCGGTGCCCAGCGTATAGGACATGAAGCACATCGCGAGGAAGCCCGCGCAGGCCGTCATCGCGCTGGAGAAGATGGCCGTCAGCGTGTCGCCGATGGCTTCCCCCATCGCATAGGCGCGATCGTCGGGATAGGTCTCGCGCTTCTCCATGTAGCTGTTCCAAAGGAAGATCGAGTAATCCATCGTGACCGCGAGCTGCAGAATCGCCGCCAATGCCTTGGTGATGTAGGAGATCTCGCCGAACAGGATGTTCGACCCCAGGTTATAGAGGATGGCCATGCCGATGCTCACGAGGAAGAGCACCGGGGCGAAGAAGGAATCCACGAGCAGCAGCAAGACGACGAGCGAGACGGCGACCGCGAGGATCACGTACTTCGCCTCTTCGCGCTCGGCGATGTTCTTGAGGTCGTTGACGAAAGCCGTCATGCCCGAAACGTAGACCTGGTCGTCGGCAAGGCCCCGGATCTCCTCGACCGCGTTCATCGTATCGTCCGACGACGTGCCCGAATCGAAGAACACGGCGATCATCTGGGCATCCCCATCCTTGAAATCCTTGATGAGGTCTTCGGGAACCAGCTCGTCGGGGATGTTCGGATTATAGACGGCGCCGTACGACAGCGCGTCGGCCACGTGATCGACGCCCTTGATCTCGTCGGTCAGATCGCCGACGGCCGCATCGTCCATGCCTTCGGTGACGATGAGCGAGAAGGCCCCTTTGCCGAAATCGTCCTTCAGGATGTTCTGTCCGGTGACCGTATCCATGTCGGAGGGCAGATAGTCGAGCATATCGTAGTTGATGCGCGTGCTCATGTATCCGAAGATCGAAGGGATGAGCAGGAGCACCGAAACGATGAGGATAGGTATACGCAGCTTGACCACTGCGTGTCCGAAGGTATGCATATACGCCTCGCAGATCGCGTTCTTCCCTTGGCAGAGCGCCTCTTTCGTATCCCTCCGCACGAGGGAGACGGAAGACCATCGCCGCCAGCCGACGTGGTTATGCTACGTTCGGCATCGGATCGAAGAAATAAGCAATGGAGCTTGATTGCCTATTTTCTGGGCATTCACGCCATGTTGCCTAACTGCAGCAAAAGCGGACATTCGTGCGCAGCCATGCGGTGTTTCCTTAGACTAACATGAGTATACGCCTCTTATCAGGGAGTTCGCTCGGCAATTCTCGAGAGCGCCCTATTCCGAGGCGAAGCGGGCCGCAGAACGCTCGAGCGCCTGTCGGAACGATCCTTCGAACAGACGCGACAGCGTGGTCACGTACTGGGCGGCATCGTCTTTCATGCCGTCGCTGATCCAACGGTTCAGGAGGCCCTCGAGGACGATCGTTCCGAAGGTGACGATATCCGCGCGATCGGACGGGTCGACCGCAAGACCTTCCGCCTGGCGATCGATGTAGCGCGACACGGTGAGCGCCGCGACCTCGTCGACATAGCGCTCGAGGATCTCGTGGTGCGACGACTCGTAGATATGGAAGACGAACGCGCGGTGCTCGGACAGGAAATGCGTGCCTGCTTCGATGAACGAATCCCATGTCAGGTCATCGGCGCCGCCCGACGCCTCCATGACCTTGCGCAGCTCCGAATCGATGAGGGATTCGAGCAAGTCGTATACATCGTGATAATGGTAGTAGAAGGTATTGCGGTTGATGCCGCAGCGCTGGGCGATATCGGCGACGGTCACCTTGTCCAGAGGCTTTTCGACAAGCAGTTCGAAGAAGGCGTCCATGATGGCGCGCTCGGTGAATCGGGTCATGGGCGCTCCTACGGCACGAGCCCCGCGAGCGCAGGATTCAAGAAGAGGTTGTAGTAGGTGGCAACGATAAGCGCGACGGCGCCGACGATGACCGAAACGGCCGCCCAGATGCGCTGGCGGCGCAGATAGGCCTCCTTAGAGACGCCGAGGCTGAGAGCGCGTCGGAGCGCGAACGGCTGCGACACGACGGCGAAGGCGGCGGTGAGCGCGGTCATGAGCACGAAGACGAGCACGCCGACGACGATCGCGAGCGGCGTGCGATGCTGCAGCGCGTTCACGAACGCCGTGTCGGCAAGGATCCACAGCGGATAGAAGACGATGGTCGCCCAGATCCCATGCGCGGGACCCCAGATGGGCGGCATGAGGAATGCAGCCACGTTGAAGCGCGGCACGCCGTCTAGAAGCTTTTCCTCGGCGGCGATCTGCTCGTCGGTCAGCCTGGCGGCACGCGTGCTTCTCTGCGTCTGCGTCATAGACATGTCACTCCTGGATACGGCGTCCGTCCCTCGCGAAGAGGGTTCCGTCCGCACGTCGAATCTCAACATTGCGGGAAACGAGCTCGGCGAGCACGGCATCGCGCAAGATCGGCCGCGCCGCGGCGACCGGTTCGGTCAACCCTTCGCACAAAGACGAGGGACTCGCGTTTTCAACCTGCACGCCGAAACAGACGCCCTCGGCCTCGAAGCCGAGCAGGACGGCGGAGTGCAGCAAATCGACGAGGCGTAGCTCATGCAGCGACTGCATGGCGCCCGCGCGGCCGGCGATGTCTTCGGGCGCGAACTTGAGCACGGTTCCTGCCGGCTCCTCCGTGCCGTCCATGGCATCGACCGCGATGACGACGTCGAAATCCCGCACGACGTGCAGCAGGTCGAGCGACATGCAGGCTGCATCGAAGAGCGCGACATGCGCGGGAAAGCGGTAGTCGCGCACGAGCTCGTCGTAGATGAGGGGCGCAACCCCGTCATCGAGCATGAGACGGTTTCCGACGAATATGACGGCGATGGTTTCCATGGCGACGATTATAGGCAAGGGCGGCACATCCCATGCGGCGAGTGCCGCCAATCCACACGAAGGGCGCTCCGAACAGGATGCGCGGCGGGGCGTGGACGCATGCAAGGCATGCGGGCCGCAGGATCGGGACGCACGACGAGACCGGATCGGAAGCGGGCGTTCGGCCGCCTCCCTTCCCTTTCGATCGGGCTTAGAACAGGCCGCAGGAGAAGACGAAGTCGAGCGCCTTCGATCGCCCTCCCAGATGGGCGCGCGTCCACGTCTGGCACAGGTGAAGCACGTCGAAGGATATGCGGCGTTCGACGTGCCGAGCCTCGATGTCGTCGAAGGTCGACATCAGCAGGAAGCGCGCCCACCCGAGGGTTTCAGCCGAAAGGCGCACCGCATCGGAGAAGCGCCCGCAGGAATCGCAGAGCACTCCCCCGTCGAAGGCCGAAAACGCGAGCAGGGAGCGCTCCTGCCGGGCCGCATCGACGTCCAGACGACGCCCGCAGGAGACGCAGGCGTCGAACGAAGGACGGAACCCCGTGAAGGAATAGACCTTGAGCAGGGCCGCAGCGCCGATGGCAAGCGC
The DNA here is from genome assembly GCF_000162875.1 of Slackia exigua ATCC 700122. Classification (GTDB taxonomy): domain Bacteria; phylum Actinomycetota; class Coriobacteriia; order Coriobacteriales; family Eggerthellaceae; genus Slackia; species Slackia exigua. The sequence continues at coordinate 298,537 of NZ_GG700630.1, forward strand.
GTCGCCCGCCTCCGCGTCATCCATCGCGTCGAGCGCGGCGACGGCGCAGGCGTACGATCTCGGATTCGGAAGGTCGGGCTGGGCCGCCTTCGCGATGCACTCGATAAGCGGGGCCGCGGCCGCGGCGCGCAGCAGGTCGAGCCTCACGCCCGCATGGGCATCCACGAGCCGCGCCTCCTTGACGATGTCGAGGGAACGCCCCTGAGCGAGCAGGACGTCGACGACCGAGAAGACCTCGAGACGCGAGGAGAATGGAGACGTCGGCTTGCGCGCGCCTTTCGCCACGGCCTTCACGAGACGCCCGTCATCGGCGATGAGATGCACGATGCGGTCGGTCTCGCCGAGCTTGACCTTGCGCACGACGAGCGCGCGTGCGGAATACGTCGCCTGCGGCATGATCCCCTCCTTCGTCGAAACGGCGCACGGCCCATGAAAACGGGGCCGCTTGAATGCGGCCCCGTGCAAGCTCTCGGATATGCGGCGGCGCCTAGTTCGACGCGGAGCGGGAGCGGCCATCGCCTACCGGCGTGGCGCAGTAGGGGCAGACCGTCCACGAGGGATCGAGCGCGTGTCCGCAGGTGCCGCACTGGTTCTTCAGACGCTGATGGCACTTGGGGCAGATCACGTAGTCGGCTTCCACGGGATAGCCGCAGCTCGCGCATTCGCCGTACTGGAGCAGCTGCCGCTGCTTGAGCGCGACTTCGAGCTCCTGCTCGTCGCGATCGAGCTGCAGCAGAGGCGGGCGAAGCATCGAATAGGCCACGACGCCCAGAATGGGAACGAGGGCCACGACCGCCCAGATGTACCAGACGGTACCGCGCAGATAGGCATCGCGGACCACCCAGATGATGGACAAGACGTACAGCACGACCAGAAAGGCGATGGCAGCCGTCAAGGCCATCTGCATCTCAGGCGTCCAGAGCTCGGAGAGAATCTCGCTCATGTGACCTTCCTTCATGTTCTTTTTCGACAGTGGGATGAAGGCGCGGATGCACGCAGCCGCTCCCCCGACCCATGCATTGTAGCAAAAGTCGTCCGGATCTTCCGTCCCCGCGCGCGGCCTGCACGGATCGAGCGCTTGGGCCGCGTCGCGAAGGGAGGCGGCGCCGAACCGTCCTCCTCGCACGCGACGGATGCGGGCATGCACGACGGGCGCGGGCGAGGAGCGCCGCCTCGATTCCGCGACACGTCCGATGCGGCGCCTCCGGACGTCTTACGGCAGATCGGCGATCTGGGCTTCGATGAGCTCGGCTTTGGCTTTGAGCTCGGCGAGGCGGGCGCGATCCTTCTCGATGATCTCCGGAGCAGCCTTCGCGAGAAAGCCGGGATTGGAGAGCTTCTTCTCGAACTTGGCCACATCCTTCGCGCAGACGGCCGCATCCTTCTCAAGCCGGGCGCGCTCGGCATCGAAATCGATGAGGCCCGAAAGCCCGCAGTAGACTTCGCACCCGCCGCCGACGACGGCCGAGCTCTCGGCCGGGCGCGAGGCGTCGGCGGAGATGGAAAGCTCGGTTGCGCGCGCGAGCGACGTGATGAGCTCGGATTGCGCGATGAGCGCCCGGACGTCCTGCTCGGAAGCCTTCACGGTGACGGGCACGTCGGCCTTGGGAGAAAGCTTGTAGCGCGCCCGCGTGGAGCGAACGGCGCCCACGACCGCGCACAGAAGCGACACGGAGCGTTCGGCGGCCTCGTCGATCCACTGCGCGAAGTCGGAGGCTTCGGGCCAATGCGCCACGATCAGCGCCGGCGCATCGCCCGCATGCGGCATCTTCTCCCAGATGGCCTCGGTCACGAACGGCATGGCCGGATGCAGCAGGCGCAGCGCGTTGTCGAGCACGAACACGAGGTTGCGCTGGGCGGCCAGGCGCTCGTCGGGAGCGCCTTTGAGGCTCACGCGCGAAAGCTCGATGTACCAGTCGCAGAATTCGTTCCAGAAGAACTCGTACAGGTCATGCGCCACATCGCCGAAGCGGTATTCCTCGATGCCCGAGGTCACGGAGCGGACGAGCTTGGCCAGACGTGAGAACATCCAGGCATCGGCCGAGGTGCGGATCTCGGGAGCGCCGGGCGTGAAGCCTTCGAGGTTCATCTGGACGAAACGGCTCGCGTTCCAGATCTTGGTCACGAAGCCGCGGGCGGCCTCGGTGCGCGGGCTTTCGAAGGTGCCGTCCTCGAGCTTTTCGGCGTCGAAGCGCACATCCTGGGTGCCCGTGACGAGCGTGAGCAAGTTGAAGCGCATCGCGTCGGCGCCGTAGGTCTCGATGAGCTGCATGGGATCGACGCCGTTGCCCTTCGACTTGGACATGCGGCTGCCGTCCTTGGCAAGGATGGTGGCATAGATGAAGACGTCTTCGAAGGGAATCTCGTCCGTGAAGTACAGCGAGCTCATGATCATGCGGGCGACCCATAGCGCGATGATGTCGCGCGCCGTGACGAGCACCTTGGTCGGATGATGCCCCTGCATCAAGGACGGATCGTCAGGCCAGCCCTGCGTAGCGAACGTCCAGAGCTGGCTCGAGAACCAGGTGTCGAGCACGTCTTCGTCCTGGCGCACCTCGGCGCCGCAATGCGGGCACGCATCGACGTCTTCGAGCGAGGCGTCTTCCCAACCGCATGCGTCGCAGTAGAACACGGGGATGCGATGGCCCCACCACAGCTGGCGCGAGATGCACCAGTCCTTGAGGTTTTCCATCCAGGTCATGTAGGACTGCTTCCAGCGATCGGGATAAAACGCGATCCGGCCGTCGGCGACGACCTGCGTGGCCGGCCCCTTGAGCTTGTCCACGGCGACGAACCACTGCTCGGACAGCCATGGCTCGAGCGCTGAATCGCAGCGGTAGCAGTGCATGACGGAGTGGTTCAGATCCTCGATGCGATCGAGCAGGCCGTGCTCCTCGAACCAAGCGACGACGGCGGCGCGCGCCTCGTCCCGGTTCAAGCCCGTGAACGCTCCGTAGCCTTCCACGACGACGGCATGCTCGTCGAAGATGTTGATCTGTTCGAGGCCGTGCGCCTGGCCCATCGCGTAGTCGTTCGGATCGTGCGCAGGCGTGACCTTGACGAACCCTGTGCCGAAGCCCGCATCGACATGCCAGTCGGAGAAAATGGGGATCTCGCGGTCCACGATAGGCAGCATGACGGTCTTGCCGACGAGCGCAGCCTTGTCCTCGTCGGAAGGAGACACCGCAATGCCCGTGTCGCCGAGCATGGTCTCGGGGCGCGTCGTGGCGACGACGATGTATTCCCGCCCATCGACAGGCTCTTTGAGCGGATAACGCAGATGCCACAGGTGCGAATCCTCGTCGCGGTATTCCGCCTCGTCGTCGGAGATGGCGGTCGTGCAGCTCGGGCACCAATTGACGATGCGCTTGCCGCGATAGACCAATCCGTCATGATACCAGTCCACGAACACCTTGCGCACGGCCTTGGCGTACTCGGGCGACATCGTGAACTTCTCATCGTCGAAATCGACCGAGCAACCCATGCGCTTGATCTGCTCGACGATGATGCCGCCGTATTCACGCCGCCAATCCCAACAGGCCTCGAGGAACTTCTCACGACCTATTTCAAGGCGCGAGACGCCCTCTTCCTTGAGCTTTTTGTCGACCTTGGTCTGGGTGGCGATGCCGGCATGGTCGGTGCCGAGAATCCAGCGCGTGGAATAGCCCTTCATGCGGCAGAAGCGGACGAAGGTGTCCTGGATGGTGTCGTCGAGCGCATGGCCCATATGGAGCATGCCCGTGACGTTCGGAGGCGGAATGACGACGGTGCGGTCCTCGTTGCCTTTGGAACGGCCGTAGTATGCGCCGTCCAGCCATTTCGCAAGCATGCGCTCCTCGACGCCGCGGGCGTCGTATGCCTTTGGAAGCTCTTCCATGTAAGCCGGCTCCTTGATGAATCGTGTCTCTCGCAAAACCATCGGCGGCGGGAACCCCCGCAGATTGCAAGAGGATACCGCAAAAAGCGGCGCCCCGCCCGCAGGCGCGACGCCGCTTGAGAAAAACCCCTGATACGCGCAGGCGACGCAGACGTCCGCCCGAACGGGATCGGCGCTTTTACGCCTCTTCGGCAGAAAGGCCGTCGTCCGAGGCGACGGATACGACCTCGGGCGTCGTCGTGCCCTCGATGTCGGTCGCATCGACCGTGACCGCAGTCGCCCCCTCGTGTTCGGGAAGATCGAACATGATGTCCTGCAGGACGCGCTCGCAGATCGAGCGCAGCCCGCGGGCGCCGGTGGAGCGCTCCTTCGCCTCATGCGCGATCGCACGCAGGGCATCGGGCGTGAACGTCAGCTTCGAATCCTCGAAGTCGAACATGCGCGCGTACTGTTTGACCAGCGCGTTCTTCGGTTCGGTCAGAATGCGCACCAGATCGTCTTCGGTCAGCTCGTCAAGGGAGCACACCACGGGGATGCGCCCGACGAATTCGGGGATCATGCCGAACTTGTTGAGATCCTCGGGCAGCACCTGGGCCAGAAGCTCGGCCTCTTCATGCTTCTTGCTTTCGGGCAGATCGCTCGTGAACCCGATGCCCGTCTTGCCGACGCGCTGGCCGATGATGTCGGCAAGCCCGACGAACGCGCCTCCGAGGATGAAGAGGATGTTCGTCGTGTCGAGATGGATGAGCTCCTGCTGCGGATGCTTGCGCCCGCCCTGGGGCGGCACGGAGGCTTCGGTCCCCTCGACGATTTTGAGAAGCGCCTGCTGGACTCCCTCGCCCGACACATCGCGCGTGATGGAGAGGTTCTCGGCCTTGCGGGCGATCTTGTCGATCTCGTCGATGTAGACGATGCCGATCTCGGCGCGCTCGATATCGAAGTCGGCGGCCGTGATGAGCTTGAGCAGGATGTTCTCGACATCCTCGCCGACATAGCCGGCTTCGGTGAGCGTCGTGGCGTCGGCGATCGCGAAGGGGACGCGCAGCGCGCGGGCCAGCGTCTGGGCGAGAAGCGTCTTGCCCGAACCCGTGGGACCGAGCAGAAGCACATTGCTCTTGGCGAGTTCCACATCGTCGGCATCGACGTCCTGGCCGAGGCTGATGCGCTTGTAGTGGTTGTACACCGCGACGGACAGCGCCCGTTTGGCGGCATCCTGCCCGACCACGTGCTGGGAGAGCAGGTCGTAGAGCTCGCGCGGCTTGGGCAGCGTGCCGAGGACCTCGGCGGCGCTCGGCGCGTCGTCGTCTGCGGCGGGCCGGGCGTCCATCGCGAGCCTCTGCGGCGGCATCGTGCCCGACGCGTCCATGTAGCCGTGGCTTGCAAGGACGTCCGAACAGAGCGAGACGCATTCGTCGCAGATGAAAATCCCGTCGGGACCCTGCACGAGACCGCCTACCTGGTCTGCGGTCTTGCCGCAGAACGTGCAGCGGACGTCTTCGGGGCCGGTCGTGTCTGTACGCCTATCCTTCATCGACATGCCCTTTACGCGTTCGCGCCCGCCGCGGCGCGGGAGGTGATGATGTCGTCGACCAGGCCGTAGGCCTTCGCCTCCTCGGCGGTCAGCCAGTGATCGCGCTCGGAGTCGGCATGGATCTGCTCGACGGTCTTGCCCGTGTGCGTGGCGAGCAGGCCTTCGAGGCGATCGCGCGTCTTGCGCATCTCGTTGGCAAGGATGTCGAAATCGGTCTGCTGGGTGCGCTCGCCCGAGCCGCCCATCGGCTGATGGATCATGATCTGGGAATTCGGCGTGACGAAGCGCTTGCCGGGAGCGCCGGCCGCCGTGAGGACGGAGGCCATGGAAGCCGCCATGCCGAGGCAGACGGTCGAGACGTCGCAGCGGATGAACTGCATGGCATCGTAGATGGCCAAGCCCGCCGAAACGCTTCCTCCCGGAGAGTTGATATACAGCGAGATATCCTTCTCAGGATCGGAGCTCTCCAGGTGGAGCAGCTGAGCGACGACGATGTTCGCGACGCCGTCGTCGATGGCGTCGCCGAGGAAGACGATACGGTCGTTAAGCAGGCGGGAGTAGATGTCGTAGGACCTTTCCCCCCGAGGCGACTGCTCGATGACGTACGGAATGGTGTACGCGCCGATGTGTGCGCTCATGCGAATCGCGGTCCTTTCTATGTCTGTGATATCGATCGTGCACCTGCGTGCAAGGGACGATGATACAGCTCTGGCCCGCTTCCGTTGGAAACGAGCCAGCAACGACAGGCCATCTCCTTGAGCGGACAGGGAGACGGCCATAGGTTCTTATTCGGCGGCAGGCGCTTCGGCCTCGTCCTTCTTGGCCGCGGTCTTCTTGGCGGCAGGCTTCTTGGCAGGAGCCTTTGCGGCGGCCGCAGGCTTCTTGGCGGCAGAGGCTTTCTTGGCAGGGGCCTTCTTGGCGGCAGGCTTCTTCTCCTCGGCCGCATCGGCAGGCGCCTCGTCCTTCTTGGCGGATGACGCCCCGGTCTTCTTGGAAGCGGTCTTCCTGGTCGTCGTCTTCTTCTTGGCGGCAGGCTTCTTCTCTTCCTTGGGAGCAGCAGGATCGGCCGCAGGAGCGGAAGGCTCCTCGACCTCGGTCACCTTCGCGCCGTTCACGATTTCCTCGAGCGCCTTGCCGCGCAGGATGCCCTCGCGCACGATGTGCAGGCGTCCGTGCTTCTTGAAGTCGGCGTACATGGCCTCGAAGTCTTCCTGGCCGCTGTTCTTGAATTCGTCGCGCACCTCGTCGTCGGTGACGGAGATGCCGGCGTGGCGGGCATAGGCGTCGAGCGCGAGGTTCTGCACGACCGTGTCCTTGGCCTGCTTCTTGACGTCCTCGCGGAAGGCGTCGACGGTCAGCCCGTTGTTGGCCAGGTACTGATCGAAGGTGACGCCGTTGCGCTGCAGGCTGTCCCAGAAGGTGCGGTACAGATCGTCGGTGGCTTCGGCGATCATGCCCTCGGGAGCTTCGCCCTCAAGGCGGCCGCCGAGCTCGAAGAGCGCATTGGTCTCGAGAATACGGGGAATGACCTGAGATTTCTGCTTATCGATTTCGGTCTTGAGCGCCCCGCGCAGCTCGGGAACGTCGGACATGCCGAAGTGCCCGCTGACCCACTCGTCGGTGACCTCGGGGACGACCTTGGTCTTCACGCAGTCGACGTCGACCTCGAAGGTCGCCTGCTTGGCGTTCTTCTCGATCAGGCGGCTCATCATGCAGGGGTTCTCGGCCACTTCGAGGGTGAGGGAGACATGGTCGCCCTTCTTCTTGCCGATCAGGGCGTCGTCGAGCGCCTTGGGATACAGGCCGCGGCCGAGCTCGTAGAGACGCTTCTCGGCGGCGAGCGTCGTGAGCTCTTCGCCAGCCTCGTTCATGACCTTCATGGTCATGTCCAGGCTGCCGCCCTCTTCGATGGCGGCGTCGTCGGCGGCGTCCTCGTAGTCGTAGTAACCCTGGCGAAGGGCCTCGAGCTGGTCGTCGATCTCCTTCTCGGTGGCTTCCTTGAAGGGAATCTCGATGGAAACCGGATCGTAGCTGGACAGCTCGAAGACAGGCTTGACGGAAAGCGTCATGTCATAGGTGAAATCCTGGCCTTCGACGACGAATTCGGAGACCTCGCCGAACGAAGGCTCGCCGAAGTAGCAGAGGTCGGCCTCGTCGATGGCGATCGGATAGGTTTCGTTCAGGAGGTCGTTGGTCACTTCGTTGCGGACGGCTTCGCGGCCGAGGTTCGCATCGATGACCGGACGCGGCACGTGACCCTTGCGAAAGCCGGGGAACCGGTACTGGTTCCCGAAATCCTTGTACTTCTTGGCGATGCGGCGCTTGATGTCGTCTGCGTCGATGGTGACCGTAAGCTTGGTCTCGCCGGACTCAAGCACCTCAACCTTAGTGTTCACTGATTCCTCCATCTGGGTCTTCCGTTCGTGGACGCCGAAAGGGGCGTCCGGGGCCATGCTCGGCCGCGATCCATGCCGCCGACGCGGGACATGTGGTGCGGGCGAAAGGACTTGAACCTTCACGGGTTGCCCCACCAGAACCTAAATCTGGCGCGTCTGCCGATTCCGCCACGCCCGCATTCATGCGCACGACGACCTGAACATGCGATTGACCATGATAGCAAAACTTGCGCGGAGCCATGGCAGGACACAGAAAACGCTTCGCCGCGGCACGGCTAGATGAACCCGTCCTGATCGAGCTGCATGACGCGGACGTTGTCGCGCAGGCGCTGAGCCGTCTGGCGGCTGATGAGGCCGTCGTCGTACATCGCCTGGATATGGTGGAGCTCCCGTTCGAGCCCTTCGAGGCGGACCTCGTCGATCGCATCGTCGACCCGCGTCGCCGTGGCGATGCCCGGCGCCGCATGGTCGGCGCGGCGCAGGCGTCGGATGGATTTCTGCATCTCGAGCAGAATCTCGGCCGCATCCTCGGACGGCGTGCCCTCGTCGGACAGGCGCGCGCGCAGCTTCCCGACGGCATGCGTGAGCGCGTCCGCATGCAGCTCGCGGGGAGCCTTCTCCTGTTCGAACGCCTGGCGGAACAGACGGCGATCGGCAATGATCCCTGCAATGAGCTGATTGAACGAGATGACGCGCTTTCGCGCGAGAAACACGAAGCGCGGCACTCCCCTCTTTCCGAGGGCCGCCTTCGCCCGCGCATAGCGGGACAGGAGCCTGTGCCCGGCCAGCATGAGCGACGCGTCCTCGTGCATGCGCTCCGTCACATAGGCCTCCTGCCATCCGATGACCTCGATGCGCAGCGCGACGTTGTCGACGCGGTCGAAGGCGTCGGAGCGCTGCTTGATATGCGCGATGCGGTCGTTGTACTGGCGGATGACCGATTGCACGGCGCGGCGGTTGCCGGGCGTCTGCATCGCATCGAGATCGGCGATCACCGCGCGCAGCACCTCGACGAGCGCCTCCTGGTCGCTCGAGGGCGGGGCCGCATCCTGTATGGGCGAAAGCACGGGAAGCAGGAAGTTCGCGAGCAGAAGCGTGATCAGGATGACGCCCGACGCGAGGAACAGCAGCAGATCGCGCGATGCGAAATCGATGCTTCCCACGACGTAAGGCAGCGTGAACATGATGGAAAGCGAGATCGCGCCTTTGGGGCCGGCGAGCGCCATGACGAGCGAATCGCGCAGGATGCCGGAGCGCAGCCAGAGGCGCGCCTCGCCCCGCATGGGGCTCGCCGGATCGAATCCTTCCGCGCGCGAGGCGCCGGAGCGCATCGGCACGGTCGGCCCCGAAGGATAGGCGCATGCGGAAGCGGATGCACCCGCCGCAACGCGCTCGGCGCGCGCGTCCGCGATGCGCCGGTACAGGTCCATGGCCAGGAACCAGAGCATGCGCACGGCCACGACCACCGCGCTCACGAGCACCACGAGCCCGATGAGCTTCGCATCGGCGATGCCGGCGTCGTGCCACGAATCGCTCATGGCGTTCGGAAGCTGCATGCCCAGAAGCACGAACACGATGCCGTTGAGCGCGAACGTCAGCACCTGCCAGACGCTCGAGGAGACGATGTTCATGCGTGCGACGGAAGGCCCGATGCGCCGATCGAGAAACGAATACGAAAGGCCTGCGGCGACGACCGCGAGAATGCCTGAGACATGCAGGGACTCGGCGGCGAGGAAGACGACGAACGGCGTGGCCAGATCGAAAAGCACATGAAACGTCGTGTCGTCGACGCCCAGGGCGCGCACGGTGCGCATGACGGACGAAATCACGATCTCGAGCGCGATGCCGACCAGGATGCCGCCGAAGAAGCTCAGAGCGAACGACGCGCCGGCCCCGAGAAGCGAGAACGATCCGGTCGTCAGCGCGGCGATGGCGAACTGGAACGACACGACGCCCGACGCGTCGTTGATGAGCGATTCGCCCGAAAGCAGGACTTCCTGCTTGGGAGTCAGGGATGCGCGTTTGGAAAGCGACGAGACGGCCACCGCGTCGGTGGGTCCGAGCGCGGCGCCCAGGGCGAAGGCGGCGGCGAGCGGGATGGACGGCTCGATCGCATGCGCGAAGAAGCCGACGATGAGCGCAACGGCGACCACGAGCCCGATGGCCAGAGACGCCACGGGGCGGCGGTTCGACCAAAGCGCGACCTTGTCGACGCCGCGCGCTTCCTGAAACAGCAGAGGGGCGATGAACAGCACGAGGAAGAGCTCGGAATCCGCCTGGAAATGGTACATGGACACGCCGCCGAGCAAGGCGATGGCGGCGCCGAGGCCGATCTGCACGAGCGGCATGGAGACGCGGCTCACGACCTGGTGGACGACCGCGGATGCGAGCACCGCGAAGCAAAGGACGAGGACGAAGGAGAAGGTCGTCATGCGGCCATCATCGCCGAGCGAACAGGACGGAAAGCGCCGCAGGCTCGATATGGACGCGATAGCGCGGCGATTCGATGCGCTCCCCGTCGATCTGGGCGGGAGGCGACGGATCGAAGGCGACGTCGAGCGCGCGGACGCGATGGAACGTCATCTTGCGCGAACCGACATGGTTGCCGCCCTTCGCCCGCAAGAAGAGCAGCAACGCCGGGACGAGCCCGAGCGGGGCCGAGGCATAGCAGATATCGAGCATGCCGTCCGAAGGCTCGGCCTCGGGACAGATATCGAAGCCGCCGCCGTAGGTGCGGCCGTTCTGCACCGCGAACATCATCATGCGCCCGCGTTCGGCCATACCGTCGAAGGCCGCCTCGAACGCGTATTCGTCGCGATGGTGGAGCAGCTGCTCGATGCCTTCCGACACGAACAGCGACGTGCCCGTCTGCCCGGTGCGCGCGCGACGGTCGTGCGTACCCAGCGCGATGGCCGCATCCAAACCGAACGACAGCGTCTGCATGAAGGGGACGCCGTTGCACAGGCCGACGTCCAGCGGCCGCTCCTCGGCGGCAAGCAGCGCGGGGAACGCCTGCGCCACACCGACGGGCATGCCGAGCGTGCGCGCGAAATCGTTGCCGTTGCCGCACGGGATGACGCCGAGGCTCGCGCGATCGGCGGGCGGACGCTCCATAAGGCCCGAAACGACCTCGTGGATGGTGCCGTCGCCTCCGACGGCGACGACGAGGTCGGCCTCGACGGCCCGCGCGCGCGCGGCGGCATCGCCCGGACCCGCGGTCCGTATGAATTCGAGCGACGAGAACGACGCCGCGCTCGCCTGCGCGAGCGATTCAAGGGCGGCGATGTCTGCGGCGCCGGCCCCGTTGTTCGCGGCGGGGTTGCCTATGAAGACCGTTCTTCCGAAAGCCACGCCTCGGCACCTCCCACAGAATCGCGGCTGGCATGGACGCGGCTAGCGCGTCGAATGCGCTGCGGACGCCCAGCTCGCCCTGAAATCGTCCGTGCTCTTGTACGGGCAGCGGCAGACGTCGAGCCCGTCGGTCACTTCGACCCAGAACCCCGTCTTGCCGAAACGGCGCTCGAGAAGCGTCACGTCATACGTCTTGCCGGGTTCGAGCCCGAGGCTGTTGACGAGCATGCGCCGACCGGTGAAGACCATGGTCTTGGTTTCGCCCAAAGGGATCGCCCCCTTCCTGAGACGCCGGTGCGCGGCGAAGGCATGCCTGGCGCCGCGCAATGCGAACGCGCCGAGACGACCCGGCGCGTTGAGAATACGACTGGTGCCCTCAGAAGGATTCGAATCTCCGTTTCCGACCTGAGAAGCCGGCGTCCTTGGCCGCTAGACGATGAGGGCGACTTAGCATTATATCCAATGCGCGCCCTGAGCCGCCCGCATGCTCCTCTCCCACCAAATTTTCGCAACGAGAAGCACGGGGCGGCGCAAGGACGACGCGAAGCGACCTGCGCGCCGAGCGCGGCGCGGGCGGCTTCAGGCATGCTCGAGATCGAAGCGACCCGGAGATGCTATGCGCCGAGCGCGACGCGGGCGGCGCGGATGAAGGCGTCGATGTCCTCGTCTGTATGGGCTGCCGACAGGAAGATGGCCTCGAACTGGCTCGGAGCTATGAGGAAGCCCTGATCGAGCATCGATTGGAAATAGCGCGCGAACGCCGGCTGATCGCAGACGGACGCCGTGTCCCAATCGCGCACCGGCTCAGACGAGAAGAAGACGGTCGCGAGCGAGCCGAACCGGTTCACCGTCGCCGCGACGCGCGCATCGGCGATGGCGCCGCGCAGGCCGCGCGCCAGGCGCCGCCCCGCCTCGTCGAGCCGCTCGTAGAGCCCCTCGGTTTGCTGCAGCTTCGTGATCTGGGCAAGGCCTGCTTCCATCGCGACGGGATTGCCTGAAAGCGTACCCGCCTGATAGACCGGCCCCGCCGGAGCGAGCGCGTCCATGATGCGCGCCGCGCCGCCGACGCATCCCACGGGAAAGCCTCCGCCGATGATCTTGCCGAAGGTCACGAGGTCCGCACGGATGCCGAAGCGTTCCTGCGCGCCGCCGAGCGCCACGCGGAAGCCGGTGATGACCTCGTCGAAGATGAGCAATGCCCCGAATTCGTCGCACAGCGCGCGCAACCCTTCGAGAAAACCCCGATCGGGCGCGACGACGCCCATGTTGCCGGACACGGGCTCCACGATGACGGCCGCGACGTCGCCCGGGTTCGCCTCGAAGGACGCGCGCACCGATGCGAGGTCGTTGTAGCCGGCCACGAGCGTGTCGCTCGCCGTTTTCGCCGTCACGCCCGGGGTATCGGGGATGCCGAGCGTCGCGACGCCCGAGCCGGCGCTCACGAGCAGCGAGTCGCTATGCCCGTGGTAGTTGCCCGCGAACTTGATGAACTTGTCGCGCCCGGTGAATCCACGTGCAAGACGGATGGCCGTCATGGTCGCCTCGGTGCCCGACGACACCATGCGGACTTCCTCGACGTTCGGCACGACCTCGCAGATCTTATCGGCGAGCTTGAGCTCGGCCTCGCACGGGGCGCCGTAGGACACGCCGCGCTCGAGCTGGGCGCGCACGGCGGACAGCACGTCGGCGTCGCCGTGCCCGAAGATCATCGGCCCCCATGAGCAGATGAAATCGCGGTATTCGTTGCCGTCGACGTCCCATACGCGGCTCCCCTGCGCATGGTCGTAGAAGACCGGATCGCACGCGACCTTGTGGAAGGCGCGGACCGGAGAGTTCACGCCTCCGGGGATGACGGTTTTCGCGTGCGCGAAATCGCGCGACGAGCGCTCTCTGCCGATGGTCATGATCACTCCTCGAAATAGCGCATGGATGCCTTCTTGAACTCGCGCGTCGTCGTAAGCGATTCCATGCCCTTCGCCTCGACGCCCGCCTCGACAAGCATAGCCTTCAGCTCTTCGATATGCGAGGACAGTTCTTCGGCGGTTCGCGCGTGCGTCATGGCATAGAGGTTTCCCGGCCAGGATCGCGCGCGGGGACGCGCGTAGCAGTGCGACACGAACGGGGCCTTCGCGAAGACCTCGCCCGCCGCATCGGCCTTCTCGTCCGGAATATCCCAGACGGTCATGGAATTGCAGGCGTAGCCCACCTTATGGTGGCGCACCATGGCGCCGAAGCGGCGGATGGTCCCATCGGCCTTGAAATCACGAATGCGGGCGATGACCTCGGCTTCCGAGACCTTGCGTCCGATGCGCGCGGATATGCGGCGCGCACCCTGCGCATACGGGTCGTCGAACAGCTGGCAGGCGCCGATGGCGGCCGCCGCCTCGTCCATGGCGGCGTCGGAGGCGAAGGCGCCGGGCAAAGAGCCTGCGGCAAGCCCGCCGGGATGTCCGACCGGATGCCCTGCGCCCTGAAGCCCGCGCGAGCCATGAGGATGCTCCGCCGGGGCGCCCGAGGGATGCATGCCGGGATGCCCCGAGGGGTGCCCCGCGACGCCCGACGATGCGCCCGCATGACCGTGCCTCGCCGCGACCTCGGAGATGGCCGAGCCATGGGCGCACCCCTGGGCGGGCTGCATGCGCTCCGATGCGCCGGAGATGCCGTCGATGCCCGCATCCTCGGACAATCCGAGCCGCGCATACGGAGCGGAGAAATCGAGGCCCGCGGACGTCACGTCGTCCTGCGCCCAGCGCACGAGCTCGACATCGAAGGGATCGCCCGCATCGAAGGGGCGCACGCACGCAGGGTCCGGAAGCGCCCCGACCGCGGCGTCGAGCGCTTCTCGCGCCTCGCAGCGCGCATCCGCGGATGCGGCGCCGGTCGCGAAGTCGACGCGGATCTTGTAGGTCTTCGTCGCCTGCATGCACAGGACGTCCGAAACGCCCGTGCGCATGCGGATCTGATCGAGGATGCGGGTGCGCTCCCCTTCCGAGCGCGTGATGAGCGTGAACCAGAGATTGTAGCGGTTGTCGCGCCCGTAATTATGCGTGACCTGGGAATACGATCCGACGATCGCAGCGGCGGCCTCGAGCGCCGCGGCATCTCCCGGCACCGCCATGGCGCAGAGCGCCGAGGAATAGCCGAGCTTGCGCGAATCGAACGAGGCGCCGATGCGGCGCACCGCCTTCGTGCGGAAGAGCGACCAGGCGGCGTCTTTCACCGCATCGCGCGTGAATCCGAGCGCATCGGCGAGCACGCCGTACGGGTCGGCCGCGAGCGGGAAGCGGGCCTGGGCGACATCGAGCACCGCATCCTGCGCATAGCCGCGCGGCACGTAGGCGCAGTACGGCTCCTCCTGCAGATAGTCGCCTGTAAGCGAGAGGGCGCGCGCACGGCAGCCGCCGCAGACGCCCTTGTATTCGCAGGCGCCGCACTTGCCCTTCAGGCGGTCGTAATGACGCAGATCGTCGAAAACCGGGGAATTCGTCCAAATCTCGGAGAACGGCGTCTCCTTGACGTTGCCGAGCTGCATGTCGAAGTAGCCGCAGGGCTGCACGTCTCCCGTATGGCTGATGAAGACGAAGGTGATGCCGCCCAGGCATCCGCGCGTCATGGCCTGCATGCCGTGGGTCTGCGGCGTGATCTTGATGCCCTGCTTGGCGGCCTCCTGGCGCATGATGCGGTAGTACTGGGGCGCATCGGTGGGCTTGAAGCTCATCGGGGAGGTTTCCTGACGCTTGAAAGCCCAGGTCAGAACCTCTTCGTATTCGTCAGGCGTCAGCTCGACGTCCACGAGGTCCTCCCCGCGGCCGGTCGGCACGAGCAGGAACGGATGGAAGGCCGCCGCGCCCAGATCCTCGGACAGGTCGTGCAGATCGTCCACCATATCGTTGTTCATCTTGGTGACGGTTGAGTTCACCTGCACGCCGACCCCGTATTTCTCAAGGTTGCGAATGCCCGTCACCGTGTCTTCGAAGGCGCCGCTGGCGCCGCGGAACGCATCCTGGCCCTCGACGGTCGGGAAGTCGAGCGACACCGAGACGCGCGGGATGCCGTGCTCGGCGATCTTCTTCGCGATCTCGTCGGTGATGAGCGTGCCGTTGGTGCCGATGACCGGATGCAACCCCACCTCGAAGGCATAGTCGATGATCTCCCAGATGTCAGGACGCATGAGAGGCTCGCCGCCCGTGACGATGAGGATCGGGTCGGTGATCGAGGCGATGTCGTCCATGACGGCCTTGCACTCGTCGAGCGACAGCTCGCCCGGATACGCCTCGCAATGCGCCGCCGCGCGGCAGTGCGCGCAGGCCAGGTTGCAGCTGCGGGTTATCTCCCATGCGACGATCTTGGGCGGCTGGATGCCGGTGCGCGCCTGATAGGCCTGGGCAGCGGCACCTGCGCCGGGACGGTACGAGGAACGCCCGCGCGCGCCCGTGGCGCCCGACACCTGCAGGCCGCCCTCATGCGCGGACGGATGCGTTCCCGGATGCACGGCTGCGCCGGGCGCCGGAGCATGCGAGCCCGGAGCGACGGCGAAGGATTCGGACGTTTCGACTATTCCAGGCATGAGGCCTCCTCGGCAAGCCAACGAGCGGCCTCCTTGGCGTGATAGGTGATGATCATGTCGGCGCCGGCGCGCTTGATGGAGGTCAGAAGCTCGAGGACGACGCGACGCTCGTCGATCCAGCCGTTCGCGGCCGCGGCCTTGACCATCGAATACTCGCCGGACACGTTGTAGGCGACCGTCGGGAAGCGCAGCTCGGTTTTGACGCGCGAAAGCACATCGAGATACGGCAGCGCGGGCTTGACCATGACCATGTCGGCGCCTTCGGCGATGTCGAGCGCGGATTCACGCACGCCTTCCTCTGCATTGGCGGGATCCATCTGGTAGGAACGGCGGTCGCCGAAGGACGGCGCCGAATCGGCGGCGTCGCGGAAGGGACCGTAGAAGCCGCTTGCGTACTTGGTCGAATACGACATGATGCCGACGTTCGCGAAGTCCGCCGCATCGAGCGCGGCGCGGATGAAGCCCACGCGCCCGTCCATCATGTCGGAGGGGGCGACCATGTGCGCGCCTGCCTTCGCATGGCTGACGGCCTCGGCGGCCAGCCACTCGAGCGTCGCATCGTTGTCGACGTCACCGTTCCCGTCGAGCTTGCCGCAGTGCCCATGGCTCGTGTACTCGCACATGCAGACGTCGGTGATGACGGTCATCGCCGGGGCTTTCGCGCGGATCGCGCGGACGGCCTCCTGCACGATGCCATGGTCGTCGTAGGCTTCGCTTCCGCATTCGTCCTTGCGCGACGGGATGCCGAAGAGCAGGACCGACGTCACGCCCAGGCCTGCAAGCTCGCGCATCTCGGCTTCAAGCATGTCGATAGACACCTGGTAGACGCCCGGCATCGAGGGAATCTCGTCGCGCAGGCCGATGCCCGGCTTCACGAAGAGCGGATAGATGAAATCTTTGGCAGACAGCTCGGTTTCGCGGATGTAGCGGCGCATCGTCTCGGTCGCGCGCATGCGGCGCGGGCGATATGCCGGGAACTTCCCGTATTCCATGGTGATGGACCCCCTTGAAATCAACGGATGGCTCGAAGGATGCGGCCCTACGCGATGGCCGCGGCGGCGACATCGTCCTCGACGGGCGCCTCGACGATAGGCGCAGGCTCGTCGCCCGTGCGCGCGATCTCCGCGTCGGTCAGATAGCACGCCGGGTCGCTCGCCCACAGATCGCCCGTGGCCGCTTCGGCGCGGACGCGGAAGTTGCCGCCGCACACATCGAGCCAGCGGCAGTCATGGCAGCGGCCCTTGACCCAGGGACGCTTGTCCTTGAGGCGGTACATGAGCTCGGAAGCCTCGGTCGAGCGCGATACGTCGGACCAGATCTCGGAGAACGGACGGTCCTTGACGTTGCCGAAGCTGTAATGGCGCCAGAACTGGTCGGCGTAGACGTCGCCGTCCCAATTGATCGATGCGATGCCGTTGCCCGAGGAGTTGCCCTGGTTCCACTGGAGCAGCTGCATGACCTTCTCGGCGCGCTCGGGGTCTTCCTTCAGAAGCTCCATGTAGACGAACGGGGCATCGGCATGGTTGTCGACCGTGAGGATCTCGGGCGTACCGCCCTCGTCGAACCACTGCTTCGTACGGTCCATGATCAGGCGGACGGCCTTGCGCGTCTGCTCGTGGGTCAGATCCTCTTCGATCATCTCGGAACCGCGGCCGGCATAGACCAGGTGGTAGAAGCACGCGCGGTTGATGCCGTTTGCCTGCATGAGGTCGAAGATGTCGTTGATCTCTTCCCAGTTGTGCTTGTTGATCGTGAAGCGCAGGCCGACCTTGATGCCCGCATCCTGGGCGTTCTTGAGGCCTTGGAGCGCCGCGTCGAAGGAGCCCTCCACGCCGCGGAAGCGGTCGTGGGTTTCGGGATCTCCGTCGAAGGAGACGCCGACGTAGGACAGGCCGACCTCGGCGAAGCGGCGTGCGAGCTCGGGCGTGATCAGAGTGCCGTTGGTGGAGATGACGACGCGCATGCCGCGGTCCTTCGCATGCTGCATGAGCTCGACCAGATCGGGGCGCACGCACGGCTCGCCGCCCGAGAACAGAAGCACCGGCGCGCCGAAATCCGCCAGATCGTCGATCATGGCCTTGGCCTCTTCGGTGGAAAGCTGGTCGTAGCGTTTCGCGTCGGAAAGCGCGTAGCAATGCTCGCACTTGAGGTTGCAGGTACGCGTGCAGTTCCAGACGACGACAGGCTTCTTGTCCTTGGAGAACTGAAGCAGGCCGCTCGGGAGTTCCTTGGACATGCGTCGATAGCGCAAGACGTCGGCGGGCTCGACGGCGCCGCAGTACAGCTTGGAGATTCCGATCATCGGTGGTCCTTTCGTGGGGAAGCGGTCTCATCCGGGGAAGCGAAGGCCTCGAGCAGCGTGTCGACGAGGCCCGGGATGGTGTAGGAGGATGCGGTCGAGGCGGGCGGGAAGCCCAGGCGCTCGAGGGTGGCCGTGGTGATGGGCCCGATGGAGAACAGGCGCGCGTCCGCAAGCAGCGCGGGCGCATCTTCGCCGAGCAGGGCGACGAGGTTTTCCGCGGTGGACGACGAGGTGAACGTCACCGCATCGACGCCGTCGGCAAGCGCCGCCCTCGCCGCGTCGGCGCTCGTGCCGGGAACGACGGTTCGATAGGCGGGCGCGACGGTGACCGCGCACCCGATGCCGGCAAGCATCTCGGGCAGCGCCTCGCGTGCGACCTGGGCGCGCGGGATGAGCACCGCATCGTCCGCATCGAGCCCGCGCTCGCGCATCGCATCGAAGACGGCCTCTGCGCGATACTCGTGCGGAACCGCATCGGCCTCGATGCCGTGCGCGCGCAGGGCATCGGCAGTCGCCGGGCCGATGGCGGCTATGCGGGCATGCGCGAGCGCGCGGGCGTCGTGCGGCAGCGCGGTGCGGCGGCGCAGGCGCTCGAAGAACGCCTCGACGCCGTTCGCACTCGTGAAGACGACCCACGAGAACCCATCGAGGGCGTTCAAGGACGCATCGAGGGCATCGAACGACTCAGGCGGCGCGATGTCGATCGTCGGAACCTCGACGACCTGCGCGCCGAGCGCCTCGAGCCTGCGCGTGAAGGCAGAGGCCTGCGTGCGCGAGCGCGTGACGAGGATGCGCCTGCCGAAAAGCGGCGCGTCTTCGAACCAGGAGAGATCTTCGCGCAGGCACGCGACCTGCCCCACGACCGTCATGACGGGGGCCGTGAAGCCGGCCTCTTCGGCACGACGGGCGGCATCGGACAAAGGCGCGACGAGCGTGCGCTGCTCGCGCGTGGTTCCCCAGCGCACGAGCGCGCAGGGGCAGTCCGCCTCGACACCCTGGACCGCAAGGTGTCCGGCGATCGAAGAAAGGTTGCGCATGCCCATATAGAAGCAGAGCGTCCCACCCGCCTTCACCATGCCCGCGAGCGACTCCCAATCGAGCGCCGTCTCGTCCTTGGTCGGATCCTCGTTGCCGGTCACGAACGTGACCGACGACGCGACGCCGCGATGCGTGACGGGAATGCCCGCGTAAGCCGGTGCGGCGATACCGCTCGTGATGCCGGGAACGACGGAAAACGGGATGCCCGCCTCACGCAGCGCAAGGGCCTCTTCCCCGCCGCGCCCGAACACGAACGGATCGCCGCCCTTGAGACGCACGAGCAGAGGGGCCCGGATTCCCGACTCGGCGCGCGCGGCGTCGGCCGGACGGGATGCGAGACGCGCCTTGAAGGCCGCGTCCAGTTCGCGCGCAAGATCGATCAGGATATCGTTGATCTCGGGCTGGGTGATATGCCCCGAGAAGCCCTTCTTCCCCACGTACACGAGACGCGCATCCGCGCGTGCGCGCCCGAGCAGGCGCGGATTGGAGAGGTAGTCGTAGACGATAATATCCGCGGATTCGATGAGGCGCGCACCTTCGCAGGTCAAAAGCCCCTCATCACCTGGACCGGCACCGACGAGCGCGACATGGGTGGAAACGCTCATCGGCCCGCCTCCTGCGCGCGGATCTCTTCGAGAATGACATCGGCGCCTTGGGCCGAAAGCTCGGCGAGCACGCGCCTGGCGACGTCGGCCGGAGTCGCATCGGATGCGGGCACGCGAAGCGCAACGCGCGCGACGCGCGATCCGTCGACGGAGGCGACGACGGCATCGGCCGCGATGTCGCCGCTATCGAAACGCATATAGGCGCCCATGGGAACCTGGCAGCCGCCCTCGAGAGCGCAGAGCACGATACGCTCGGCTTCGACGCAGACGCGCGTGGCCGCATCGTCGATGCGAGCGCAGAGTTCGCAGACGCGCTCGTCGCCGAGACGCGCCTCGATCCCCACGGCTCCCTGGCCGACGGCCGGAACGATCTCGCTTACGGGGATATAGGCCGCGATACGGTCGGCCAGGCCCATGCGCGTCACGCCGGCCGCCGCAAGCACGGCGCCTTCGTATTCCTCGCCGCACGCCTTCGCGATGCGCGTGTCCACGTTGCCGCGGATGGGCGTCGGAACGATACCGGAAAAGCCCGCCCGAATCTGAGCGACGCGGCGTAGCGAGCCGGTCCCGAGACGCGATCCGGCGGGAACGTCCGCGAGGCATTCCGCCTGGATGCGGGGACCGCAGACGATCACGTCGCGCGCATCGGCACGCTCGAGCATGGCCGTGATGCCGCAGCCGTTTGCGAGCTCGGTCGGGACGTCTTTCATGGAATGGACGCAGATATCCACCTCCCCGGCGACAAGGGCCGCCTCGAGATCTTTAGTGAACAGGCCTTTATCGCCGATTTCGGCAAGCGGCGTGGCGAGGTTGCGGTCGCCTGTCGTTTTGATGACGCGGATCTCGCAGGAGACGTCGGGGCGCGACGCCTCGATCGCGCGCTTCACGGCATGGGCCTGCCAGAGCGCGAGCGCGCTTCCCCGCGTCCCGATGACGCACGTATCGTTATGCATGTGCAATCCCCCTCGAGCTGCAGACTTCCCGATGACTCTCGTCGACGCCCACCGGACACGGCAATCCCGACCTGCATGCGGTGCCGCAGGCGTGATGGTGCGTGCCGAGAGGGAACGTCTCGATGCCGAACAGGTAGCGTGCGGCCCCCGTGTAGTAGTACGAATCGGCCGAGGACGATTCCTTGCGAAGGCGAATCGTCGGGCCGTGCAGGATCTTCTTCATGATCGAGCTGCCGAAGGCCTCGAGCACGGCACGCTCGTCGTCCGAGACCTCCTCGCCGCGCACCGAAGTGAGACTGCGCATGGCGCGCGAAAGCTCGGCATCGACCGCGGCTTCGCCCTTCGCGTAGATCGCCTTGATCGTCGGCACGACGTTGCGCTGCTGCATCCAGGCGAAGAACGATTCCTCGGCCTCGGCGATGAGCCGCTCCACGTCGCCGACCGAAGCGACGCGCTCGGCCATGCCTTCGTCGACGATGGAGGCGAGCGCCTCGAGGTTGTACAGGCGCACGCCGTCGATGTCGGCGCAGGCGTCCTCGACGTCGCGCGGGACGGCTTCATCGATGATCACGCACGCCCGTCCCTGCATGCCCGCACGATCGCGCGCGGCCGAAAGCTCATCGGCGCAGATGACGCATTCGCGCGACGAAGTCATGGAGAAGACGACGTCGGCACAGGCCAACTCTTCGTAAAAAGAGCCGTCCGCGCAGACGCGCCCGCCGCAGGCCTCGACGAGGGCCCGTGCGTGTTCGCGGGAGCGGGAGGACACGACGATGTCGTTCACGCCTGCCTCCGTCAGATACGTCGAGGCAAGACGGGCCATCTCGCCCGCACCGACGAACATGACGCGGCGATCGGGCAGGTCGGGAAACGCCCGGCGCGCCACATTGAAGGCCGTTGTCGAAAGCGATACGGAATCCTGGCCGATGGCGGTTTCCGCACGGGCGCGCTTGCCGAGATGCAGCGCATCCTTGAACAGATGCATGAGCACATCGGTGCAGGTGCCGGCCGCGACGGCATCCTCGAAGGCGCCGCGCGTCTGCCCGAGGATCTGGGCTTCGCCCAAAACCTGAGAATCAAGCGAACAGACGACGCGGAACAGGTGCGTCGCGGCGGCCATGCCGCGCTCGAGAAAGAAGGCGCCCTCGGGCAGGGGCACACCCGCACGCCGTTCGTAAAACGCCGTCAGCGCGTCGATGCCCATGCGGTCGGTCTTGGCGTCGACGTATGCCTCGATACGGTTGCAGGTCGAAAGGATCAGGCATTCCTTGATGCCGCTGCCGTCCGCCAGCTCGGCAAGGGCGGCGGGGATGTCCTCATGCGCGAGAGCGATGCGCTCGCGCACGGCGATCGGAGCGGTTTTATAGCTCGCCCCCATGCAGACCAAGCTCATCGCGTGCCTCCCTCGAGCAGGGGCATGACGACGGCGGCGTAGATATCCTCGGCTTCGGGACGCTCTCCTGCGGCAATGCGCTCGAGCAGGTCGCTCGCGGCGACAGCCTCGTAAAGCGGGCGCCTCGCAGACGCGGGGCCTTCGACCCGCTGCTTCACGAGCATGCGGACATCGCCGAGAAGGTCGATGTAGTCGGCCCAATAGGCGGGATAGGCCTCTTCGAGGCCGAGGCGGATATCGCGCGCGATCGTCGGCGCGGCACCTGCGGACGAAACTGCGATCTGCAGCCGGCCGCGACGCATGATGGACGGCACGATGCAGGTGCAGAGCTCGGGAACGTCCACGATGTTCACGAGCTGGTGCGCCTTGCACGCATCGTCGAAGACGAGGCGGTTGACCGCTTCGTCGGATGTCGACCCGATGACGAGCAGCGCCCCCGCAAGGTCGCCCGTGCGGTATCCGCGCTCATGCCAGCGGATGCGCCCGTCTGCGACCCAGCGCTTCACCTCGTCGGTGGCATCGGGGGCCACGACGGTGACGGATGCGCCACGCTCGAGAAGCGTTGCGATCTTGCGTTCGGCAACGGCGCCCGCGCCGACGACGACGACCGGCTGGCCGTCAAGGTATAGGTAGAGAGGATAGGGCGCAATGCGGCGATCGTGCGGCGCGCCCTGCGCCGAGGACGCATGCCCCGCGGCAACTTCAGCAGTCGTCGAATTCAACGTCTTTTCAGCGAGACAGCGCACGCGCGCGCCTCGCTTCCCCCTTCCGATCGAACGGCCCCTTGCCCGCCGCGCGCTTCGCGCACGCAGGCATCGACGAAACGATATTAGGCAAGACGTGCGTTCTCTTCACCTGACGGGATGCACGGTTTTCATCCATATGCGGAGATAGAACGCCCAACAGACTTATCAGGTGTCATGTGAGCTGGGTGTTTTCGAATTAAAAGTTACCCGAGGCTGCATGCGCTCCACACGATGCGCATGGCTGCGGGGCGCGTTACGCGTTGCGGGATGCGGCAATGAGATCGGCGTTGGCAAGTTCGATGAGCTCGTGGCGCGAATGGATGTCGAGCTTGCGATAAACGTTCTGCTGATGGAAGCGCACCGTGCTCGCGGAGATGACGAGCTTATCGGCGATATAGGTGGAGGTGAACCCCTGCGCGGTGAGCATGGCGATCTCGCGTTCGCGCGGCGTGAGCCCAAATTGGGCGGACAAATCGTCGAAGTGCGATTCGAGCGTCTCGGCGAAGGCCGCGACGGGATCGGCCGGTTCGCCCGCAGAGGCTTCCTCGGCATCCATGTCCGCGCTGCCGGAGAAGGCGGCCGCAATGCCGCCCTTCGTAGAAAGAATCCGCGCAAGGCCAGCCGCGATGCCGAAGGAGACCACGACGAGAAGCGTCATGACGCCCGCTACGCCGTTGACGTTGAAAACGCTTTCGGGAAGAGAACGTCCCACGCTTTCGCCGAGACGGTACATGAAGAAGCCGTTGGTCAGCACAAGCACGATGCCGGCCGCAAAAGAGCGCGGAAGCCGCAGGTCGGACAGCATGCCGGCGAAGACGGGCCAGCGCAGGAAGAAGTAGCCGAACATCGTGGCCATCATGAGCGCAACGGCGAGCCGAATGGCGTCGGTCGTCATGAAGCACGAGAAGAGCAAGGCGATGAAGAGCATCACGAGCGTGGGAATCCAGACGGACTGCGTCCAGTCCTTCGCGAGCGTCATGAGCATGTAGGTGATCATGATATCGGCGAGCGTCGTGGTCGCGAACAGCGCATAGGTAAGCGAGCCGTTCGTGGCGGGAAACACGATGCTCACGGTGCCGAAGAGCGCCGATGCGAGCATCGTGCACAGAATCGTGACGCACACGGAAAACCACGGGACGCGTGCGATCTGGGAGCGGTCGAATCCGCCGTCGGGCGCGCAGGAAGCACAGGAGGCGTCTTCGTGCAGAAACGCGAATGCCGAGACGAACGTGAGAACGGCATAGAGCGCGGCCTGCATCGTGCGATCGAGATGCGGGGCGGCGACGAAGGAAGCCCAGGCCACGAGAAAGCCGATGAGGGTCGCGAAGACGATCTCCTCGCGATGCCGCGAAGAAAGGAGCATGAACCAGGCATAGAGCAGCACGCCTTCGCCCGCCCCTTCGAGCGCGCCGGCCGCGATGGAAAGCGGGACCGAAGGCACAAAGGACACGACGATGCCGCCGGCAGCGGCAGCGACGGCAGCGCCGATGACAAGAGGCATGCGAACCGCATGGCGGCCCGCAAGGCCCAGCACGGCGATCAGCGCGATGGCGCCGAGGCGCAGGCACATGGCGGCAGGGGTCGACACGTCGCCGAAAGACGAGACCGGACCGAAGTAGCCTCCCGCGCCGAACATGGCGGCGCCCGTCGCGCCGAACAGGCAGCCGAACCCGAGCCCCAACATGAGCAGACGCCTGACGTCGAAGGCGGTCTCTTGCGTTTCCAGCGTGTCTCCCATGTGCTCCATGATTCTCTTCGAACGACGCTTTGACATGAATGCTTGAACCATCGGACTATACATGAAGCGGGCGCGCGCCGAAGCCCGCACCCGCCTATTGCATCGTAAAACTATGCCCGCGATCTACGCGATCTTGACGACCCAGCCCTCGGGACCTGCAAGCTCGCCGCTCTGGATGGCGGTCAAGGTGGCGCGCAGCTTCTTCATGACGGGACCGGACGTTTCCGCGCCGTCGGGGAAGACCACGTCGATACCCTCGGCTTCGATACGCCCCACGGGCGAGATGACGGCAGCGGTTCCGCACAGCCCGCATTCGACGAAATCACCATTGAGCACTTCGGCGAACGCAACCGGTCGCTCCTCGACCGTCATGCCGAGCATGTCGGCGGCCACGGTCACGAGCGAGCGGCGCGTGATCGAAGGCAAGATGGAATTCGTCGCCGACTGCGGCACGACGAGCGTGCCGTCCTTGCTCACGAACAGCACGTTGGCGCCGCCGGTCTCTTCGACGTAGGTGCGCGTCGCTGAATCGAGGTAGAGGTTTTCGGAATAGCCGTTTCTATGCGCCTCTTCATACGGATAGAGGCTCATCGCGTAATTCAGGCCCGCCTTGATGCCGCCGGTGCCATGCGGTGCCGCACGGTCGTATCGGGCGACCGTGATCGTGATGGCCTCGTCACCCCCCTTGAAATAGGGGCCGACCGGCGTGACGAGGATGCGGAACTGATATTCGTCCGCCGGCTTCACGCCGATGACCTCGCCCGTGGCGAACATGAACGGACGGACGTAGAGCGTGGCGCCCGAGCCGTACGGCGGAACCCAGGCGGCATTGGCCGAAACGACCTGCTTGACGGCGTCGATGAAGCGATTCTCGGGGAACGAAGGCATGACCAGGCGTTCAGCGGAAGAGCGCATGCGGGCGGCATTCAGGTCGGGACGGAAGCAGACGATGTCGCCGTTCTTGGTGGTGTAGGCCTTGAGGCCTTCGAAGACCTCCTGGCAGTAATGCAGGATGCCGGAGCATTCGCTGAGCGTCACCGTATGGTCGCGCGTGAGCCTTCCCTCGCCCCAAGCGCCGTCCTTGTAATCGCAAACGTAGCTGAAGTCGGTCTTCATATAGCCGAACCCCAGGTTGCCCCAATCCAGATCCTTCTTGTCCATAGATACCATCGCTTTTCCTCGCTTCGGGCGCGGCGTTTCAGGCGCGCATCTCGCATTGCGCGAGATTGTACTCCCCCTTTTATTGTGAACAGGTTAATTCCGCAGCGAATCCGCCATCGGGCTTCAAAGGCACACGGCGGGATGCTGCTTGAGATTAAAGTGATGGGCGACGCGAAGGCATCGGTGCGCATATGGTCTCAACCGAACGTCGGGAATGCTTACGTGACAATAGCGGATCAACCAACTCGTTCGTGAAGCCAGGCACGAAACCCGCAACATCGGAACCTCCCCGACGACATCCTACTCACAGGAATGCTTCTCTCACGCTTTGAAAGCTACCATGCATGAAGTCAACCACTCTACGTTCATTACCTGCAAGCGGAATCTTCTCCGCAGCATAGGGCGAACACAGCAAGACCGACGAAGCGCAGAGAGCAAGTAGCTCGATGTCGTGAGTGATGACGATGACCGGGCAATCCACGGATTTCTCGCATATCATCGATGCAAGATCGTTCATTCTTTGATAATCGAGACCAGCCGACGGCTCATCCAAGATCAGCAGCTCACGTTCATGCATGCAAGCAACCGCAACAGAAAGCCGCTGCATCTCGCCGACGGAAAGTTCATGCGGGTTGCTTTGCCTTCGATCCCAAAGGTCCATCTGCTTGAGATACCGAGCTGCTTTGTCCATCGATTCTTCGTCCAATCCATCTGCTAGCAGCTCCTTCTCCACGGTTTCGAAGAACAGCTGAGTGTCAGGATTCTGCATCGTGTAATAAACCTTCCTGAGCCTTCCTTTCTTGCCCTTCGCGTAGTTCACGCTCCCCTTGCGGATGGAAGCCAAACCGCAAAGCTGCTCTGCAAGAGTCGTTTTCCCTATGCCGTTGGCTCCGACGACTCCCATGACCTCCCCTTTTAAAAGACGAAAATCGACTGAAGGCATAAGAACCCTTTGACCCACAGCCACTTCGATTCCCAAAGCGGAGATCTGCTCCCTGCCGCAGGGAGCAGGACGGCAGGATTCCAACTCGTTTTCATCAAGGCATCTCAGATGGAGCGACCGAACGTCGAGGTTTTCACATTCATCCGAGGTGTACATGCGATCTATGCGACCGTCGTCCATAAGCACAAGTCTATCGAAGACGCCCTTCAGATAGAAAAGACGGTGTTCGGATATCAAGACGGTCTTTCCCATTTTCTTCAAATCCATGATCGCATCTCTGAGAAGAAGCGTCGAGGCGTGGTCGAGGTTAGCAGAAGGTTCATCCAGCAAGATAATATCGCAGTCGTACAACAGCGCAGAGGCTATAGCCACCCGTTGCTTCTGCCCTCCGGAAAGTTCATGCAAGCTTTTTTTCAATAGCCCCGCAACGTTTGCCTGCGCAGCTGCCTTCGGGACATTCTCGATAAGATCCTCATAAGACATTCCGAGATTCTCGCCGACCAAGGCTATCTCGTCCTCGACGATCGACGAGAAGAACTGGCTGCGGGGATCCTGGAAGACATTTCCGATATGCCTCGCAAGCTCACCAGGAGCAAAGGAATCAATAGGAAAACCCAGCACGCTTATGTCGCCCGTGCGTCTTCCCTCGAAGAAATCAGGGGCGAGCCTGTTGATGGTCCGTAGAACCGTCGTCTTGCCGCAACCTGACCGTCCCGCAAGCAGGACGCATTCGCCCTTCGCCACTTCTAGGCTGACATCCTTGATAGACCATTCGCTCGATAGTTCATATTTAAAGCTCACGTTCTCCAATGCGACAGCTGCACCTTGATCATTCCTCCCGTTCACTTCACCCTCCATAACAGTCGCTTACGATCCGAATGCAAATCGAGACAGAAAAAGCAGCAAGTAAACCGTAAGAACGACAACATCCAACGCACCGGGCCTGAAAAGATACAGAGATGTTTTGGCAGCCTCGAATTCTATGCCCTTGCTTATGATGGCAGCAGTAAGGTCATCCGACGCCCTCAGAGACCGATGAATCAATGGGACTATCAGTAGTTCGAAGGAGCGAACCGGATGAAGCGGAGAGAGTCGAAATCCACGCACTTTCGCCGCCTTCGATATCTGGATGAGCTGCATGCGCACATCAGGCAGATAGCGCAAAGCTACCGCGATTCCGATAAGACCCGTCTCTGGAATGCGAAGGGTCCTAAGAGCCTGCATGATTGCCCCCGAAGGAATAGAGACAAGCACCGCACCAATGATGAAGGTCGGTATGAGCGATGCGATCGCCCAAATCAATATGCCGAATGCAAGCACGGCTCCAAAAAGCCCGGAAGCGTTGATGGCCGCAACGATCCCCTGGAGCGAAACGGCCATCACCAACCACGTAAGCGGCAGGCTTTTCTTGAACAGATAGTAGACGAGCGAAGAGACGATCAGGAGAACCCAGACGGCAAGCCTGCCGGCAACGAAAGGAACTATGCTTCCGACAATCAAAAGAACCATGAGCGTTCTCGGGTCAAGCGGATACCCGATCCGTTCAAACGCCGCGATACGGCCTGACTCTCCCTCGGATTCGGTCGACGGGCAGACGCGCTTGGCTCCTTCTATAGGCGCCATTTTGCCACGTCCTGCCTCAACTTGATGAACCGTGCATAAATGCCCGACTGGCAGATCAATTGATCGTGGGTGCCTCGCTGGACGATACGGCCGTCATCGATGACGAATATCTGATCGGCATGACGCACGGTATTCAATCTATGGGCTATCATGATGCACGTTTTGCTTCGGGTAAGCTCTCCGATCGCCTGCATGATGGCAAACTCGTTCTCCGGATCAACGCTAGCCGTCGCCTCATCGAGAATGACGATGGGAGCATCCTTCAAAAGCGCTCGCGCAATCGATATGCGTTGGCGCTCGCCACCGGAAAGCGATGAGCCTCCCTTGCCTACTATCGTGTCGTAGCCTTGAGGAAGCTTGATGATGAAATCATGGCAGCATGCCCGCTTGGCCGCTTCGATCACATCCTCGCGCGTCGCATCGACGCGGCCGAAACGAATGTTGGCCTCCACCGTGTCGTTGAAGAGATAGACGTCTTGGAACACCATGGATACCTGTGAAAGCAGCGTATCGTACGTATAATCGCGGATGTCGATGCCGCCAAGCGTGATGCGGCCCTCATCCACATCCCAAAAACGGGGGATGAGACGAGCAAACGTCGACTTGCCTGATCCGGAGCGGCCAACAAGAGCTACGGTTGTCCCGTTCTCGATGGAAGCCGTGATGCCCTTGATGAGTCCATCTGCCTCCTCGGCCGTCTGCCCGTAATCGAATTCCACGTTCTCGAATGCAATCCCATGACTGGCAGGCGCCTCCTTCACATCACCGCTCTTCAGCAGGGGCATGGTTTGCAGTTTACCCAATTTGCTGACGGCTGAATCAATAACGTTCATAAGCGATACCGAATTGCCTGCGAAGTCGAGGGAGGTGAATAATACGAACGACAGAATCAGGAGGAAGAGGCAGGTCGAAAGCTCCGTCGTTCCCGCAAGGAAAAGCAAGGTCGAGACTGCCGCAACAACGACAGAGGCGGAAGATAGCACGATTTGCTGAACCGCCACCCAGGGAATGGATTTGAGATTGAGCTCGGTGGTGCACTGACGAGCATCGTCAACCGCTTTTCTTACAACATTGTTCTGAGTTCCCGCGAGTCCGAACGCCTTCACCACCTGCATGCCCTCTACATACTCCAATACCGCGCCGACAAGATCTTCTTGAGCTGCCTGCTTTTTAGGAGCTAAGGCAGTTAACGCATGCTGCTGCAGCCGAGCAACGCTGAAGTAGATCACCACCGTCGCAAGCGCTATCAAGCCGATGTGCCAATCGAACATAAGGACGAATACCGCCATGACCGTCGTACCGATGACGCCCGATACGAACTGCACGAGCACAAGCGGGCCAAGCGTCTCCAACTCATCGAGCGTCGTGGTGAGAACGGTAGCCAACTCAGCTAGGTTAACGTCAGCGAAAAAACCCATGGGCACATACCGCAATCGATTGGCCACGAGCAAACGCTTGTCCCGCGACAGCGAATAGCCGATCCCATTCATAGACGCCATCGACACCGCATCGGCAAAGCACCTGCCCATAACGCCGATGAAGACGAGGGCCACGGCCTCGAAGATCACCTCGAAGGAGAAAGCGCCCGCAAGCAACGCATCGATCACCACGTATATCGCAAAATAATCCAGCAGACCGAACAAAGCCTTAATGAAGTTGGCGGCTATGGCCCTGACGAGCAAGCCGTGCTGCGGCTCGGCAAACTGCCATATATTTCTAATCGTACCCAGCATCGCATTCTCCCTACAGCTCTCGCGCACCGACGTGCAAATCCCACATATCGCGATATAGAGGACAGGTCGCGATCAGCTCCTCATGGGTACCCGTCGCGACGATTCGGCCGGCGTCGACGACGGCAATGCAATCGGCATCTCGCACGGTGGATAGACGATGCGCGATAACCACCAGCGTCTTATCTCGCACAAGCGCACTGAGAGCCGTCTCTATCTGAGCTTCCGAATCGGGATCGGTAAAGGCCGTGGCCTCGTCCATGACGACGATCGGCGCATCTTTGAGCATGGCGCGTGCGATGGTGACGCGCTGACGCTCACCGCCCGAAAGATATCGTCCCCCCAAACCCGTCAAAGTCTGATAGCCCTGCGGCAATGACGCAATGAAATCGTGGCATCCGGCTGCACGCGCAGCCTCCACAATCTCCTCCGATGTAGCAGAGGGCCTGCCGATACGAAGGTTCTCCTCGATGGTCGCATCGAAGAGGAAAACATCCTGCGACACATAGGATATGAGCTTCCCTGCCTCCTCAAGCGAGATATCGCGCACATCAGCGCCCCCGATGCGTACCGCTCCTTTAGTCGGATCCCAAAACCCTGCGATGAGCTTGCCTATGGTAGATTTTCCGCCACCCGAAGGTCCGACGAGCGCAAGCTTGCAGCCCTCATCCAATGTCAAGTTAATGCCGTGCAGCACTTCGGCATTTTCTGCATCATAAGAGAAGCAGACATCCTCAAGTGATATGGATGCATCGCGTGCCGCGGAAGAGCTATCCGGCCGCACAAGATCGTTCTCGTTCACAACGGCGAACACGCGCCGCGCCGTAGATCGAACCGCCGATATCTGGTCTGGATACTTGAATGCGGCCACAATGGGTCCGACCCATGAGAGCGTGAGCACTATAAGCTGCAGGAACACCGTCGTTTCAAGCGTTCCTTGCGCCATGAAAAAAAGGCCCGCAGGCAACACGAACAAAAGGGATGCACCCATTATCACCTGCGCTGACGCGGCGGCAGGTGCGATCTCGTTCATCCATGCTATCGAGAATCCCGCATTCTCTTCCGCAGCATCTTTGAACCTACGATACGACTGGGCGTCTTGATTGAAAACCTTAATGACTTCGAGCCCATTCACGAATTCGACGAGCGCGGCGTTCACCTTACTTGAAAGAGCCGCTTGCTTTTGGAAATTCACATCGTAATTCTTGAAAGCGAGCATCATGAGAACAAGACCCAAAGGAACCACGGCGAGCCCGATGAGCCCTATACGCCAGTCGAGAACGATCATGTAGGCGATGACGAACGTCGGCACAATGATATTCGCGGTCATCTCGGGAATGACGTGCGCGAGGGTCGGCTCGAGCGACTCGATACCATCCACGACAATGCTTTTGATCTCCCCTGTTGGACGGTTTTGCACATATCCGAGTGGCATGGTGTACATTTTTTCTAATAGTTTTTCGCGAATATCGGCAAGCGTCTTGAAGCAGAAATAATGCGAAACGGCCATTGAAATCGCAGCTGCCGCATGTCCGATGGCATAAGAGAGAGCCATTGCGGCAAACCAGCCTCCGTATACGGCGACATGCCGTTCGCCCTCAATGAGAGCACCTATGATCTGCACGAGAAGCAGATAAGGAATCACCTTTCCTGCCACACCCACCACAGCAAGCGATATGGAGGCGATATAACCTGCTTTGTATTTCATCGCAGCATCGACCAAGCGGACGAATGCGGCTTCTTCTTCGGCAATGATCGCCTGCTGGGAATTCTTCATACTCTTTTCTTCGAGCAGGTCCTCCATGCATTCCTCCCGCACTTTTCAAATTCTTTATCGATACGCCCTCGACGACTCCATCGTCCAATCTGCAGCCCTATAAAGGAAAAAGGCTAGGCGCATTACATGAATGCTGATTATTTGAGAATAGGCTCACGTTTCACAGACTCGCCGCCATGGAAGAACTTCTCATAGACCGAATGCCCGATAGCCATTCCAAAGAAAGCGCAGATAAGGCATATTCCTATAATCGAAATGATCGCCAGCGGCGAATAAAGCATATGTTGAAGGGTATGCGCTCCATCGACGGTATAAGCATTCGGAAACATCAGCAACAGCCTGTCAACGCCAATTATGTAAAAGATGAATACCGGATGAAGGGCGTATACGACATTACTCAGAACGTAGGCACCAGTGATGCGCCATCTGTTTTTATATGCGCCCACGGGAATCAAGCACAGCTCTCCAAGAAACCCTGCAATCGCAAGTATGATCGTCATGGTCCAAAATCCCATGATCAGATAGAGAAAACCCATGATGGTGAAGTAAGCGAACGACGTACCCCTTCGAGGGACCTTCTGCGTGAGAACATAGTAGACGGCGCCTCCAAGAAACGCGCCGAATGCAACTTCACCAGCAAAGGAATAATTTCCCAAAAGCGGCGTAGCGAGCGATCCGACCAGGCTTAGTGCAAAACCGACAATGGACAGCAGAGCGATTCTGACCACATCTTTGGTTTTCATTCCGAGACCTCTCTCTTTAAGGCAAGGTGTTGATATTGGATTGCAATACGCAATGTAATAATGAGTTAGAGATAACTAACTATATTTTCATATCGCCTTGAGAGACAATGTCCGATTAGCACAAGTCGCCCGTATGACATTTTTTTTGAGAGGATAAGAAGGCATGCTCTTACGAACGGATGCGCAGAACGCATCTGTCCTGGCGCGCATCGCATGAAGACCATGCCATTTCGTAAGATTCTCGTTATCTGCCGTTCAACTGATGCATCTTGCGGTATTCCAGAGGCAAAAAGCCCGTAAAACGCTTAAAGCTATGTGCAAACTTGCCATGATTCGCGTAACCTACCGATTCGGATACCCTTGAAACAGGCATGTCGGTTCTTTCCAGAAGCTCTTTCGCTCTTTTCATCCTCATGTCATAAACAAGATTTGAAGGCGTCTTCCCATATACATAGCGAAAGTAATTCTTCAACGAAGTCGCACTGATTCCGTAGATGGCCGCTAGCTCTTCCGCCGATATCCGTTGGGATAAATCCCTTGCGATAATATCATGACACTCTTCAACGATCTGACGCTGAACAGAAGTGATACGTCGATACCGAGGTCGTGGCTTATCTCTAAACGAAGGCGATGCGCAATATAGAAGCAGATTCTTCACTGCATCGCACGCAACGTGTTGATCGATCCTACCTATCGTTTTTCGAGGTGCAAGAAGTTTAAAATGCTCTTGAAGACCGCTATCGCCAGAAAATGCATAAACGAACGTTTCCGACCGATCGTGGGAAGAGGTGTTTGGGAAAGAGCGCATTGTTTCATCAAGCAGCGTTTTTAGGTCCGCGCTCATCAACGAGGGATTGAATAGCAATTCGCTGCCGATATAATGACCCGAAGGAAATATGTACGATTGCATTGGAAGCTTGCTTATGCTTGTCGAATTTGGCTCCAGCATAATGGATCCTGCAGCGCCGTAATTTATTTCACAACATCCTTCACTGCAAAAATTAATGAAAAGGGAGTCGGTTCGAAACCAAGATGGCAACGTGATGCCGCAGGCATCGACCACGTTATACGCCACAGCAATACCGGGTAGCGGCTCGCAGAGATGCATCAATCCGCTCCCGCATCTATCATGGGAGTAATGCACGATGCACCCGTCTTCAAATACTTCCTTTCGTATGTCCCATTCTTTAGGGAAGACTGGCGGGATTTCCATCGACACTTTCGTAAATCCTTATCTTGCATCACGGTAGAGCCTCATAGCACCACGAGAATATCCTCAAGAACGATAATTCATTCTTCTGAGAGAAGACGATCCGCCTCTTGCGAAAACCAACGTCGAGCATATTGTCGCTTTCGTACGAAACCGAGAGGGAGGACTCATATTCTTTTGCGCGTAATACCACTCCACAGATAGAGAATATCTGCGATTTCTACAGCATAATCCTCCGACATTTTAAGTTTTTCCATCAAGCGCAGGTGCTAATTCCCATACATTCGTCAATGCTCAAACCAAAAACCACGTATTCACCGTCAAATACCTTGACTTGAAAACGACAACAAATGCTCGAGAGACAAGCTGAAAAAAGTCTCTCGAGCATTCGCAGAAGTGCCTATGAAATTCACAGCTTAGTCGACGGCGACCATGACGTCGGTGGACTTGATGACGGCGACGGCCTTCTTGCCCTCGGCCAGACCGAGTTCTTGGATGGAGGCATTGGTGATGGAACCGGAAATGCGCACGCCGTCTTCATCCTCGATGGTCACATGCCCGTTGACGGCGCCTTCCTTGACGGAGACGACGGTACCCTCGATCTGGTTGCGCGCGGACAGACCGGCGATGCGCTCGGTGGCGAACATGACGTTAGTGGCCTTGATCACGGCGTAGCATTCCTTGCCTTCGGCCAGGCCAAGCTCCTCGACGGCCGCCATGGTGATGTCGGCGGTGATGGGGTTATGGTTGCCGCGGCAGATGACGACGACCGCGTTGACGGCGCCTTCCTTGACGGTCTTGACGGTGCCCTTGATCTGGTTGCGTGCGGAAATCTTCATGCTCGTTCCTTTCCCGGCCGTCGCGTCGCGCCGGCCTTCTCTCATGCAGATGCGGCCCCTCGCCGCCCCGCCTTTCTGACGAAATCCACTATGGCATCCATTCGGAGCTCCATGCAGCGCGACGACCATCCATCACAATCTCGATCCCGATTCGTCCCTCTTGCTCATTTTCCGTCCTCGTTTATTATTCTTATATCACTATATTCTGATTGGATATATATGACACCGAGCGACATAGCACTGAACGCAAGCGACGTGGCAAGGATTCTGCGAATCGGGCGGAACGCGGTCTATGCGTTGGCGAAATCCGGCGAGCTGAAGTCCTATCGAATGGGACGCAAGCTCCTCTTCACCCTCGACGACGTGACCGAATACCTCGCACGCGTCAGAGGAGAGAGCCTCGCCGATGCGAATGCGGATGCGGGCACAAGATCATCGACGCACGACATCGCCGATGCCATCGCTCCTTTCAAGCCGGATGCCGATCCGTTCGTCATCGCAGGCGAGGGATCGGTCTGCGATGAGGTGACCGGCCTGTTGCGCGCGCATGGATTGAACGTCGCGCATCGGGCCATGTGCGACTATGCAGCCCTGGCAAGCCTCTATGCGGGAGATGCGGATGCGGCCGTCACGTGCCTGCACGATCGAAAGACCGATAGCTGCACCATCCCCTATGTCCAGCGCCTGATTCCTGGAACCTCATTGGTCGTCATGCGCATCGCTTCCTATCCCATCGGGCTTATCGTGCGAGAAGGCAACCCGAAAGGCGTCACGAGCTGGAGCTCCCTCTTCCGCTGCGGCGGCACTCTTGCGAACAGGCCGCGCGGCACGGCGGAGCGCGTGATCCTCGATGAGAAGATCGCCGCGTTCGAGCTCGTCGCCCAAGACGTCGAAGGCTACGAAAGCGAAACGGCCACCGCCCACGATGCGGCGATGCTGGTAGCGCATGGGCTCGTCGACGTCTGCATCGGCTCCGCGCAGACGGCGAGTCTCGTCACAGGCGTTCTATTCGTTCCTCTTCAAGCGGTCACCGCCGATCTCGTCATCATCAAGAACGGCCGCACGCGCGCGTTTTTGCAGGATGCGAAACGCATCGTCGCATCCAAGACGTTCCGTGCGCTTTTCTCGAAGGCTCTCCCTTTCGACGTCTCCACCATGGGAGCCATAACCTACGAGCTCTAGACGGATTCATGCGGCCGGCACACGGAAAGCGGCTCTCGGCATAAAGAATGTCGAAAGTTTTTTCCAAGAGTCGCTTGACCGCATCGGACTGCTGGGGTATAAAGTTTCCCGTGGTTAACATCCACTGGGAAGCGGACGGGTTCTCAAGGCAATCGGTTGCCCCCTTTTTCCGAGATCCTAGAACCCGTCGATTTTATGCGGACGCCCATGGATGCAACGTCGCCTACCCGTAAGCGGACGGCACGTCAAGCACCTCTCCCCCTTGGTGCAGCGTGCCGATCCGCCTTTTTTTTGTATGCAGGGATGACGAACCCGTCTATAACCCGCCGTTGCGCATCGCTAAGCGATCGTCCAACCGACCGCAGCCTTCCTCAACTCTATGAAGCTGCGGTACAAGCCCTCTCCCTCCATCAACTGCCCATGGCGTCCCTTCTGTACGATACGACCGCCGTCAAGCACGATTATCTGGTCGGCCGTCTTCACAGTGTTCAGGCGATGGGCGATGGATATGACGGTCTTGCCTGCGGTCAGCCGCGACAAGGCAGCAATGAGATCATGCTCGTTATCGGGATCGACCGAGCTCGTCGCCTCATCGAGGATGACAATGGGCGCGTCTTTGAGAATCGCCCGGGCGATGGAGATGCGCTGGCGTTCGCCGCCCGAAAGGCTCGCCCCGCCCTCTTCGAGCACCGTGGCATATCCCTGAGGCAGCGCTTCGATGAAGTCATGGCAGCGCGCCGCCTCGGCCGCCGCCGCGACCTGTTCGCGCGTAGCCTCAGGCACGCCGAAACGTATATTGTTCTCAACCGTGTCATTGAACAGATAGACGTCTTGGAAAACCATGGATATCCGTGCAAGCAGACTCTCGGCCGTGCCGCTGCGCACGTCGGCTCCGCCCACCTTCACCGATCCGGAATCCACATCCCAGAATCGGGCGATGAGATTCACCAGCGTCGTCTTGCCCGAACCGCTCGGTCCCACGATCGCGCACGTAGTACCCTCGGGGATGAACAGGCTCACATCATGGATAACCTCGCGGCCATCGCCGTATCCGAAGCTCACGTGATTGAGCGCAATGTCGTTGCCTTCCATGGCAAGCGGTCTGTCCGAGGCATCTTGTTTAGGAATATCGCAAACTTCGTCCACGCGATCGAGCTCATTGCCGATCTTCTTGGAGAGAAACGCCCCGTTGTTCGCGCTGATCAACTCTCCGTAGATCATGAAAGCTGCTACAAGAAGCGTGAGGGCCCATGATAAAGGCAGTGCACCGGAGAGGAACAGGGCGCACGCAGCGAACAGCACGCCGCAGCTGGCCAGGTTGAATACGAGCGCGTAAAGCTTCAGCAATCCCTGCCCAGCGGCTTCCTGCACGTAGTCCGCCGCGCGCTTCTCCTCGAAGCTCCGCTCGACCGACGACAAGGCATCCGCAGGTGTGCTGAAAGCACGCAAAACCGCCATGCCGCGCGCGTATTCCATCACTGCATCGCTCATCGACTCCTGCGCCTCAAGCACCCGTTTCGTCGCCTTGCCCGAACGCCTCAAGAGCACGCGCAGAACAAGGAGGCCCGCTGCTATGCCGGCGAACGTGATCGCCGCGACAGGCGGGGCCACGAAGGCGAAACCGACGCCAATGATGACGGCCATCGCAACACCGCCCGAAAGCCCCGTAAGACAGATGGTCATGAACTCCTCGAGCTGATGAAGCGTGGTAGCAAGCGTGGTGGAGATCGCGCTGAGACGCTGCTCGCTGAAATAACCCATCGCGGCGCCTTTCAGGCGATCGCCTACGCGTATACGCAGATCCCTGAATATATCGAAACCTCGAGCATCCATGGAAACATCGACGGCGTACTGCATCGCATACTGCCCTGCCACGCTTACCAGCAACAGGAAAAGGCATTGCCAGATGACGTCCGATCCAAAGCCGTCACGATGCTCCAGGGCCCAGAATACGGCGATCATCATCGCCGCCATGAAGAAGCTTTTGATCACGTTGCAGGCCATTCCGATGATGAGGCTGCGTCGCGCCGCCACGGAAAAGCTGCCGGCCAGATCGAGTATCCGTTTCACCAATGCAAACATGCCTATGCCACCTCAATCGTGCTCATATGCTGGCTCCACATGCGCCCATACAGCTCGTTTCCAGCCAGCAACTCTTCATGCGCTCCGTGCCCAACGACCCTTCCGCCGTCGACCACGAGGATCTGCTGCGCATTTCTAATGGTGAAGAGGCGATGGGCGATCACCACGAGCGTCTTGCCCTCGATCAGACGGCCGACCGCCCGCTCGACGAGAGCCTCGTTCTCGGGATCGGCATAGGCGGTGGCCTCATCCAGGACCACGATGGGAGCATCCTTCAGAATCGCGCGGGCGATGGTCACCCGCTGCCGCTCCCCGCCCGAGAGCCGCCCTCCCGCCTCGCCTGCCGACGTGTCATAACCATGCGGAAGCGCTTCGATGAAGTCATGGCATCCCGCCGCCTTCGCGGCAGCAATCACCTCCTCCATCGTCGCATCCCGCTTTCCCATGCGGATGTTGTCGGCAAGCGAGCAGTCGAAAAGGAACGTGTCCTGCGCGACATAGGAGACGTTTTCCATGAGCTGCGTAAACGGGATGTCCTTTACATCGATGCCACCTAAGCGGATCGCGCCGGCGCTTGCATCCCAAAAGCCGACCATCAGCTTGGCGATGGTGCTCTTGCCTGAACCTGAAGGCCCGACGATCGCCGTGATCTCGCCCGGCACGGTAGCGAAGCTCACCTCGTGCAGCACTTCCGCGCCTTCGTGATAGGAGAAGGAGACCCGATCGAACTCGAACGAACGATCGCCCAACGTCACTCGCTCCTGAGGACGGACCAGCTCCGGTTCTCCGAGAAAGTCCCAGATCGCGTTCAGACACGCGTCCATGCGCGACACCATGCCTGCCGCCTGGGCGAATCTCATAAGAGGACCGATGAAGCCAAGAGGAATGACGATGCAGCAAAGGAACGCCGGCAGCGTCAGCTCGCCTGCCGACATGAGCATCACGCCGACAGGAAGCGAGACCAGAAGCGTGCAGGGCACCACCGACTTTATCGCCGCCATCCACACCCAGCTTTGCTTGAACCAGTCGAGCGTAGAGTCGTGATAGGCTGCCACCGCCTCCGAGAACGCCCTGTACGACGAGGCCGTTCGACCGAACGCCTTGATGACCTTGATGCCGTTCACGTATTCGACCAACGTCGAGTTCATGTGGTTCTCCGTACCGATATAGTGCGCCATCTTTTCCTGATAGCCACGCATCATGCCTGAATAGAACAGCACACCCAAGGGTATGGTCGCCAGTCCGGCAAGGCCCATGCGCCAGTCAATGACGAAAACGACCGTCATCGCCAACAGCGGACCGAATACATTGGAGGGAAGCTCGGGCATGAAATGGGCGATCGCGTCCTCGAGCATGTTGACGTTGTCGACGAAACGGTTGCGGAACACGCCCGTCGGCGTATCCACGATCGTACCCAGGGGGACGCGCGCCATCTTGGCGGCCATCTGCTCGCGCATGGTGCGCAGCGCCTTGAATGCGATCCTATGCGACATCATCGAGCTGCGCCAGGTGAGAACGAATCGCGCGACATGGGCGAACGCAGCCGCCAACGCAAGGAGTCCAGCACGTTCGAGCGTGAGGCTGCCATCGATGAGACCGGCAGCAAGCAGCGCCACGACCAGATACGGAACCATACCGCACACCTCTCCGATGCAGGCGAGGATGAGCGAAACCCCCATGCGGGCGCGGTCGGGCCGCATGAAGTAGTACAGCTTCGCGAAAGCACTCGGCCTCGCAGCACGATTCATCGGCGTCAACCGACGGGCACCCTTCGATTCCCTTTTCATGATCACGTCCTTTCCAGCTCTATCACCGCATCGGCCGCAAGGTTCACAAGCAACTGGTCATGGGTGATGATGACGATGGTCTTTCCGAATTCCGCCAGCGTCCGACACCAGTCGGAGATCTGCTTCGCACCTCTGCCGTCAAGCCCGCTCGTCGGCTCATCGAGAACCACGAGATCTGCATCGGAGCAGTATGCGGCAGCCAGCGTCACGCGCTGCTTCTGACCTCCCGAAAGTGACAAGGGATGTCGGTCTGCCAAATCACGCAGGCCGAAAGCATCGAGCGCCGTCCAGGCGCGATTCTTCAGCGCTTCATCCATCCCGCGGCCTAACACAACCTCGTCGGCCACGCTTCCCGCATACAGCTGATAGTCGGCATCCTGCATGACGAAGTAGCTGGAGCGCCTGCGATCGCTGCGCGAGATGGGCTCGTCACTGCGTAAGACCCTGCCTCCCTGTTCGCGCAGGACCCCGCAAAGCACGCGGGCAAGCGTCGTCTTGCCGACGCCGTTTACTCCGGAAACGACCGTCACGGCCCCTGATGCGAAATGCGCGCTGACCCCTCGCACCCCGCGCTTTGTTGAAGGATATTCATAGACCAGATCACGAACCGACCAATCCGACCCTTTCGTCAGGGTTGCGTTCCATGGACTCGAAGTATTCGACCGACCGAACGCGCCCGCCGGACGAAAGCGCATATGCGCAGAATGGTCTCCTGCATGCAAGACGAGCGGATCCGATGGCTTCGCCGCATGCAGAATCGGCGGCTTCGGCTTCGCGAGAATACACGCTGGATGCGTGCCTTCACGCTCGGCATCGGGATGGCGCAATCCATAGACAGCGACCTCATCTGCGGAAAGACCCATGAATTCCTCGGCGCTCCAGCGCTTCGCGATACGACCGTCGGAAAGACATAGATAAGCATCCGCCACAGGAGCGAAACGATGCAAGCGATGCTCGGAAATGACCAGGGCGATACCCTGTCGCTTCAAATTCGCGATAATGTCCACGAGGATTCGAGCGCCCTCGTCATCCAGGTTGGACGTCGGCTCGTCAAGCAGCAGCAGGTTGGGCCTCCCGGCAATCGCCGCCGCGAGCGCCACCCGCTGCTTCTGACCGCTCGACAGCTGGGTGAGATTCTCCTCAAGCAGATTCGTCACACCGGTGAGTCGTGCAGCATGCTTGACGCGCGCGATCGTTTCGTCGGGAGCGATGCCGAGATTCTCGGAAGCGAATGCGATCTCATCGAACACCGTGTCCATGAAGAACTGGCTGCGAGGATCCTGCATCACTACGCCGAGGCTCGCAGCGCGACTACGAGCACTCCAATCCCGCACGTCGCATCCGCATACCTCTATGCGACCGGCAAGGACTCCGGGAAAGAACGCGCCGGCCAACCCGTCAATCATACGCAGAACGGT
This sequence comes from Slackia exigua ATCC 700122, assembly GCF_000162875.1. Lineage (GTDB taxonomy): Bacteria > Actinomycetota > Coriobacteriia > Coriobacteriales > Eggerthellaceae > Slackia > Slackia exigua. Next base: position 339,529 of record NZ_GG700630.1, read on the forward strand.
GGATTTGCCGCTGCCTGAGCTCCCGCAGAGCACCAGGCACTCGCCTGCTTCCACACACAGGGATATGCCGCGCGCGCCGATGCTTTTATCCTCCGACGACCCGCATGCCCCATCGGCTTCGGGGCCGCCGTTCTCATCGGATGAGCCATACGCGAAAGAAGCGTCGAACATCCGCACGATAGGACGGGAGTCGCGCGCATGCTGCTTCATAGCGACACCGCCGACGCGATGACGAGGGCGGCGCACAGAATCGCCAGAAGTAGAATCGCCGCCGCATCCCGCCAGCAGAATCCGATATGGTATACGGAAGACCTCGTACCCGTTGCGAGCGCGCCGCGCAGCTCCGCCGACGCGGCAAGCTCCGAAGACAGTCGCAGGCTACGCATCACCAAGGGGACGTACAGGCATTCGCAAGCCAAGGCCGGGTGGAGCAGAACGTCCCGGCGCCTCGCGAAGATACCCCGCATACGGATGCCGCGTATGACCTGACAGGTCTCGAAACCGAGAAGGCTCACGAAACGAAACATCATGCACACCCCGATTCGCACGATAGGCGGAACATGCCAACGGGAAAGGGCTCCCATGATGGCCGAGGGCGAAAGCGAGAACAGAGCACAGCCCACCGTGAACGGCGGGGTCATATGCATGAGGCTCACGAAGAGCACGCCGTAAAGGCCCGGAAGAGGAGCGAAGCTCAACGCCAGAACCAAAGCGAAGAACGCGCAGCACCTCACAGCCAGGCGGACGCGGTCGTTCAAACAGAGATATACGGCGGCAGCGACCTGCAGGAGAACCTCGAAGGGCATCTCCGCGATCATGATCGTGGAGATGCCGACCAAGGCGATGGCCGCCAGATGCGTACGCGGATCCAAGCCGAGCACGCCTTGCATAGAATCGGACGCCCTCATTCGTCGCCTAGACGATCTTCGCTTTGCGGACATGTTTCTTCAACAGGCGCGCGCCGATAAGGCCGCCTACGGCGGTACCGACGGCAAATTGCACCATCATCAGGAGTATCCACGGCAGCTCAGTGTACTGCGCGACCATCGCCATTACATCCTCGGTGCTGTAGAGGGCGCTCAGCTGAGCTACGTAGGCATCTTGGAACAGAAGATACGGAATCACCCCGTAGAGACCGAAGATGACCCAATACACGAAGAACCCCATCGCGACGCGCAAGGGCTTGCGATAAGAATCTCCGCCCCACATGGAAAGCTCTCCAATCACGGCTCCGACGAGGGCGATCGGGAAACAATAAAGGCTTCCCATGAGGGCATAGAGCGTCCCGAACACCAGCGTAGTGGCTGCGAGAACGCCATGCTTTCCGATGCGATCGGCCATGACGAGATAGAACGGCGTGCTTGCCAGAGGAAACAGCCACGATCCGATAAAGAATTCGGTCTGGGGAGAGAACAGCAGGTCCTCGCCCATCTTCAGCACGAACGTGATCGCTATGATAATGAGGTTGAAGGCGACGAGCGTCACCACATCTCTCACCGTCCAGCGCTCTTTTCCTCGCTCATGGATGCGCCGCCCGTCGACCCCCGATGCTCTATCGGTCGCCCGAGCCGCCTGTCTTCCGTCCGGCATCCTGCCGCCCCTTCCCTTAGTTAGCTTTACTTAACATTTGCTATACTCACAGGAAAGAACGCTGGATTATGCCTTGTCGATCGAATGCCGTCGTTTCAAGGCAGCGGACCGACCGTTTCAGGCAGGAATCTGCGATGCAGAGCATCAAACACGACCTCTACGATGCCGCTTTCGAGCTGTGCGACATGGAGCCGGCACGAGATGCCGACCGATACAATCCCGAAGGATCCCTTTATCGGTTCCAGGACGAGCGGAGCTCCGGCGAGTACTGGGCCTACTTCCGCGACAACCTCTTCGCCGTCAATATATTCGACTTGCGCTTCCATGCGAGCGGCACGATGCGCTATCGGCACACGGAGCATCTCTGCATCGCCTATTACGAGCGAAACGACCTTGTCGTGCGCGGGCTTCCGTTCTCGCAGGGATCCCATGTCATCGGCACGTATGTCGCCGACGAAGGAGGAGAATACCTGGCCCGCTTCGATGCCGGCGCGGTCGCCCGCGCGACGAGCATCACGATTTCGCCCGATTACTACCGACGCTATCTGCTGGGGCGTTTCGGTTCCATTCCCGACATCCGACGCATGGTCGCCCTCGTCGACGGCAGCAGGAACTTCCCGGCACTGGTGGCGCTGTTCAAACGGATGAGCGAATATCGAGGCACGGGCATCGCCGCCGAACTATTCTACGAAGGGGCCGTCGCAGAGGCGGTCGGCCTCGTGATCGACCGGGCAAACGAGATCGATCTGGAGCGGCAAGGCGGGGAAAACCGCGCGGCGATCGAGGCGAGGCATGTCAAAATACCACCTGCACGACGCATCTCCGCAGATGATGCCCGCTCCCTTGAGGAAGCGGAAGCGTATATACGGCGCAGCCCTGACGCGCGCCTCGACTGTCGAACGCTCGCACGGATAGCCTGCATGGGGCAGACCAAGTTCAAGGAGTCGTTCAGGAGCCGGTACGGATGCTCGCCCGCATCATTCGTGCGGCGCGTCCGCATGGAGCGCGCAGCGGAGCTGCTCTCCGGCACCGACCTCCCGATACAGCAGATCGCCAAGGAAGTGGGATACGCCAAGCCGGGAGCCTTTGCGGCGGCGTTCAGCAGAACGACCGGCGTGCTTCCCAGCGCCATCAGAACAAGCGAATGATCATAGAGAGAGATGCGTTTGTCCTCCGGATCCGCCTTGCTCCATAATGATGCCGACCGCAGGATATTCAGCAAGGAGCATGCGCGCATGGAGACGCCCTCATTCCCCGCATATTTCAGAGAGCGCGTTGAAGAGGCCTACGGGGCCGATATAGCTCGACTCATCTTGGAAGGCTGCTCGACGCCGCGGCGTTCGTCGCTGCGTGCGAATGCGCTCAAGGCATCGCGGAACGACGTGGCATGCGCGCTCGATGCGGCAGACATCTCCTGGAAAGGCGTGCCATGGTACGAAGACGCCTTCCTGCTGGACGCGGGAGCCGATGAAGCCATGCGTGAAACGGATGCCTTCGAGCGCGGCGAGGTGTATCTGCAGAACTTGTCGTCCATGCTTCCCGCACTGCTGCTCGATGCGCGACCGGATACCGACATCCTGGACATGTGCGCCGCGCCCGGCGGCAAGACGACCCAGATCGCAGCCTTTGCCGCCGCAAAGGCGCGCGCGGGCGCGCCGGAGGTGCGCATCACCGCCTGCGAGATGCATGCCCCTCGCTCCGAAAAGCTTGCCTACAACCTGAAACGTCAAGGAGCGCACGCCGTAACCGTCATGCGCACCGATGCACGCAGAATCGATGCGTTCTTCCGGTTCGATCACATCCTGCTCGATGCGCCGTGCACGGGTTCGGGCACGATGCGCGCGCACGACCCGAAGGCGGCCGCGCGCTTCACGCCCCACCTTCTGAAGAAATGCGCCGCGGCGCAGCGGGCGCTGCTCGACCGCGCGCTCACGGTGCTCAAGCCGGGCGGCACGATGGTCTATTCCACCTGTTCCATCCTCCCTGAAGAAAACGAGCGCACCGTGCGCGAGGTTCTGGGCCGCAAGGAGCATGCCGATCGCTTCGAGCTGCTCTCCCCCGCGCTGCCGACGTTCGATGCGGACCGCCTGAGGGCGGAGCTGCCGCTTCTTCCCTGCACGATGGAAGAAGCCCTCTGCGTGCGTCCGACCGACGCATACGAGGGCTTCTTCATGGTGAAGATCAGGCGCGTTCGGTAGCGCCGACGAGCCGAGGCGGTCTAGAAGACCGTGAGCTCGTCGAGGATGTCCGCCGCCCAATCGGCATCGACCACGTAGGGTTCCTCTTCGAGGTACCCGCCCGCCTCAAGCGCCTCTTCGGCTTCGTCGTAGGCCTCACGCGAGATGTGCGCCTGGTCAGTGCTGCGCCCCTCATCGAAGAACGCGACGATCATGTCGTCGCGATCGTCCAGGCCCCAGTAATAGGCGACCTCGTCGCCTGAGAGCGACCCGTCTTCGGCATAGGCCGCCACAAGGCCCGCCTTCAGGTATTCCATCACGCGATCGTCCAGGCCGTCGCGGAAGATAACCGCCTTCTCGCGCAGCGTATCGGGCTGATGCGTCAGACGAATGCGATAGCCCAGAGCATCGCCCAGCCGCTTGAACTCTCCGTCGTCCACGCCATCGATGGCATCGGCCGCTTCAGCGATCTGATCGGCGTAGGTCAGACGGACCATGGCCTTGTGCTCCCTGTCGTTGTAGAGACAGGGATATGCGGAAAAGACCTGTTCGCCGCAGGTCGGGCACGTATAGTCGAACAGCGTGCCCTCGATGAGGCGCTCGACGGCACCCGGCGTGAGGGCGTCGCTTAGAGCGGTCCAGACGGTCATCTGGCCTTCGAAGCCGCAGGATGGACAAGCTATGACGGACTGGGCAGGCTCGGGCATCTCGATGGATTCGAGGATGCGGCGCTGATCTGAAACGGGATCGGTATCATGGGCGGACATGTTCGCCCTCCTCTCTTGTCATGCGCCCATGATAGCGCCTCGCGTCCTGCCCGGCGCATCCGCATCCTCTTATGGACGGCGTATGGAGAAACCTCTCATGATTTCGCGTTTTAGAAATTACCTTGACCTAACTTTATCGAAACGATATAAAGTATCCCGTGGTTAACGAAACCGCACCGCTTACTTCTCCTACCCGAAGGCGAGCGGCGATACGAAGCACCCTTCCCCCTTGGTGCACGTCGCCGGCTCGCCATTTTTGTTGTCTTCACGCTCTTCGTGCATCTCCCGTGCCCATGAGGCATACTTCCCTCACGTAATCAGAATCAGAGAACGGGAACCCTCATGCCGAACGCCGACGTCGATTCACACGCCGCCCTCCCTACCATCGCCGTCCTCGCAACCGGAGGCACGATCGCCGGATCGGGATCCCAAGGACGTGCGACGAACTATCGGCCCGGGCAGATCGGCATCGAAGACCTCGTCGGATGCGTCCCCGGCATCGATGCGGTCGCGCACGTGAAGGGCATGCAGATCTGCAACGTGAATTCCGACGATATCACGGGCGCGCACTGGATAGCGCTCGCGCGCACCATCGACGAGCTTGCCGCCCGTACCGACATCGACGGCTTCGTCGTGACGCACGGCACCGACACGATGGACGAAACGGCCTATTTCCTCAACCTGACCGTGAAGACCGACAAGCCCGTCGTCCTTACCGGCTCGATGCGTCCTGCGACCGCAACCTCGGCCGACGGTCCTATGAACCTCTTCCAGGCGCTCTCGTTGGCCGCAAGCCCCGATGCGCGCGGGCGCGGCGTGATGGTGGCGTTTTCCGACGCCATCTTCGGCGGACGGGACGTGCGCAAGGTATCCACCTTCCAGACCGACGCGTTCTCTGAGAACGACTTCGGATGCATGGGGTATCTCATCGACGGCCAGCCTTACTTCTTCAATGGCTCGACCAAGCTGCACACTCTCGGCACGGAATTCAACGCATCGGAAATCGACGGGCTTCCACGCGTCGACGCGGTCTATTTCACCGTGGATGCCGACCCCGGCGTCATCGACTACTGCGTCGAAAGCGGCGCACGAGGCATCATCGTCGTCGGTGCGGGATCGGGCGGCTACAGCACGCCCTGGAACGACCGCATCTCCGCGTTCGCCGGCCGCGGAATCCCCATCGTCCGCTGCTCGCGTGTCGGCGCGGGTCTTATCACGCACGATGATTTCTACCGCGGCGACCTTGTGCGCGGATGCGATCTGCCGCCCCAGAAGGCAGCGGTGCTTTTGCGCCTCGCGCTTACGAAGACGAGCGATACGACGCTGATCCAGCGCATGTTCGACGTCTACTGAGCCGGAAGCCCCCGCTCCTTTTCCGACAGTTCGTCGAATTTCGCCTTCATCGTCGCGTTGCCGCGGGTGAGCTTGCGCACCGTGAGCGCATCGGCCTTGTCGTTGGCCAGACGCAGATTGCGTTCCGAGCCGATCAAGGATTCCTTCACCTTCTGCAGATGGTCGATCGTCTTGTCGATCTCGTCGATGGCGTTCGAGAACTTCCTGCTTGCAAGATCGTAGTTGCGCGCGAACCGCTCCTTGAAATCGTTCAGGCTCTCTTCGAAGTTCGTCACGTCGATGTCCTGCTGACGCACGAGCGCGAGCTCGGAGCGGTATTTGAGGGATTCGAGCGCGGCATTGCGCAGGATCGTGATCATCGGGATGAAAAACTGCGGACGGATGACGTACATCTTGTCGAAGCGATACGACACGTCCACGATGCCGCCGTTGTACAGCTCGCTTTCAGGTTCGAGCAACGACACGAGCACGGCGTATTCGCATTTCTTCTCGGTGCGGTCGCGGTCGAGCTTCTTGAAGTGATCTTCGTTCCTCTTGTGGTGCGTGGCGCCGTCCTGCTCGTTTTTCATCTCGAACATGATCGAGATGATCTCGACGCCGTTCTCGTCGGTCTCGCGGTAGATGTAGTCGCCTTTGCTGCCGCCCGATGCGTCGTTGTCCTTCTCGAAATAGGCATTGCGAAACGCCGTCGCGCGCAGGCGATTGAACTCGATTTCGCAGTGCTGCTCGAGCGATTCGCCCAGAAGCTTCGTGTTCAGACGCGACCGCATGTCGCGAATACGTTCGATCTCCGCATCGCGCTCATGGATGACCAGGTCTTTCGCGTTCAGCTTGTCACGCAGTTCGCTTTCATGCTCGGCAGCGACGCGCCGCGCATCGGCCTGCTGCTGCTCGACGCGCGAGCGCAGGGCATCGCGGTCGCGTTCGACCTTCGCCAAAGCCTCGCGATGGCGCTCCTCCTCTTCAAGCAGGCGAATGCGCGTCTGGGCCTCCCCCGCCTGCGCAAGCCCCTCGATACGTGCGGTAAGCGCGGCGATCTGCGCGTCCTTTTCCTGAACGGCCTTTTGCAGCTCAAGAGCGGATGCGGCTTCGCGGGCAAGGCGCTGCTGCTCGTGCGCATCGCGCTCGAGGGCCAGACGCGCATCGATTTCCTGAGCGAACTCCGCGTCTCGGACCTGACGCACGATGCTCAGGTAGTCGCTTTCGTCCACCGTGAACACCGTTCCGCATTCAGGGCATTTGATTTCACTCATGTCGCTCCCATCCTCTTGTCGGCGGCCCGCAGATCGAACGGCGTGCCGCTTGCGGCCGAAGCGGCACGCCGACATGCATTCGAGCTTCGGGGAGCATTATAGGGAAACGGGCGCGCCTCGCGCGTCCTGCGATCGGGACAGGCCCTGGATCGCCGAATGGAACCGGGAGCCTCGAAACGGGAATCCTGTCGAGAACTCCCGTCGAGAACGAGCGATCTTCGCCGAGCGCGATGCCGCATTCCTGTACGGGGCATTTGGGCCCGTCTTTACCCCTGGAACAGCCGCGCGCGCATCTTGAGCGCTTGATACTGCTCGCGATACGTGCGGATGGCGGCGTGGAACGACTCGACGGCTCCGCGCAGATTCATCGCTTTGGTGCAGGTCCACGACGCATCGTTCACAAGAGCGGCGAATTTGTAGGGAAACGACCGCTTCACGTGCGACAACTGGGCGCGCACGCTTTCGAGCTGGGCCCGGATGAGCTCGCATTCGACCGCCATCTCATCGGCGGACAGCGATGCCCCCTCGGACGGTTCGCCTGCGTTGACAAGGCCTTCGACATCGATCTCCAACGCCAGCTGCCGCAAGCCGTCGGCATCCCCGCGCGCATAGAGCTCGTGCGCCTCGGCAAGCCGATGGGCGTCGAGGAGGCTCGTTCCGTGCGCGACCGTCGAATGGCAGCGGCGGATGATGAGCCGATAGTCCTCGCCCATCTCCTGCCACTTCGTGCCCGTCACATCGTGCGACGCGAAGCACATGCTCATATCGTCCACGGTGCGGGACCGCATGCCGGACAGCCTCTCGTCTGCAGCGCCGTATTTCGCGAAGACCTGGGCGTCGATGCGCTCGTCGATGATCGGGCGTCCCTCGAAATAATCGTCCGTCGCCAGCTCGAGACGCAGCTTCGCCTTGCGCGCATCGAGCTTCGCCTTGCTCAACGCACGTTCCCAGATGCCGATGTTCACCGAATAGCGCGCTTCGGTCAGAGGATTCACCCGCAACGTGACGTCTTCGAATTCGAAGACCGCGTCGACGAAGTCGTCGACGAGCATTCCGTGTTCGAGCGCGAGGAGCTCGGAATCGGAATACGCGCCGGAAAGCTCGAGCGCTATCCCGTCCGCCATGCCTTCGGCGACCTTCTCGCACACATCGCACGCCCCGCACCCCGCATCGCAGGCGATGCCCGCCTGCAGAGGGTCTCCGTCGAGAAACGTGCTCGCCATCCGATCGTCCTGCGCATCCTCGCGACCGCTCAGGCTCGGCATCGCGTCGCGCGTCGCGAATGCGCGATGCGCCGGACTGTCCGTTTCGTTGAATTCCATGCTCATCCCTTGGTCTCTCGTCATGTGTCGTAACGCATGGTACCTGAGATGACGCCGATAGTTTCCGTAAACTAACTTTTAAAGGCGAAAAGCATGAATGTCCCTCAAACATGAGAAAGGCTCCCGAAGGAGCCTGCGGATTCATGGTGGATCGTCGGGGACTCGAACCCCGGACCTTGGGATTAAGAGTCCCCTGCTCTACCAACTAAGCTAACGATCCGTGAAGATATGTGATGCGCCTTGAAAAGCGCTTGGCTATTATAGCGTAGGAGACACGCTTTGCAAGGGCTTTTCGTGCAAAAAGCTGGGGTGGGTGAAGGGACTCGAACCCTCGATCTCCAGAGCCACAATCTGGCGCCTTAGCCGACTAGGCCACACCCACCGTTTAACGCAAGTGGATACTATAGGGGCGTTCCAGGCTTTACGCAAGCCCTTTTCTCGTTTGCATCGAATCGAACGTTTTCTGCACATCGGGCGATGCCGAAACGCATAGGCGTTTCGCGTACGTGCCGCACGGAACCACGCATACGTGCGAAAAACGGCTTCGGCCGCACGCACCCTTCGGGCGCGACGCGCGGCGGCCCTGCGGCTGCTTGCTATATAATGCGTTCTGCACATCGTGCGCCGCGTGCCCCTGTGGCTCAATGGATAGAGCACCGGACTTCTAATCCGATGGTTGTGGGTTCGAATCCCGCCAGGGGCACCATTCCTCGCTTCTTCTCCGCGCCTTCCCGCGCATGCCGATGACCGCCGCGCACGACGCACGGCCTTCCCTGCACGCTTTCGACTTGATTCCGAGAGCCTTATAATCAAGGGAGGCGATGATGAAAGGAAGGAACGATCATGACTGACGCGAACACCACGAACGACGGCCAGGTTCCTCAGACCCCCGCAACTCCTCCTACCCCTCCCGGGGTTCCGCAGATCAATTACACCTCCGGACCGGCGTTCACCACCACGGAAGGCGCCACGCCCCAGAATCCCGGAGGATCTTCCGCCCCGGGCGCCGCGCCGGCCGCTCCGGCAGGCGCGCCTGCGACCCCGCCTGCAGCACCCGCATCGGCACCCGGCACGCCGACCGCACCCTATGCGCCCACGTCGGCTCCGGGCACCGCGCCTTCCTACGGCAACGCGGCGCCTCAGCAGCCTTTCGCAGGAGCGCCCGCCGGCTCCCATGTGCCTCCTCAGGGCGCGCCGCATGCGGCCCAGTATCCGCCATACGGCGGAACAGCAGGCATGCCGTCTGCCAATCCATCCAACGGCAAGGCCGTAGGCGCGCTCGTCTGCGGCATTCTCGCCATCGTCCTGTCCGGCTTCCCCCTCGTCGCCATCGTCCTCGGCATCGTCGCCATCGTCCTGGCCGGCCAGGTCGCCAAAACGGGATTCGAGGACGGAAAGGCCAAGGCGGGCAAGGTCTGCGGCATCGTAGGCATCGTCTTCGCGATCATCTGGTTCCTCATCGGCTTCATCATCGGCATCGGAACCCTCGCCACGCTCGCCGATGAAATCGAACACGGCTCCCCGTACGACGTCCCCTCCACCACGACGCCTGAAATCAACAACGGCACCGGAATCGGCTCGAACACGGCCGTCCCCGACCTATCATTCGACGAAGCGGAGACCAGCGCCGTCGGTGCGCTCGTCGATCCGACCATCGACGCCATCGAGAACCCTCCGGCGGCCTATCGCGCCGCTTGGGCACGGAACATCGACAGCGACTACGAGCTCGCCTGCGGCTACAGCTTGACCGAAATGGGCAAGGATCCCAACGCCGTCATCGACTGGGTGCTGGGCGGCATGACCGCCAGGCCCGATGGCGAAAGCTGGTATGCCTATACGGACGGCACGGGCGTCATCTACCTCGACGTGTACACGAATGACGCCTATCAGCTGCTCAACCAGACGTTCAGCGAGATAGCGGCGCTCGACAACCCCACCAAGGAAGATTGCAGCGCCGCGTTCGACCATGCCTTCAACGACGCGAACGCCAACCCGAAAGCGTATGTTTCGAACTACTACGCGGCAATAGGCGTGGACAAGCAGCCTGACGGATCCTACACGCTGAATCAGCAGTCCCTCGAAACCGAGATGAACTACATGTTCGGCAACTTCTAGAACCGCCGGCCGCCTGCATGGAGGCTCGCAGAAACGCGTTTAGGAGAATTGAACGCACCTGGAACGAAAGAAGGCCCGAAACGGGCCTTCTTTCGTATGCCGAACCAGCAAGACTCGCCGGCATACCCGTTCAAGCGGACATGCACGGCAGCGATCGCGTGCAGGGAAACACCATGCGAATCCGATGTGCGATGCACCGGTACGACCGCATATGCCTCGTTTCCGCAGAAACGTCGCGGCGCTGCGCCTCGATCGAGCGAGGCTTGCCGAATCTACGAGGATGCGATGGACACGTAGACGAGCTTGATCGTGTCGCTCAGGTTGCCGGACACGTTCGCCGAAGAATAGTCGTACGACAGACGAAGCGTCCATACGCCCGATGCTCCCGAATTGAACTGTCCCGATCCCTTGAACGTGTAGCTTTCCTGCAGCACGGTCTGGCCGTCTTCGGCATACGTCGTGTATTCGGCCTTGTCGGACGGAAGCTCGATCGCATCGGACGACATCACGCCGACGGATGCGAGCGTGTTCTGTACGATCTGCTGAGCGCCGATCAGATCGGTGAAGCTCGCGTCGCCATACCCGAGACGAGAGACCGACGCCGAGCATCCGGCGCTTATGACCACGCCGCTCGCATCGGTCGTCACATAGGCCGACGATGCCGTCGAATCCTTCGGAAGGGCGATGGTGACGTTCTGCCCCACGACCGCAGGCTCGGCGCCTTCGGCGGCATCGTCGCCCGGAGCTTCGGTCACGTCCGTCGAAGACGAGACGCTCGCACCGGGACCGAGCGCCTTGACGGCATCGTCGAGCGAAAGACCGAGCAGCGACGGAAGCGCGATGATCTCGTCAACCATTCCCACGCTCGACGTGCCCGCATCGCCCATGTCGCCCGTGACGATCACCGTGGCGGAATCGTCGGTGGAATCGGATGCGAGATCCTGGGCCTCGTTCACGAAGCCCAGGAAGAAGTAGACGAGCGCGGCCAAGAGCGCGACGAGCAGCACCGCGCAGATGCTCAGCGTGATGCGCACCTTGCGCGAATGGTTCCTATGATCGAAGCCGCGCACACCCGACGGCATCTCATTGCCCATGCGATCGGCAAGGGATTCCCCGGCCGGGAGGACGGGCGTGACGGTGCCCGCCTCATGAAGCCCCGAAGAAGCTGCTCCGGCGGCCTGGTTCTTCGATTCGACGGCTCCTGCCGGCGCCTCATGCTTTCCACGCGCCATACATCGCCCCTCTCGTAGGATTGAAACGAAACGCCGCCCGCGTCCCCGCCTTCCCGGACGAGCATGGCGCGGACGGCGTCGATACGGTCAGCCGAATAGATAGTAGAGGACGAATGCGACGATGAACAGCACCGCTCCTGCGAGCACATATTTCTGCGTCTTGTCCATAGGCCCTGCGCCGAGCGGGTCGCGCTTCTTTTCGTCATGTTTCTTCGATGCGCCCATGTTTCTCCTCGGGTTCGCTAGCGACCCTTCGTCTGCCCCTGGATGACCGCATTCGATCCGGCCGTGCTGGCGCTGTCGTTCAGAAGCGCCTCATTGCTCTTGGTGGACTTCGCGCCCGTGGAGGCAACGACGGGAAGGGACGAGAGATCGGTCGTCGAACCCAGCCATTTATTGGAGATCAAGCCGAGCACACCGCCTGAATCCAGCGAGGACAGCGCATCGGTGACGGCGGACTGGAGGTTCGCGTTGCTCGACGGCACGCCGATGCAGTATCCGCTGGGCTCTTCGAGCATGGCGATGGGAGCCACATCGACCTTGGAAGTATGCGCCGCGTAGGTGCCGATGACGGCATCGGCCGCGACGTAGTCCGCATCGCCGTTGGATAGGGACGAGAACGCCGACTGGAGGTTCGTCGCCGCGACGACCGACGCCTCGCCGAAGAGGTTCTCGACCGCCCACGCGCTGCGCGAGGAAACCTGCGCGGCGATCGACGGCGAGGAATCGGCAGTGGGCACCGTGGTGGAACCCGGCTTCGCGAAGAGCGTCACGCCGCTTTTGGCGTAGGGAGCGGACAGCCAGACGCCGTCGGCAGGATTGGACGTCGCCATGCCCATGGCGATATCGGCCTTGCCCGACGAGAGGGCCTCGGCCGCACCGGAATCTCCGACGTCTACGAGTTCGAGCTTAAGCCCCAGCTTGGACGCAAGCGCAGCAGCCACGTCCACGTTGTAGCCGACCGGCTTGCCATCGGAGGCGCCTGCGAAAGGCACGTCGTCGGCGTCGATGGCGACGCGCAGCGTGCCGGACTGTCCGATGGTCGGGGTGTCGACGGTCGGGGTCGGAGCCTCGGGTTCATAGGCTTCCGGTTGAAGGATGGACTGCACCTGGGCGCAGCCTGAAAGCGCCATCGCGGCGCAGAGTGTCAACGCGAGCACGAATGCGCCCACGAAACGACGTTTCATCATCGTTCCTCTATTCCTGCTTCATCTACCTGCATGAATGACGGCTTCTTTCGGCTGACCTAGTCTTTGCCCCCACACTCGCGCACCGGGGATTCGCGTCGCCGCTCCACCCTCTCTTCCAGGCGGCCTGGATGGCCGCGGAAACGACCGGAAGGTACGACTTACTTCTAGGATACGCCATGCTCGCATGCGCCGAAACGCAGCTTACGTGGACCCTTTTGACCGCATCTGCCATGGGCTTGGAGGTTGCCCTCCGCAACTACAGACCCGAAAGAATTACCGGGACAGTTTAGCAGATTTTCTTCTATGCGCCCGAAAGCCCCCGTCCTGTTCGGGATCTGGAAGAATCCTTACAGATGGACGTCACATATGCGCACGAAGCCGACAGGGTCCGAACGCTAGCATCGTCCGAGCGAAGGATGGACGGGACGAAGCGAAAGGAACGAAGGCGCATGCTGGCATCCGTGGCGCAGGCGGCGATCGAGATGCTCTGGCCGACGCGATGCGCGGCCTGCGACGCCCCGGGATGCGTGCTCTGCCCCGCATGCCGATCGTCCCTTCCCTGCATCGATGCGTTGAATGCATGCCCGACCTGCGGCGACCCGCACGGGCGCATCCAGTGCGCCCGCTGCGCGATGCGATCCATGGCAGGCTCGGACGCACCCGTGGACGAATGCCGCAGCGCCGCACGGTTCGAAGGTGGCATGGCGCGCGCGATGCGCGCCTACAAGGATCAGGGCGAACAGAGGCTTGCGATTCCCTTCGCGCTGCTCATCGCAGACGCGACGCCTGAATCATGGACAAGGGGCGAGACGGCGGTCGTGCCCGTGCCGCCGACGAAGGACGCGCTGCGCCGTCGAGGCTTCGACCATATCATGCCTATAGCCCGGGAATACGCCGGCATGCTCGGACTCGAGGTCGCCCCCGTTGTGTCCGCAGGACGGCGCGCCGATCAGAGAAAGCTCGGAAGGGCCGATCGCATACGCAATATGTCCGAGGCCTTCGCGCCGCGCGAGGGAATGCCGTTTCCGCGCAGCGCGATCATCGTCGACGACGTGTTCACGACCGGCGCGACCACCGACGAAGTCGCGCGCGTGCTACGTCGCGGCGGCACACGGCTCGTTCGCGCCATCACGATCGCCCGGGCCTGAAGAGACTGCTATCATGAAGCGAAACGCATGCCGCGACGCCGCGAACGAACGAAGATTCCTACGGCATCGAAAGGTGGCATCATGCCCGCAATGATTCTCGCACGCCTCTACCGCATACTGCCCCTGCTGGTCATCCTTGCAATTCTCGCTCTCGGCATCTACGCCTTCGTGTCATGGCGCTATACGCCGAACCGTGCGAAGGAAGTCGTCATCAAGCTGTTCGTCGTGCTGAATGCGGGACTTGCGGCCTTCTTCGCGCTCGCCACGCTCTATGCCCTGCTCGAAGGCAACGCGTTCGTGACCGATTTCTTCCTGACGTGCGCCCTCATGATGCTCGTCCTGCTCGTTGCCACGCTCGGCTGCCGCCGGCGCTTCCTGAAGAACCATCCGCACTACGCATGGAAGCGGACCGACTCCTCTGCGCACGAACGTCTACGAGAGCTTCTGAAGAAGCGCTGATGCGCACGGCCATCGGGAAGCGGCGCGCCTTCTATGCTAGAATGCCCGATGGCTCATCCACGTGCCAGTGTGGCGCAACGGTAGCGCAACTGATTTGTAATCAGTGGGTTGCAGGTTCGATTCCTGTCACTGGCTCCATGTATGAACGCAGGTCAGAAGATTGCTTCTGACCTGCTTTTGCGTTATGTCCGAAAGGCGGACCGCATGCGCGCGCGCTACCTCTTCTTCGATATCGACGGCACGCTCGCCGCCGGGCCCATCGGCCGCCGATACATCCCGGAAAGCGCGAAACGCGCCATAGATCTGGCACGCGCCGCCGGGCATGTCTGCGCCGTCGCGACCGGCCGCAGCCATGCGATGGCGGAGCCGTACCGTCAGGAACTCGGGTTCTCCCTCATGGTGAGCGACGGCGGCGCCGGCATCACGGTCGACGGGCGCCTCGTCGCGCTCGAGCCGCTCGACCGCGAACCCTGCCTGCGCCTGTTGGAGGAATGCGAGGAAAAGCGCGTGCCTTGGGCGATTTCTTCCGACGACAGCAGATTCCGCACGACGATCGACCGCCGCTTCGACGATGCGGTATCCGAAGGGTACATGGACACGATCATCACGCCTGAACTGGATTTCCACGACGTGCCCGCGTTCTACAAGCTCTATATCGCCTGCACGGCCGCCGAGGAGCATCGGCTTTCGCGCCTCTCCGACGTGCCGCAGGCGCGCTTCAGCCCGGATTGCCTGTTCATCGAGCCTGTCGACAAGGGTGCGGGCATACGACGCATCATGAAGCATCTGAACGCTCCCGTAGAAGACGTCATCGTGTTCGGAGACGGCAGCAACGACCTCAGCATGTTCTGCCCCGAATGGACCTGCGTCGCCATGGGAAACGCCATCGACAAGCTCAAAGAGCGCGCCGACCTCGTCACGACCGATGCGGACGACGACGGGATATGGAACGCCTGCGTCCGCCTCGGCCTGTTCCCGGCGAACGATGCGTCTTAACGCGCGGTGCCTTGCGAAAGGCAGGGCTCGGAACACGGAAGCCCGATGCCGATTCTCGGCTATTCGAGCGTAAGGAGCTTGGCGATCTGGACGGCGTTGCTCGCGGCGCCTTTGCGGATCTGGTCGCCGACGCACCAGAGCGAGAGCGCGTGCACGCCATCGGCGGCCGAAATATCCTCACGCACGCGGCCGACGTAAACGAGGTCCTGATCGGTCGTCTCGAGCGGCATCGGATAGCGCGCGGATGCCGGATCGTCCACGAGCTTCACGCCCGGCGCGCAGGAGAGGGCCTCGCGCGCCTCGTCGGGAGAAAGCGCGCGGTCGAGTTCGACCGTGATGCTCTCGGAATGCGAACGCATCACCGGCACGCGCACGCAGGTGCAGTTCACGCGCAGGTCGGGCAGATGCATGATCTTACGGCCCTCGTTCTGCATCTTCATTTCCTCGGACGTGTACGCATTGTCGCCGAACCCGCCGATCTGCGGGATGGCATTGAACGCGAGCTGATAGGAGAAAGCCGTCGGTTCGGCGACTGTCTTTCCTGCCGCGATGCGGCGCGACTGGTCCTCAAGCTCGCGCAGGCCCCCGATGCCGGCGCCCGAAGCGGCCTGATAGGTCGAAGCGATGATGCGGCGAATGCCTGCAGCCTTATGAAGGGGGTTCACGGCGACCAGGCCTATGATCGTGGCGCAGTTCGGATTGGCGATGATGCCCGTATGCGCGGCAACGTCTTCGGGGTTGACCTCGGGAATGACGAGGGGTACGTCGGAATCCAGACGGTACGCGCTCGAATTGTCCACCGTGACGCAGCCCTTCTCGCGCGCGATAGGCACGAAACGACGGGCGATATCGTTCTCTGCGGCGCCGAGCAGGATATCGACGCCATCGAGCGCGGCGTCGGACGCTTCCTCGACGACGAGCGTCTCTCCTTTGAAATCGACCGTCTTGCCTGCGCTGCGCGCCGAGGCGAGGAGCTTCACCGACGCAAGCGGGAAGTCCTGCTCGTCCAGGCACTGCAGCATCTGCTGACCGACGACGCCCGTGGCGCCGAGGATGGCGACGTTGTACGAACGCATTAGAATCCCCTGTTCTTCTTCTGCCTGCACTGCTCGCTCTGTTCGAGTTCGGCAACCGTGATCACGTTCTCGTCGGAATCGATGAAGCCATGGTAGATGACGCTGATGGCCTTCTCGAAATCGGCATCGTCGACACCGACGATGATGTCGAGCTCTTCGGAGCCCTGGGCGATCATGCGGATATTGATGCCTGCACGGCCGAGCTCGCCGAACAGGCGGCCGGAAACGCCCGGACGATGCGGCATGTTGCGCCCCACCGTCGAGATGAGCGCGATATGGTCGACGATCTCGATCTCGTCGGGTTCTATCTCGGTGTTGATGTCGGCCACGATGGAGTACAGGCAGTCCTTCACATCGTCGCCCTGGACGACCACGGCGAAGGAATCGATGCCCGTCGGAATATGCTCGATGCTCACGCGGTAGCGTTCGAAGATCGTGAGCGCGCGGCGCACGATGCCCACCTTGTTGGACATGTGGTTCTGCTTGATATGCACCGCCACGAAGTCGCGCTTGCCGGCGATGCCCGTGATGATGGGCTCGTCGGTCGTGGGATCGGTGAATTCGCTGATGATCGTGCCCCGGTCCTGCGGGCGGTTCGTGTTCTTGATGGCGAGGGGAATGCCGGCTTCCTTGACCGGGAAGATGGCTTCCTCGTGCAGGACGCTCGCGCCCATGTACGAAAGCTCGCGAAGCTCGGCGTAGGTGATGCGCGCGATGGACTTGGGATTATCGACGATGCGCGGGTCTGCGGACAGGAAGCCCGAGACGTCGGTCCAGTTCTCGTACAGATCGGCGCCGACGCATTGCGCCAAGATGGCGCCCGTGATGTCTCCGCCGCCGCGATCGAGCAGACGCACCTCGCCGTCGGGAGCGGCGCCGTAGAAGCCCGGCAGCACGAAGCGGCCGTGCACCTCGATCGCCTTCTGCACCTGGGCGGCCGTCTTCTCCATGTCGATCTGGCCGTCGGGCGCGAAGGCGATGACCTCGGTCGCGTCCACGAACGGGAAGCCCAGGTTCTCGGCCATCAGGCGCGCAGTGAAATACTCGCCGCGGCTCACGATGAACTCGGGCGTGTAGTCGCCGGCGACCGCTCTATGATGGAAGCGGCCGAATTCCTGGCTGATCGGATACGTAAGCCCGAGGTCGCGGGCGATTTCGCAGAAACGCTGGCCCACCGTGCCCAGAAGGTCGTCGCAGGAGACGCGGTACTGCAGGTGCGCGTTCGCCAGATACAGAAGGTCGGTGACCTTGGAATCGCGCGAGTCGCGCTTGCCTATGGCCGAGACCACGACGAACTGGCGCGCGGGGTCGGATTCGATGATGCCCTTGATTTTCTTGAACTGGCCTGCGGAGCTGACGCTCGAACCGCCGAACTTCGTAATCTTAATCATGCGTTAACGTCCTTTCGGGTGGCGCGAAGGCTCCGCGCGGGAATGCTTTGCTAGACTTGATGCATGCCGCGCGAGGCCCCGTTCCCGCGCGAAGGCGGAGAGACCAGGAGAAGTCGCATGCCAATGTATCACAGCACCCGCAGCGTAACCGAGCAGCTGACGGCCAAAAGCGCAGTACTCGCAGGAATCGCACCGGACGGAGGCCTCTATGTGACCGACGACCTCTCCGAGTTGCGTTTCGACCTGTCCGACATCACGTCGAAGGATTTCCGCGGCATCGCGCGGCAGGTGCTCGGGCGCCTCTTCGACGACTATGCCGACGAAGAGATCGCCGAATGCGTCGATGCGGCCTACGGATCGACCTTCGACTCCCCCGCCGTCACGCCCCTTGTGCCCGTGGGCGACGACTACGTCCTCGAGCTCTTCCATGGACCGACGAGCGCGTTCAAAGACGTTGCGCTTCAGATGCTTCCCCAGCTCATGAGCCATGCGCGCCGCGATGGCGAACGCATCATGATACTGACGGCCACGAGCGGCGATACCGGCAAGGCGGCGCTCGCGGGCTTCGCCGACACGCCGGGGCTCGGCATCGCGGTCTTCTATCCCCAGGGCGGCACGAGCGATATCCAACGCCTCCAAATGACCACGCAGGAAGGCGGCAACGTCTCCGTCTGCGCGATCGAGGGCAATTTCGACGATGCGCAAAGCGGTGTGAAGAAGCTTTTCGTGGATACGGCCCTGCATGACGAGCTCGCGGACGCGGGCGTGCGCCTCTCGAGCGCCAACTCCATCAATATCGGACGCCTCGCACCGCAGATCACCTACTATTTCGATGCGTATGCGCAGCTTCTGCGCGCCGGCGCGATAGAGCTCGGCGACGAGGTCGAGTTCTGCGTGCCCACGGGCAACTTCGGCGACGTGCTCGCCGGCTGGTACGCACGCGAGCTCGGACTTCCCGTCGCGCGCTTCATCGTGGCGAGCAACGCCAACGATGTCCTGACCGACTTCTTCGCCACGGGCGCCTACGACCGCAACCGCCCCTTCTTCCGCACCATATCCCCCAGCATGGACATCCTGATCTCGAGCAATCTCGAGCGTCTCATCTACTACATGGGCGGAGGGGATGCCGCGTACGTGAACGGCCTCATGGAAGACCTCGCGCGCGACGGGCGCTACGAGGTGCGCCCCGACATCATGGATGCGATCCGCACGCTCTTCGCGGCCGGCAGCGCCGACGACGACGCGACGCGCGCCGAGATCGCGGCATGCCGCGACGAGCACGGCTACGTGCTCGACCCGCATACCGCCGTCGCCGTCCGCGTCGCGCGCGACCTGCCGCGCACGACCGGCGCCAAGGCGCGCATCATCCTCGCGACCGCAAGTCCCTACAAGTTCGCCGCAGACGTCTGCGAGGCGCTCGACATCCGCGCCGACGCCGCCGCGCCGTTCGACTGCATGCGTGCGCTCGAAGACGCGACCGGCACCGCGGCGCCCCGCCCCCTCTCGGCGCTCGAAGGCGCGACGGAGAGGTTCGACGACGGCATCGCGCCCGAGCAGATGCGCGCCTATGTCGTCCGCGCATGCAAGGAGGCGACATGGGAGTAAGGATCACCGTTCCGGCCACCTCGGCGAACATCGGCATCGGCTACGACTGCCTGGGCATGGCCATGACGCTGCATGCGACGTTCGACTTCGCGCGCGCCGATGCCCTGCGCATCACGGGCTGCCCCGAAGAATTCCAGAACGAACGCAACCTGGTCTACCGCTCGTTCACCCTCGCCCTCGCGCATTGGGGGGAAGAGCCCTTCCCCATCGCGATCGATATGGACTGCCCTATCCCCATCGCGCGCGGCCTGGGATCGTCGTCCGCATGCACCGTCGCAGGCATCATGGGCGCCGCATCGCTGACCGGACGCATCATCCGCCGCGACGAGGCCGTGGCCATCGCGACCGAGATGGAGGGGCATCCCGACAACGTGGCGCCCGCCATCATGGGATCGCTCGTCTGCTCGTTCATGCCCGAGTCCGGCGTTCCGGAATGCATCCGTTACGAAGTCAACCGCAAGCTGCACTTCGTCACCGTGGTGCCGCCCTACGAGGTGCACACCGCCGACGCGCGCAAGGTCGTGCCGACGAAGGTCGACCTCTCGACCGCCGTCTGGCAGATGGGCCGCATCTCGGGGCTCACGCGCGGGCTCGAATCGGGCGACGCCGCGCTCATCTCGTCCGCCTGCCACGACAGGCTCCAAGAGCCGTTCCGCAAGGCGCTCATCCCTGACTACCAGGATATACGCGACACCTGCATGGACGGCGGCGCGCTTGCGATGTGGATTTCCGGGTCGGGGTCGACGATGATGGCCGCCATCGACGACGGGCTCGTCGCGGAAAGCCTGCGCGCCCGCATCAAGGCGATGCACCCCGACTTCGACGTCTCCGTGCTCGACTGCGACCCGCACGGCGTGCGCATCGAGATGGACTAGCCGACGGAGCCTACGGCCGTCCGATCGAGCGACGCCGGGACGAGCACCCCTTCGTATGAAAGGAAATCGGGGATGAAGCTCTCCTCGGCCGCCGCGCCGTCCTGCCAGAAATAATCCTCGATTCCCAGCGAATCCGCGAAATCGAGCAGTTCCTCGTATTCGTCGGCGGTCACGCGCCGCGAAAGCTCAGGGTGCTGCGAAAACGTGCGCACAGGCGTGTATTGGCTCATGAGGCTGAGCGTCACGGCATCTCCGTAGGCCTCGGCCACGTGATGCACGTTTTCGCACGCTTCGCCCACATGGCCAGGCAGAAGCAGGATGCGGACGATGACCCGGGCGCCTGTCGCCGCCATGGCGGCCAGGGCTTCGCGGGCGACGCGCGGGTACTCGGGCGCATGCGAGAACGCCCGCGCGGTTTCAGGATGGGCGTAACGCAGGTCGGTCAGAAACGTGTCGACGTACCCTCTCAGGGACGCGATCGCGCGCGGCGCCTCGTATCCCGACGTGTTGTACACGATCGGAAGGTTCAAGCCGTGCGCGCGGGCCTCGTCGAGCGCGATGCGGATATGCGGCACGTAGTGCGTCGGCGTGACCAGATTGATATTGAGCGCGCCTTGGTCCTGCAGCTCGAGAAAGATATGCGCAAGCCGGTCGATGCCGATATCAAGACCCGCATCGCCGTTCGCGATGGCGCGATTCTGGCAATAGATGCAGTGAAGGGGGCAATGGCTGAAGAACACGGTGCCGCTGCCCGCCTCCCCTGAAATGGGAGGCTCTTCCCAATGATGGAGGGCCGCGCGCGCGACGCGCACCGATGCCCCTGCGCCGCACACGCCCCGATGCCCGGCGTTCCTGTCGGCGCCGCAGGCGCGCGGGCAGAGCGCGCAGCGCGAGAGTTCGGGAAGCGTCGGGGCGGGACGCACGGCGCCGCCCGGCGATGCGGAAGCCATCGGGTCGGCCTTATTCCGCGCGACGGATCCTGCGGGCGATGCGGTCGGCGACCGATACGGACTCGCGGCGATCGGAACCCCAGAACACGAGCGAGAACATACCTGGTCCCACATGGCAGCCGATGACGGGACCGACCACGCTGTCCATGAAGACGACGTCGTCGTGATCCTTGAGGATGGCTTCCTTGAGCTTCTCCATATCGCGGGCATTGTCCGCGTTGCCGACCGCGAGCAGATGCGAGGGAGCGTCGGCATCGGCGTTCGCCGTGTAGAAATCCGCCATCTGGCGAATGGCCTTCTTGCGTCCGCGCGCAACGCCCTTCATTGCAAGGGTGCCGTCGAGCGCGAAGTTGAGCAGGGGTTTCACGTCGAGCTTCGAACCCGCATAGGCGATGGAGTCGGGAATGCGGCCGCCGCGGCGCAGAGATTCGAGATCGTCGACCATGAAGATCGCGTTCACGAAGTAGCGGGCCTCCTCCACCCATGCGACGAGCTCCTGCGCGGACATGCCCTTGTCTCGCTGGCGGATGGCCTCGGAGACGAGGAAGGCCTCGGCCGTGGAGGCCATGAGCGTGTCGACCACGTAGAGCTCGGCCGACGGATGGCTCTGCATCACCTGGTCGCGCACCATGATGGCCAGATCGAAGCTGCCCGAAAGCCCGGAGGTGAAGCTCAGATACACCGTCGGGACGCCGCTTTCGGCCGCGGCGAGGAAGGCGTTGGTCAGCGACGCGATCGACAGCTGCGCGGTCGAGGGCTGCTCGCCCTTGCGCATGCGCTCGTAGAATTCATGCGGCGTCATGCTGCGCCATAGATCGTCGAAATGCTCCTCGGTACCGAAGAAGAACGGGAATTCGAGTAGCGTCACGCCTTCCCTGTCGATCATGTCGACGGGAAGCTCGCAGCAGGAATCGACGATGAGGTTGCATTGGGGCTCCATGGGGCCGCCTTTCTTCTTTCAAGCCCTCGGCCCGCAGGTCGCGGCGAGGAACCAGAGCTTAAGGAGGCGTATTCTCTCACACGTCCATGATGATATCGTCGAGAGCCGCGTCTGCATGCCGCGCGCGAGGCGCGCCGACGATGCGGCGGCGGATGCCCCTAGGCATGCACGCTCTTCTGCCCACGCAGGCGCGCGACCAGGTCGGCGCGACGGTTCCACAGTCCCATCTCGAGTCCGACCGGATAGGAATGGGGACGGTAGAGCCGCTTCTGCGATTCGTCGAGCTGCGCCAAGCCGGCCGCGACACGATCGCGCGCCGCCATGGCGCTGCGGTCCTCGTCGGCAAGGACGGACGCGCCTGCGCGCGCGAGCGGGGCAAGAAGCGTGGTGCACGACATGCCCGCAAGCGCCTTCCGGCGCAGCACGTCGGCCGGATCGACGATGGTTTCCTCGGCACCCACGCCCGCATCCACGTCAAAGACCATGTCGCCCGCAAGACGCCCTTCGGCATCCACATAGCGACGGACGTCGAGCACGCCTGGAATCGTCAGCTTGGAGGACTGCTCGGATACCTTCAGGCGGCCCGTCCATGCAACGTCCCCGGATCCGCGCGTGGCGGAAAGCTTGTAGACGCCGCCGAGGGACGGCTGGTCGTAGGCCGTCGCCAACTTCGTGCCGACGCCCCAGGAAGAGACCTGGGCGCCCTGGGCGCGGATGGAAGCGATAGCATGCTCGTCCAGATCGTTGGACAGGACGATGCCGCAGTCGGACAGTCCTGCAGCGTCGAGCTTCTCGCGCGCGTGCTTCGCGAGCCAGGCCAGATCGCCCGAGTCTATGCGGATGCCGAGCAGACGCTCACCGCGTTCGCGCATCTCGAGGCCGACCGTGATCGCGTTGTCGATGCCGCGCTTCACGTCATAGGTGTCCACGAGCAGCACGCAGTTCTTCGGGAAGCTGCGCGCGTAGGCGCGGAAGGCCTCGAGCTCGTCGTCGAAGGCCATGACCCAGGAATGCGCATGCGTGCCCGACACGGGAATGCCGTATTTCTTGCCCGCGAGGACGTTCGAGGTCGAAGCGCAGCCGCCCACGACGGCCGCGCGGCTCGCCCAGAGCGACCCGCCCGCGCCCTGGGCGCGCCTCAGGCCGAACTCGGCGACCGGCGTCTGCGCCGCCAAGCACACGCGCGCCGCCTTCGTCGCGATGAGCGTCTGGAAGTTCATGCAGTTGAGCAGTGCCGTCTCGAGCAGTTGGCACTGCATGATCGGTCCGGTGACGCGCACGATGGGTTCCATGGGAAAGACGATCGTCCCCTCCCGCACCGCATCGATATCGACGGAAAGCCTCATCGTGCTCAAATATGCGAGAAAGCGGGCATCGAAGAGCGGACCGCCCGCAGGAGCCGTAAGCGAGGCAAGATAGGAGATGTCATCCGCATCGAAGCCGAATCCGTCGACCATCTCGGCGAGCTGGGCGCATCCGCAGGCGACGGCGAAACCGCCCTCGAACGGGTTGTCGCGGAAGAACATGAAGAAGCATGCCTCTTCGTCGCCTTTGCCCGTCTCCCAATAGCCTTGGGCCATCGTGATCTGGTAAAGGTCGGTCAGAAGCGCATACCGAAGCGTTTCCTTGTCCATGGCGTCTGTCCTTTCATGCGAACGCATATGAAGAGGCAGGCCGCGCGGGCCTGCCGAAAAAGGTCGGTCGATCAGCTTTCGGAACCGGGGGCGTCCTTGCCCTGGGTCTTGTGCGAGCGCCTGCGCGCGCGGCGATGCTCGTCTGCGGGCATCGGCTTCGCGTCGGACAGCCCGCTTGAGCGCTGGCCCGGACGCGCACCCGATGAACGGCGGAGCCCCTGGTCGTGGCGCGGCTGCTTGGAAGACGCGTCATGGGCCGCCTGGCCGTTCGTCTCATGGCGACGACGAGGACGCGCCTCGTCCCGCGGGCGCCTGGACGCCGCGTCCTGCGCGCGTTCGGCCGTGCGGCGGCGCGGCTGACGACGAGGCGCGGACGGCTTGCCCTCGGACGACGCATCGGGGGCGGAACCGGAAGAGCGGCGGCGCCGGGGCGTGCGCGAGGACGAGGAACCCTGCGTATCCGAAGACGAGTTCGGCCTGCGGCGGCGTGAACGGCCGAGCGAAGGATCGGACGCATCCTTGCGTCCCGTGCGGGATGATCCGCGGCGGACGACGCCGCGCTCGGCGAGCGTGTCCTTGCCGGTGAAGATGGAATCGTCCACCAGGCTGCTCGTCTTCGCCGCGGCATCCGGATCGGCATGGTCGAAGTAGGCGTCTTCGGGCACGGTGTCGGGGCGGCCGCTGCCGGAGGCGTTGCGCTCGACCGTCATCTCGTCGACGGGCACCTTGATGCGCGTGCTGTCCGGCGTGAGCAGCGTCACGGTCTCGCGCGGGACGTTGATTTCTATCACCTTCGCCTCGCCGTCGGGCACGGCGACCTTCGCGCCCATCTTCGGGCAGCGGCACTTGAATTCCTTGTACACGTCGTTTTCATAGCGCAGGCAGCACATGAGGCGTCCGCAGACGCCCGAGATCTTCTGAGGGTTGAGCGAAAGGTCCTGGTCCTTGGCCATGCGGATGGACACGGGGTTGAACTTGCCGCCGAAACGGCGGCAGCACAGCTCGAGCCCGCAATGCCCCAGGCCGCCGACGATGCGGGCCTCGTCGCGCACGCCGATCTGATGCATGGCGACATGGACGTGGAATTCGGACGCGAGCACGCGCACCAGGTTGCGGAAGTCGACGCGATCGTCCGACTCGAAGTAGAAGATCGCCTTGTCGCCGCCGAAGAGGAATTCCACGGTCACCGGGCGCATGTCGACCTTCTGCTCGGCCACGATGCGCTTGAAGACAGGCAGCGCGTCTTCGGACTGCCGGCAGAGATCTTTCCATGACGCCGTGTCTTCCTCGGTGGCCACGCGCTCGACCGGCTTCAACGGCGAGCGCAGCGCCTTGATCGACTCCTGGTCGACGTCCATCAGGTTGTTATCGGCGATGCCGTATTCGAGCCCGCGCTCCGTACGCACGATGAGCGCATCCCCGCGCGAGAATTCGACCCCGGCAGGATCGAACCACAGGGTGCGCGGATTATAGGTCAGCCGCACGGCTGCGACCTTAGGCATAGAGAACCTCTCTTATCTCGAAGAGCAGAGCTTCGATGCTTAGCTGCGGAGAAACATTATACGAAATGGCTTCGTCGGCCGACGAAGCCCGGGCGAGCGCCCTACATGCTTTCTGCACCGACGTGCGCGACGCGGCATCGGCGACGGCATCCCGCGCATCCGCGTTGACGACGAGCTCGGGCGTGCCTGCGCACGTGACCATGACGTCGCGCAGCCATGAACGGATGATCGACGTCATTTGAGCCAGAAGCTCGGTCGTCGCGCGTCCGAGGGCGCGCTTCTGCGTGGCAGCGAGTTCCTTGAGCGCCGATTTCTGCAGGTATTCGGCGCTTTCCTCGAGGATGCGCGCGTGATCGCGCTGGACTTCGTCGAGCGGTGCCTTCGAAGACGTGACCAGGTCGGCCGCGTAGTCGAGCACGTCGAGATCGTCGGCGCGCGCGAGCGATGCCAAGACCGTGAGAACCTTCTGGCGGAACAGCCCGCGCTCGGAGGAGCGCAGGAAAGCCGCAGCCTTGGTGACCGACCCGCCGCAGGTCTGGATGGCGATCTTCGCCTCGGCATCCGAACAGCCCACGTTCTGCACGAGGATCGACGCGGCCTCGTTCGCGGGGATGGTGCGGAACGGCACGACCTGGCATCGCGAGACGATGGTGGGAAGGATACTCGAGGCGGTGCGTCCGAGCAGGATGATGACGACGTCGTCGGGCGGCTCTTCGAGCGTCTTCAGGAAGGCGTTCGCCGCCGAGGTGCCCATGCGGTCGACCTCGTCGACGATGTAGATCTTGCGCGCGCCCTGCATCGGCGCGAGCGTCACGTCCGCGACGACGGACCGTACCTGGTCGACCAGATAGCCCTGCGCGCCTTCGGGCGACAGGTGATGGATGTCGGGATGCGTGCGTCGGGAAACGCGGCGGCGGATGTCCTCGCGCGCGGACGGATCGTCTTCGTGCGCCTTGAGGATCTCCTCGGCGAAGGCGAAGGCCGCGGTCTCTTTGTTGGACCCGGCGACGCCCGTGAAGAGATAGGCATGGCTCACGCAGCGCTGCGCGACGCACGAGCGCAGGTAGGCCCGCACGCGCGGCTGCCCGTAGATGGCATCGAAGGCGTCAGGCATGGGACGCCTCGCACGGGCATGCCGATGGCGCGGATGCGGCGGCTTCCGCCAGCACCTCGGCAAGCATGGAAAGAAGAGCCTGCTGATCGACGTCGAAGAGGTCGGATACAGAAGCGACGACCTGCACCGCCGTATCTTCGACGCTGCCGGCCGACGAGACGGCGCGGAAGCGCTCGGGTTCGCAGGCCGCGAGGGCGTCGAATCCTTGCGCGACGCGCGCATGGAACCGATCGCTCGCCTGCTCCATCCGATCGGCGCCGAGCGTCGTCGCCCGAGCAAGGCCCGCATGCGCATCCGCGGCCTGCATGAGGAGCGTGCGGGCAGGAAGCGTTCCCTGGCATGCGAGCAGGTTGAGAAAGCGGACGGCATCGAGATCGATGCCGCGTCCATAGGCCTGGTAGGCCGTCGTGGAATCGATGAACCGATCGCAGAGGACGACCGCACCGCGCTCGAGCGCAGGGGCGATCACCTGGGAAACAAGCTGGGCGCGCGAAGCTTCGAAGACGAAAAGCTCGGACAGGCCGCACATCTCCTCCCGATCCGGATCGAGCACCACCGCGCGCAAAGCCTCGCCCACGGACGTGCCGCCCGGTTCGCGCAGGCGCAGCACCTCATGGCCCAGACGCTCGAGCACATGGGCCAGAATGGCGATATGCGTGCTCTTCCCCGCCCCTTCGCCACCTTCGAAGGTGATGAAGACGCCGGATGAAGCGCTCTGGGCAGTGTGAATCGGCATAGGGCGGACCTTCGGGAAAAGGAAGCGCGCACGGGATGGAGCGCTTCCGATGAATATGAACCGTAACCTAGCAGTATAACGAAAAAGCCGCCCCGGAGGGCGGCTTTCACGCTTCATGCGGTTTCGTCGCGGCTTAGTTGCCGGCGAACAGCTCGATGGTGTCGCCTTCGGCGACGGTGACCATGGCCTTCTTCCACGAACGGGTAAGGCCGGGCTGCTGACGGACGCGCTTGGGCTTCGGCTTCACGTTGAGCGTGTTGACCTTGACGACCTTGACCTTGAAGATCTCTTCGACCGCTTTGCCGATCTCGATCTTGTTGGCATCCTTGGCAACCTCGAACGTGTAGACGTTACGGCTCATCATGTCGTAGCTATGCTCGGTGATGATGGGGCGGATGATGACCTCGCGAGGATCCTTCATTATGCAAGCACCTCCTCGAGGCGGTTCAGGGCCGCAACGGTCAAGACCAGGGCCTTGTTATCGATGATCTCGAGCGTGTGGGCGTCGGCCACGGGGATGACGGTCACGTTCGGGATGTTGCGGAAAGACAGGTACGTCACGACGTCGTCGTTGCCGATGACGATCGTGGTGCGGCGGTCCAAGCCGAGGGCCTTGAGGGCCGCGACGGCCTTCTTCGTGGAAGGCTCTTCGAAATCGAAGCCTTCGACGACGGTGAGCTGGCCGTCGGCAAGCTTCGCGGAAAGCGCGGAGCGCTCGGCGAGCTTGACTTCCTTGCGATTGACGCGGAAAGCGTAGCTGCGGGGATGGGGTCCGAAGACCGTGCCGCCGCCGACCCAATGGGGCGCACGGATCGTGCCCTGACGCGCACGGCCGGTGCCCTTCTGGCGCCACGGCTTGCGGCCGCCGCCGGAAACCTGGCCGCGGGTCTTGGTGCTGTGGGTGCCCTGACGCAGCGCCGCCTGCTGAGAGCGGACGACCTGATGCATCACCGGCACGTTCGGCTCGATGCCGAACACAGCGGCGTTCAGATCGGCCTCTTTGACCGTCTTGCCGCTTGCGTCTTTGATTTCAATCTTTGCCATTCTGATGAACTCCTCTAATACCGGTGCGGCGGATTAAGCCATGCGGACGCGCACGATGCCGCCCTTAGCGCCCGGAACAGCACCCTTCACGAGAATCAGGTTCTGCTCGGCGTCGATGCGGACGACCTCGAGGTTCTTCGTGGTCACGGTGTCGGTGCCCATGTGGCCCGGCATGCGGACGCCCTTGAAGACGCGGGAAGGCGTGGCGCACTGGCCGACCGAGCCGGGAGCACGGTGGAAGTGCGCGCCGTGGCCGCCCGGGCCGCCGGCGAAGCCGTGGCGCTTGATGACGCCCTGGAAGCCCTTGCCGATGGACGTGCCGGTCACATGGACCTTCTTCACGTCGGCGAAGGCTTCGACGGTCTGGGTGTCGCCGACCTTGTAATCGGCGGCGGATTCGACGCGGACCTCGCGCAGATGGCGGGTGGGCTCCACGCCGGACTTCGCGAAATGGCCGCCCATGGGCTTGTTGACCTTCTTGGCCTTGATGGCGCCGAAGCCCAGCTGAACGGCCTCGTAGCCGTCGGTTTCCTTGGTCTTGACCTGGCAGACCGTGTTCGGCTCGGCAACGATGACGGTCACAGGGACGACCTGGTCGTTCTCGTTGAAGAGCTGGGTCATGCCGAGTTTCTTGCCGTAGATGGCGTTGATCATCTCTCACACACTCCTTACAGCTTGATCTCGATGTCGACGCCAGCCGGCAGGTCGAGGCGCATGAGCGAATCGACCGTGTTGGGGGTCGGCTCGAGGATGTCGATCAGGCGCTTGTGCGTGCGCATCTCGAACTGCTCGCGAGAATCCTTGTCGACGTGCGGGCCGCGCACGACCGTGAAGAGGTTGCGCTCGGTCGGCAGGGGAATAGGTCCGGAGACCTTGGCACCGGTCTTCTGGGCGGTGTCGACGATGAGCTTGGTGGACTGGTCCACGATCTCATGGTCATAGCCCTTCAGGCGGATGCGAATCTTCTGATTAGCCACTTTGATTTCCTCCGTAAGAATCCAGCATGCGCCCTTAGGAAGCGCTGCCGCCAGCTTTGCTGATGATTTCCTCGGCAACGTTCTTGGGAACGGCCTCGTACGAGTCGAACTGCATGGTGTAGGATGCGCGGCCCTGCGTCGTGGAACGAAGGTCGGTCGCGTATCCGAACATCTCGGACAGAGGCACCTTGGCGGAGATGGTCTTCGCGTTGCCGCGATCGCCCATGCCCTGGATCTGGCCGCGGCGGCTGGACAGGTTGCCCATGACGTCGCCCATGTAATCCTCGGGGGTCTCGACCTCGACGGCCATCATAGGCTCGAGGATGACCGGAGCGGCCTTGCGCAGGGCGGCCTTGATGGCCATCGAGCCTGCGACCTTGAAGGCGGCTTCGGAGGAGTCGACCTCGTGGTAGGAGCCGTCGACCAGCTCGACCTTGATGTCCACGACCGGATAGCCGGCCAGGACGCCGGAGTCGAGGGCTTCCTGGATGCCCTTGTCGATGGAAGGGATGTATTCCTTCGGCACGACGCCGCCGACGATCTTGTTCTCGAATTCGTAGCCCGCGCCCTGTTCCTGCGGATACAGGTTGATGACCGCATGGCCGTACTGGCCGCGGCCGCCGGACTGGCGGACGAACTTGCCTTCGACGTTCAATGCAGGCTGCGTGGCGGTTTCGCGGTACGCGACCTGCGGCTTGCCGACGTTGGCCTCGACCTTGAATTCGCGGAGCAGACGGTCGACGATGATCTCCAGGTGCAGCTCGCCCATGCCGGCGATGATCGTCTGGCCGGTCTCCTGGTTGGTGGAGACGCGGAACGTCGGATCCTCTTCGGCGAGCTTCTGCAGCGCGAGGCTCATCTTGTCCTGCTCGGCCTTGGTCTTGGGCTCGACGGCGATGTCGATGACCGGGTCGGGGAATTCCATGGACTCGAGGATGATCGGATGGTCGGCATCGCAGAGGGTGTCGCCCGTCGTGGTGTCCTTGAGGCCGACGGCGGCGACGATGTCGCCCGCGGCGCAGTTCGTGCGATCGATGCGGTCGTTCGCGTTCATCTCGAGGATGCGGCCGATGCGCTCGCGCTTGCCCTTGGTGGCGTTCAGCGCGTAGGAACCGGACTCGAGGGAGCCGGAATACACGCGGAAGTACGTGAGCTTGCCGACGAACGGGTCGGTCATGATCTTGAAGGCGAGCGCGGCGAACGGCTCCTTGAGGTCGCTCGGACGGGCCTCCTCTTCGTTGGTGTCGGGGTTCGTGCCCGTGATGGCCGCGACGTCGGTCGGGGCGGGCAGATAGTCCACGACGCCGTCGAGCAGCTCCTGGACGCCCTTGTTCTTGTAGGAGGAACCCACGAAGACCGGGTGCAGGGCGCAGTCGATGGTGCCCTTGCGGATGGCGGCCTTGAGCTCGTCGACCGTGACGGCTTCGTCCATGAGGACCTTCTCCATCATCGCGTCGTCGCAGTCGGCGGCGGCTTCGAGGAGCTCCTGATGGCGAATCTCGGCCTCTTCGGCGAATTCGGCCGGGATGGCGTCCATCGGCTCGGGATAGGTCATGCCCTTGTCGTCGGCCTTGAAGTCCCAGGCGGTCATCGTCACGAGGTCGATGACGCCCCAGAAGTTGTCTTCGGCGCCCATCGGCATCTGCACGGCGACGGCAGGCGCGCCCAGACGCTCGTGCATCGTGTCGATGGCGTGGAAGAAGTCGGCGCCGACGCGGTCGTACTTGTTGATGTACGCGATGCGGGGCACGCCGTAGCGGTGGGCCTGGCGCCAGACGGTCTCGGACTGGGGCTGGACGCCGGCGACCGCGTCGAAGACGGCGACGGCGCCGTCGAGCACGCGCAGGGAGCGCTCGACTTCGGCGGTGAAGTCGACGTGGCCCGGGGTGTCGATGATCTGGATGCGGTGCTCGACGCCGTCCTTCTCCCAGAAGGTGGTCGTGGCCGCAGACGTGATGGTCACGCCGCGCTCCTGCTCCTGGACCATCCAGTCCATCGTGGCCGCACCCTCGTGGACCTCGCCGATCTTATGGGTCTTGCCCGTGTAATAGAGAATACGCTCGGTCGTGGTGGTCTTACCGGCATCGATGTGGGCCATGATGCCGATATTGCGCGTATTCTTCAGAAGGTTTTTCTTGTCTGCCATGAGTTGCGCCCCTTAGAAACGATAGTGAGAGAACGCACGGTTGGACTCGGCCATCTTGTAGAGATCCTCGCGACGCTTCACGGAAGCGCCGGTGTTCTCGGAGGCATCGATGATCTCCTGCGCGAGGCGCTGGGCCATGGTGTGCTCCTTGCGCTTGCGGGAGAAGTCGACGATCCAACGAATGGCGAGCGTGGTCGCGCGACGGGGGTTGACCTCCATCGGGACCTGATAGGTTGCGCCACCGACGCGCTTGGGTTTGACCTCAAGGGTGGGGCGGACGTTGTCCATGGCCTTCTTGAAGACGGACAGGGCATCCTGGCCGGTCTTCTCGGCGACGATGTCGAACGCACCATAGACGATGTTCTCGGCGACGGACTTCTTGCCGTCGAGGAGAACCTTATTGATCAGCTGCGTGACCAGACGGTTGTTGAACCTTGCGTCCGGCTGGACTTCACGACGGGTTGCTGCTGCACGACGCGGCATAGTGTTGCTCCTTCATGTTCTGTGCGTGCTTCCGGGCGGCCTTCCGCCCATTAGGCCGGGCCTCTTGCCTGGCCCGCACGGCTTACTCCTACTTATTTAGGGCGCTTGGCGCCGTAACGGCTGCGAGCCTGCCTGCGCTTGTCGACCGCGGAGCAGTCGAGAGCGGCGCGGATGATCTTGTAGCGGACGCCAGGAAGGTCCTTGACGCGGCCGCCGCGGATGAGCACCATGGAGTGCTCCTGCAGGTTATGGCCTTCGCCGGGAATGTACGCGGTGACTTCCATGCCGTTGACCAGACGGACGCGCGCGACCTTGCGCAGCGCCGAGTTCGGCTTCTTCGGGGTGGTGGTGTACACGCGGGTGCACACGCCACGCTTCTGGGGGTTGCCCTTGAGCGCCGGGGTCTTCTTCTTGTCGACCTGCTTGGCGCGGCCCTTGCGGACCAGCTGGTTGATAGTAGGCAAAGCTTTGCTCCTTTTTCGCCTATCTTGCCTTGACCTTGAGGTTCGTCCTGACATCGACGGACGGGCCCTTCGGTCCTTACGTGTCTTTGCACGCAGCTGAAGCGCACGAAAACAGTGCCCCTCGCGGAGACACGAGTGGGAACTTTATCACCGCTGACATGGGGTGTCAAACGCCACGCATCCGGGCGTATCCATATCATGAAGCCAAAGAAACGCCTGGTGGAGGGGTTAACGAAGGATACGGGAGCACCCGACGACCATCAAAGCACGACAATTCGCGGAAATGCAGGGAGCTAACGTTCGATCAGCACGGGGCATTCGACGTTGCGCAGGACGGCGTAGCTGACCGATCCGAGCGTGCCGCGCACCGCATCGAGGCCGCGGCTGCCCATGACGATCACGTCCACGTCGTGAGCGCGCGCATAGCCGGCGATGACCTTGCTCGGCTTGCCCTGCTCGACGACGAGGTCGAAGCCGTCGGCCGATCCGAACTGCTTGGACACCATGGATTCGAGCTTCGCGCGCTGGAACGCGAGGTAGCTCGCGCGCATGGCATCGAACCGGGCCTCGCTCGCACGGCCCATTCCCGACATCTCCTCCGCCAGGATGAACGGGGTCGAATCGAAATCGGGCACAGCGGCGACATAGAGAACCGTCACCTTCGCATCGGGCGTGGAAGCCGCCCAGCCATGGGCGGTCGCCAGCGCGTTGCGCGACGAATCGGACCCGTCAAACGGAACGAGGATGCTCTTGTACTCCATTATGACCTCCTTTTTCCGAATGCGAGGCATCTGCCACGGCATCATTGTACCGCAGCCGCGGGGCCTTAGCCGAAATCGCGCGACTTCTCGCAGGTCGCATGCAGGGCTTCCATGACGGACGAGCGGAAGCCGAGCTCCTCGAGGACGCGGACGCCTTCGATCGTGGTGCCTGCCGGCGAGCAGACGGCATCCTTGAGCGCGGCGGGATGCGCGCCGTCTTCGAGCGCCATGCGCGCCGATCCGGCGACGGCCTGGGCGGCGAAGCGGTAGGCCTGGGCGCGCGGCATGCCTTCGAGCACGGCGGCATCGGCCATGGCCTCGATCATCATGAAGACGAAGGCGGGCGACGAGCCGGCAAGCGCGGTAGCCGCATCCATGAGCGATTCGGGGATGACCTCGAAGCGGCCGAAGGCGGCGGCGATGGATTCGGCCGTGCGGCGATCGGCGGCGCTCACCGCATCGGCGAAGGAGACCGAAGTCATCCCCTCTCCTACCGCGGCGGGCATGTTGGGCATGAAGCGCGCGACGTTCTCGGTGCGGGCGCGCGACGCAATCCAGGCGATCGGCTTGCCGGCAGCGATGCTCACGAGCAGCGCATCTTCGCGGATGATGCCGTTCACTTCGGATAAGACCAGATCGCAGACCTGAGGCTTCACCGCAAGCACGACGACGTCGCACGCGGCGGCCGCCGCATTGTCGGCGGAAACATTGATGCCGAAGCGCGCGGACGCATCCGCACGCGTCACGGACGAGGGCGCGCACGCCGTGATGTCGGCGGCGGCAAAGGCCTCCGATGCCGTCAGGCCCGCGATCATCGCGCGCGCCATCTTCCCGCAGCCTATGAACCCGATCGTCGTCATGGAAGCCTTCCTTCCTCGCGTCCTCTACGCCCCGAGAATGCGCGCGGCGACCTGCTTCTTGCGCGACAGCACGCCGGGCATCCAGGTGCTTCCGTCCTTGCAGCTGATATCGAAGGCGCGCTCGACGATGCGACGGTTGCCCTCGGAGATGAACTGGCTGCCTTCGGCGATGATGTCGGTCACCATGAGCAGGGCGAACTCGTAGCCGTGGTCTTCGACCAGCGTGCGCAGGTATGCGCGGATCTCGTCCTCGCGCTCGAGCACCGCCTGCAGGGCGACGGTCTCGTGCTGGGCGATGAGCACGACCGAATCGCCCAGCTGGAATTCCTTGGAATCCGCGCCGACGAGCTTGCCGACGGGCAGATCCGCCTCGCCGCCGCGGCAGCGGAAGATCTCGATGCCGAATTCGACGTGGTCGACGCCGAGGATGCTCGAGAGATAGGCGACCTGGTCGCGGTCGAACGCGGTGGCGGTGGGCGACTTCAGGATGACCGTGTCGGTCAGGCAGGCGGACAGGAGCACGGCCGCGATCGGCACGGGGATGTCGATCCCTTCGTTGCGCGCGAGGCTCGTCACGATGGCGGCCGACGAGCCGACCGGCATGTTGGTGAAGCGGATGGGCAGCGCCGTGGAAACGTCGCCGATGCGGTGATGGTCGACGATCTCGACGATCTCCGCCTCTTCGATGCCCGTGGCGGCCTGGCGGGTCTCGTTGTGGTCGACGAGGATGACCTTCTGGCGCGGCTTGGCGGCGACATCGGAGCGGGTCACGATGCCGATGCACATTCCCGCGTCGTCGAGGACGACGGCCTCGCGCAGAGCGCTCGCCATCAGATCCTCGACGGCTTCGCCGAGCAGGCCCTCCGCCTCAAGCGAGAGCACGTCGGTCTCAAGCACGTCGTCGACCTTTTCGAACAGGGACTCGACCAGATCGTCGGTCACCGCGGCGCAGGCGTCCTTCGCGTCGAGCGCCTCGTCGTCGACGCGGTCGGTGGCGGAGATGTAGCGCTCGGCGATCATGCGGGTCGTGATCAGGCCCGCATAGGAGCCGTCGTCGTTGGTGACGACGAGAGACCGCACGTTGTGCCTGCGCAGCGAACGGCCCGCCTCGATGAGCGGCGCGTCGTGCGCGATGCTGATGGGATCGGCGGTCATGACGTCGCGCACGCGGGCGCAGACGTTGGAGATGGCGCGCGGCGCCTCGACGCCGTACTTCTCGAATATATAGGCGGTCTCCGCTGGGAGAGGGCCCAGACGCACCGGCTCGAAGACGTCGTCGGAGCCGTCGCGACGGGCGATCTCGTTTTTCAGCCACGCGTATCCGACGGCAGACGAAATCGCATCGTTATCTGGGTTTTTGTGCCCCATCACCAGAATCGGTGAAGCCATTTTGCATTCCTTTCGGGTCAGTCGTGATCCACAGCGGGCAAGTGTATCATGGGCACGCGCATGCCCCTCGGCCATGCCCGCGGGATGCGCTCGAAACGCACAATCAGGCATTGAGCCGCGCCTCGGGCGCGGAAAGGAGCCTTACGTGAAGATCATCAGCATCCGCGACGTCATCGGCCCCATCATGATCGGCCCGTCGAGCAGCCATACGGCCGGCGCGCTGCGCATCGCGCTCATGTGCCGGCGCCTGCTGTCGGGCACGCCCGTCGCCGCCGATTTCAAACTCTACGGAAGCTTCGCCCAGACCCACGACGGTCACGGCACCGACAAGGCGCTCGTCGCCGGCATGCTCGGCATGGCGCCCGACGACGAACGCATCCGCGACTCGTTCGACTGCGCGCAGGCGGCCGGGCTCGCCTTCACGCTCACGCCGCGTGCCGCCGACCACGTCGACCACCCCAACACCGTGGACATCGATGTGATCGACGACACCGGCGCGCACGTATCGGTGCGCGGCGAGAGCATCGGCGGCGGCGCGGCCGTCATCACGCGCATCAACGGCGTCGACGTACGCTTGACCGGGGAATTCCACAGCGTCGTCATCCGACAGACCGATGCGAAGGGCGTGCTCGCGCACATCGCGAGCATCATCAGCGCCTGCGACATCAACATCGCCACCACGCGCCTGTTCCGCGAGAAGAAGGGCGATACCGCCTACACGATCATGCAGACCGACGACGAGATCCCCGCAGGGATCGCCGACGCGCTGCTGGTGCACCCCGACATCCACGACGTGCGCATCGTGAAGAGCGACCGCGCCTCCGACGCCATCCCGCCCGAACACGCGAACGGGCCCGGCACGGGCTTCGGCGCGGACATGACGGCCGAGGAAGCCGCCGCGGCATTCGATGAGATCGATTTCGCGAACGGCCGCGAGCTGCTCGCCTACTGCGAACGCGAAGGAATCAGAATTTCGGAGGCCATCTGCCGGCGCGAGCGCTGCCTGCTCGCCGCCGACGGCATCGCCGTGGACGACACGCGCAACTACCTGATGGGCGCGCTCGAGATCATGCACGCCTCGGCCACGACGCCGATCGCAGCGCCGAGGGAATCCATCGGCGGGCTGCTGGGCGGCGAAGCGCAGAAGCTCGATGCGCTGACGACGGGGCCGCTCGACCCGCTCATGGCCAAGGCGACCACGTACGCGATGGCCGCGCTCGAAACCAACGCGTCGATGGGACGCATCGTGGCCGCGCCGACGGCGGGCGCCTGCGGCGTGATCCCCGGCGTGCTGCTCGCCTGCCAGGACGTCTACGGATTCACCGACGAGCAGCTGCGGGACGCGCTCGCGAACGCCGCCGCGATCGGATACCTGATCACGCGCAACGCCAGCGTGTCGGGCGCGGAGGGCGGCTGCCAGGCCGAAGTCGGATCCGCCTCGGCCATGGCCGCGAGCGCGGTGGCGGAGCTCTTCGGCGGCACGCCGCGCCAATGCCTCGACGCGGCGGGAAACGCGTCGATGGGGCTCATGGGGCTCGTATGCGACCCGATCGCCGGCCTCGTCGAGGTGCCCTGCCAGAAGCGCAATGCCACGGGAGCCGCCAACGCGCTCGTTTCGGCGCAGATCGCGCTCGCCGGCATCGGCAACTTCGTCAATTTCGACGAGACGATCGACGCCCAGCGCCGCGTAGGCGCCTCGCTTCCCTTCGAGCTGCGCGAAAGCGCCTTGGGCGGCATCGCCGCCACCCCGACGGCCTGCTCGTTCTGCGCAGGGTGCAAGTAGACGAAGCATGCACGGCGGCGGTGCCGACCGTCCCGCATCGATGCACGACA
The DNA here is from genome assembly GCF_000162875.1 of Slackia exigua ATCC 700122. Classification (GTDB taxonomy): domain Bacteria; phylum Actinomycetota; class Coriobacteriia; order Coriobacteriales; family Eggerthellaceae; genus Slackia; species Slackia exigua. Next base: position 376,911 of record NZ_GG700630.1, read on the forward strand.
TCTATCCCCCGCTTCGATGCGCCATCGCTCGCTCGGCGGCGCCGCCGACCGCCCCATTCTTCTAGCACGAGAAAGGCCCGCCGATGCGGGCCTTTCGTCTATCTGCACGTACCGCGACGAAACCGGAATGCACAGGCATGCAGCCGCGAGCCGCCCTACGTCTCGATCTTGACGATGGGCGCGTAGTCCTTCAAGAGCTTCTTCATCACATTGCCCTTGACGAACTTGATGTGCAGCATGTCGCCATCGACCTTGGTCACGCGGCCGCGACCGAAGGTTTTGTGGTCGACGACGTCGCCGGCGGCGAACGTGACGGATGCCGCCGATTTCTTCCCGATGTTCGGGCTCACGCGGCCGCGGCTGCGGCTGTAACTCGTCGACGAGAGGCCGAAGACGCGCCCCTCTCCCGCCTCGGTGCCGCTGCCCGAGATGCCGCGGCGGCTGCCGCGCTTCTCCCAGCCGGTGCCCGATAGGCCCTCGCTGCCAAGACCGATGTTATGCCGCAGGTCGGAAGGGATCTCCCCCACGAAGCGCGATACGGGGTTCGCGTTGGTCTCGCCGTACATCTTGCGCGTGGCGGCGCAGGTCAGATACAGCTTCTTGCGTGCGCGCGTGATGGCGACGTAGGCCAGGCGGCGCTCTTCCTCGAGGCCCGCCTCGTCGTGGCTCGAATTCGTATGAGGGAAGAGCGATTCCTCCATGCCAGCGGAGAAAACCGCATCGAACTCCAGGCCCTTGCTCGAATGGATCGTCATCATCGTGACCGCGTGGCCGTCGGCGTCGGCCGCAGCATCCAGATCGGTGCGCAGACGGACCCATTCGATGAAGTCGGCCATGCTCTCGGGCGAGAGCTGGCGCACGTCGGCGAGCAGGCGCACGCCTTCGGGCGGCAGCGCGCTTTCATCGACCTCGTGCGTTTCGATGTATTCGTCCACGACCGACAGGAATTCGCGGATGTTCTCGACGCGGCTCTGAGCGTCGTCCGTATGCTCGGCTTCAAGAGCCGCGATCAGCCCGCTCTTGTCGATGACGGCCTCGATGACCTTGCGCAGGTCGCCCGCATAGGTGCCGGCCTCCGCGATGAGCCCGGTGAAGGACGCAAGCGCGCTGCGGGTGCTCGCGCGCAGGGTTTCGTCGGCGATGCATGCCTGGGCGGCTTGCATGAACGTCAGGTGCAGGGTCTGAGCCACCGCATCGATGTGCTCGATGGTCGTGCGGCCGATGCCGCGGCGCGGAACGTTGATAACGCGCTTGGCGGCGATGTCGTCGGCCGGATTCACGATGAGAGTCAGGTAGGCCATGACGTCGCGGATCTCGGCGCGGTCGAAGAACTTGGTGCCGCCGACGATGCGGTAGGGCACGCCCGCGCGCAGCAGCATGTCTTCGAGCGACCGGCTCTGCGCGTTGGTGCGGTAGAAGACCGCCGTCTCGTCGTACGAGATCCCTTGGCCATGCAGACGTTCGATCTCGCCTGCGATCCAGCGGCCTTCATCGCGTTCGTCGGGCGCCATATAGACCGATATCTTGTCGCCCTCGCCCGCTTCGGTGAAGAGCTTCTTGGCCTTGCGGTTGCGGTTATGGGAAACCACGGCGTTCGCGGCGGCAAGGATCGTGCCGGTGGAGCGATAGTTCTGCTCCAGCTTGACCGAGCGCGCCTGCGGGTAATCCGACTCGAATTCGAGGATGTTGCGGATGTCGGCACCGCGCCACGAGTAAATCGACTGGTCGTCGTCGCCCACGACCATGATGTTGCGGTTCTTCGCCGCGAGCTGCTTGGTGATTTCGTACTGGGCGTGGTTGGTGTCCTGGTATTCGTCCACGAGCAGATACTTGAAACGGTCCTGGTAGGCGGCCAGCACGTCGGGATGATGCTTGAACAGCAGGTACGTGTAGAGAAGCAGGTCGTCGAAGTCGAAGGAGTTCGCCGCGCGCAGGCGTTCCTGCAGGCGCTCGTAGACGCGGGCGCATACCTTGGCGGTCGGGTCGTGGGCCTCATCGGCGAAGACGCCGGGCACGATGAGCTCGTTTTTCGCCGCGGAGATGCGGCTGCGGATGGCGTTGACGGGCCAGCGCTTCGGGTCGATGTTCAGCTCGGCCATGATGTCTTTCACCAGGCGCTTCGAATCATCGTCGTCGTAGATGGTGAAGCCTTGGGAAAAGCCCAGGCGCTCGCAGTCGGTGCGCAGGATACGCACGCACATGCTGTGGAAGGTGCTCACCCACATGCCGCGGGCGGCGGGGCCCACGAGGCGGCCGAGGCGCTCGCGCATCTCGGCGGCGGCCTTGTTGGTGAACGTGATGGCCAGGATCTGCCACGGCTGGATGCCCAGGTCTTCGAGCATATGGGCGATGCGATACGTGAGCACGCGCGTCTTGCCGCTGCCGGCGCCCGCGAGGACGAGCAAGGGTCCTTCGGTGCAGAGCACCGCTTCGCGCTGGGGGCCGTTGAGGGTATCGAGATCTATCATCCGTGCGTGCCTTTCGCTGTGTCGGTTTCGGAGTGCGCCTACATCGCTTCCCGTGGCGGTGCGTTCGGCGGCGCTACGCGGCCAAGCCTTTCGCGAGGAAGTAGCCGAGCACGATAACGCCGACGACGATGCGGTAGACGCCGAAGGGCGCGAAGTCGTTGCGTTTGATGTAGCCCATCAGGAATTTGATGGAGACGACGGACACGAGAAACGCGGTCACGATGCCGACGACGAGGACGGCGATCTCGGTCGAGTCCATGGCAAGACCTGCATGCGCGATGTATTTCACAATCTTCACCAGGCCCCAGCCGAACATGATGGGGATGGCCAGGAAGAACGTGAATTCCGCGGCAGCCGTGCGCGAGCAGCCGGTAAGCATGCCGCCGATGATGGTGGCGCCGGAGCGGGACGTGCCGGGAATGATGGCGAGCACCTGGAAGCAGCCGATCTTGAGGGCGGTCCGCCAATCGATGTCGTCGACCGTGCGCACGGCGAACAGGCCGTCGGGATCGAGCGAGCCGTCGGCTAGACGCGGGACGTCGCCTTTGACGACGCCGGATTCCACGCCGCGCGCATAGGCGGCGAAGCGGCGGGCGTTGCGGCGCTCGAGCGCGATGAAGACGACGCCGTAGGCGATGAGCATGGCGGCCACCACGTAGGCATGGTAGAAGTGCGCGTTCACCCAGTCGTCGAGCAGGATGCCCACGACGGCGGCGGGCACGCATCCGATGACGACCATGCCCCACAAACGCCAGGTGCTGCGGCGCTCGTCCGGGGTCTTCGTGCGGGCGAAGGGGTTAAGCTTCGAGAAGTACAGGATGATGACGGCCATAATGGCGCCGATCTGGATGACCACGAGGAAGAGCGCGAGGAATTCGGGAGTGACGTCGAGCTTCACGAATTCGTCCACCAGGATCATGTGTCCGGTGGATGACACGGGAAGCCATTCGGTCAGGCCTTCGACGACGCCGATGAGCAGCGCCTTGAGCGCTTCGAGTGCGATCATGGATACCGTCAGCTTTCGGTTGGAAGCGCACAGGAAGCGCGCATGGTTCGGGCGGGAATTCAGCGTGGATATGATACGCGCATAGGCGCGCCGGGACGAGGGGCCGGACAGGTCTTCGGAGAATCAACGCAGGGGCGGATGGGGTCGCCGGTGCCTTCGCTATTCAAGGCCTGATGAACGCTGCAAGGATGGACAAGGCGGCGAGACCTCCCCTGTTTTGAGCTTCGTGGACATGGCGCTGGTCACACGAGTTTCGCGCCGGTGCGCATCCGTCTCCGCTGTCGCCGGCGTATGCGAGGCAGCGCTCCCGATCCATGCTGAGGCTTCCGATTCACGCTGCGGCTCCTGATGCGGTTTCATCCCTTCTTCGCCCATTTGCGCACGCCATGCGCTATGCTTGCAACCCGAAAACACTTGCCTGGATATTCAGGCAAGCACGTCTTGAGTGCATATATAGGCGCATATCAGCTAAGGAGCCCGCATGAGTGAGACCGCCCTGCCCGAAGAGAACGTCATCGTGCTCGATTTCGGCGCCCAATACGGGCAGCTGATCGCACGGCGCGTGCGCGATCTGGGGGTGTTCTCCTCCATCGTGGCATGCGATGCGCCCGCCGAGGAGATCGCCGCCATGAAGCCGTCGGCCCTCATCCTGTCGGGCGGCCCGGCGAGCGTGTATGCGGAGGATGCGCCTTCGGTCGATCCGAAGGTCTTCGAGCTGGGCGTGCCCGTGCTCGGCTTCTGCTACGGGCAGCAGATCATGGCGACGACGCTCGGCGGCGAGGTCGGCCATACCGAGAAGGGCGAATACGGCGCGGCGCCGCTGTCGCGTCGCGGCGAGAGCAGGCTTCTGACGGGAACGCCCGAGGAGCAGACCGTCTGGATGAGCCATCGCGACGCCGTGAGCCGCGTGCCGGAAGGATTCGTCGTCACGTCGGTCACCGACACCTGCCCGGTGGCTTCGATGGAATGCGCAGAGAAGATGCTGTTCGCGACGCAGTTCCATCCCGAGGTGCGCCATACCGAACACGGCAGCGACATGTTGAAGAACTTCCTGTTCGACATCTGCGGGCTCTCGGCCACATGGTCGATGGAGAATCTGGTGGATTCGATGGTCGCGTCGATCTGCAAGACCGTGGGCGACGACCGCGTCATCCTGGCGCTTTCGGGCGGCGTGGACTCCAGCGTCGTGGGCGCGCTCCTGTCGCGTGCGATCGGCAAGCAGCTGACCTGCGTGTTCATCAACCATGGACTGCTGCGCAAGAACGAGCCCGAAGAGGTGGAGCGCGTCTTCACCGAGCAGTTCGACGTGGATTTCGTGCACGTGCATGCCGAAGAGCGCTATGCCGAGCTGCTCGACGGCGTGGTGGAGCCGGAACAGAAACGGCGCATCATCGGCACGCAGTTCTGGAAGGAGTTCTTCACCGTCGCGCAGAAGACGGGCGGCGTGAAGTACCTGGCCCAGGGCACAATCTATCCGGACATCATTGAGAGCGGCGCTCGCAAGACCGGCGGCAAGGCATCCACGATCAAGAGCCACCACAACCTGATCCCCTTCCCCGAGGGCGTGCATTTCGATCTGATCGAGCCGCTCGACCACTTCTTCAAAGACGAGATACGCGCGCTGGGCACGGCGCTCGGGCTGCCCGACCGCATCGTGCATCGCCAGCCGTTCCCGGGACCGGGCTTGGCGATTCGCATCATCGGCGCTGTGAGTCCCGAGAAGCTCGAGATCCTGAAGAACGCCGATGCGATCGTGCGCGAAGAGCTGGATGCGTACAACGCGCGACTGTTCGAGGAGACCGGCGAGAGGAACAGCGAGCACAGCTGCTGGCAATACTTCGCCGTGCTGCCCGACATCAAGAGCGTAGGCGTCATGGGAGACGAGCGCACGTACGCGCGGCCGGTGATCCTGCGCGCGGTGGAGAGCTCGGACGCTATGACGGCCGACTGGGCGAAGCTGCCGTACGACGTGCTTGCGCGCGTGAGCGGCCGCATCGTGGCCGAGGTGCCGGGCGTGAACCGCGTGGCGTACGACATCACGTCCAAGCCACCTGCAACGATCGAGTGGGAGTGACGGAAAGCCGCCCGAAGTGCGCATTTCCCCAGCTTAGCATGCTAAACCCCTCTGTCGAATTGTGCTTGACAGAGGGGTTTTTAGCCCGCATACGCCTTTCTAGGCTGGTTTAGCCTACAGGTTCTCGATTGCGTCGTTAAGACGGTCTACCAGATAATCGTCGAAGCAGGCATATTCGACTCGAGGATCCTCATCGATGGACCAGGACACAACTTCGCCCGTGTTCACGTCGATGCAATACAACCATTCGTCGCAGCTCTCGATAACGAGAAGGCTGTCGGGAAGACCGTCCTCACGATACTCGAGGGTCTCTTCCAAAAAGGAGATGCTCCCATCAAACCCGACCCCAAGAATCTCGAAGCCAATTCCGCCGTGGCTATAAATGTTGAGGTACTCGAGGAACTGCTCGGGGACGATGAACCCAAGCTTTTCCTCTACTTCGGCAAGCATCTCCTGGGTCGGTGCGACTTTGGTAAAAGAGCCCTTGTCCCCAAGTCGGGTCATCAAGTCGTTGATTCTGCCGTTCATTACTTTCCTTTTTTTAGGTGTTGCTGGGCGCGCCACTTCCAATAGGCGCTCCGGAAGTTGTTGTACTGTTTCACGAGGTCAGGGTTGTTCCTGAAGCTGTTGCCTCTACCCACGAGCCCGTGCAAGGTCCGCTTGTACTCTCGGTGGGTAACCTCCCGAACCTCAGCCATCGGACCGCTCTCTTGCTGCAAGATGTGATGCAACTGGACAGGCTTGCCATCGTTTCCGATTGGAGCATCGCCGTCCATCATACGCTGCAGATTTGTCCTTTTCGTCTTGGAATCATAGTAACCGAAGTCGATGTCGTTGCGCTGGTAAACCCTGCGGCTCACGTCGCGCACCTCACCTCCGACGGTGACGGTTCCCTCGTACCAAACCCGCGTGAAGATCTTCGTCTTGCCCGACCCGGAGGTGTAGCCAAACCCGCCGTGCTCGCCGGTACCCATCACGCCACCTCCCCGTGCGCGCGGGAGATCTCGCTGTCGAACTGGACGATCTCGATACCCATGTCGCGGTACCTGCCGAAGACCTCCTCGGGCGCGCTGCCGTAGACGACGATGGCCTTGGGGCAAAGGCGCCTGACGACCACGGCGAGACCTTCCTCGAAGAAGCGCCTGTCCTCGGCGGACTGCACAGCGCCCACCGTGCCAACCGCGATGACGCTGCCCTTGGGTGCCCCGTCGCAGCAGACGCGGTAGGTGCGGCGGTCGCCCCAGCGCACGTTGAGGCGGCTGCGCAAGCGCGTCCGCGAGCTCGAGCAGGAGAACGAGTTCCTAAAAAAAGCGAGCGCCTTCTTCGCCGCGAACCAAGCAAGGTAGACAGGTACCGCCTGATGAGGGCGGAGAAGGACAGCTACCCCGTGAAGATGATGGCGAGAGTGCTGGAGGTGTCGAGGTCGGGCTTCTACAGCTGGCTGGCCAAGGGCGAGCCGGACGACCCGTGGGCCGGGCTGAGGGCCGAGGTGAAGCGCGTGTGGCTGGAATCGGACCGCACCTTCGGCGCCAGGTTCGTGCTGGCGTTCCTGCCCGAGGAGTTCGCCGGCACGACGCTGTACCGCGTGAGGAAATGCATGAAGGAGCTGGGCATACGGGGGAATCGCCCCGAACTCCAAGAAGAGGGCCATGATCCCCGACGAGGACGCTCCGGCCAGGCCCGATTTGATAAAGCGCGACTTCACGAGCCCGCTGCCCACCTGCAAGCTCGTGGGCGACATCACCTACCTCAGGACCAGGGAGGGC